>NZ_CP078143.1:1030000-1630000 GCF_019891395.1 Nitratireductor kimnyeongensis | reverse complement strand
GTGATGACGCGGGCGACCAGCGCCGCGATGCTGGGGCCGGGGGAGCCGGCGGCGACAAGCAACGCGCCAGCGAAGATGACAAGGGCGGAAATATCCATTGGGGAACTCCTCCACGAAAGAGGGGAAGATTAGGGCGGCCTGTTCGGAAACTGTCAACCGGGATGGTGGGAATGCCTGGGAACAACGTCGGCGCGTTCAGGGCATTCCGGTATCAGAAGCCCCCTAGGGGCAGGGGCGAAGCCTTCGCAGAAATTATGAGCCCGCAAAACAGTTGCGGGCTCATATTGCAGTCGACCTTAAGCCGCGCCGGCGCGGCTTTTCTCGAAACGCTTGCGCTCGTGCGGGTCGAGATAGAGCTTCCGCAGGCGGATGGACTTCGGCGTCACCTCCACCAGTTCGTCATCCTGGATCCACGAAAGGGCACGCTCCAGCGTCATGCGGATCGGCGGGGTAAGCTTCACCGCTTCATCTTTGCCGGATGCGCGAACGTTGGTGAGCTTCTTGCCCTTCAGAACGTTCACTTCCAGATCGTTGTCGCGGGAGTGAATGCCGATGATCATGCCGTGATAAACCTTCACGCCGGCATCGATCACCATAGGACCGCGATCTTCCAGGTTGAACAGCGCGTACGCTGCCGCTTCGCCGTCATCGTTGGAGATCAGGACGCCGTTCACGCGGCCGCCGATCTCGCCCTTATAGGGCTGATAATCGTGGAACAGCCGGTTCATGATGGCCGTGCCGCGCGTGTCGGTCAAAAGCTCCGACTGATAGCCGATGAGGCCGCGCGTGGGCGCGTGGAAGACGAGGCGCTGGCGGTCGCCGCCGGAGGGGCGCAGTTCGATCATCTCGGCCTTGCGCTCCGACATCTTCTGTACGACGACGCCGGAATGCTCCTCGTCCACGTCGATCACCACTTCCTCGATGGGCTCGAGAAGCTGGCCGCTCTCGTCTTTCTGCATCACCACGCGGGGGCGGGAGACGGCGAGCTCAAAGCCTTCACGGCGCATGGTTTCGATGAGAACTGCAAGCTGAAGTTCGCCGCGGCCTGAGACGTAGAAGGAGTCCTTGTCGTCGGCTTCCTCGATCTTCAGCGCCACATTGCCTTCGGCCTCTTTCAGGAGACGGTCGCGGATCACGCGGCTCGTCACCTTGTCGCCCTCAGTGCCGGCCAGCGGTGAATCGTTGACGATGAAGCTCATGGTCACGGTCGGCGGATCAATCGGCTGGGCTTCCATCGGCTGGTTGACCGAGGGATCGCAGAACGTGTCGGCGACGGTGCCCTTGGAGAGGCCGGCAATGGCGACAATGTCGCCTGCATGGGCTTCCTCGATGGGCTGACGCTCAAGGCCCCGGAAGGCGAGAATCTTGGAGATGCGTCCGTTTTCGAGAAGCGTGCCGTCGTGATGGAGCACCTTCACGGCCTGGTTCGGCTTGATGGAGCCCGCAGCGATACGACCGGTGATGATGCGGCCGAGGAACGGGTTGGCTTCCAGAATGGTACCGATCATGCGGAACGGACCGGGCTCTGTGGTCGGCTCGGGCACATGTTTGAGCACCAGGTCGAAGAGCGGGGCTAGACCCTGATCCTTGGGGCCTTCCGGCTCGTAGTTCATCCAGCCGTCGCGGCCTGAACCGTAGAGGATCGGGAAGTCGAGCTGCTCGTCCGTCGCGTCGAGCGCGGCGAACAGGTCAAACACCTCGTTGATCACCTCATCGGCGCGGGCGTCCGGTCGGTCGATTTTGTTGATGGCGACGATCGGCTTGAGACCGACCTTCAGCGCCTTGCCGACCACGAACTTGGTCTGGGGCATCGGGCCTTCGGCTGCGTCCACCAGAAGCACGGCGCCATCCACCATGGAGAGGATACGCTCCACCTCGCCGCCGAAATCGGCGTGGCCGGGTGTGTCGACGATGTTGATGCGGGTATCCTTCCATTCCACCGAGGTGGCTTTGGCGAGAATGGTGATGCCGCGTTCTTTTTCGAGATCGTTGGAATCCATGGCCCGTTCTGCGACACGCTGGTTGTCGCGGAAGGCGCCGGACTGCTTCATAAGCTCGTCGACGAGTGTCGTTTTCCCATGGTCAACGTGGGCGATGATCGCAATGTTGCGCAGTTTCATATGTGCTCTTTGGGGTCGGTAGGCGCGCGAAAGGCATGGCGCGGCCAGTTGCGTTGCCGCGCTCATACAGGTTTTTTCGCAATTGCGAAAGTGTGCTGTGCCAATGCCGGGCGAGAGCCCACCGCGTTTAGCCCCAGCTTGAGCTTTCCAGCGCGTTTAGAGGGAACTTCAGATATCGCTTGCCATTGGCCTCCGGTGCCGGCAGTTGCCCCGCATTTATGTTGACCTGTAACGCATGCAGGATGAGTTTGGGCATGGGCAGCGTTTTGTCGCGTGCTTCACGCATGGCGACAAATTCTGTTTCCGTCTTGCACTTCGAAATATGGCTGTTGGTGGCGCGTTGTTCGGCAACGGTGCTTTCAAAGCGGGGCTCGCGCCCGCCCGGCTGATAGTCATGTCCGACGAAGATGCGCGTCTCATCTGGCAGGCTGAGAATCTTCTGGATGGAGTTCCAGAGCCGTTCGGCACTGCCGCCGGGAAAATCGCAGCGAGCGGTTCCGGAATCGGGCATGAACAGCGTGTCGTGAACGAACGCGGCATCGCCAATCACATAGGTAATCGAAGCCAAGGTGTGACCGGGCGAGAACATCACCTTTACTGGCAGCGTACCAATGGAGAAGGTGTCGCCATCGGCAAACAGCCTGTCCCATTGCGAGCCGTCTGCCGTGAAATCGGGCCAATTGTAGATCGCCTTCCAGAGCTTCTGGACCTCCACAACCTTCTCACCGATGGCGATTGGTTTGCCGGTCTTTTCCTTCAGATAGCTTGCAGCGGAGAAATGGTCGGCATGGGGGTGTGTGTCGAGGATCCACTCGAGCTCGAGTCCGTTTTCGGACATGAAGGCCAGCAGCCTGTCAGCATTTTCGCGCGACGTGCTGCCCGATTTCTCGTCGAAATCCAGCACCGGGTCGATGATTGCACATTTTCCGCTTGCCGGGTCGGCAACGACATATTGTGCAGAGGAGGTGCGTTCGTCGAAGAAGACGGTCACATCGGGGCGTGCGGTGGCAGATTTGACCGCTGTATCAGCCTGCTGACGCGTGCGCGCTTGATCCATCATGGCCTCCGTTCATGCGTGCGATGAGAATCAATAAATGCGCTGCGCGAAAGATGCAATTTCACAATCTGCGACCAATTGGGCATCAGGTTCTAATTAATTGGTAGATTGCGCCAATGGTTGCCTCGTTCTTCTGAAACAAAGCAACAAAATACCGGGGCCTGCGGCCCCGGTTGATAAATCATCAGACCCGCTCAGGCAGAGCGAACAGGATCGAGCGTCACTTTGTAAAGCTCGTTGTCGTCACGGTCCATGAGCCGCACGGTCATCTGCTCTGTGGTAGCGTCGAGGTCCACAAGACCGAAGAACTGGAAGCCGGCGGAGGGCGGCAGGTTTGCCCCCTGATCCTCGCTCGGGGCCTTTACATATTTCAGTTCGGGCCCGAATGTGCCGTCGAGCTTATTGGGCCCGAATGTGCCGGCATGAAGGGGGCCGGAAACGAATTCCCAGAAAGGCTTGAAGTCCTGGAAGGCAGCCTTGTCGGGATTGTAGTAATGGGCGGCCGTGTAGTGCACGTCGGCGGTGAACCAGACCGTGTTTTCGATGCCGGCATTCTTGATATAGCGCAGGAGATCGGCGATCTCGAACTCACGACCTTTCGGAGAGGTGTCGTCGCCATTGGCGATGGCTTCGATCTTCTCGCCGTCCGGCACCACGAGGCCGATGGGCATGTCGGCGGCGATCACCTTCCAGGTGGCGCGGGAGTTGGCGAGCTCGCGCTTCAGCCAGCGGATCTGTTCATCGCCGAGGAAGCGGGTTTCCTCGCCTGCTGTTTCCTGCAGGCCTTCCGAATTGGCGGCGCGGTAGGAGCGCATGTCGAGGAAGAAGACGTCGAGCATCGGCCCGTAGGCGATCTTGCGATAGACCCGGCCGGGCTCTGCCGGTGTGTAGCGGATCGGCGTCATCTCGTGGAACGCGCGGGCCGCGCGGGCCTGCAATAGCGCCACCGATTTTTCGGTGTAGCGATCGTCCTCCGAGAGGTCCTTGGAGGCCGACCAGTTGTTGACCACTTCATGGTCGTCCCATTGGAAGAAGGTCGGGCAGACGGCGTTCAGCGCGCGCACATGATCATCCATCATGTTGTATTTCCACTGGCCACGGAACTCGTCCAGCGTCTCAGCCGCCTTGCGCTTCTCGTCGATGAGAACCGTGTTTTTCCAGACGCTGCTGTCTTTCAGCGTGACCTCGTCTTCCATCGGTCCGTCAGCATAGATGGTGTCGCCGGAATGGAGGAAGAAATCCGGGCGGTGTTTCTCCATGGTGGCATAGGTCTTCATGCCGGTCTCGTCGATGCCCCAGCCCTGGCCAGCGGTGTCGCCGGACCAGGCGAAACGAATGTTGCGCCGAGCGGAGGGCGCCGTGCGGAACTGGCCTACGATCCACTCGGATTTGGCATTGCCGTTGCTGAGATCGGCGGCGCGCATGCGATAGAAAATCTCCTGATCCGGCGTCAGCTCCGTCAGGAGCCGCTTCACCGCGAAATCGCTCTCAGGCAGGGCATCTATGGTGGGCAGGCGGGTCGCATTGGCGAAGCTCTCCGTGGAGGAGACCTCGAACTCTATCCGCGCGGGTCGGTCAGCCCGCGTCCAGATCATGCCGCTCGTCGTGTCGACATCGCCGGATTGAACACCATGGGTGAACATCGGGCGCGAAGAGGCCCGCGAGATGGCGGGCATGGAAAGCCCGCCCGCGGCGGTGGCGAGTGCGGTTGCGCCGGTTCCAAGGAGGAATTTGCGGCGGGTACTCACTGCAAAGGACTTCATGACAGTCTCCCTCAATCTGGTTGATTCTCGGGAGGCAATCTGGTGCTTCAATGTTGCAGTGAGTTATTGCTCAGGTGACAGATCCGTGACTTTGAAAAGCTATTCAGGCAAGCCCCTTTTTCTCCATCATGGCTTCCGGAGTCGGCATACGGCCACGGAACGCTTTGTAGAGATCTTCGGGATCAGCGGATCCGCCCGCAGAATAGATGTGCTGACGCAGCTTCTGTGCCGTTTCGGGATCGAAGGGGTCGCCTTTCTCCTCGAAAGCGCGGAAGGCATCGGCATCGAGAACTTCCGACCACATGTAAGAGTAGTAGCCGGCTGAATATCCATCGCCGGCAAATACATGCAGGAAATGCGGTGTGCGGTGGCGCATGACGATGGCATCGGGCATCCCGAGCTTTTCCAGCGTTTCCGCTTCAAAGCGCAGTGGGTCCTTCGGCGCTTCCGCCTGGCTGTGAAAGGCCATATCGACCAGCGCTGATGCGGTGAACTCCACTGTGGCAAAGCCGGCATCGAACGTGCGGGCGGCGCGCATCTTCTCCACCAATTCCTGAGGCATGGGAGCGCCGGTCACATGGTGCTTTGCAAATTTCTGAAGCACGTCAGGCACGGTAAACCAGTGCTCGAAGAGCTGCGAGGGCAGCTCGACGAAGTCGCGGGAGACGGAAGTGCCGGAAATTGACGGCCAGGTCACATCACTCAGCAGGCCGTGCAGCGCATGGCCGAATTCATGGAACAGGGTGCGCGCCTCGTCCACGGAGAGGAGGGCGGGACGCCCTTTCGGCGGTTTCGCGAAATTCATCACGTTGTAGATGATCGGTGATTTGCCTTCGCCCAAGCCGTAGCCGGATTGAAGCGCGCTCATCCATGCGCCGGAACGCTTTGACGGGCGGTTGAAGTAGTCGGCCATGAAAAGGCCTCGCGTCGTGCCATCGGGATTGCGCACGGCGAATGTGCGCACATCCTCTTGCCACGCAGGTACTTCTCTCAATTCCTCGAAAGTGAGTCCGAATAGCCGGTGCGCCACATCGAACGAAGCCGCGATGACGTTCTCCAGAGCGAGATAGGGTTTGAGTGCGCTCTCATCGAATGCAAACCGCTCTGAGCGCCGCTTTTCGGCATAATAACGCCAGTCCCAAGGGGCGATGGCGTGGTTCTGCCCTTCCCGTGCGGCGAGGCGAGCCAGTTCCTGTTCGTCTTCGGCGGCCTTTTCGCACGCTTTCTGCCAGACAGGCTGCAACAGATCCTGTACGGCCTCGGGCGTTTTTGCCATGGTGTCGTCGAGTTTCAGCGCTGCGTAGGATTCATAGCCAAGCAGCCTTGCTTTCTCCGCGCGCAACTTCAGGGTTCTGGCGACCACATCCGTATTGTCTGTGCTCCCGCCATTCTCACCACGTTTGGAAAAGGCCTTGAACACCTTCTCTCGCAGATCGCGTCGTTCTGATGAAGCGAGAAATGGTTCGGCAATGGAACGTGACAGTGTCGCTGCGTACCGCCCTCTTTCCCCGCGCGCTTCCGCAGCTTCCGCCATGGTGCTCCTGAGAGCCTCTGAGAGACCGTCGAGATCGCGTTCCTCGAGAAACAGCGCCCAGCCACTTTCATCGGCGAGCACGTTCTGGCCGAACTGCGCACCGAGCCCCGCCAGTTCCTCGTTGATCTCTGCAAGGCGCTTCTTGTCCTCCTGATCGAGAAGAGCGCCCCCTCGCACGAAACGCTTCCAGGTCTTTTCGAGCACGCGGCTCGTTTCGGCATCGAGACCCAGCATCTCACGATCCTGATAAAGCCGGTCGATGCGGGCAAAGAGTGCTTCGTTCATGAAGATCGCGGAGACGTGCCGTGCCATTCGCGGCGAAATCTTGCGTTCCAGATCCTGGATCGTCTCATTCGTGTGTGCGCCGGCACGGCACCAGAATATTGCGGAGACCTTTGAAAGTGCGTCGCCGGCCAATTCCAGCGCTGTCAGCGTGTTTGCAAGGTCAGGCGCTTCGGGATTGAAGGCTATTTGAGTGATTTCGGCTTCGTGCGCTCTCAACGCAGCCTCGAACACGGGGGCAAAAGCCGCATCGTCAAAAGCGGTGAAATCCGGCAGGCCATGCGGGCCGGTCCAGGTCGTCAGCGGGTGGGATGCAAGGTCGATCGGAGCGGATTTGTGCATGACGGTTCCGGAGCGTTGGGGTGGAGGCTTCCTGCGATGTAAGCGTTGCTCGCCAGCGGTGCAATGGTCAGCGTTGACGATCATCCAGCATGATTGTATGTAGTCCTTATATTAAGCTTACCTTATAATAAGGGGTCATGTCGTGACGCATTCGGTGAATCCCGATTCCTTCGGCTTTCTGGTTGCCGATATCCATCGTTTGATCCGCGGCACGATGGATCGTGCAATATCGGATGCCGGTCTCGGTGTAACGCCCGGAGAGGCAAGAACCTTGACTCATGCAGCACGCGCAGGGGCCGTCCGGCAAAACGTTCTGGCCGAGCGAATGGGAGTGGAGGCCATGACATTGAGCGGTTATCTCGACCGGCTTGAAGCGCGTGCACTCATCCGCCGTTTGAACGATCCGAAGGATCGACGTGCCAAACTGGTCGAACTCACCGATGCAGCCGATAGCGTTCTGAAAGCGATCGGTGTCGTCGCTGCCGACATGCGAAAGAATGCGGCCGGGTCGCTCAGCCAGTCGGAATGGGAGAGTCTGCTGGAGCAGCTCAAGCTCGTTCGCGCCAACCTCACTGTATTCTCTCAAAAGCCGGCAGAGGCACGTTTATGAATCTGCGCGCGAAACGATCGGACGAAGCTGTCGCATCGCCGCTCATGAGCGAACGGCGCGTCAGCATCATCGGGGCAATGCTGGTGGCGCTAGGGCCGGTTTCGATGGCGCTTTTCACGCCCGCAATGCCACAGATTGTCGAAGCGTTCGGCACGACGGAAGCGGCGGTCAAGATGACCATATCGCTTTACTTTGCCGGCTTTGCATTAGCACAGCTTTTCTGCGGCCCTCTTTCGGATGGACTGGGGCGCAAGCCGGTCACTTTCGGCTTTCTCGGTATCTATGTGGTGGCAAGCTTTGTTGCGCTGATGTCGCCCAACATCGAGACGCTTATCGCAGCGCGATTTTTGCAGGGCTTCGGTGCAGCAGTGGGTGTAGCGGTATCGCGTGCGGTCGTGCGTGACCTGTTCACGCATGAGAGCTCTGCCCGGATCATGAATCTTATAGGCATCATCCTTGCAATCGGACCGGCGTTCGCTCCAACGCTCGGCGGGCTGACCATGCAACTCGCGGGTTGGCATGCGATCTTCGGCCTGATGCTTGTGGCAGGCGTCGTGATTTCTCTCGTGGTTCATTTCTGCATGCGTGAAACGGTTGAACGAGACCTGTCGCGGATCAGTCCGAAGGCCTTGATCCATTCCTATGGTCTTTTGCTCGGCAATGCCTATTTCATGCTTTCAAGCCTGGTCATCGCAGGTACGGTCGGCGCTCTCTATACCCAGGCAACCGTATTACCCTTTATCCTGATGAGCCGGGTCGGTCTCACCCCGGCTGAATTCGGAATCGGCATGCTTGCGCAGTCGGGCATGTATTTTATCGGTGCAGTCGCGGCGCGGTTTCTGATGAAGACACTCGGTGCCTACAGGCTGGTGCCCATCGGTCTTGCTGCTATCGCTGCAGGAAGCGTACTGATGATCCTTTCACTCACCCAGTTCAAACCGAGCTTTATCGGGGTGATGGGCCCCGTGGGAGTCTATGCCTTCGGTATTGCCTTCGTGATGCCGGCGATGATGACAGCCGGGCTCGCACCGTTTCCGCGGATTGCGGGCTCAGCATCCTCGCTCACCGGGTTTTTGCAAATGGGCACCGGGCTCGCCGGAGGCACTATTGCCGCCCTGATCGGCGATCCGGTGTTGGCGATGGTGCTGATCATCCCGACGTTCGGAGCCGTCGCGATTACCTCATGGCTGATCTGGAACAGGCTACCGGAGCCGACATTGGCAACGGCGCTGCGGCCGAGCCCGCCGGGTCCGGTTTAAGAACGCCCTTTAGTCGAGCTGCGGTCGCTCGAAATCGCCAGACTGGGGGTTCATCACCCACAGCTCGCCGCTGGAGATATCGAACCAGGCGCCGTGCAGGGAGAGCTTGCCCTTGTCTTCCAGAATTTTCACGCATGGGAAACTGCGCAGGTTCTGCACCTGATAGCGGATCGAAATACGTTCCAGTGCCGTCTGGCGCTCCGCCGGTGTCATCAATTCATTGCCGGATACCGCTTCGGCTGCCGGCCCGACCAGACTCATCCATTTTCCAATGAAATCGCCCGGCGAAAGCGGCTCGGCCGAGGGGTTAAGCGCGGCTCCGATACCGCCGCAGCGGCCGTGTCCCATTACAACAATGTGCTTCACCTTCAGGCTTTGCACAGCAAATTCCAGCGCCGCTGAGGTGCCGTGATGATGGTCATCGGGCTCATAAGGCGGCACAAGATTGGCTACGTTGCGTACAACGAAAAGCTCACCCGGGCCGCAATCGAAGATCGTTTCCGGCGCCGCACGTGAATCACAACATGCAATGACCATGGTCTGCGGCGACTGGCCTTCGTTGGCCAGTTTGCGGTAGCGCTCACTCTCGGAGCTGTATCGGCCTGCCATAAAATTGCGGTAGCCGGAGATAAGGCGTTCAGGAAGGTGCGTCATGGGCTTTCGAATAGCGAGAAAATGCCTAGCGTGCAATCCGATTTGATCCGCCTGCAACACTGCTGTGCACCGTGCTCGATGGCATCAAGCATGTTCAATTAATTGAACCCGCCGCAATCCTGTGGCCTCAGTCGTTTGGCCTCCCTGCGTAACTCCGGCGACTTCAGTGTGTGGTGGAAACAGGCTCCGCGATGTGCTCGATCTCTATCGTCGTCTGGGGCCTTGTTAGAATTTGCCGGTCTGTTTCCAGCATCAGCTCATCAGACCCGCGTTCGGTCGCCCTGTTGAGGATTGCGACTACCGAGCCTGTGGTCTTGGCGAGAGCTTCTTCCTGCTTCTCGCCCGCGAGCAATCGGGCAAGGTAAAGTGCCGCGGTGAGATCGCCGGTACCGTTTGGAGCTTTGGGAATGCTGTCATGGGCCGCGCGCAGGACTTCCGTCTCCCCGACCAGCAGATTTGCCAGGCGGTCGGGGCTGCTCGCGGGAGCGGATGTCACCATCACTTCGGCAGGGGGTGACTTTCGGGCAGCACGGATCGCAGAATCGGTACCGTCAATATCGACGCCCGTGAGCCAAGCCAGTTCATAGCGGTTTGGGGTTGCAATATCGGCCAGTGGCATCAGCCGATCACGAATGGCTGCAGCTGTTGTCTCAGGGACATAAAGTCCGCCCCGATCTCCAAGCACGGGATCGCAGACGTAGCGCGCCTCTGGATTGCGCGTTTTGAGGGTTTCCACCAAGCCAGCTATCGCATGCGCCTGTTCAGGACCGCCGAGATAGCCGGACAGAACCGCTGAGACTTCGCCGAGCCAAGGCGCGTTCTCGAGGTCTTTGATAAAACGCGCGAACTGGCCGGGGTCCGGCACGATGCGTGTGGCAGGCCCGTGGCCCGGGTGCCAAGGCAGGATGACAGTCGGGACCGCCCAGACCGGAAAACCGAGCGCCTCCAATGTAAATACGGCAGCGCGATTTCCAACGCTCCCGCGCGCTACATGGCTGGATATGACAATGACGGCGCCGGCTTCGCACCGGTGTTCTTCTTTGGTCATGCTGTCATTCATCCGCCGATGATACCGAAAACGTAGAGGAGAATCCAAAGGATGAGCGCAGTTAGGGTGGTTACAGCGATGCCTCTGCCGATCCGCGTTCCCCATAGTTCGATCGGGTCGTCTTGTTCTGCGTCCCTGGCCGAAATGTGATCGCGCGCGCGGGTCATCATGGAGCTGCCTTCGCTTTCGCGGCTAACCCGGTCGAGGATCCGCCGCGATTCCGCTTCTGCCTGCTTATCCCGCTTCTGTGCTGACACTGCGCAAAAAAACCCGTTGCCCTTATTCAAACCCGACCGTACATCATGGATCCGTAGTTCGGAATTGGTTTCCTATCAGTGGACCATGTTCTAATGTCGAGAGAACCAATTTTCCGGAGGTGTTCCTTCATGTCGATTGCCAAACCGCTCGCCGCCACGCCTGTGCGCGGTCATTTATCCTTGCTGGTGCTTTGCCTGATGCTGCCGCTGTTGTCAGCTTGCGGTTTCAACACCATTCCAACACGCGAGGAACAAGCGAAAGCGGCCTGGAGCGAAGTCCTGAACCAGTATCAGCGCCGCGCCGATCTGATTCCCAATCTGGTTGAGACGGTGAAGGGCTATGCGGCGCAGGAGCGCGAGGTTCTGGAAGGCGTTGTCGAGGCGCGCGCGAAAGCGACCCAGGTTCAGGTCTCGCCCGATATGCTGACTGATCCCGAGGCCTTCAAGGCATTTCAGGAAAGTCAGGCCGGTCTCTCCGGTGCGCTCTCTCGTCTTCTTGCTGTGGTCGAGAATTATCCGGATCTGAAATCGAGCCAGAACTTTCTTGCTTTGCAGGCGCAGCTCGAGGGAACGGAAAACCGTATTGCCGTGGCGCGACGTGACTATATCGAGGCGGTCCGGCTCTACAACACCTCGTTGAAAACGCTTCCCTCCATGCTTTGGGCGATGTTCTGGTTCACCGGCAATGAACCCTATGAGACCTTCACGATCTCAGAAGAGAAGATGGATGTGCCGTCTGTGAATTTCGGCACCAGCAGCGGCGGCTGACGGAGACTGATCCATGGGGGAGGCTGCTTGGCGGACGCTGATCGCGTTTGGTCACCGCAACATCTGGCCTGCAATTGTGGCGGGATTGATCTGGCTCGTGGCGACGTCCCCGATCGCTGCTGTCGAGTTGCCAAGGCTTACCGGGCGGGTGGTCGACAATGCGGGGATCGTCGATGCAGCCACCGAAGCGGCCCTGAGTTCGCGGCTCGAAGCTTTCCAGGCGAGATCGTCGGATCAGATCGTGGTTGCCACAATCAGGAGCCTGGATGGAGAGGCGTTGGAACCTTTTGCTAACCAATTGTTTCGCGCCTGGGGGCTAGGGCAGGCCGGCGAAGACAATGGTGTCCTGCTCCTCGTTGCGCTTGATGACCGCAAGATGCGCATTGAGGTGGGTTACGGTCTTGAGGGAACGCTGACCGACCTGCATTCAAAACTTATTATCGAAAACACCATGGTGCCGGCCTTTCGTGCTGGCGATTTTTCGGCGGGCATCAGTGATGCGGTCGATGACATCATCATGGTTTTGGAAGGCAATGCAGCCGAGCTCGAAGCGCGTGCCAGACGCAACCAGCAGAATGACGGAGAGCCTGCCTGGCCGGTCATCCTGTTCTTCATCGTTTGGGGTACGTTCTTTTTCGGTGGTTTCGCCATGGCGTTCCTGCCGCCGATGTTCGGCCGCAAGATTGGGCCTGGACGTTACAAATGGCTCGGCATGACGGTGGACTACACAAAGTCGCGTGGCGGTTCCTCCGGGGGACGGTCATCGGGAGGCTGGTCTTCCGGCGGTGGCGGCTTTTCCGGCGGCGGTGGCTCGTCGGGCGGCGGCGGTGCTTCGGGGAGCTGGTAGAGATGACAGGACGCATGAAACGGCTTTCGGACGCGGAACACGAACAAATCGCCCGTGCAATCGCTGAGGCCGAGAAAAAGACATCGGGTGAGATCTACTGTGTGCTTGCGCGTTCGAGTGATGCCTATCTTTATCCTGCTTGCCTGATTGTGGCGCTCGCCATCTTCATCCTCGGGCCGTTCCTTGCCTTTCTTCTCAGGCATTGGTGGATCTCGATCGATCCTGTGCACTTTGCGGTGGCCCAGCTCGCTGCTTTCGGCGCAGCGGCAGGTCTGGTAGCCGTGTTTGAAAGGCTACGTGTCGCGCTGGTACCCAAAGCGCTGAAATACAGACGTGCACACGCCAATGCGCAGAACCAGTTCCTTGCTCACAACATTCATGTAACCAAAGGACGAACCGGCGTTCTCATTTTCGTTTCGTTGGCGGAACGCTATGTGGAGATTGTCGCTGATTCCGAGATCGATGCTCGCGTGGAGCAGACAGTCTGGAACGAGAGCGTCGCGCTGATGCTGGAGCACGCGCGGCGTGGTACGCTGGCTGACGGCTTCGCGGAAACGATCGCATTTGCAGGCGAGGTGCTTTCTCGGCATTTTCCCGCAGGACGACGTAATTCCAACGAAATCGCGGACCGTTTGACCGAGATCTGAGCGCTTTTCGGCGATTTGTGTGTGACTGCAAAGATGAGCGCTCTAATGCTTGCGCATGTCGACCCGACGCAGCTATGGTTAAACAATTATGAACACGCTGACGATCGACATCAGACGAGCAGAGCCGTACGACGCCGAGGCCATCGCCGAGGTTCATGACAGCGCATGGCGCGGGGCTTATACCGGCATCATCCCCTATCAGGCCCTTGGACGCATGATTGGCCGTCGCGGGCCGCGCTGGTGGGCCAACGCGATACGCCGCTCCGCTACCGTTCTGGTGATTGAGATAGGCGGCGAGATTGCTGGCTATGCAACACTCGGGCGGAACCGTGCTCGCGAACTCGCTCAAGAAGGCGAGATCTACGAGCTCTACCTTCGGCCTGAGTATCAGGGCGTCGGGCTTGGTCGCCGGCTCTTCCAGGCTGCGCGCGATATGCTGGAAGCCCATGGCCTCCAAGGGTTGGTCGTCTGGGCGTTGGAGGACAATGAACCGGCTCTCGCATTTTATTCGGGTGCTGGCGGACGAGATATCGCAGAGGGTGTCGAAGTGTTTGAGCACCGTGCGCTCCGCAAGCTGGCTTTCGTCTGGGATTAAGGCCTAGCCTCGCGTTTTCAACGCATTCAAGTAGCTCATCCTGAGCGGCAAAACTTTCGCACTGCACCATTCGCTGCATTGCCATGCGGCTTATGACGCGATAAAGCGGCAGCCATCCGTTTCCGGGCTGCTCCGTCTGGCTGGCTCCACTGTCACCATGCCGGTATGCGGCAGCCATAACTGTCAGAACAGAGGTTGCTTTTCCCATGCGCATAGACGCCATCTCCACCGGTGACAATCCGCCAGAAGACGTGAACGTCATCATCGAAGTGCCGGTCGGCGGTCAGCCTATCAAATACGAGATGGACAAGAACTCCGGGACGCTGGTCGTTGACCGGTTCCTCTACACGCCGATGACCTATCCGGGCAATTACGGCTTCGTGCCCCACACGCTGTCCGATGATGGCGATCCAATCGATGTGCTGGTCTGCAACACACGCCAGCTCATCCCCGGCTGCGTTATCAACGTGCGGCCGATCGGCGTGCTCATCATGGAAGACAATTCCGGCCAGGACGAGAAGATCATTGCCGTACCATCGCCGCACCTGACGCGCCGCTATGAAAACGTGACGAACTACACAGACCTGCCGGAAATCACGCTCCAGCAGATCCAGCACTTCTTTGAGCACTACAAGGATCTGGAACCCGGCAAGTGGGTGAAGATAGGCGACTGGATGGATGCAGCGGCGGCCCGAAAGCTGATCGTCGAGGCCGTCGAGCGGGCCAAGGCGAGCAAGTAAGAGGGGCGGCGCTCAACCGCCGCCCTCGCTGCCCGTCGTCATGGGCAGCGGCACATCGCCGGCGTCGATCACCGGCTGATCCGCGCCACACGCGAAATCGAAAGCCTGCCCATCGGCGATGCGGCGGGCTTTTTCGTTGGCATTCCCGTTGCCGGTCGCGACGACATACCCGATGACGCAACCCTCCCGACCGAAAACCTGCCCGACCTTTTCCACGGCAAGTACTTCAATCTTGTCGCCCGCGCCCTCACCATCGTCGACGAACCATCGGTGGATCGTTGCGAAGGGCCACTTACGGTCACCATCGCTCATGATGCGCCATTCGATGGTCGATCCGGTAGAGTTGAAGCCGGCAAAGCTTTCCCATTCCGGCGCGAGATCGCCATCTGGTGGGAAGCCGTAAAAGATCGATTCCCGCGCATCACCATAGTAAATGAGCACCGGGTAGCCCCGCCAACCCTCGCAGACGAAATTCATCCATTCACCGGGGTCATCGGCAGCAGGGGCGGCAAATGCCGCGCAATTCTCTTGCGTGTTGATTTCGGTATAGGCGCTCTCGATCTCGCTGGCTTGTGCAAGACCACCAAGCGTTGCCACCAGAATTCCCGCCATTGCCAGTCGCATAAGCCATGCTCCTTCCTTCAGGAGAGGCGAGCATAAACGGATTTTGTGACAACGCCTATTGGTGTGCGAAGATCGTGCCAAGATGCGTGAGGAGCTCCTTGGGTACACCCCTGATCTCCACTGTCTTGAGCCGCGCGGTGGCTCCACCGGTGACTGAAACCGAGGTTGGGGGGACCCCGAACTCTTTGGCGAGCAATTTCTCCAGTGCGGCGTTGGCTTTGCCATTCTCTGGTACGGCGCGCACGCGCGCTTTCAGATGACTGCGCCCGTCTGCTGTCTTTACCGCGCCTTCGATGGCGTCGCGTGCAGATTTGGGCGTCAACCGGACGAACAAAGCGAGGCCCTCGTCAGACAACCGACAGAAGGGCGGGACGTCGACCACGGTTCAGATAAGGGCGGGCGCGATGGTCGTCAGGATAAACTGCCGAACGAAAAACAAAATCAGCAGCAGGATGATTGGCGAGATGTCGATCCCGCCGAGATCGGGCAAAAGGTTCCGTATTGGCCGTAGCGCGGGCTCAGTGACACGAAAAAGAAAATTGCCGACCGAGCCAACGAACTGATTGCGAGGGTTGACTACGTTAAATGCATAGAGCCAGGAGAAAACGGCTGAGCCGATAATCAGCCACCAATAAATGTCGAGCGCCATGATGATGGTCTGGATAAGCGCGAGCATGCCGGTCTCCTGGGCCGTGTTAAGCGCGGTCGTCGGCAAGCGGGAACGATAACGACGCTTGCTTCCAATACCGCGAATTTTGCGACATGTAGCCATTGCCGATGGATGCGGCAAGTCTGACGCGGCCATTTGCCGGTCGGGGATGGAAAAATGGGGTGAAATGTTTGCTCTCATGGAGAGATTGAAGTGGGGAATCTGGATTCTTGACAGTCTGGCTTTACCGGACATAAATGCGGGTCACCGGCGAATGGGGCTGTAGCTCAGATGGGAGAGCGCGTCGTTCGCAATGACGAGGTCAGGGGTTCGATTCCCCTCAGCTCCACCAACCGTCCGCCGGTTAAACTCAGCCCACAAGTCTCGATCCGCATAGCGGCGTGTTTTCCGTAGCTTGGCCAATACTTGTGCATCATCCTCTACATTCAAGGCCCGCTGATTAGGGGTATTTGGTCGATATTCGACCTGTCGTCTCGGTTGGGGGGCTCCCATTCACATGCCCTTCTTCCCCGATGCCGCAATCTTGTCACGGATATGGTGAAGCAGCCGCTGCAAAGCGGGGCGATCCATCGTACCGCCCGACAGGCCACCATCGTCATAGCGCTCCGGTACCAGCTTCCAACCAAGACTGGTCGGTGAGGCGACGAAGGAGGCACAGGCTTCTCGATGGGCGTCGAGCGAATTGAACTCCTGATCAAGCCCTTCGTCCTTTGATTTAGGGGTGTAGACCGCGCAGCGAAGGCGCCGCTGCGCAGAACGAGCTCCATTGTTGCTCATGCCCTGCGGCTGTGGCGACAGGTCGACAGAAGTCGATGCCGGTTGAACACGCCTCATAACCCGAAGAACCTCGGCCCGGACCAGTGGGTGCCTGTGATCTTGCCGGCTATCGCAGTAAGGGAGCGATAGACCCTGGCTTCGAAGACATAGCCACCTTCGATCACATCAACGGTATGGGTCTGACCATTCCATTCCCGGATTAGCCGCGCTCCGGGAGCAAGTGTTCGTCGTTGACATTGAGGTCGCGCATCTTGCGCTAAACAGTCGCCAGCCACCCCTGCCGCTCCGATCCTGGCGCTCCGCTCCTCATCAGCTGCCGCAGTGCTTCTACATTGGTGGCGGGAAAGCAATGACTGCTCGACCCTTCTTACAGCGGCGCTTAACAGGCGGCGCGTCTCGTCCGGAACACCACCAAAGTGTTTGGTGTGCCAGAGGATCGCCCTTTTCAAAAGGTCCTGGCGAACGCCTTTCGGTGGCCGGGAGCCATAGATCTTGCGCCAGCGATCAACAGGCGCGTCGCGTGCTGCCAGGCCGACAGCTTGTCGGCAAAGGCTTCGAGTTTGATGGGCTGTTCGAGAACCTTAACTGGGGGCTCAACAGCATCGATGCGCAGATGCTTGTTCATTGTGTTTTGGCACAATCCGCCGCGGCAGGACATATCCCGGATCGAAAGCTGATCACGTAAATGCCAGGGTGTGATAACGCTGAACAACACCATCTCTATCACTTCCCGTTACCCTCCCCAATCACGAAGGGGTGGGGTTAAACTTGGGTCAATTCACAGTGAAAAAAATAGCGCCTTACCGGCGCAGTTCTCAGCGGAAATCAACAACCAGCGTAAATTAACACGTGACATTCAAGAAAGAATACTATACTGGACTACATATCGGACCAGTTGTCGGCGTATCCAGTATGATCACACCACGTTTGCCGCTCGGCGAAGCCATCCATAAGCAGACCGCCAAGGAAATGATTCGGGACAAGATCGTTTCGATGATTGCCTCTGGCATTTTGCAGGTCGGTGACGAACTCCCAAGCGAGCGCGAGCTCGCCACCATGCTGATGGTGAGCCGCGAGACCGTTCGCGGCGCGGTCCAACGGCTGGCAGGCGAGGGCATCGTCCAGGTCTCCCAAGGCGCGCGTACTCGGATCGCGAACGTGAATGTCGAGGTCGACACGCAGCGCATCGGCGTCACCAACCCGACATCAATCAACGGCTACGCGCTGCAGGAGGTTCACGCGGCCCGCCTGCTGGTCGAGACCGCCGTGGTGGCCGACGCGGCCAACAATCTCAGCGCCGAGGATATCGGCCGGCTGGAGGATTCGATCACGGCGCAGGAGGCGGCCTGCGACGATCCCGTGCGCTTCCTCATCTGCGACCGCGAGTTTCATCTGACGATCTACTACGCTTCCAGCAACAAGCTGCTCGCCGATTTCGTGGTCGACCTCTACACTTATCTGCTTGACCACCGTCGCATCGCCATGGGCAAGCCGGGGGCGATCGCCAAAAGCCTCGAAGATCACCGCTTCATCGTCAACGCTCTGAAGATGCGGAATCCGGAGGCCGTCTCGGCGGCGTTTGCCAAGCATATCCTGCGCATCCGCGACACCACGCGCGAGATAGATGAGACCGGGAAAGAGACGAACCACGCGACGGCGCATGAAGCCAAAAACGGATCTCCCGACAGCAATAGGGAAAATGCCTGACATGCACATAATGGTCATAGGCGCGGCGGGCATGATCGGGCGCAAGCTGGTTGCGGCGCTGGTCGCCAACGGAGAGCTTGGCGGCCGGCCGATCGAAACGCTGACGCTTGCCGACATCGTTGCCCCGCCGGCACCCGAGTTCGGCGGCACGGTCGAGACCGTCGCCGCGGACCTTTCCGGCGAGAACGTCGCGGCGGGCCTGGTTGCCCGGCGTCCCGACCTCATCTTTCATCTCGCGGCGGTCGTGTCGGGCGAGGCAGAGGCCGAGTTTGAGAAGGGCTACCGCGTCAATCTCGACGGCACGCGCGCTCTTTTCGACGCGATCCGCCTCGAAGGGGTTCGGGAACCCTATTGCCCCAAGGTGGTGTTCACTTCCTCCATCGTTGTATATGGAGAGCCGCTGCCGGAAACCATCGAGGACACCTATTTCCTCACGCCACTGACCAGCTACGGCACACAAAAAGCGATTGGCGAATTGCTGCTCGCGGACTATTCGCGGCGTGGCTTTTTCGACGGCATCGGCATCCGGCTGCCGACCATTTCCATCAGGCCGGGTAAGCCCAATCAGGCGGCATCCGGCTTCTTTTCCTCCATCCTGCGCGAGCCGCTTATCGGCCAGGAGGCGGTCTTGCCGGTCGAGGAGAGCGTGCGGCACTGGTTCGCCAGCCCGCGCGCGGCGACAGGGTTCCTGCTGCATGCCGCCGAGATCGACACCGCGCCGCTCGGCTTCCGTCGCTCGTTGACCATGCCCGGCCTTGCCGCGACCGTCGGAGAGGAGATAGAGGCGCTGCGCCGTGTCGTCGGTGAGAAGGCGGTGAAGCTCATCCGCCGCGAACCGAACCCGGCCGTTGCCAAGATCATCGCCGGCTGGCCGCAGACGTTCAACGCACGGCGAGCATCGGCTCTCGGCTTCCGAGCCGAAACCTCGTTTGACGAGATCATTCGCGTTCACATCGAGGATGAACTCCAAAACACGTTGCCGGTATAGGCGCGCTCCATGCTTCTTGGAGCGATAGCCGACGATTTCACCGGCGCCAGCGATCTTGCCAATACGCTCGCAAAGGGCGGGATGGCGACAACGCAGTTCGTCGGCGTGCCGACCGGCTCCGAGCGCTACGACTGCGAGGCCGGGGTCGTCTCGCTGAAGACCCGTTCCATCGCTCCCGACGAGGCCGTCAGGCAGTCGCTTGCAGCGGTCGACTGGCTCGAGGCGCAAGGATGCGAGCAATTCCTTTTCAAATACTGTTCGACGTTCGATTCAACGCCGCAGGGAAATATCGGCCCGGTGGCGGAGGCGTTGCTGGAGCGGACCGGTGCCGGTATGGCGGCGGTATGCCCGGCCTTTCCGGCGACGGGACGCAGGCTTTTCATGGGCCACCTGTTCGTTGGTGACCGGCTGTTGTCGGAATCGGGCATGGAGAACCATCCCCTTACGCCAATGACCGATCCGGACATTCGCCGCTGGCTGCGCCGACAAACGAAAGGCGAAGTCGGATCCGTCGCGCTGGATGTCGTTCGGGCGGGACCACAAGCCCTGGCGGAAGCCTTCGAAGCCCGGCGCAAGGAGGGATGCAGGCTCGTCGTTGCCGATGCGGTCGATGACGAGGATCTGAAAATCCTCGGCAAGGCGCTCGCCGGGCTCAGGCTGATCACCGGCGGTTCAGGGATCGCGCTCGGCCTTCCCGCGAACTTCCGCGATGCCGGCCTTCTTTCGGGCGCACGCAGTTCCGGCGCGGTGGCCGCCGGTCCCGTCGTTGCCTTGTGCGGTTCATGTTCCGCGGCCTCGCAGCGTCAGGTCGCCGCGCATCTCTCATCGCATCCCGGTCTCGCCCTCGATCCGGAGGCGGTCATGTCGGGCACCATGACCGCCGACAAGGCGGCGTCGTGGGTGATGGAACAACACACCGACTTCATCCCCATCGTCTACTCGACGGTGAACCCTGCGGCTGTCGCCCGCGCGCAGCGTGAACTTGGCCGCGAGAAGCTCGCGGCCGGCATCGAGGCGCTCTTCGCCGATCTCGCCTGCCGGCTTGCCGATGCGGGGTTCCGGCGCATCGTCGTCGGCGGTGGTGAGACATCGGGCGCGGTTGTCGAAGCGCTGGGCCTGTCCAGCATGGTCGTCGGAGATGAAATCGATCCGGGTGTGCCGGCTCTGGTGGCAGAACGCGACGGCGCGCTGGGCCTCGCCCTGAAAAGCGGCAATTTTGGTGCGGACGATTTTTTCGCAAAGGCGGCGGGGCTGATCGGCAGGCCATGAACGAGGGCGTCATCCGCGACGAGATCGTCAAATGGGGCCGCTCCTTCTTCCAGAGGGGGCTGACCGGCGGTTCGTCGGGTAACATCTCGGTCAGGCTCGAAGACGGTTATCTGTTTACGCCGACCAACTCCTGTCTCGGCTTCCTGGAGGCAGAGCGGCTGTCGAAGGTCGATGCGTCGGGCAAGCATGTTTCCGGCGCGCCCCCGACCAAGGAATTGCCGCTGCATTTCGGCTTCTACGACCGACGTCCGAATGCGCGTGCGGTGATTCACCTTCATTCTACCTATGCGACGGCGGTGTCGTGCCTTGCCGACACGGATCCGATGGACGCGATACCGCCGCTCACGCCCTATGTCGTCATGCGTGTCGGCCGCGTGCCCGTCATTCCCTATTCGCGCCCCGGCGCCGAGAGCGTGAGGGACCGTATTCAGGCGCTGGCGGGAGGACACCCCGCCATTCTGCTTGCTAACCACGGCCCCGTCGTTGCCGGTGCCTCGCTCGAAGCGGCTGCCTTCGCGATCGAGGAGCTGGAGGAGGGCGCCAAGCTTTCCGTCATTCTGCGTGGCATGACCGCACGCCACCTAACCGCTGAAAACATCGCCGAACTCAACACGCATTTCAGGCTGACATGACACTCAGATTTTCCGCCAATCTCGGCTTCCTTTGGCCGGACCGTCCCTTGATCCAGCGTATAGAGGCTGCCGCCCGAGCAGGATTCAAGGCCGTTGAGATGCATTGGCCCTACGATGTCGATGCCGCGAAGGTGTGGGAGTGCTGCAGCGCGAATGGCTGCGAACTGCTCGGCGTCAATACGCCGCTCGGCAATGCGGAGAAGGGGGATTTCGGTCTCGGGGCACAGGCCGGCCGCGAGGCTGAGTTCCGCGATACCTTCGTGCGGTCCGCCGACTATGCGCGAGAGGCCGGCGCCTCTTCGATCCACGTCATGGCCGGGGTGGTTTCCCCCGATGTCCGGGAGCGAGCCAAGGCGGTCTTTATCGAGAACCTCGCCTTTGCGGTGGAGGCAGCGGCCGATCTCACCCTCCTGCTCGAGCCGATCAACCAGCGCGACAAGCCCGGCTATTTCTACTCCGATATTTCCACCGCCGCCGACATCATCGCCGAGGTCGGTGCGTCCAATGTGCGGATCATGTTCGACGTCTATCATGTGGCGGTCAGCGAGGGTGACGTGTTGACGCGCGTGCAACGGCACCTGCCACAAATCGGGCATGTGCAGATCGCTGCGGTCCCGAGCCGTTGCGAACCCGACGAGGGAGAAATCGCTTACGGCGCCATCTTCACGGCGCTCGAGCGGCTTGGTTATTCTGGCTGGATCGGATGCGAATACAAGCCGCGCGCCGGCACCGACGAAGGCCTCGGCTGGCTCGATGCCCTTGGCGTCTCTCTTTGAACCCTGATGGAGAAGATCATGCTCGCAACCAAGACGACCCTGACCATTGAAGCCGCCAAGAAGATCGCCGAGGCTTGCGAGGCGGCAGCGAAGAAGGACAAGCTCAAGCTGGTCATCGCGATTGTCGATGACGGTGGTCATCTGATGTTGCTGCACCGCGATGACGGAGCGCAGGTAGGCAGCGTGGAAATTGCCACGTTAAAGGCGCGCACCGCCGTCCTGTTCCAGCGTCCGACCAAGGCGTTCCAGGACGTGGTCGAGGGGGAGGGGCGCTATGCGCTGCTTTGCATCCCCAATGGCATTCCGCTCGATGGGGGCGTGCTGCTCAAGGCCGGCGATGAGATCATTGGTGCGATCGGCGTTTCCGGTGAAAGCGACGAGGAGGACGGCGATATCGGCCGTATCGGAGCCGCCGTCCTGGTGTAGAACGGATGATGTCCGCGCCGGGACCGGCGGCTTCGCCGCGCGGCAGCCAAATCAGGAAAGCTGCGTTTCCACGCCCTTGAGGTAGGACAGCGCGCGCCGCGCATAATTGTCGGGATCGGCTTCGCGCGTATGGAAGCCAATCTCCATCGTCAGATACCCGGCAAAACCGATATCCCTGGCGGCCTGCAACACGCCGAACCAGTCGACCACGCCGTCGCCGGGAGCGGCGCGGTTGGCGTCCGCGCAGTGGATGTGAACCAGATCATCGCCGAGGATGCGCACGTGATCGGCAGACACGTCGTCGCGGTAGATGGCGTGATAGGTGTCGAACATCACCTTGACGTTCTCTGCACCGCTGTCGCGCATCAGTTTGAGCGCCTCGTGCGGGGTGTCTATCAGGTTCGAATCGGCCGCCGTCGGCTCTATGGCGATCACGATGCCACAATCCTCTGCATGTTTGGAAATCTGTCTGAGGCACTCGACGCTGCGGGTATAGGCGTCTTCGCGCGTCGAGCCAAAAACCTGCCATCCGGCGATATAGAGAACGAGCCCGGCACCGAGATCGGCAGCCAGGTCGATGACCTCGCAATAGTGATGCATGGTGGCCCTCCGCTCCGCTTCCAGCGGCGAGGCGGGGTTGTGGCCCGGCCCGCCGCCCGGCGCCGGCAGAAGGCTGACGGCGGGAAGCCCTTCGCCCTCCATGAGGCTCCTCAACTCGCGCCTGCGCGCGGCATCCAGATATGCCGGCCACGCATGGGGGGCGGCGCATCCGATCTCAATACCGTCATAACCGATCCGCGCGAGCCGCCGCACGACCTCGTCCAGTTCGTAGGATGGCAGCCAGGAGGGGAAGCTCCCGTAAGCCCACGTATTGAAAGCGTATTTCATGTCGTTCTCCTCCTAAAAAGCTACGTAAACGATTACTAATAGAAGTGCATGTGTCAATATTCCTCAGGCTACTGGAAGTAGCGCGATGCCCAGATGCCAAGGAAAGAATATACATTAATATCATGATATAAATAGTAATTCTCATTACATCGTTGGGTGAGTGCTCCGGCTTTTCGTTTGACAACTCTGCATTATCGCGGTTTGAATGGAGACGTAATCGATTAACTTAATGGAGGCTGCTGGCTTCGCCGGCAGCGGGAGGAAACGTTGAAGCCACCACTGCGCTGGGGTGTTCTCGGCACCGCCGGGATCGCCCGTACCCAGGTCGTTCCCGCCATTCAGGCGTCGTCGAACGGTCGCGTGACGGCCATTGCCGGCCGGGACCTGTCGCGCTGCGAACAATTCGCTTCGGAGTTTGCTATCGCGAATGTATTCGGGACCCATGATGCGCTGTTGGCTTCGCCGGACGTCGATGCCGTCTATATTCCGTTGCCAAACAGTCTGCATGGCGAGTGGGCGATGCGGGCGGCCGATGCCGGCAAGGCGGTCCTTTGCGAGAAGCCGCTCGCACTGAATGCCCTCGAAGCACGACGGGTGGTCGATCATTTCGCCGATCGCGGCGTGCCGCTGATGGAAGGCTTCATGTACCGCTTCCATCCGCAGAGCCTGCACGTGCTCGAATGCGTTCGGGACGACCTGATCGGCGACGTGCTGGAGGTGCGGGCGCATCTTTCCGTCGACATCATGGAGCATGCCACTGGAAACATTCGGTTTTCGTCTGCGTTCGGCGGCGGCAGCCTGCTCGACATGGGGTGCTACGGCGTCAATGCCGCGCGCCGGATCATAGGTGCTGAGCCGGTTTCAGTGTTCGGGCGCTTCGATGTCGACGCGGAAAGCGGCGTGGATCTTTCGGCGTCGGCCATACTCGAATTTCCCGGTGAGCGCTGCGCGCTGGTCTCGTCATCCTTCAAGGCGTCGGGGCAAGGTTTCTACCAGGTCATCGGATCGACCGGCCTGCTTGAGGTGCCGCGCTCCTTCATTCCCGGAATGGGCAGCCGCGCGGCCGAAGCGCTGGTGATCCATGTCGATGCCGACGGACATCGCAAGGAAACCGCTTTCGAGCCGGTCGATCAATACAGGCTCATGGTCGAGGCCTTCGCAGACGCGGTCCTTTCGGGAAATCCCGTTCCCAATTCACCGGAGGATGCGGTCGCCAATATGCGGGTGCTCGATGCGATTGCCGCCTCGGCGCGTTCCGGAAAGCGTGAGGAGGTCTGATCCGTTGACTGCAGCCACAAACTTCCAGACGCGTTCCGCTGCCGCATTCGAGAGGCTGTTCAGCCCGTTTGCCATCGGCAAGGTGGAACTCCGCAATCGCGTTGTCTTCCAGCCGCATTTCACCGCGCTCGGAAACCTCGATGGGTTAGGCTCCGACGAACTGGTGGCCTATCACGAGGCCCGGGCACGGGGCGGGGTGGGCCTGACCATCATCGAAAGTCAGGCTGTGCACCCGACGGGCAAAATGTCCCGGCGTTTCATTTCCGCCTGGGATGCCGCCGTGATCCCGTTCTACCGCGAGCTTACCTCGCGGGTTCACGCCCACGGCACGAAGATATTCGGCCAGCTTACCCATGGCGGGCACACCTCGTTGCAACGTCCTCCCCATATCCTGTGGGCGCCGTCGCAGATGCCGGAACCTTCGAGCCATTTTTCAACCAAGGCCATGGACCTGGAGGACATCGCAGCGACCATCGACGGTTTCGCCGCGAGTGCTCGCAACGCCATGGAAGGCGGCTTCGACGGCATCGAGATCAAAGTAGCGCATGACGGCCTTCTGCGCTCCTTTGCCTCTCCCTATTTCAACCGCCGGACCGACGGCTATGGCGGCTCCTTCGAAAACCGCATGCGCTTCTCGATCGAGGTTCTGGAAGCGATCAAGCGTGCGACATCCGACGACTTTCCCGTCGGCGTGCGCATCTGCTTGGACGAGTTCACGACCTTCGGCTACGGGCTCGATTACGGGCTGCGCATGGCGGCGCATCTGGAGGCGGGCGGCTGCGTCGATTACATGAATACCGACGCCGGCTCCTTTTCCAGTTACTGGATGGAAATACCACCGGCGGCAATCGGGGCGGGCAGTTTTCGCGGACACGCGGCTGCCCTCAAGCGCCAGAGCCGGCTGCCCGTTATCGCCTTCGGGCGCATTGCCCCACCCACGCTGGCGGAGGAGATGCTTGCCGGCGGTGATGCCGATCTCATCGGCTTCGCGCGCCAGCTTGTCGCCGATCCCGATACCGCGGCGAAGCTGCGGCGCGGCGAAGCGCATCTGGTGCGCTCCTGCATCGCCTGCAACGATGCCTGCATCTACCAGGTCGGACAGGAGAAGGGCATCCGCTGCGTCCACAATCCGGCGGCTGGTCGCGAACTGGAGATCGACGAACCTGGCATCGGACACGCGGCGCGGCCGGGAAAGGTCGTCGTCGTCGGCGGCGGTCCCGCGGGGCTCAAGACGGCGGAGATCGCGGCGCGGCGCGGCCACCAGGTAACGGTGATAGAACGCGCCGATGCGCTTGGCGGCCAGCTGCGCCTGGCGGCCAGGCAGCCCGAGCACGCCATAATTGCCGGCGTCGCATCGCATCTGGAGGCAATCATCCGTCATCTGGGAGTGACGGTGAGGACCGGGGTCGAAGCGAGCGTGGAATTGCTGGCGGCCGAGCGTCCGGACCATGTCGTCATCGCCACCGGCTCCGAGCCGAACTTGCCAGGCACCTCCGGCAACGCCGCGTTGGCCATGGCGCTCGGGCGTCAGGTTCTGCCGGACATTCCCGGCCTCGACCTACCCTTCGTCCACTCAAGCGATGAGGTGATGTCGGGCGCGGTGAAGCTGAAGTGCCGCGTGGTGGTGATTGACAACAATGGACACTGGGAGGGGGCGGGGACCGCCGAGTACCTGGCCGAGCAGGGATGCAGCGTCGAGGTCGTTACGCCTGATGCCATGATCGGCGGCGATATCGAGGACGGTACGCGGACGCTGTTCTACCGCCGCGCGGCCATCAAGGGCATCGTCATCCGACACGGCTTTGTGACGAAAGCCATCGCGCCCGGTCGCGTCACCATCTCCCCGGTGTTCAGCGACGCCGGCACCAAGGGCTTCGACCGCTACCTGCTCGTGGAGGGGGCGGAACAGGTGATCGACGGCGTGGACGCGGTTGTCGCCGTCATCGGCCGCCGCTCCTGCGAGGACCTGTATCACCAGTGCAGGGAATCGCCGCTTTTGGCCGGGGTGACGGTCCGCCGTGTCGGCGACGCGGTTGCGCCGCGCCTGATCGAGAGCAACATCGCGGAAGCCCATGCGGCAGGCTTGGAAATATAATACGAAAAAGTAACTGGTCCACTGTCACAACCAGTTGACAAGTGTGCAAAGTTGCTACTAGCATAATCATACAGTCAGGAGCCTGCAGAAAGCAGGCCGGAAAGCCCGGCAGCGTTCGGGCACCGGCAGAAGGCCCCGGCAGTGGGAGGAGACTACCAATTGCGTTGTTCGCCGTTACCTGCAGATCAGATACGGGTGCCGTCTTCGCTTGCCGAAGGATCAGCCCTGTGAACGCGGTTCAGCGCGCCAGCGCAGCCGCGGCCACCGACGAACCGCGTACGGTTCTGGTTGCCCGTTCCATCGTCAAATCCTTTCCCGGCGTTCTGGCGCTCGACAATGTCGACTTTGACGTGCGCGCCGGAGAGGTCACCGCGCTGCTGGGCGAGAACGGCGCGGGCAAGTCCACCCTCATCAAGATGATGGCCGGCTTCTACGCGCCGGACCGAGGCGAAATCACGGTCGACGGCCAGACCCTTCATGCCGATCCCGCCGAGGCGCACCGCGTCGGCGTGGCAACAATTCATCAGGATGCTCACCTGGTGCCGGCCATGACGGTTGCCGAAAACATCATGCTCGGCCGCTGGCCGACGCGTTACGGCATGGTTTCCGTCGAGCGGCAAAGGCAGCGCGCGCTGGAAGCGCTGGCGCGCGTCGCGCCCCATCTCAACCCCAACACCTTGGCCGGACGCTTGTCGCCCGCCGATCAGCAGCTGGTCGAGATCGCCCGCGCCATCTCCGAGGATTCCAAGGTGCTGGTGATGGACGAGCCGACGACGTCGCTGTCGCCGCCGGAGATCGACCGGCTGTTCTCCGTCGTGGACGAGTTGCGGGCGAAGGATCTGGGGATCGTTTTCGTGTCGCACTGGCTGGAAGAGGTATTCACCATAGCCGATCGCGTCACCGTGCTTCGCGACGGCAAGCTCATCGGCACGCGGCCGATTTCCGAGCTCGACCATGACGAGGTGATCCGCATGATGGTCGGGCGTGAGGTGCGCGAGACCGTCGTGGAAACGCGCCCGATCGGCGATGTCGTCCTTTCGGTTAAGAACCTCAATCGCGAAAACATGCTGTCCGACATATCGTTCGAAGTGGCGGCAGGCGAAATCGTCGGCATGTCCGGGCTGGTCGGTGCCGGTCGCAGCGAACTGGCGGCCGCCATCTTCGGCATCGACGACTACGACAGCGGCAGCGTCGAGGTCGCCGGCGTGCGGGTGAGGAGCAACGATCCGGCCGCGGCGATCGAGGCCGGCATCGGCCTGGTACCCGAGGACCGCAGGCAGCAGGCCCTGATAAGCCTCCTGTCGGTTCGCATGAACATAACGTTGTCCTTCCTGGACCACGTCAAGCGCTGGGGGCTCCTATCTCCTGCCCTCGAGGAGGAGATCGCCGACCGGGAAATCCGGGCGCTGGCGGTCAAGACGCCGTCCTCGAAAACGCGTGTCTCGAGCTTGTCTGGTGGCAATCAGCAGAAGGTGGTTCTGGCGCGCTGGCTGACACGCAATCCCAAGGTGCTGATCCTCGACGAGCCGACAAAGGGCATCGACGTGGGCGCCAAGTCGGAAATCAGCGAACTGATCCTGCGGCTTGCCCGCAGCGGCATGGGGATACTCCTCATCAGTTCGGAACTACCGGAAATCCTCTCACTGAGCGACCGGGTGTTGGTGATGCGGTCTGGGCGCATCACCGCATCCATGCCCAGGGAGCAGGCAACCGGCGAAACAATAATGTCCGCCGCGACGATGGGTTGAGGAAATTTGGACCATGGCATTTGAGAACCCTTCTATGAACGGCAAGGCTACCGGATCGACCACGCTTTCGACCCTGCGCGGCAAGATATCCTTCATCGACCTTGTCCAGAGCGCCGGCCTGCTGGCCGTCATCCTGTTCGGCGGGCTCATCATGAGCTTCATGAGCCCGGTCTTCGCCACCATGCGCAATATCGAAAACGTGCTGCAGTCGGCGACCATCATCGCTGTGGTCGCGATCGGCCAGACCTTCGTCATTCTCGTCGCGGGCATCGACCTCTCGGTGGCGTCCGTACTGGTGCTGTCGTCGGTGCTGTCGGTCGGGCTGGTGAATTTCTATGACTGGCCGCCCGAACTCGGCATATTGGCGGCGATCTGCGTCGGCATGGCGTTCGGCCTCGTCAACGGGCTTGCCGTCACCAAGCTGAAGATTCCGCCGCTCATCGCAACGCTCGCTGCCATGACCATCGGACGCGGCCTGGCGTTTATCTTCTCGGGCGGAACCAACATCGCACCGGTGCCGAAGATTTTCGTTGATCTGCAATACAGCCGCATCCTCGGAATCCCGTCGGTTATTCTGCTGACGCTTTTCCTGGCGATCGTGGCTCAGATCGTCCTGTCGCGAACCAAGTTCGGCAGATCGGTCTACGCGACAGGCGGCAATCCGCTCGCCGCGCGGCTCGCCGGCATCAATACCGAGCGGGTGATCATTACCTGCTTCGTCATATCGGGCATGATGTCGGCAATCGCCGGGCTTCTCATCACCGCCCGGTTTGAGGCGGGTGCTGCCACCGCGGCGCAGGGCATGGAACTTGCGGTCATCGCGGCGGTCGTCATCGGCGGCGTCAGCCTGTTTGGTGGCGAAGGCAACATGGGCGGTATGCTGCTGGGCGTGATCCTGCTCGGCCTCGTCCAGAACGCGGTCAATTTGCTCAACGTGCCGCCGAACTGGGACTCGGTCGTTAGCGGCTTGGTGATTGCTGCTGCGGCGGCGCTCGACGTCTATCGCCGAAACTATCTGGAATCCGGAATGCGCAAAAAGGTGGTCTCGACGAAAACAAGCAAGCCGGAGAAGCAAAAATAGTCTCGAAAACGCGAGACACCGGGTCGGCGGCTCGAGCCGCGATCCGGCGGGAGGAGGATTGTGTGACTAGAAAAGGGAAGGTTGGATCGCCGTTCTGAAGCGATCCGCGAAAACCCACCGGTGACTCGGTTGGGAAAACTAAGTCTCACAGACAGTCCATTAGGGAGGAAACTGTATTACCATGGAAACCAATAAAACACGCCGCACATTCCTGGCATTGGCAGCCGGGGCCGTAACAATAGCAGCAGTCAATTTGGGGTTCGCACCCAAGGTATCCGCCGCCGACAGCGTACTCAAAGGCAAGGATCTCGCTTATATCGCGTTCGGGCTGCAGTATGAGTACCAGGTCACGCTCGTGAATCGGGTGAAGGAACTGGCCGCCGAAAAGGGCATGAGCATCTCGGTCTATGACGGAAAGGGCGACCCTTCCACCCAGACCACTCAGCTTCTCGACATCGTCAGCAAGCAGCCGGACATCATTCTTCTCAATCCGGTGGATGCCACCCTGTTGCAGGGCGGTGTGCGCAGGGCCAACGAGTCCGGCATCCCGCTCTTCATGCTGGAGAACCTTCCCCCGGAAGGTGAATGGGTCGCCTACAACACCTTCGACGATGTCGCCGGCGGTTCCGCGGCAGCGGATGCGATGGCAAAGCTCATCGGCGATGAGGGGCTCGTCCTCGAGGTTCGCGGTGCCATCGGCTCCGGCCAGTCGGAGAAGCGCTACAAAGGCTTTCATGACCGCGCTGAAGAGAAGTATCCCGGCTTCAAGATCGAAACGCTGAAAGCCGAGTGGACCGCCGACAACGCGCATACGCTCGTGCTCGACGCCTTCACCCGCGATCCCAACGTCGCCGGCATCTGGGCACACAATGACGAGATGATCCGCGGCGTGGTTTCCGCGCTTCGCCAGATCGATCGTCTGAAGCTCGTCGGTGAGGAAGGCCACGTGCCGATCATCGGTTTCGATGGCACGCCGCTGGGACTGGAACGCATCCGCGAAGGCATCCAGGATGCCGATGTCGGCCAGAACCCTTTCTCGATGGCGGAATCCATCGTCGGTGAAATGGAGAACCACTTTGCCGGCAAGGAAGTCGCAAAGGAGACGCTGATCCAGCCGGTGATGATCTGGAAGGACAATGTCGACAGCGAGAACAACTGGGGTAACCGCGTCAAGTAGGACGCACCGACGGCGAGCACGCCGCCTCGGGCGGCGTGTTCCGTTTTTTAACGGCGGCATCGGCCCGAACACAAGCTGGAGAGACCCAAAAGTGACCGAACTCATGAAGCCCGATTATGCCCGCAACATGCGCCTGGTCGGCCACAGCGACCAGGGTGGCCGCCGCGACGGCATACAGGTGATGGTCGAAAACGGCTTCGCCTATGTCGGGCACCTGTTCAGTAAAGGGTTCTCTGTTGTCGATGTGCGCGATCCGAAGAACACGAAGCCGGTCGGTTATGTCGAGGCCCCGCCCAATACCTGGAACGTGCATTTGCAGGTGGCGGACAATCTTCTTCTTGTTATTCATGGCAAGGACGTCTTTGCCGACAGCGCATTCGCCGATGAGGCGAGCTACTACAAGGCCGCGGCCGGAACGGCGCTCGGCACTGCCGCGCCCAAGGCGGAGCGCGACTGGGATGCCGGGCTCGCGGTTTACGACATTTCGACGCCGGGCCAACCGAAGCGGATCGGCTTTATGCCGGTTTCCGGCGGCATTCACCGTATCTGGTGGACTGGCGGGCAGTGGGCCTATGTTTCGGCGCTGCTCGACGGCTTCACCGACTTCATTTTCATGACTGTTGACATGTCCGATCCTACCAATCCGCGCGAGGCCGGCCGCTACTGGCTCCCGGGCATGAACCTCGAGGCGGGTGAGAAGCCGTCATGGTCGCCGGTGGCGAAATACGGTCTGCATCATGCCATCGTGAACGGCGACACCGCCTGGGGTGCGTGGCGCGATGCCGGACTGGTGGTGATGGATGTCGCCGACCGGACCGATCCGAAGCTCGTCGTCCACCGCAACTGGTCGCCGCCCTTCCAGGGGGGAACACACAATTGCCTGCCGCTCCCGGACCGCGACCTGTTGGTCGTGCTCGACGAGGCAGTGCTCGACGATTTCGAGGACGGGTTGAAAAACATCTGGTTGTTCGACGTGAAAGACCGCGCCAATCCGGTCCCCGTCGCGACCATGCCCGTTCCGCAGGATGCCGACTATGCGCGCAAGGGCGCGCATTACGGGCCGCACAACGTCCATGAGAACCGCCCCGGCACGTTCCAGAGTTCCTCGATCATCTTTTCGACCTGGCAGAATGCGGGCGTGCGCGTGTTCGACATATCCGATCAGTATCGGCCTAAGGAGGTCGGAGCGCTCGTTCCGCCTGCTCCGCAGGGCCTGATGGACCAGAGGCCTGGCAAGAAACCGATCATCCAGTCCTGCGATATCTTCGTCGAAGCGTCGGGGCTTATCTACGTGACCGACTACAACGCCGGTCTTTACATCATGGAATATGACGGCTGATTTCAGCCGACGCAGGAAAGGACTTGCCCATGAACCTCTTCGGTTCCTATGACGTGGTAGTGACGGGTGCCGGCTCCTCTGGCATTGTCGCGGCGATACGTGCTGCCCGGGAAGGCGCGAAAGTGCTGCTTCTGGAAGGCACGGGCTTTCTGGGAGGGCTGATCACCGGTGGCCGTCTGACGAAGCCGACGGGTTTGATCAACTCGGCGATCTTCCACGAAATGCTGGATCGCTGCGTCGGCTACCGTGGTGCCGATGGCCGCGTGCGCGAATCCTACTGGGGTAAATACACAGGCACGTTCGACGCCGAGACGATGCAACGCGTCATCATCGAGATGGTCGAGGAATCCGGCGTGGAGGTGTTGCTGCGCGCGACGGTGACCGAGACCGTCGTCAAGGACAACGCCGTTCACGGCCTAGTCATCCGCACCAAGTCAGGCGAGAGCCTCGTGCTCGCAAAGGCCTTCGTCGACGCCTCTGGCGACGGCGACGTGGCCGCGCTCGCGGGTGCGAAGTTCATGCTGGGGCGCCAGGGCGACGGATTGACCCAGCCGATCACCTCCTATTTCAGGCTGCTCAATGTCAATGTGCCGGCGCTGATCGCCGATTGCGAGAAGCATCGTGACGACATGTGGGAGGTCGTCTATCCCAAGGAGGCCGGCGACAACAACGAAGATTACGTCATGGCGGTGCTGCTCACGGGTTTCCAGCAGCGCATCAAGGACAAGGTCGCCGAGGGTTTCGATTGGATCGTACCAAAGGATCACATCACCATGAAGACCGGCCTGATCCCCGGCGAGATTTCCGTCAATGTGACCCGGTTCCAAGGCAACGGGCTTGACGACCGCGACCTGAGCCAGGCCGAGATCGAGATCCGCAAGCAGGCATACTGCGCTTACGATTTCCTGCAGCGCTTCGTCGGCGGTTTCGAGAACGCGATCTTCCTGGAGGTCGCACCGAAACTCGGCATCCGCGAGACCCGCCGCGTGGTCGGCCATTATGTACTGACCGAGGACGATGTGCGCGGCAACAAGCGCTTCGACGATGCCATCGGCCTGTGCAATTCACCGGTCGATGTCCACGAGCCCGGCGGAAGCAACGCCATCATGGACCATATAGGTATCGGTTACGGCATTCCGTTTCGAACGATGGTTCCGCTGGAACTGGACAACATCATCATGGCCGGTCGGTGCATCTCGTCCGACGAGATTGCCTTCGGTTCGACGCGGAACGTTCCCGCCTGCACGATGACCGGCGAGGCGGCTGCCGTCGCGGCGGCGCTTGCGGCGGCGCGTGGCGTGCCCATCTCGAAGATCGAGGCGGCGGACGTCCAGGCGCGGCTTCGCGAACTCGGCGTGTGGCTCGGCACGCCCGACGAGGACGTTCCCGAGGTGTTGCAGGCGAACGGCTAGGAACGGGAGCTTTTCAGGCCCGCTCCACAGGAATCGCGAACGATCAACCTGGTGGCGAGCGTCAGTTGCACGGGATCGCCGGTTCGCCGTCCAGACAGGCGGTCGAACAGCAGCGCAGCGGCCTCGCGGCCGATCTCGTGGGCAGGCTGCGCCACGACCGTGAGGCGGGGGCTGAAGGCCGCCGCCCAAGGAAAGTCGTCGAAGCCGACGACGGCGATGTCCTGCGGACATCTCAGCCCGGCACTCATCACTGCCTGCATCATGCCGAGCGTCATGAAGTTGTTGGTACAGAACACGGCGTCTGGCCGCGGCTCGGTGCCGAGAAGCGCCTTGCCCGCCGCCTCGGCGTCAACCACGTTGGACGGGCTTCTGCCTACATGACGGGGGTCGAGTTTGAGCCCGGCCTTTGCAAGAGCCTGGCGGAAGCCGGCAGTGCGTTCGTCGATGGCGGACGCGTTGAGATCGGCTTCCAGAAGCGCGATGCGCTCGTGCCCGAGCGAGATGAGATGGCGTGTGAGTTCGGCCGCAGCCGCGACATTGTCAGCGACCACCGTGTCGGCGGGTACGCCCTTGAGTTCTCGGTCGCCGAAGATCAGCGGCATGCCGCTTTCGGCGAGGTCGATGAGAATCTCCTCGTTGCCGCCCGCCGGGGCCATGATGATGCCGTCGATGCGCCGTTCAAGCACCAGATCGAGCGCGCGACGTTCGCGCTCGGTGCTTTCCTCGGTGTTGCACAAAAGGAGATGGTAGCGTTCGCCGCTTTGGTGGGCAGCATCCTCCACGCCGCGCACGAAGTCGGCGAAGAAAGGATTGGAGATGTCGGAGATCAGCACCGCGATGGTTCCGGTCTGGGCGACGCGCAGGCTGCGCGCGATGCCGTGGGGCCGGTACTTCAGCGCCTTGATGGCCGCCCTGACCTTCTTCGTCGTTGCCGGGCTGACGGTGCGCGAGCCGTTGATGACATGCGAAACCGTCGCGGTCGACACGCCGGCCTTCGCGGCAACATCCTTGATCTTGGCCATCGAACTGGGAACCTAAATATTCTTTGGATTTGGTCGACTTCATCCAGCCATTCCACACGAGAAGACAGAAGCCGCAGTCTACATTTGAGCTACTCATGCTCAGGAAGCTAACAATTTATACCTTCTGGGGGCTCCTCTCCATCTGAATTATTTCACCGTGGTGACATAAAGTACGGAGGATCGAAGACTGAGACCAATCCAAACATAGCGAAAAGGCTCGCTACGGAGCCTCAACAGGCCGAGCTGCTCTCGCGCCCGCGGATGACATGTGTGGATGTGCAGGCGGCGACACATCGTCCAGACCGAGAGTTGACCCGCCTTTTATGTATGGAACGGCGGTTACCCAAGGGTCAAGATTTCGGTTTCCTCCCTTCGTTGTTGACCTGCCACGGGGTTTTCCTCCATCGCCGACCAGAGTCCCGCCCCGTTGGAAGACGGACCATGGAGCGAACGGGTTTCACAGACAAGCAAATCATCGGAATTCTGGCCGAGTACGAGGCAGGCGCAAAGTACGCAAACCTGTGCCGCAAGCACGGCATGTCAGAGGGCACCATCTCAAACTGGAAGGTCAAATTCAGTGGCAGGTCACCCGCTTGCAGACTCACGGAGTCCCTTTGCAAACGGCGATTGTCCCCTGTATTTTTTGACGGCAAACAGGGGATTTGGCTGCAGAGGCAGGTTTGATTTGGACTGGAACCACCACCAACCGTCTGCTGGTTAAACTCAGCCTACAAGTCATGATCCCAACGGCAGCGGGAGCTGAGAGCTGACGGGTTATGAGAAGAACACGGACGATCCATCCTGGCGCAACAAGTTACCCTCTTGATCAAAGAGGCAAAGCCGCTCCGGAGGAAAAACAACATTTACCGGGTCACCTATCACATGTTTGCTTCCATCAAAGCTCAGCGTCATGATCGAAAGCTTCCCCGTCGCTCCTAGCGTGACGGTCAACTGGGTTTCGGGCCCGCTTCGCTCGATGAACCTGACGCACCCGTTTGGATGGAGTGAACCGTTCGGACGCTGCAGAATGCAATCCTCCGGTCGAATGCCCAGAAAGGCTGCATTGGGCTTCGATTTTGCATCGGCAGGGAGTTCAATTGCAAGTTTCGGCTCGGCCTTAGGCATGAAGACCGGACCTTGCTGCAACAGGGCGACTGTGCCTTCGATCACATTCATCGGGGGCGCGCCGATGAAGCTGGCAACAAATGTGTTCGCCGGCTGTCGATAGATCTCATCGGGTGTGCCGATCTGCTCCACGCGGCCGCCGCGCAGAACCACGATCCGGTCGGCCATCGTCATCGCTTCCACCTGATCATGAGTGACGAAGATCATTGTGGATTCCAGACGCTTGTGCAGGAGCTTGATCTCGCGACGCATCTGAACGCGCAATGCCGCGTCCAGATTGGACAGAGGTTCATCAAACAGGAAAACCGAAGGCCGACGTATAATGGCGCGGCCCATGGCGACGCGCTGACGCTGACCGCCCGAAAGCTCGCGCGGATAGCGGTCCAACAGACCATCGAGGCCGAGAAGCTTTGCGACCTCATTTACGTTTTTTGTGCGCGCGGTCTTCTGGACGCCGGTCATTTTGAGGGGAAAGCCGATGTTGTCGGCCACGGTCATATGCGGATAGAGCGCATAGTTTTGAAACACCATGGCCACATCCCTGTCCTTTGGTGCAAGCTCGGTGACCACGGTCTCCCCGATGCGGATCTCGCCATCGCTGACACTCTCCAGTCCCGCCAACATGCGCAACAGTGTCGACTTTCCGCAGCCTGAAGGCCCGACGAAGACAACGAATTCGCCGTCTTCTATATCGATATCGGCGCCATGGATGACCTCGGTCTGCCCAAAGGATTTGACGATCTTCGAGAACGAGACGGTTGCCATGGCTGTTCCAGTTCTTGTTTGCGATCAGCGGACACTGCCGGCGAGCGCGCCAGAGACGATACGCCGCTGCATGATGAGGAAGACGATGATGACGGGAAGCGCAAACACGAGGGCTGCTGCCATCTGCAATTCGTGGAGGGTGAAATACTCCCCGCGAAAGGATGAGATGCCGGTGGCTGCCGTCCAGAGCGATTGTGAATTGATGAGCGTTTTCGCGAAAAGGAAATCGTGCCAGCTCGTGACGAACCCGTAGATGAAAATCGCCGCAAGTCCCGGCAGCGCCAGGGGAAGCGTCACATGCCAATAGGCCGAAAGGCGGGAACAGCCGTCGATGCGCGCCGCACCTTCAAGATCCGCGGGGATGCTGTCGAAGAACCCTTTGCTCATCCATATGGCCAGTGGTGCGACCAGCGAAATGTGGCCCAGCACCATGCCTTGCATGGTGTCGAGAAGGCCGAAGTCGCGGAACAGAATGTAAAGCGGGACAACGATGCTGGTAGCCGGCATCATCTGTGTGGCGAGAACCAGTATAAGAACGAGCCCTGAGCCACGGAACTTGATCCGGCTGAGAACGTAGCCGCAGGAAGCGCCGAAGGCGAGCGACAGGAAAGATGATGTGGCTGCAACAAAGATGCTATTGCCGATCCAGCGCAGCATGGGGCGCTCGCTGAACAACATCACGAAATTCTCAAAGGTAATCCGTTCGGGAACAATTCCCGCGAGACTTCGGCTGAAACCGGTGGGTGTCAGCGCAATGACCGCCATCCAATACACCGGAAACAACACCAGTATTCCCAGGAGCACCAACGCGCACACGTGCATGATCTCGCCGCCAATGGAATTTCCGACAGGGCGCGCCAAGGTCAAACCGCTCCCCCGGCACCACGTTCCGCCCGCTTCATGACCCGAAGATACACGAGCACCATTGCAAGCGAGATGAACACGGCGAGAATGCCGAGTGTAGCAGCATAGGAAAAATCGAGTTTTCGAAACGCGGTGTTGTAGGTGAGCACCGTCATGGTCTCGGTCGCCCCGGCCGGCCCGCCTCCGGTCAAAATGAAGATGATGGGAAAGGACTTGAAGCCCATGATCATGAGAAGGATCACGATCACGGCCGTAATCGAGCTGAGCTGCGGAAGGGTGATGTAGCGAAACTGATTGAAGGCGCTCGCCCGGTCGATTCGCGCGGCCTCGTAGAGTTCTTCGGGAATGGAGTGAAGTCCTGCCAGAAAGAAGATGTAGGCCACCGGGAATTCGTTCCAGACCTGCGCCAGGATGAGAGCGGGAAGAGCCGTCTCCCGGTTGATGAGCCAATCTGTCCCGTTGATGAAGGGCAGGGGTTCGATCAGCCGATTGATCACCCCAAAATTGCCCTCATACATCACGCCCCAGACCAGGGCCGTAACCACGGCTGGAACCGTCCATGGAATGAGAAACGTAAGGCGTGCCAATGCACGGAAATGCACGATGCGCCGCGTCAGGAGCGCCGCCGAAAGCGCAAGCACGATCGATCCGATGACGGTGCCCCCCATATAGAGCGCCGATCGCCAGACCGCGTTCCAGACCTGGGCATCGAATATGAGCTTTTCGTAATTGTGCAGACCAAAAGTGCCCGCCGCTGCAGGTCTGCGGAAGTTGATCGAGTCAAGGCTGAGCGCGAGCGCTTTAAGCATTGGCAAGCCGATCACAAACCCCAGAACCAGCAGGGCGGGCAGCAGCATGATCAGAAGGAAGCCCCCTCCTTCTGTCAGGAAAGTGGTGATCCGGGCACCTTTTCCGGCTCGTCGGTCACCCTCTCTCTTGTTGTTTTCGGCAGTCTGCATTCCGGCAATCCGCCACGCCTACTTGGCGCAGCAGTCTTCCAGCTTGGCTTGTGCTTCGGCGAGGCTTTCCTCGGCCGGCTTTCCGTCTCTGAGCGTCAGCAGAACCGCGTCGACAACGATCGGCCAGATCTCGTTAAACTGGTCGGCATGGCCGGGAATCGCCACCGGGTGGGCATTTCCGCTGCTTTTGATCCAGGGTTCCAGATAGGGACGCGCCTCTTTCTGCGCATCGGTCAACGCGTTCACCCCATAAGGAATATAGGGGCTGTGATCGGAGAAGGTGGACTGCATTTCGGCGCTCGCCGCCGTCTCGATGAAGGCTTTGGCCGCATCCGGGCTTGATGTTGCGGCATTGATGGCCAGCGCCATGTTCACGCCGCCCGTGCCCGGCCCATCCCATGGGTGTAGCGCCGACTTGTAGCAGTCGAAATTCTCGGAATTGTTCTTCTCGATGAAGGGAAACTGCCACTGTCCGTCAATTGTCATGGCGGTGCCGCCGGTGGCAAAGAGCGAGCGCTGGTCTGTCTCCGTCATTCCCTTGGGAACGACACCTGCATCATAGAGCGCCTTCATCTGCTTCAGGCCGGCGATCACAGGTTCGGAATCAAGCGTGAAATTGCCATCCGCATCAGCAAACGAGCCGCCATTGGCGATGCTCCACATGAGCAGCATCTCATAGGTGGGGTCTTCATTGGCGTTGACCATGTTTGCGCCATAGCGGGTCACGCGGCCCGAACCGTCCTTGACCGTCAGCTTTGTCGCGTAGTCGAGAAACTCCTGCGGCGTCTGGGGAGGACGGTCGAATCCGGCATCCTTCAGATAGCAGGCATTATAGATAAGCTCGAGGGTGCGACCAGTGATCGGCAGAGCGTAGATTTCGCCGTCCGCCGTCAGCGCATCGAAGCCGCCCTCGACGATCTGCTCTTTCACGCCCGAGCTTTCGAAAAACTCTGTCAGAGGCATCAACTGACCGGCGGCCAGAAGCTCGCCGATATTGTTCGGATTGACGGTGAGAATATCGGCACCGGTGCCGCTGGCGGCCTGAATGAGCAATTGCTCGTAATATTCGCTCGCCGGCGTGTTTCGCGGCACCACCTTGTTGCCGGTCTTTTCTTCATAGGTTGAAACCAGAAGCTGCCACCAGTCACCCATTCCGGGCGCCTCGAAATCAACCACAAGGAAGCTGATCTCATCTTCCGCCATCGAAGTCGTCGACCCCGCAGCAAGGGCCGTCGCGGCCAGGGCGGTGGCATAAAGCAAGTTGCGTGTTCTTCCGGGCATTCGTGTTCTCCTCTGGTTGTCGCCCGGCTGATGATCCGCTCCTGTCTTCACTGGACAGGTATCCGGAACGCCGCGCTTCCCGAGGAAAGTCTGCCTTTGAGGCTGGATGGGCTCAAATCGCTTTTTGGAATAGGGCAGTGCCGATCAGGCAAGGCGAACGAACGATTTCATGCCGCTCTGCTGCAACCCGCGTCTCCTGCCACGCAGTCCATGATCCAGCTACGCAGGGCGAGAATGTTTCGGTCGCTTGCCGACCGGGCCGGCATCACGAAATGATAGGCTTTTCGGCTGCGCAGCGGCACATCGAACACCACTTCAAGTTCACCCGATGCGAGCTCCCTTTCGACCATGAAGCGGGGAATGATCGCGGTTCCCTGACCCTGCACGGTGGCCATGATCAGGAGGGGAAACTGATCGAATTGCGGCCCACCGGGAAACGCCGATCGAGGGCATCCTGCCTGTTCAAACCATTCAGCCCAAAGATCGGGTTGCCCCGACAGATGAAGCAGCGTGCATTCATGCAGTTTGTCGGGAGAATTCGGACGCCGGCTGCGCATGAAGTGTGGACTTGCCACCGGCACAAGCTCTTCCTCGAAAAGCGGTGTGCAGGCGAGGGCGCCCCATTGCGGCGTGCCCTGCACGATGGCGCAGTCCACCGTTTCGTCATCGGTTTCGAGCAACGTCTTTGAGGTGATCAGATTGATGCTGAGGTTGGCATGGCGTTTTTGGAAGTCGCCGAGACGGGAAATCAACCAGCAAGCCGAAAACCCGACGGGCGCCGCCATCGTGATAGTGGTTTTGCCATCCGCTCCCTGCATCAGCGCCCGGGTGGAACTTTCCAGCTGTCCTAGAAGGGTGCGCACCTGCGGAAGATAGCGCTGCCCCATCTCCGTCAGGTGGACCTGATGATTGTTGCGGGCGAGAAGGGCAACACCAAGCATCTGTTCCAACTGGCGCACCCGTTTGGAAACGGCCCCTTGCGAAAGCGAGAGATCCTTGGCGGCCTGCGAAAAGCTCAGATGTCGGGCCGTCGCCTCGAAGGCGATCAGGCCCGAAACGGAAGGGATCAAACGTCGCGGCAGTTCCATGACACTCCCCTTGTCTTCACCTCACGATCATCAGTCAAAATGCGGCGGCGGCGCATAGCCGCCGCCACGGGATCAGTTCGAACAACGTGTCGAGAACGGCCGGCCGTGATGCCGGTCCATCAGATATTTGGCGACGTAGTAGTCGATATGGCTGCCGCCGCCATTCTTCATCATTGTGATTTCGTCAGCAGACTGACGACCCTTCACCTTGCCCTGGCAAAGTTCGAAGAGATCGCCGTGCACATCGTCCGGCGTGATGATGCCACGCTCGTACGGACCGAGGAACTCACCGGAGCGCGTGGTGGTCTGGCGATGATCGACGAAGATGGATGCGCGTTTGAGAACATCGTCGTCGGCTTCGCGCATTTCCGGCGTGAAGGAGCCGACAAGATCCACATGGGCACCCGGCTTCAGGAGCCTGCCCTTGAGATGCGGCTCGTTGGCCATGGTGGCGCTTGAGATGATGTCGGCCTCGCTCACCGCCTTGTCGAGATCGGAAACCACGTCCGCTTCGATCCCTTCCGCGGCCAGCGTTTTTGCCAGTCCTTCGGCATTGGCCCCGGTGCGGTTCCAAAGCATGACGCGCTTGAGGCTGGGCCGGGCGGCAAGATGCGCCTTGACCAAATAGGGTGCCAGCCCGCCAGCACCGATCATCAGGAAGTTTTCGGCATCCTCACGCGAGAGAAGCTTCGAACCGAAAGCCGAATCCGATGAGGTCTTGCGGAAGATCACCGCCTCGCCGTCAATCACCGCCTCGGCAACGCCCGTGTCGGCATTGATGAAAACATAGATAGAGTTCACGGTCGGCAGATTGTGCCGCGCCTTGTTGTTTGGGAAGGAGGTAACCAGCTTCGCCAGGATACCTTCCTGCGGTTCCCACGCCGGCAGGATGATGAAGATGTCCGGCTGGCCCTGCGGGTTCGGCTCCTGATAGATCAGGCGATCGGACTGTTTGGGCATGCCGCCCTTGTGCGCAGCCTCAAGTGCGGCGAACAGGCCTTCATAATCCAGCAGTTCGTGCACGCGTTTGGCATCGATCATTTCCATCAGGGCGTCTCCATTTCACAGTCTGTTTGTTGCGCGCTCATCGATCAGCGATAATCGCGAGATTGTCTGCTCGGCAGTGCAGTTTGATTTCCGCGCCTTCTCCAATCGCGACCGGCGGCCGGACATCGACCAGCAATGATCTTCCGTCCGCCGTGTCGACATTCAGATGCACGCGGTCGCCGAGATAGGTCTGGTCGGTCACGCGGCCGGATAGCTCGATGCCGTTCTTCCGGCGGCCAGCGCCAATGTCGAACGCCTCCGGGCGGATCACCACCGAGACCGCCTCGCCCTCTTCCGGCTTTCTCTGCGAAGTCACGCGGGCAGCCGGCACGCGCCAGCGCGCATCTCCGACGGAAAGGGTCAGGTGATCCCCGTCCTTCGCCTCGACCTTCGCTTCAAAAAGATTGGTGGCGCCGACGAAATCGGCGATGAACAGGGTTGCCGGATTGGCATAGATGTTCTCGGGGCTGTCGAGCTGTTCGATCCGCCCCTTATTCATCACCGCCACAAGATCCGACATGGACATGGCTTCCTGCTGGTCGTGCGTAACAAATACGAAGGTCTTGCCCGTGCGCCGCTGGATGGCCTTCAGCTCACGCTGCATGTCCTGCCGCAGTTTCAGATCAAGCGCGCCAAGCGGCTCATCAAGCAACAGGGCGGCCGGATCGGGTGCCAGTGCACGGGCGAGCGCAACACGCTGCCGCTGACCACCGGAAAGCGCGTCGGGATAGCGATTGGCGATGTCGGGCAGGCGGATAAGTTCCAGAAGCTCGGTAGAGCGGCGCGCGATGGCGCTCTTCTCCATGCCCTGCATCTCGCAGCCGAAGCCGATGTTCTGGGCTACGGTCATGTGCGGAAAGAGCGCGTAATCCTGAAACACCATCTTTACCGGGCGGTTGTGGGCAGCCGCGTTGGTGATGTCCTTTCCGTCAACCAGAATCGTACCGCTGTCCGGTTCGGCCAGGCCAACAATGGAGCGCAGCAACGTAGACTTCCCGCAGCCCGACGGACCCAGAAGCGTGATGAACACGCCGCGGTCGATGGTGAGCGAGACATCGTCGATGACCCGCAGCGCGCCATAGGCCTTGCAGATGTTCTTCAGTTCGATGGCGGGTACGGGATCAGTCATTCTTGGCACCGGAAGTCAGGGAGGATTCGCTGCGCAGGCTGCGCTTGCGCACAAAGCGTTCGGCATAGAGGCCAAAGCCGGTCGTGGCGATGAGGACGAGCGTCGAGATGGCGGCAAGGCCCGGATCGAAGCCGAAGCGCAGCCGGGCGAACAGGAGAACCGGGAAGGTCTGCTCGAACCCGCCGAGGAAGAACGAGCGCACGAAATCCTCGAACGACAGCAAAAGGCAGAACATGAATGCGCCCAGCAGCGCCGGCGACAGATATGGCAAGACGATGCGCACGAGTATGATGACGTCGTCCGCACCGAGATTGCGGGCCGCATCAGCCATGTTGCGGCCCATCGTGTTCAGACGGGTCAGAACCATGATCACGACGAAGGGTACGGAGCCGACCGCGTGGCCGAAGGCGATCGCGGCGGTCCCCGTTTCAAGGCCGATGCGGCCAATGAAGATGCGCAGCGAAATCGCCGAGACGACCACCGGCAGGAAAGCTGGCAGAAGGATGAGCGCGATGAGGAGTCCGCGGGCGATGCCGGAGGTGCGGGCAACAGCGAAGGCGATTGGCAGGCCGACAGCCACCGACAGCACCGTGGAGAAGATAGCCACCCGGGCTGAAAGCCACAGCGCTTCCATGACGTCGCGATCAAGGAGCACCTCGCTGTACCATTTTGTAGTCCAGCTATGGATTGGGAAGGCAACGAAGTTGGAATCGCGGAAACCCATCGCCGCCATCACGAACAGTGGCAGGAAGAGATAGGCGACGAACAGCCAGAAAAGGCCGGGCAGGGCGAGATTGCGCAGTTTCATTCTCATGCCCTCCCGCGGCCACGCCGCTGAAAGATTGCCACGAAGAGGCCTACATAGGCGAGCGCGGTTCCTGTCAGGATGATGCTGAAGGCACTGCCCTGCGGCCATGACGCGCCGGCCTTCGCGAAGATCTGGCCGATTGTTGTGGCGAACAGCGTGTTGCCCGGTCCGCCCAGAAGCTGCGGCATCGCATAAAGGCCGATGACCAGCAGGAACACGAGCGAGCACCCGGCCACAACACCGTCACGCGACAGCGGCAGGACGATGCGCAGGAAGCGCTGCCAGCCCGGTGCGCCCAGATTGGCCGCCGCCTCCAGCACATTGTCGTCGATTTTCTCCAGCGCCGCGTAGAGCGGTAGGAGCATATAGAGCGAGGTCAGGTAGATGATGCCGATGGTCAGTGAAACATTGTTGTAAAGCAGCTCCACCGGCGTACCGGGCATGCCGATGAAGGAGAGAAACGAGTTCACCGCTCCGCGATTGGCCAGCATCACGATCCACGCAAAGCTGCGAATGATCTCGCTTACCCAGAAGGGTGCGACGACCAGAAGCAGAAGCCTCGTGCGGCGGCTGCGCGGTGCCACCTTGGCGATGTAATAGGCAATCGGAAAGACGACGAGTAGCGTCAGGAAGGTGACCACAGTTGCGAACACGAAGGAGCGCACAAACGCCGTCAGGTAGAGGGGGCGTTCTAAGAAGCTCGCATAATTTGCCAGTGTCCAATGGACGGTTTCACCCTCGCGTACAGGAAAGCTTTCATGGAAGCTCACAAGCACCATCTGCGTCAGCGGTGCAGCCGTTGTGCCGAGAATCCACAGAAGCGGCACGATGCTGACGATCAGCACCCGTGCCAGCGGCGAGCGGGCATAAAGGTCGGTCAGGCCGCGATAGACGGAATACCGTCGCAAATGAATGAGCAGGCGGGTCATCGATACTCGTTTTGGGCTTCGATGCCGGCTACCGTACTGGCAGCCGGCTTACTTGTTCCTCGATCAGGCGGCGCGGATTTCTTCCGCCGCCTTGTCGATGAGATCGAAGATGAAGGGTGCTGTTTCCACATCCACCCAGGAAAGGCGGCTGCGCTCTTCGGCAGTCAGTGCCAGCGCTTCCTTCTCCTGGTCCGTCAGCAGCGCCTCCGTGCCCTTGATGGTGGAGGAGAGGCCGGTGGAGCGGACGATCTCGGCCCCGTTCTCCGGATCTGCCAGAAGCGCGTTCAGGAAGGTATAGGCATTCTCCATGTTCGCCGCATCCTTCGTGATGTTGAAGCCATAGGCATAGGCGAGGCCACCTTCCTTCGGAATTGTATAGCCTGCAGGGAAACCGTCGATGATCAGCTGAGAGGAAGGGCCAGAACCCGCCTGCGCCAGCGCCACATCGCCCGTCACCATCATTTGCTGGATTTCGGTCGCGGCTTCATAATAGCGCCGCACCATATGCTTGTGCTCGATCAGGAAATCCCGCGTCGCATCCACCGCGCGCTGCGCCACATCCGGCGTATTCATGTAGGAGGCGGCTGAGCCGTCATAGCCCAGATAATTCATGACGATCTGGAAGAAATCCTGAATCTGGTAGGCCGTGCGCCCGGCATTGGCCTCGCTGAACATCACGTCCCAGCTTTCCGGCGCTTCAATCTCCTCGGTGTTGTAGAGAAGGCCGGTGGAAACGACGACGAGCGGCACACCCCACTGCTCACCCGAGCGCGAGACCCAAGACGCACTCGCATATTCGTCTTCGATATGGTTCCAGTTGCCAAGCTTTGCGCGGTCGATGGGCGCAAGAAAGCCGGCATCGATGAACTGGTAGAACCGGTGGCCGGCGCAGGTCACGATATCGGCGCTGAATTTGCCGTTCTCCGCTGCCATCAGGTTGAACTGCTCGCCCTGGTCCGTGACCGTGCGGATGTTGAGGCGGATCCCGGTCTCCTCCTCGAAGCGCTGCCGGAACGCGTCGGTAATGAATCCGTCATAAGCCCAGATGTTGAGTTCACCATCGGCGGCACTTGCCGGCCTGATGAGGCCGGGTGCGCTCAGCCCGGCAAGGCCGGCTATCCCCATTCCCGTCAACACTGTCCGTCTTGTCGGCTTGAAAGTCATGGCCGTTCTCCTTTTTGATGTTTTTTGGTTCCCCGAACGAAGCCGGATCAGGCGATCTGACCTGCGTTCAATTTTGTGTTGTTCTCTTGTCCCGCTGTCAAAACAGCGAGGGCTTTCCTCAGGCGATTGATCTCGTCCGCCGTGTTGTAGGCATGCACTGAAGCCCTCACCAGTGTCTTGACGCCTTGTTTGCGCAATGCCCTGCGGGTCAGCTGGGTGTTGGAGAGCGATGTGTTGATACCGAAACGCTGCCGGAGGTCCCGAACAAGCGTTTCTGCAGGCACGCTGTCGTGAAAGAAGGTCACGATGCCACTCTTCTCGAGACCCCGGTCCTGAACCGTGATCCCAGGGAGTTCGCCCAACATTCCGCGCATCTGCGTGGCCAGATCGCTGACACGGTCCCAGATGTTCTCCAGGCCGATCTCCAGGGCATAGCGGCAGGCTGCGCCGAGGCCCAGCTGGGCTGCGACATTGCGTTCCCATAGTTCGAAGCGCTGGGCGCCGGCGGCTAACTCGAACCGGTCCACTTCGGTCCATCGCGCCGATTGAATGTCGAGTGCATGCGGCCGCAGTGCGTCGAGCGCGCTGCGATCGACCCAGAGGAACCCAGTTCCGCGTGGACCGCGAAGATACTTTCTGCCGGTTGCGGAAAGCATGGTGCAGCCGAGGGCTTTGACGTCGATCGGCATCTGGCCGACAGACTGACAGGCATCCAGAAGAAACGGGACTTTGTGCCTGCGTGCCGCCATTCCAATCTCCCGGGCCGGGTTGATGAGGCCGTCATTGGTTGGCATATGGGAAATGGCGATGAGCCGGGTGCGGCTGGAGATCATCGACTCGAGGGCATCGACGTCGACGATCCCATCCAGCGTGTCCGGTACCAGCAACACACTGATTCCCAAACTTGCCTCGGCATGACGGAAGGCAATCATGTTGGAGTTGTATTCGGATTGCCCGGTGATCAGCTCGTCGCCCGGACTCCAGCCAATGGCATGGAAGGCTGCCTGCCATGCGCGGGTGGCATTGTCGAAGAAGGCGATCTCGTCCGCTGCGCCGCCGACAAGCCGCGCGGTGACCTCATAGGTCGCCTGCAGTTCACGGGCCCGCCTTTCTGCCGCTTCATAGCCTCCTGACATGATCTCCTCGGCCCAATGGCGCTCAACCGCCTCGATGACCGGCTGCGGCATGAGGCTGGCGCCCGCATTGTTGAAATGAACCAGTTCTGTTGTGCAGCCCGGCGTGTCAGCCCGCAGCTGTCGTGCGTCCACTGCCATGGCCGGACTTTCTGCTCTGTGCTTGGAATGAAAGCCCGGCAACGTCCCCATAGTGCGCAAGCATAGCGTTCCGTTTATTGTTATCTGCCGCTCTTGCGAACGAATATCGTAAAGATTGGTCCGAGGGTGCCATGCAGAATGGGGATGAAACAGGTTGAAAAGATTCATCCTCAATATAAGCTGTGTTTATGGTACTGCGTCGCCACCTTCCTTCTCCCAGCACACTGTTCGTCTTCGAGGTGGCTGCCCGCCATTCAAATTTCTCCAAGGCCGCGGATGAGTTGAACATCACGCAGCCAGCCGTCAGCCATGCGGTGGCGACGCTTGAGAAGCATCTGGGCGAGAAACTCTTCATCAGGTCCGGGCCAAACCTCGCATTGACGGAGGCCGGTAAGAAGCTCAGCCGCGTGACCACCCGCGCATTCCATTCGATCGAGGATGTTCTTGATGAGATCGAGGGACGCGATGGCACACGCGAAGTGGTGATGCTGTCGATTTCGTCGGGCATGGCAACCCATTGGCTGATGCCGCGCTATAGCAGTTTCCGCGAACAATTCCCCAACACGGACCTGCAGTTCCAGCTTCTGCCGGGCAGTGTCGGTGGGCCCTTGGCCAACTGCGATCTCGGGCTGCGGGTGGCTGTGGGCGATGATGCCCGTAAGCTTGGCGGTTGGTTCGCCCCCGAGCGTGTTCTGGCGATTGGCGCCCCGGCATATGTCCGCGATCGCGGAACCTTCGATGCGCCTGTATCGCCGCACACCCTGATCAATCTTCCGGATCACTGGTTCGGCTGGAGCGAATTCGCTTCGGAAGCCGGCAAACGCATACCGACCTCATGGAACCATCTGTCCTTTTCGGATTACTCGGTGGTGCTGCAGGCAGCGCTCAGCGGTCAGGGATTGGCGCTCGGCTGGACCTCGGTCGTTTCGCGGCTCATCATTGATGGAATGCTGGTCAGCGCCAGCGACAAGGTTATTCTCACGGACCGTAGCTATCATCTGGTTTCCTCAAGCCAGCGAGCGATCCGCCCTGTTGTCGAACTCGTCCGGGACTGGCTGATTGCTGAGATGGAAAAGGAAGAGCGCGCACTCGCAAAGATGCTCGGTTGACTTCGAAGGGGCTATTCCTTTCGCGCACAGGCCCTTGACCACATTTCCATTGAGATGCCCGCTTCGGCGGCGGACAGTCGGGCGCCGAAGAAACGGATCTGGATATCCCATGAAAATCACCGCCGCGAACATCTACGTCGTACCAACGGGCTTCCGCCGGGCCGTCATCCTTGAGCTTGAAACCGATGAAGGGATAACGGGTTTGGGCGAGGCCGGCATCGCATATGGCCTGGGGACGACGGCGGCGGCCGAGATGCTGGCGGCAATGCTTGAGCGCCTGGTTATTGGCCGGGATCCGTCCCCCGTCGAGTTGATCTGGAATGACATTTACGATCAGGGTTTCTGGACCAAGGGCGGCGGTGCGATTTCCATAGCCGGGCTCAGCGCCATCGACCATGCGCTTTGGGACATCAAGGGCAAGACACTTGGCGTTCCGGTCTATTCGCTTCTTGGAGGTCCGATCGAGACAGAGCTTGATGTGTACGCCAATGGCTGGTGGCTTGGTTGTGACAATGGCAGCGAATTTGCGGAGGCGGGGTTACGTACGGTTGACCGTGGCTATCGCGGGCTGAAGCTCTACCCGCTCGGCATGGCCGATCCGGTTACGGTGATCCGCCATCCGGCGCGCCGCAGTCTTCGCGAAGGGGAATTGGCGCTGGTCATTGACCGTGTTGAAAAGCTTCGTGCCGCGGTGGGTGATGACATTGCCATCATGCTCGATTTTGGTGGGGGACTTTCATCCGATCAGTTGCTGCCGCTGCTGCGCCGGCTGGAGCCTTTCGGCGTCTGTTTTGTGGAAGAGCCGGTGGATCCAGCGCTGCCGGGTGCTTTGAAAAGAGTGGGCCGTCAGACGTCGATCCCCCTTGCGGCAGGCGAACGTGTTTACACGCGCTACGGGTTTCACTCATTGCTGGAAACTGGAGCCGTTTCCATCATCCAGCCAGACCTCTGTAACACCGGAGGGTTGATGGAGGGCAGGAAGATCGCGGCACTCGCAGAGATCCATAATGTCCGCGTTGCCCCCCACAATTACGGAAGCACGCTTGCCACGGCGATCTCAGCACAGCTGGCGGCTTGTATTCCCAACTTCATGGTTCTCGAGTGTTTTCCTGACTACGCCAGGGAGCCGGATTACCGGCCAATCCTCGAGAATCCGTGGGAAGACAATGTACGGAATGGTCGCATGATCCTCGACGCCCTTCCAGGCTTGGGGGCCGTTCTGGACAAGGCGTCGGTAAAGAACCACCTCTGGAAACGCGTCACGCTTGAATGAAGTTTGCCAAAAAGGTCGACATCGGCCTGCTCACGTGTTGCTGCCGAAGCAATGCTGGGTGTTCATTTTTGCGGATTTTATTAGTCGACTAATAAACATATCCGTTGAGGCGTGAGGCCGCTCTTTTGCGCGAAAGAGAAGCTCGGAAGTCTCTGGAAGGGGCGCGAGGTAATAATAGCAAGGCGGTAGTGAGTCTCCGGGGATTCATTGTCCACGAGCGCTGGTATGCATCGTACCATTCTTCAGTTAAGACGCTTTTATGAGCCCTATTATCAGATGGATTCAGCGTGCATTCGTTTTCTTGATCGCTTCAGCGACGATGTGGCTGATTGCAACTCAGGTGTTCGAGCGAATTGATCAGCGCGTGCCGCTTTTCATCGCATTGCTGATCACGTACGTCGCTGCAGCCTACGTTATACTTCCAATCATTGTTCGTGTGAGTGCCGCACTTCTTCGAAGTAATCGAATCCCGAGAGTGACGCGTGCGTCTGACGGGCTCCCCGCAGATCCGGTCAACATTGTGCTCATTGGTTCCAAGGAGCAGTTGTTGAAAGCGTTCTCGACGATCGGCTGGAGTCCTGCCGACAGGCTCAGCCTTCGTTCTGCCATCCAGATGGCGACGTGCTTTGTTCTGGACCGACCTTACCCAACTGCCCCTTTCAGTTCCCTATTTCTTTTCGGGCGCAGGCAGGATGTCGGCTTCCAACAGTGTTTGGGAAACAGTCCGCGAAAAAGACACCACGTTCGTTTCTGGGCTGCAAATGCAGACCCGGAATTCGGTCCAGATGACGTCGCATTCTGGACACGCGGACCGCGGATCGACCCTTCAACTTCGCATATATGGGTTGGAGCCGGCACCAACGATACCGGCTTTGGTCTGCAATCCATGACATGGCAGATTTCTCACAAGGTGGATCGGGATGCCGATGCTGAGCGAGAGCATATCGTAGCCCAGCTTCTGAGGTCAGGTTGCATTGAAGAACATCATTTCATCGAGGCAGGCGGCCACGTCGCCACGCACTTCACAACCGACGGACGTATTTTTCACGCGCAACTGTCGGACATCGAATTGAGAGAGTAGCAGCGAGCCCCACAGTCGTGGATTGAAGACAAGGAAGCCGGTGCGGAAAACGCAGGTTTGACGCCCTCGTCGGGAGCGCGTCTGAAGTGTAGCCCCCGTGTTATCGTTTCCGGCTCTCAATCATCATAAGAACCGCTCCTATGAAAAACCCCGTCGCGCCGAGGAGGAGATGGACATTGGCGGTAACCGCGATCCAACCAGGTTCTGGGCCTCTTGGCACAAAGGCTATCACCCCAGCGGTAAGGAAGAAGACGCAGCCCAGCAGATTCGAGAAAGCAATCCACCAATCAGTGTTGCGCGGACTGTAGGAAAAGTAACCGTGACTGATTTCCATGAAAGCAAGATAGCCCGAAATCAGGAAAAGAACGGAGCCAATCACCCCAGGAAGCCAAATCGTCAGATCCTGCGAGTACCATCCGGGCAAGGGATGAATGGCATCAAACGTGTTGACGTTGAACGCAATTGTCCCGGCTAGCTGTGTGATCGTGCTCAGCCAGCCGAGGTTCACTGGTCGCCAACCGATAATGCGAACTCTTCCCCGAACGGTCCCGTCCAGAGGATCGTCCACGTCGGGCGCGTTTGCAGCCTGGAAATTCTGCATGAACGCGGCGGTGGTGAAAGGAATCGAACCCAAAAAAAACACGACCCCCACCTGCCAGGCAGCAAGCGGATTCGGCACCAGAGACAAAAGCGCTCCCAGAATGAAGAGCGCCGCGCCGCAGGCAAACACCAGCCCCATCCACCAATTGTAGGCTGGCTTTCTCCAAAATGGCACGATGGAGAAGTGCACAAGCCCTTTTCGGAGCTGGCGCGATTTCAGAACAACACGGTGTCCGTGGAGGATGATGCTTCTCCACGTCACGAAAGGCCAGGGGCCACGGCAATGCGTGCCCCCTGAGATCGCTTCATCTGATGAGTTGTTCATGGCTCATCCTGGCGGCGGTGCCGCGTTCTGCCTGGTCTACTAATGATGAAACCCTGAAAACTTCTCACTTCCAAGCGGTGTTTTCCTGGGGTGCGCTTCGAGATGTTCGATAGCCGACTTCATGTCCTGAATCAGAAGGGAACACAGGTCGAGGCTTACACCGTTTCGAACCAGAATGCGCTGGATTGCCTGATCCTGGCAATCAGCGGGAAGTGTATAGGCCGGGACCTGCCAACCGCGCACACGAAGCCTGTCAGCGAGGTCGAACAGCGTAAACCCGGGATCTACTCCCTCCTTGATTTTCCAAGAGACCGCCGGAATGCCCCTGGTTGGATCGCCGTCGAACACAATCTCGAACGGACCCATTTTTCCGATCTCTTGGGCCAGGTAAGTGGCGCTGTTGTAGCAGGCGCCATGCACCTTGGTGTAGCCTTCTCGGCCTAGGCGCAGGAAATTGTAGTACTGACAGATAATCTGACCGCCGGGGCGCGAAAAGTTCAAGGCGATATCGCGCATGTTGCCGCCCAGATAATTCACCCAGAAGATCATTTCTTCGGGCAGATCCTTTTCCTCGCGCCACATCACCCAGCCAACGCCGAGTGGGGACAGTCCGAATTTATGGCCCGAGGCATTGATGGAGCGGACGCGCGGCAGGCGAAAATCCCATTCCAGCTGCGGTGCGCAGAACGGCGCAAGAAAGCCGCCGCTGGCTCCGTCGACATGGATCGGAATATCGAGACCTTTCTCAGCCTGCAATTTGTCCAGGGCATCACTGACGGCTTTGACCGGCTCATACTCGCCGGTGAACGTGACGCCGAGTGTGGGGACCACCCCAATGGTATTTTCGTCACAGCGTTCGAGAACCTCTTCAGGCGTCATGAGCAGGCGCCCGTTCTCCATCGGTATCTCGCGATGCTCGATGTCCCAATATCGCGTAAACTTGTGCCAGCAAATCTGGACAGGCCCAGTGATGATGTTGGGCTTGTCCGTGGGAAGACCCTTGGCCTTGCGTTCTGCTTCCCACCGGCGCTTCATGGCCAAGCCACCCAGCATGGCCGCTTCACTCGAGCCCGTCGTCGAACAACCGGTCGCTTCTCCTTCCGGGGCGTTCCAGAGATCGGCAAGCATGCGCACGCAGCGCATTTCAATCTCCGCGGTCTGCGGATATTCGTCCTTGTCGATCATGTTCTTGTCGATGCAGTCATCCATCAGCTGATGGATTTCCGGCTCTTCCCAGGTCTGGCAGAAGGTGGCCAGGTTCTGGCGTGCATTGCCGTCGAGCATCAACTCATCGCGGAGTGCCGAATACACATGGCGCGGTTCGCGTTCGATCTTGGGAAAGTCCCGCTTGGGGAGGGCCTGTGCCAGATCACGGGCACCGTAGATTGCGTCCAGAGTATCGTTTCGATTCTTGCTCATGTCTCTCTCTATCTCGCAGCAGGGGGGCACTGCTGGTCCGGTGGTTTCGGGGTGGAGAATGAAATTCGCCGAGACTGCTCAACCCGCCTTGGCTTGCTGTAGGGCGCCGGTTCCTTCCAGGGGCAATTCATCTAGTTTTTCGATCGGAAGTATCAGAAGATCGGTTGATCCGGTCAAAGCGCCCACATCAATGTAGGTGTAGTTCAAGCTCCGATAGGTCCGGAGATAAAATCTTCGCCGCGCTAGGTCCGACAGGTTTGTCCAGCAGGTGAACTCCGTCGCGTAGTCCTCATTAGCAGCGCTCGAGAGGCCAGCAACTTCAAGGTGCCCGCCATCTTCACTCGGGTAGTCGATGGTTATTCCTCGCGGACGATCAAAATTGTTCATCACGTGGGCAAGCGTTTTGACCGCCATATCGGGCGTTTTTGCCTTCTCAGTGAACTGAGCATAGTAGGCGGCGCGCACGAAGCGGCCGACGGAGGTGTTTGATGCCGGTAGGCCAGCGGTAGCAATGCCTGAATCCGGCTGGACGGCCTTGTAATTTCCAAACGTGGCGCTTGATTTGTCGACATTCGAAAGGAAGGTGTAATTGTCCAGATTGGTCAGGTGCCAACTGAACTCGGGGCCATTTGTCATCACTCCGACGGGGTTGTCGTGGAGCTTCATTTCGCCCTGATTAAATTCAATGACGAGGCAGTCGCCCGTCGAGTCATGAACCACATAATGGAATGGCGACTCAACACCTCCCAAAAGTGCCAGAGGTTCCAGCAATACCGGCTGAGCCTCCAGTGCGTCCTTGACTTCGGCAACCGTGGCAAACTGAGACAGAGCCCACGAACCCAGATCGGAGGCGGAAAGGACGGCTTTCGTCGCGGCAACCGCTTCGTGTTTGCCGCCGGCGGCAGGATAGGAAAGCAGGCTGAAGGTGAGCCCTTTCTCATTCATGCCTTCAAGTGGTTTCAGGTCCTTGTATCCCAGAGGCGCTTCCTTTGTAGGCATTCGGCCGGGCATCGTTACTGCTATAAAGCCGTTCTTCCCAGTATATTTCAGGGTCGGATGACCATCACTATCCGAAGAAAAGGGTATGTCTTTCGGAAAATAAACGATTTGATACGGCAGATCGGATGTGAGTTCCAATGTTCTGCCAAAATACACATTCTCTGAGGCATCGTGATAAGCAAGGGACGTACACATATATTACCTTCCATTACAATCTGGTGGAACGATAAATCGGCTAGGATAATTGTATGTTAATGTGACGATTGATTGTAGCCTGCGAAAAAAAAATCAATCGTGCCGCTCCTTTTTCCATCAAGCTTCGGCTCAATTCGCAACCTTTGGTTGATTTAATCTTGGTTTGAGCGAGCGGAGCCTCTCCCGCAGGCTCTCAATACTTGTTCGGTATTGTTCGAGCTCCGCATTTGAAGCACGTTGGCGGCGGGGCTCGAAATAGGCCATTTCGAGCATGTCCTCAGCTCGTTCCAGATCCTGATAAGCGGTCATACTCGCGCTTAGCTTACCGTTTTGGTTTGAAGCGGGATCATGCAAGTTGCTCACGCTTGAGCGGGCCCGATCAATCAGAACGCGAACTTCGTTGACCACACTTTTCGGCCAGAACTGCGTAAAGATCAGATAGATCACAAAGATCCCCACGAGTATTCCGACAATCCGGTCGCTCGCCTGGGAAAATTCGAAGCTGGGGCCGAATCCGTTCAATGTGGTCAGAAGAAACGCCAGTGCGATCTGCACGCCCGCATAAGAGATTCGTTCACTGCCTGATGAGACCCAGGCTGCGGGCAGGATTCCAATAAAAACCAGCGCCATCAATCCACCAACCGAAGTGAGGTGGGGCATGACAAAGATGAGTGCCGCGGCACCCATCGCTGCTCCCACAAGGCAACCCACAATCCTCAGAGTGAGCTTCCGGACGGTTTCACCGGTTGTCCCAAGAGCTGCCACGTAGCAGGTGATCAATGCGGTGTGGATGCCGTCCCAGTCGATGCCGGTGTAAATCAGATAGCAGACGATTGCTGCGAGCGATGTCTTTAGTGCGTACCGCTGATGATCCACATTGGTGAAAGCGTCTGAAGCCAGAAGGCGCTGAGGTGCGATCTTCGGCGATGCGCCACCGTCGGCCCGCGACAATGCAGCGAGCGCGTTCACCAAGTCGCCCTTCGCACCCGAACTGGAGTGGTGTTCGATGAAGGCCAGGTCGACAGTTGGAATATTGCCAGCGGCGACTTCCTCCGCCAACTCGCACAGCGCCTTCGGTATATCGCGATCCTGTACTGCCGTGTGGCTGTCGGACGATCCAATCGTTGCCAGCATGATACTGTAGCTTGTCTCAAGCGCTCCGTTGAGCCAGACCGACTGGGCACGAGGCACCAGGTGAAGCAACTTCACCGTCATCATTTGCTGCAGGGATACGTCGTTTCCTTCGGCCAACAGCTTCTGCAACCGGGCATCGCATTCCCGGCCTTCAAGCACCGCAGCGCTGGTGCGCAGCCTCTCTACGATTTTTCTGCGAACCAGCTGGTGCGCCGGCAAACCGAGAACCAGATTGAAGAGGATCATGAGAAGCATCGGCATGCACGCCATCTTCCATGCTGCAAGAAGTCCCTCGTTCCCGATCTGGCCGACCGGAATATCCGTCACCAATGTCATTATGAAAGCAATGATGAGGCCGACGATAGCTGCCTGTTCTCCCAGTGGTGTTGTCGAACTGAGAAACAGAAAAACATATGAAGCCAGAAACATGATGGCCAGGCGCAAGGCAGGACTATCGATGCTGGCATTGATCACAGGGATCATGAGGACGACCACCAGTGTGGCGAGGAGGATAAGTCCGAACCCCATGAGACAATTTTGAACGGCATCCTCTTTCATGAGGAAGATGATCAGATAGCAGCTGATGGCTGCTTCCGGGATCTTGAACATCATCGACGCGGCCGTGACGAACGCACACAACAACGCGACGCGCCAAGTCAGCCCGAATCTGCCCGCGACCGGGCCGAGATCAGCCCATGCCTGAGAGAAAAGGCGCCCTGCCGGTGAACTAACAGTCGCCATCGGTGTGAACTATCGAGACCGCCGATGCTCCCACTCTCATCAGGTCTGCAGGAGGCTCTGATATCTGAATGCGAACCGGGAATCGCTGCTGGACCCGTACCCAGTCAAGAGACTTAGGAACGATGGGGAGCCCGGCTGGAAGTTTGATGAAATCCTTCGAAGATACACCCCAGCCGATGCTTTCGACCTTGCCTTTGAGGGGGCGTTTGCGGTCCGCCAGAGCATAAACGGTGGCGCAATCGCCGACAGTGATCGCTGGTAGCGTGGTTTCCGTGTAGTTGGCAGTGGCAAACCACTGATCGGTCTTGATCAGCGTAAACATGGTCTGTGCAGGCAGCACATACGCACCCGGCCCAACTGTAAGATCGACGATGCGACCGTCGCTCGGTGCGCGGATAACCGTATTTTTCAGTTCGTGTTCGGCAATGTTAAGCGCGGCGCGTCGCGCCCGGATAAGAGCTTCAGTGCCTTCCTCATCTCCAATCAATGCATTTGCTGCCTCAACCTGACGCAAGGCTTCATTGAGACTGACCTCTGCATCGCGTTTGATGGTTCTGGCGTCGTCGATCTGCTGCGCTGACACATAGCCCTTGGACTGCATCGGCAATAAGCGGTCTAGTGTTTGTGTGGCCAATTCCAGGTTTGCTTTGGCGCGTTCGACCTGTTCCGCCGCAATCTGCGCGTTGGCGCGTTCAGCCTGGATGTTGCGTGTTTGATCATTCGCGGCGGCCATGGCGATTTCTAGATCCGCTCGTGTCTGCTCGACGGCAAGCCGGTAAGCGGCGTCATCGAGTTCCACCAACAGATCCCCCTTCGAGACCAGGGAGTTCTCGCGAACATGCAGGGCCTTGATGCGGCCTGCAACACCGGCCGCAACTGAAACGGTTTCCGCATCCAGAGAGGCGTCGTCGGATAGCGGGTTCTTCGTACTCTCCGAATGGCTCCGGAGGGCCAATGCTCCAGCGCCAGCAATGATTGCCAGACTCACAATGGCTCCAACCACAGGGATAAGGCGACGATACGGGAGGGATTTCATTGTCTTACCGCCCAAATACCAGAAGAGAAACCAGATACGTAATGCCGAGCGCCATGCTCATATAAACCGGCACGCGCCATCGCAGAATGTCGTCGAGGCCAATCAACACAAAGACCAGACGCAGCAAGACAGTGAGAACGACACCCACAAAAAGGCTGAGCAGCCAAAACGGGAAGAAGCTCCCAAACAAGGGGACCGAAGGCGCTGCCGCCAGAGCAGGGGAGGTACCCGCGATGATTGCGGCTACTGCACTCTTCCAAGTCACACGTCTGGTGATCTGAAAGTCGGATGGTTTTGGCACGTTAACCCCTTTTTGCGACTCGACGTTTTCGAGAGAACGGATTGCTAGAAATGGCGCAGTGCCGGTGAGCACCTCTCGGTTGCTTAGAATCGATAGGTGATGCCCAGAACCGGGCCGCTCATAGTCGCGTCAAAAACATGCCCGTCATCCTCGTAGTCGACTTCGAGGTGCTTGTAGCCTGCTGATAGGGACAGGTGATCCGTCAACGTATAGTTGGCTGTGGCCAGAACCGACCAAGTGGACTTTGCGCCAGCGCCGAAACCCCCGATATCAGCCTGTGCCTGGACAGACAGTTTGTCGGTAAGGTTCAGAAACGCGCGCGCGCCAACAATGGGGTCGACCCAGTTGAAGCTTTCGCCGTAGCGTAACGTACGCCTTAGACCACCGACCTGAACGTCCAAATCAACATCGTTCGAAATATGCCAGAAACGCACACCACCAAGCATATCGAGCGTGAATTCGGGCGTCTCGATGACGCGGTAGCCTGCCTGCAATGTGGAAGTGAACTGTTTCGTGTCGATCGACGCGCCAAGCCGGACAGATAGCGGAGGGCGAGGGATTGAGCCCTGAACGACTTTGCTGTCGGTTGTCGACACGTACATCATGTCTGCCGAAAACACGAAACGCTCGTAGCGCCCCCAAAGATTTACAAACCCGGCGAAGTCGAGATCGTCGATGACGTCTGAGAACGACTTTTTGATTCCTATGGTCGGACCGTGGCGGAACGGAGATATGTGACCGTCAAGGCCGGTCGCCCATACATAGGGAGAAATCTGAAGCGCCCATGGCCGATCCTGCTCGGGCCCAAGTTCAGGCGTGGTGGAAATATCCGAGGCAGAGACCCCGGTGGTTGTTGCAATGCCACAAGCCAACGCGAGGATGGTCAATCGCATGTGCATTTTATGCCCCCAATGTATTCTTGTGAATGCGCCCGCTTTTAAGAACAAGCTTTATGTATGTGGCCGGGTCAGCGATGAGATTGATGTCGTCGAGCGGATTTCCGTCGATAAGAAGGACATCTGCGTATGCTTCAGTCTCGATCACCCCAAGTTTGCCTGCATAAGGGTTGCGAGGGCCTGACATTTCCAGCAACTCCGCATTGCCGCTGGTCAACATTCGCAGCACATCTACGTTGTCATACCAGCGCGCAAACTTGGCCAGCTGTTTGCCTTGCGTTGCTGTGGCCTTGGGATTGAACAGTATGTCGGTTCCCAGCGCCATCTTGATGTTGAACTTCTTGCCTAGTTCGACGGCTCGAACCGTGCCCTCTGCAATCATCTTTTGCTGCTCACGCTGCTCGGCGCTCGGATAGACGTTCGCGTCCTCGTCGGCGAGGAAAGGTTGAATCGACCACCAGGCGCCGGTATCGGCCATCTGCCTTGCGGCCTCTTCATCAGCCAGTTGCCCATGCTCGATCGATCGCACACCGCCGGCCAGAGCCCGCTTTATTCCCTTGGCCGTATAGACATGCGCGCAGACATAGGTGCCCCAGTCTGTAGCGGCTGCCACCGCCATGCGGATCTCTTCTTCGGTGAACTGCAGACCATCGATCGGATCGTAGGAGGACGCGACGCCGCCTCCAGTCATTATCTTGATCTGGCTCGCCCCTAGCATAAGCTGTTCTCGAACCCTCCGCAGGACTTCCGGAACGCCGTCGGCAATCGCTGAAATGCCCGCCTCTTCAGCATGGCTCAGGTTGGTTTGCGCCGAACGGGGCAATTCGTAGAGGGGACGGAAGTCCCCATGCCCGGACGTCTGCGAGACCATGGCACCGCTAGGATAGATCCTCGGGCCGGGAATTCGATTCTCATCGATGGCGCGCTTGATTGAAAACGATGGGCCGCCCGTGTCACGGACCGTGGTGAAGCCGCGAAGCACGGTGCGCTCGGCTTCCTCAGCTGCAACCAGATGAACATACGGAACCTGTGCTGTCAGTGCAGTCATTTGTGAAATGCCTGCCAGGATTGTGTGCCAATGCGCATCGATCATTCCGGGCATCAATGTGCGTCCGCCGCAGTCGATGATCTCGGCGTCGCCTACGGTTTCACTTTCTCCAGGCAGTCCCGCAATCCGGTCGCCGATAATCAGTACGCTCTTCCCATCGATCAGCTTCGCCGATCTGCCATCAAAGATTCGCACATTCTTCAGAAGAATTGGTCTCGGAGGCTCCTGAGCGAAAGCGGGCGAAACCATCCCGAGGGCCGGCGCAGCCAGGGATGCAGCAATACCGCGCAACACTGACCGGCGAGAAAGTCCTTTTTCCATCCGATCGAGCAAATTCAGCGCTTCGGGGCTGTGGCATGCGCAGTTCAGCCCGTGAACGAGGTGCTGATACTTTTTCCCGATACGAAATCGCATTGATAATGCTCCATTGGATCTGAACGGCGCTGCCGGGTTCGATGAAAAATTAACGGATTGCCGTTTGAGGAGAGTTTCTGGATGTCATGTTTCCAAGTGAGAACGCAAGCGTGGAGGCCGCGATAAGGGAAGCAGCATGGGCCTCTGCCTTTGCCTGTTTTGCATCGAGAAGACCACTGTCCGCGGCAATCACATCCGTGATTGGCACCACCCCGTTTTTGAACGCGTCAAAAGAGGCGTCATAGGTAACACCTGCAGCCTCGACCAATTCATTGGCTGCGCTGTACGATGCGAGCGCTGAGCGGAGTGTATCGGAGGCGATGACGATCTCTCGTATTGCAGCGCTGCGGGTTTGTTCGTGCGCGGCTTCCGCAGCGCGCACGCCCGCTTCGGCTTGACGGCGCTGATTTGTTCTAAGGCCACCATCATAAATCGGCACCGTGGCTCCAACCAATATGCCAGTTGAAGTGTTCTGCAAGCCAAGGCCAGGCAGATTGCCGGTCTGGATGCTCCCGCTGTTGGCGGAAGCCATAGCGCCCAGATATACCTTGGGCATGAAGGCGGCATCTGTCGCCCTCACATTCGCTTCGCTGGCCTTGATCGCTGCGTAGCTGGCCAATACGTCTGGACGTTGAGCAAGAGCGGCCTTAACAAGTTCTTCTGTTGGCAGAGCACGAGGCCGCGGCAATCGTCGCGCCGACTCGTCCGATATCTTTATGTTGGTGGTTGCGGGAAGACCAACCGAACCAATCAAATCGTGATAGGCGTCCCGCAACGCATCCTCCGCCTGCACCAACCGAAAGCGCGACTGGGCGACGAGCTGTTTGGCCTGGGCTGTTTCAATCGAGGTGCCTACACCGTTTTTGTATCGAGTGTTGGCGACGTCCATCAGGCGACGACTGTTTGCAAGTGTCTGCTGTGCGATGGCGAGATTGTTCTTCGTTGCGCCATACTGATAGTAGGCGCGACTGATATTGTAGATAAGGACCTGGTGCGAGCCGTTGAAATTTATGTTGGCCGCATGAGCATTCTGTTCGGCGGCGGTGCGCCACGCCTGACGCTCGCCAAAATCGAATATCAGCCACTGCAGCGCAATGTTTGGCACGACACCATTGATGGTTGTGCCGACATGGTCGGTTCCGCCTGTCAGTTTGGGGACAGGTGTGACAACCCTCTGTTGACCGGCAATGATGTTGGCTGTGATTACGGGAAGAAAGGTTGCCTCTACCATGCCCACGGCAGCTGCGGCCTGGCGTGCCTGTTCCCATGCAACGCGAGTCGCGGGGTTTAAGCGCTGACCGATGTCGATTAATTCAGGCAGGCTGTAGGCATAGCCGTGTTTGATATGGTCCGTCGAAAAGGCTGTGGCTTTCTCGGTAAGCTCTGACACAGAGCTCGCGGCCTCCTGATCGGGAGGTATAGAATAATCGCCGTTTTTGCCGCCAACACTGTAAGATTGTTCGGGTGTATCGGCTTCCGGCTCAATGTATTCCGACACGCATGCCGATGTCAGGATGCAGATGGTATGGATCAGAGTTAGAGTGAAAATTCTGGAACCAATATTCTTCCGAGAAAGCGACAAACCAAACCCCATTCCAGCCGCAAGGCAGACTTTCACTCAAAAACACCATCCAAAGTTACACGACAATTCCAACGCCAATAAAACAAAAAAGTGCGAAGTTGGAACGGATGATGCGCATCTGAGCCTATTGCTGTTGTTTCGCGAACATTAGTCGGCGTCAAGAGGGCTTTGTGTCTTTGGCTAAACAACGTATTGCCTGCATCGACAGTGTCATTAACGATCAAATCTCAGGCGGTATGTATGGGCTGGATTTGCTGGAGATCATTCGCGCAATTTCTGTGAAAAGGTCGGCAAACTACGTCGAGACGGTTTCCACCACATCGCAGCAATGCTTCCATCGAGATATTGTCAGCGTTGATAACCAAATGGCAGAACCCTTGAGAGGCTGCTCGGACCTGCGGTGGGTGGAAGAATAAGGAAATGACGCGAAATCAAATTTGGACCTTTCTAGCTCCTGTCGTGGCACTCGGATTCGCCCTGTTCATCGAGCATCTGGAACACGACGCGGTGTCTGGCGTCCTGTTAATGTTGGCTGCGCCGCTTCTGTTGTTGGCTGTGTTCTCGGCCGTGCACCATGCAGAACTCGTTTCCCACAAGATCGGCCAGCCGTTCGGCTCAATTCTTCTGGCTTTGGCGGTCACGGTCATTGAAGTTTCATTGATCGTATCCGTGCTGATCGCGGACCCGAGCGGGGATAGCCCCGTCGCACGTGACACCGTATTTGCTGCGATCATGATCGTGCTGAACGGAATTGTAGGTCTCTGCCTTTTGGTGGGTGGCATCCGGTATCATGAACAAGGGTTTCAAGGGAGAGGCGCCACCGCAGCTCTGGGTGTGCTGGGGACGCTGGCCGTGCTCGGTCTGGTCCTGCCGAATTTCACCGTTGAAAGGCCCGGGCCCGTTTACGCGCCGGCGCAGCTGGTATTTGTCGCGATCGTTTCGCTCAGTCTTTATGCGCTGTTTTTGTTCGTTCAGATGTTCAAGCACAAGGACGACTTCCTTGATGCTTCAAGCGCCAGCTCTCAGGAACACGCAGGCCATGCTGAACCGGTGCCTGCCAGAACGGTGGCCTTATCTGCCATTATGCTCCCGGTAGCGCTTGTGGCTGTGGTGATGCTGGCTGAAACTCTGGCAGCCCCGGTCGACGCCAAGATTGAAGCGGCGGGTCTTCCGGATGCGCTGCTGGGTGTGGTGATTGCGTTGATGGTGTTGTTGCCGGAGGGCGTTGCGTCGATTCGTGCCGCCATGCAAAACCATATTCAAACCAGCCTCAATCTTGCTCTCGGTTCGGCGCTCGCCAGTCTCTGCCTCACGATCCCCACGGTTGCAGTGATCTCGGTGATGCAGGGCAAAACCCTGATCTTGGGGCTCGCGGCAGAGCATATGGTTCTTCTGCTCCTGACATTGTTCATGAGCACGTTGTCCCTTGCCACGGGGCGCACCACAATGATGCAGGGGGGAATTCATCTCGTGATCTTCGCTGCCTTCATAGCGATTTCGATCCTGCCCTGATCGGCAGCAAACATACTTTGATGTCTGAGGAGAACGGTATGGCTGGATGTATACTCCCGCTCGCCAGCAAAAGAATTTGGCGCCGTATCGTCGCGGCTCTGATCTGCGCATTCATCGTCTGCAGCGGTGCGGCCCCAGCTTTTGCGCAGCAACCGCCGCTGAGAGTGGCAGTGCACGAGAACCCTCCCTTCGTGGTCGAGGAGAAGGGGCACTATTCCGGAATGGCGATTGAGCTTTGGGAGATGTTCGCCAAGGAATTGGGTCTGAAATTCAATTATTTACCCTATGAGACAGTGCGCGAGATGGTCGATGCCACCGCGAAGGGTGAGGTCGACGTTGCTGTCACCAATCTAACCATCACCGAGGCACGCGCTCAGAGAATTGAATTCACGCAGCCCTGGTTCGATTCCGGTCTGCGCATCATGGTTCATGACGATTCTTCGGGAAGTTTCTGGGATTTGCTGCGCGGTTTGCGGGACTCGGGTTTTCTGGGAGCCTATGCCTGGTTGGGTTTTGTCATACTGTTGGCAACGGTCGGCTATACGATGTTCGACAGGCATTTCGACAGGGATTTTCCCAAACGGTGGAGAGATGGTCTGGCCGAGAGCTTCTACTCGGTGATGACCATTGCAACTTCCGGAAAGCCTGCCCCACGTCGAAATCTCTTCGGCTGGTATGGGCGTGTTTGGCAGGGTGTCTGGTTGGTTTTCGGGGTGCTTGTGGTGGCTTTCGTGACATCATCGGTTACCAGTGTCATGACGACACTTTCGCTTCGAGGAGACATACACAATGTCGGTGATCTGTCAGGACGGATTGTCGGTGTCACCGAGGGAAGCACTGCAGAGGACGTTGCGCGCGCAGCCCGGCTGGCAGTCGTTCCATTCCCCAATATCCGCAAATCGGCTGACGCTCTCCTGGCTGGCCGGATCGATGCGGTTGTCGGCGACAAGCCCGTTCTGGAATACTTCGCCTACAAGAATCCCGAAAAGGCATTCTCGGTCGTCGGACCATTGTTCAATCCAGACAAGTATGGGTTCGGATTGCCGCCTCAAAGTCCCTTGAGGAAACCGCTGACAGTTGAAGTCGTTGGCGCTCATGAAGATGGAATGATCCATCGGCTCTACATCAAATACTTTGGGGGAGATAATTAGCCTTAGACAGAGAACATTCCATGTTTTCTTTCTAAATTAGATATAATTGATCCTATTTTGCGATTGAAGAATGGCTTGTTGTTCGTTTTCTCAAGGTCTTCGTTGCCTTGCTGTCCTGTTAATGTCCTTCGCCTTTTCGGCGTGCGCCAATCACGATGCATTGCTTTCAAGCCAGGAATCGAACGGCTCGGCAGACGCGGTAGAAGCTCTCGCCACCCATAAAATTTTCCTCGCAACCACGCGGGCGAAGAGTGCTGAACCTGGCGAGATTTTCTCTGGAAGACGAAGCCTGAACCGGCGGGGCGAGAATGTATCCTTTGCCCGTGTAGACGTTTCCGTTCCCAAAGCACACCGATCAGGACGAGTGGAACGTGTCTCCAGCCAGAAAGCTGCTGATGCAAGGCGGCATTTTTCGGTACAGCGTGCGGATTTATACGCGCAGCCCATGGATTTCGAGAATGCCCTTCGGGCGAGAATTCAGAGCAACAACGGACGGGCGCTGGTGTTTGTCCACGGTTACAACACCGGTTTCACCGGTGCGGTGTATCGCTCAGCTCAGATCTTCCATGATGCCGGGTACAACGGCACACCGATCCTTTTCTCCTGGCCGTCTGCGGAGCGAACACTTGACTATGTCTATGACTATAACAGTGCGACTGCGGCCCGTGATGCGCTTGAGGACACGTTGCGATTGATCTCACGCGCTGGGGCAAAGCGAATTGACATTGTCGCTCACTCAATGGGTAGCTGGATCGCCATGGAAGCGCTTCGCCAACTGGCCATCTCAGGGGACCGTGACCTCGGGGGCAAGCTGGCCGATGTCATTCTGGCGTCGCCTGATCTCGATGTTGATGTGTTCAAGACACAGATGAGGCGCTATGGGGTGCCAAGCAAGACCTTCCTCGTCTTGACGGCCAGCAACGACCGGGCTCTCAATCTTTCTGGTTTCATCGCCGGCAATCAAACTCGCCTGGGTGCCTATAACGAAGTCAGTTCCCTCACGGCATTGGGGGTAACAGTGGTTGACGTCAGCAAAGTCAAGGCAGGGGGCTGGCTCAACCACACGAAGTTTGCGGAGAACCCGCTTCTCGTCCGCCTGTTGGGTGAGCGTCTTTCATTCGAAGGCAAATTGGACGGAGTCACTCAGGGCGAGCTTTCCAGCCGATTGGAAGATCTGGTGCAGAATCTCGGCAGTACTGTTGGAACTGCGGCCGAGATCATCATCACAACCCCGCTCACCGTTGTCGATCTGGTTGCTGGAAAGTGACGGAACCTGTGAAGCTCCCGGAAGAGTGCCTGCGGCCCATCGCGTTTTGCCGGCCCGTGTCGTTTGGAGACCCGCGGTAAGGCTGGACGAGGAGAGAGAGCGCATGAAGAAATGCACTTCACGCGCTGATGATCCATTCAATGGAGCGGGTGGCTCATTTATAGAGTTCGCTGATTGAAGCGGTTTCATTGTCTCCATGGCCCGCAGCCACATAGTCTGCGTATCTCTCCTTGGCGAGCTGGACGATTGGCAGCGCGAGGCCGAGACGTTTGATTTCCGCTTCCACATTCTTGAGGTCTTTGGCCATTTGCGAGGCTTTGCTCGCGACAGGCACAAAGTCCTGCGCGTCAATCTTCGGATAGGCATATCGCAGCAGAGCGCTGTCTGCATGTCCGCCTGCTAGGCACTGCGGAAGCCTGTCCGCGGCGAGCCCGCTCTGAGTGGCCAGTCTGTGCACTTCCGCCATGAGAACATATCCGACGCCACAGATCGCCTGATTGATAACCTTGGCGGTCTGGCCCGCGCCCACCGGTCCCATCAATGTGGTGCGACCTGCATAGGCATCCATGAAGGGCGCCGCGCGCGCCAGCGCGTCCGGCTCGCCGCCCGCCATGATGGTCAGCTTGCCTTCGCGGGCATAACCGGGTCCTCCGGACACCGGAGCGTCGACCCAATCTGCGCCACAGGTGCTTTTCAGTTTCTCGGCGCGCGCCTGTGTCGGCACAGGCAGACCGGTGGAATGATCCACGATGAGATGTGATGGGTTCGCCGCTTCGGCAATGCCACCCTGTCCAAAGACCACATCATCCACCGCACGGTCATCGAGCACGCACAGAAATATGATGCCGGCCTGTTCCGCAACCGCGCGGGGATTCTCGGCGATCAAGACATCGCTCAACTGATCATACGCTTCGGGTTCACGGTTCCACACCACCAGGCGATGTCCGGCCTGCTGGAGCTTCTGCACCATGGGCAGGCCCATCATCCCCAGACCCACAAATCCGATCAGCGCTTTTTCCTGCCGCCCAGCCATCTGGCATCCTCCCTCAGAATTTTCTGGATAATTTATAATTACAGATTATAGTGATCACATCAATCACCTCGAAGTGTAAGTTTTGCCCCATGAATCAATCCATTCGCCCCATGATCGTGACCCTCGGTGACCGATACGGCATCGGACCCGAGATCGTGGCACGTACATTTACAGACAAGGGCGCTCCGGTGGAGGGAGGAATTGTCATCCTGGGGGATTGGGACGTGTTTCGTGATGCCGCGGCCCGGTGTGGCGGAAGCCGCGAACTCCCGCGCATCTCTCGCTTGTCGGAGTGTTGCGCAGATGGCGTGCGGTTTCTGGATCTACCGTTCGATGCACCGGTCGGACCGTTGGGGAAAGTGTCACGGGAAGCCGGAGCGGAATCACTGGCTGTTCTGGACTGGCTGACCGAAGCTGCGCGCAAGCGAGAGATTGCTGGCGCGGTTTACGGCCCGCTGAACAAGCAGGCGATGCGCGATGCGGGCCATCCAAGTGGTGATGAGCTCGAATACATCATGAAGAACATGCCCCAATGCGCGGATGCCGGGGAAATCAACGCACTGGAAGGGATGTGGACGGCACGCGTGACCAGTCACATTCCGCTGCGCGACGTGGCCGATGCAATCTCAGCCGATGGTATCCGCCGTGCTGCGAAGTTGCTGGCCAACACGATGATCGCGGCTGGTATTCAGGCACCGAAAATCTGTGCCGCCGGTCTCAATCCACATGCCGGGGAGCAGGGCGTGTTCGGACGCGAGGAGATTGACGTGATCGCACCAGCGATCGCCGCCATGCGGGAGGATGGCTTCGATATCATCGGACCAATTCCGGCGGACACCGTATTCGCCCAGGCCAGGGCGCAGGGCGCCAATGGCATTTTGACCATGTATCACGACCAGGGGCAGATCGCCCTGAAATTGATTGGGCTTGGCCGATCCGTGACCCTCATAGGCGGGCTGGCCGTACCGTTCGCCACACCGGGCCACGGAACGGCTTTCGATATTGTGGGACAGGGGGTGGCGCGGCTGGACGGCCTGCGCGAGGCGCTTGCCCTGTGTCGCAAGATCTCCCGCAATGTGACCTGATAGTCAGGCGCGTTCCGGGGAACACATAAGGGAGGAAGCAAGAATGAACGCAAAACTGAATGGTTTGAAGACGCTGACATCTGTTTTGGCTTTGAGCTTGACGGGAATGGTCGCCACGCCTGTGGCGACCGCCGAGGCACAGAGCGGCCTTTCCGGGGAAGCGCGGTACAGTTGGTGGGGCGGTCCGTCTCGAAATGAGAAAACCTACGATGTGATTGAGCTGTTCGAGAGCGAGAATCCGGGCGTCAGCATCGTGCGGGAGCCTTCGGACTGGAGCGGATATTGGCAGAAAGTGAATGTTCAGGCCGCAGGCAGCAACCTACCCTGTATCATTCAGATGCAGAACCGCTGGCTCGCAAATTACGACGATCCCTCAATCCTGCTTCCGCTGGACGACCTCGTCGCTTCCGGCAAACTGGATCTCACCGGTATTCCCAAACCACTGATCGATTCCGGCCGTGGTGAGGACGGGAAGCTTTATATGGTGCCGACGGGCGTGTTCTTCTACGTGATGTTGATGAACCAATCTCTTGCAGAATCAACCGGCATTACGCCCTTTGACTCTGACAGCGTGACGTGGGAGGAGTTCAAGACATGGCTCTTGGCGGTGAACGAGAAGCTGCCTGACGGGGTGGATGCCGCCGGTGGAATGCCCGTCTCGCCGGAGGCATTTATTGCCTATGTCCAGTCCCATGGGCAGAAGGTCTTTAGCGAGGGCGGTGTCGGATTTGACGAAGCCATCGTGACCGATTGGTTCAACTATTGGGAAGAACTGCGCAAGGCAGGCGCTGCTCAGGACGCTGATCGCCTCGTTGAAGAACGCAGCGATCTGATCGAAGAGTCCGGCATCGCCAATGGCCGCCTCGTGGTGCAGCCGCGTCCGGCGAACCGCCTCGACGCACACCAGGCTGTGCTCGACACCGCCGCGCCCGGCAGCAATCTTGATATCGCCCTTTACCCTCTTGGCCCGGATGGCGCCGGCGAGGATGTCGGTATCAACGGCATCTCGATTGCGGCTGGCTGCGAAGCGGGCGCACGCGACATCGCGGTCGCCTATACGAACTTCTTCCTGCAGGACGAACGCGCCGCCAATATCTATTCTTCGGACAATGGCGTCGTTGCCGTCGATCGTTTCCAGGAAGCCCAATACAAGATGCCCGATGCGACCGATGGTCAGAAAGAGCAGATCGAGGCACTACGTGTTGTGTCGAAGCGGGCCAAGGGTGTCTTCTACCCCACCGGCGCCTATCAGGCTTTGAAGGATTCTCTGCAGTCCGCCTATGAGCGTGTCGCTTTCGGGCGTTCGACCCCCGAGGAAGCTGCTGCGAACATGATCAACGAAATCAATCGCAACATGAAGTGAGACCGGTTCGGGCGCGCCACGGCGTGCCCGATACCCCTTCCCGACGCTCGAGGTAAGCATGAAGGATCAGCACGCCAGATCCCGGCGCAAGCGCCACAGGCTGACGCCACAACAAAGCGAAAGCCGTGCGGCTTACATGTTTCTGATGCCCTGGTTCATCGGTCTGGTCCTTATAACGATTGGACCGGTCATCGCATCGCTTTATCTGTCGTTTACCCGGTACAATCTGTTTTCGGCCCCGCAATGGGTGGGATTTGAGAATTACATCGATCTTCTGTTCTGGGATCAGGTGTTCCACGATTCCGTGATCGCCACCGCGATATATGTTCTTTGCTCCGTGCCCCTGATCCTGATCGCGTCGCTCCTTGTGGCGGCCGTACTCAATCAGGGGCTGTCGGGCTTGGCGATCTATCGCTCGCTCTTCTACATCCCTTCCCTGATCGGCAGCAGCGTGGCCATTGGTTTTCTGTGGCTTCAGGTTTTCGGTGACGAAGGTATCTTCAACGATTTTCTGGGCTGGTTCGGCATTGCCGGCAAGAGTTGGGTCTCCGATCCATCCACGGCGCCAGCGACACTGGTTGCGCTGAATGTCTGGACCTTCGGAGCCTCGATGGTGATCTTCCTTGCAGGGTTGCGGCAAATTCCTGCATCTTACTACGAAGCAGCGAAGATGGACGGGGCCAGCAGCATCGCGATCTTCCGCCGCATCACCTTGCCCTTGTTATCGCCGATCATCTTTTTCAATCTGATCCTGCTCACCATCCAGTCCTTCCAGGGTTTCACGCAGGCATGGATCCTTTCGCGCGGCACAGGAGGCCCTGCGAACTCCCTGATGCTTTACACCGTCTACCTCTACAAGCAGGCGTTCGAACAGCTCAACATGGGTGCTGCAACCGCCATGGCCTGGTTGCTCTTGCTGGTCATCGCACTGATCACCGGGGCCTTGTTCTGGTCGGCCAGGTATTGGGTCTTCTATGGAGATGACAAACAATGAGCCAAGTCAGACGCCTTGCCATGCATATGGGCCTTGTCGTGGCTCTGTGCGCGATGCTTTACCCCGTGGCCTGGATGATTTCCTCCTCGTTCAAACCGGAGGCAATGATATTCTCCTCGCCGGGTTTGATCCCAGAAGCCGTCAGCCTCGAGAACTACAGGAATGGCTGGTTCTCGCAGCGTGATGCGACCTTCGGCCTGTTTCTGGCAAACTCGTTCATCGTGTGCGGATTTGCCATCATCGGGAACCTGTTTGGCGCATCTTTGGCCGGCTATGCATTTGCCCGGCTGAAGTTTCCGCTGAAACGGCTCTGGTTCGCGATCATGCTCGGATCGATCATGCTGCCGATCCACGCGCAACTCGTGCCGCAATATCTGCTGTTTCTGAAACTGGGCTGGGTGAACACCTACCTGCCGCTGATCGTTCCCAAATTTTTGGCGACCGACGCGTTTTTCGTGTTCCTCATGGTGCAGTTCATGCGCACACTTCCGGCCGAACTGGAGCAGGCAGCAGAGATTGACGGGGCGACATTCTGGCAACGCTACTGGCGCATTGTTCTGCCCCTGTCGCTGCCCGCGCTCGTGACGACGGCCGTGTTCACGTTCATCTTCACCTACAACGATTTTCTCTCGCAGCTGATCTATCTGCAAGAGTTGAAGCACAAGACCGTGCCTCTTGGTCTCGCATTGTTTCTGGATGCGGGCGGCGGGTCGTCTTCATTCGGCGGGCTGATGTCGATGTCGGTGCTCTCGATAGGGCCGGTTCTGGGATTCTTCCTTGCATCACAACGGTTTCTCACGCGGGGCATCGCCACGCAGGGTTTGAAATAACATTCGGAAAGCAGGGCCAATGGGCGATCTGAAACTTGAAAGACTGGGTAAGGCCTACGGCACGTTTCATGCGGTGAAGGACCTGAGCATTGACGTAGCCGACGGTGAGTTTCTCGTACTTGTCGGACCTTCAGGCTGTGGCAAGTCAACAGCGCTACGCATGATCGCGGGGCTGGAAGACATCACCAGTGGCACGCTTCGCATCGGCGGCGAGGTGATGAATGAGGTGCGTTCGAAGGACCGCGACATAGCGATGGTATTCCAGAACTACGCGCTCTATCCCCATATGACCGTGTACGATAACATCGCATTTTCGTTGCAGATTCAGAAATACGACAAGGCCGAGACCGATCGGCGTGTGAAGGATGCCGCGCGCGTTCTGCAGCTGGAGGATCACCTGAAAAGGCGGCCCGGTCAGCTCTCGGGCGGCCAGCGCCAGCGCGTGGCGATGGGGCGGGCGATTGTACGCCGTCCCGCCGTCTTCCTCATGGATGAGCCGCTTTCCAATCTCGATGCTAAATTGCGGGTGCAGATGCGCGCCGAGATTGCCGCTCTCCAGGATCGGCTGGGCGTTACCACGATATATGTCACGCATGATCAGATCGAAGCCATGACCATGGGGGATCGAGTCGCGGTCATGAAGGATGGTGAGCTGCAGCAGATCGGATCACCTGATGAAATCTACAACCGTCCGGCCAACACTTTTGTCGCGACTTTCATGGGGTCGCCCGCGATGGCGCTGCTCTTCGCCGATTTTGCTCTGGAAGGTGCGGGTGCAATGCTCAGGATCGGCAATCAGGAGCTGCGCATCGATGGGCAGATATTGGAAAAGCGTCCGGATCTGCAAGGTTATGACGGCCGTCGATTGATCATTGGCATTCGTCCCGAACACATGGGAGATCCGGCGATGTCGACTGCGGCGCAAACCATCGAGGGAGATGTGTTTTTGCGTGAATCCCTCGGGTCGGACATCATGGTGCATTTTCAGATCGATGGAGAGGCGGCTCCGGTCGTATCGCCCGATACTTTGGAATCGCTGCCTGATGACAATTCGCAAATGCGCGCCACCTGCATTGCACGCTTCGACCCGCGCAGTGATGTGACTGTACCCGGCAGACGGACGATTGCGGTGGACGTTTCCGCACTGCATTTCTTCGACGCGGCGACCGGCGAAGCAATCTGGGGCGATGCGTGAATTCCGGCGTAAAAGCTTGTAAATCAGTGCTACTCTGGATATCTGGGCCGAAATCAGCATCGGGGTCTCCAACTTGAAAGCGCGCAAAATCGTTCGCCGTTCCCTGCATGAAGAAATTCTCGAGCAGATTCGAGAGATGATTGTCGAGGGGCGATGGGGGCCTCGCGAGATCCTGCCTGAGATGCAGCTGACCGAAGAGCTGGGTGTGTCCAGAACGCCGCTGCGTGAGGCGCTCAAGGTCTTGTCTGCCGAAGGTCTGCTGGAGGTGCGGCCAAGGTCCGGGGCGCAAATCCGTGTGCTTTCGCCCGAGGAGACGCGCGCCCTGTTTGAAGCCGCTGGCATGATTGAATCCTCATCGGCCCGGCTCGCCGTCGATCGGGCCACTCCTGCGCAGATTGCCAGGATTGAGGAATTGCACCGGAAAATGCTCGTGGCGTACGAGAAAGGCAGGCGGGCCGATTACTTCGATCTCAACCAGCGCATTCACATGGCGATTGTCGGGGCCGCCGGAAACGACGTGCTGTCGGAGCTTCATGCGGGTCTGCTGATGCGCATGCGGCGCGTGAGATTTGCCTGTACGAACCGGGCGGAGGACTGGGACCTCGCCATCGAGGAACACGCCGACATGCTGAAGGCGCTGAAGGATAAAAACGCCGATCAGTTGGCATCCCAGCTGGATCACCATATGGAAAAAGGCTGGCAGCGGGTACGAGATTTTGTCCGCGACGAATACGAGCAATCGCAGAATTCGGCAGTCGGATCGTCAGCGCTCGAGTGATGCCTCTCCGATGTTCAGACCATATGTGGATGCAGCGCAGCCTGAAAAAAGGCTGATGACGTCCTCACGCGGCAAGTCGTGGACCGCGCGCTTGTAGGCAGAAAACATCGCCTCGAAAGTGATGCACAGCCGATCAACCGGGAAGTTGCTCGCAAACATGGCGCGACCGGGGCCGAAGATCGTGATCAGTTCGCGCAGGATGTGGATGTTCTGCTCTTCTGGCCAGATGCCGGGAGCCAGCCCTATGCCTGAGAGCTTCACGACCGTGTTCTCAAGGTCCGCAAAACGGACGATTGCCGCGCGCCAGGCCGCCAGATCTTCGTCGCTGCGCTGAGCGGGCAATCCGCAATGGTTCAGGATGATTCTGGTTTCAGGAAAGTCGCGCGCCAGATCGGCTGCAGCGTCCAGGTGCCACCACGGGGTCTGCAATTCGAAATGCAGCGATGTGGCTGCCAGTCTGGCATATCCATCGCGCCACTTCGGGTCGTCCATGGAGCCGGCCGCTCCTCGCCGAGCTTCCTCTCTTGGAAGGGCCTTTGGCTTGTGGCGAACAGAGCGCACCAGAGGACGCCGGGCAAGCTCTTTGAGCTGATCGTCCAGGTCGTCGCCATCCAGCCAGATCTGCGCTGCCGCTGCCCGGGGCGCCACTTCCCCCAGAGAGGCAAGCCAGTCGATTTCCGCGCAGGCCATGCCATGTCGCGGTTCGGCCTCCATGTGGATATCCGCGACGATCCGATGGGCGCCATGATCGCGCCGGTAATCCTCCGGCAGATAGCTTTTTCGGATCGCACCATAATCGCCATATCGGAATGCCAGCCAGGGCGGTGATTGCAGCCACGGATAGGTCACCGGACCGCTCAGGTCCCAGTAGTGATGATGGGCGTCGACTATCGCCAGATCATCCAGGAAACGTACCGTTTGGGGATCGATCACACGGGTCAAGACGGGACCAGTTCCAGCATCATTCCCCAGTCGAGCGCGGGATCAGGGCTCTCGGGCAGTTGGATCAGGGCGCTTTTCTCCACGATCAGCTCGATGGGGTCGGGCAACCACTCCCCGGACCTTGGATCGAACCAGGTGGCGCGGTAGCGGTCGAACTGTTTGGTCAGCCCGCGCATATAGGTTTCGGTCGCGCAGTTCGCTTCAAAATACAGAAGGAACCATGATCTGTCTTTTGCACCGGCGCAATAACTCCACCCTTCATAGCCCATGGGGTTGGCTGTCCTGTTGGGAATGATGTGTTCGGCCTCCGGCAAGAGCTCGCGATAGGCCGTTCCCTTGACCATGGCGAAGGTCTTGAGGTGCCTGACCGTCTCGGCGGATGAGAATCTAAACCCTTCCCACATCATGACCTTGGTTCCCGGTTCGACGGAAGCCTGCCAGATCCCCTCGCACCCGTAGAAATATCCGGCATAGCCGCCGGATAGAAGGCTGCCATACATGCCCGAGCGGACATACATGTCGTCTTCGGGGGTGTTGCCGGGCTTGCCATAGGGATAGGGCAGGCTCAGGCCCTCAAGGCCCGAATAATATGGCTCGCCGTTCAAGGCGGGAAGCGTAGGCTCGTGGTGATAGATCTCGGTCAGGTACCAATAGGTATAGTGCTCTCTCGAGTTTCCACTTTGATGCATGTCGATCCAGCGACACTCGTCCGCTCCGCCAAAATTCACCAATGAGGACGGGCGCGAATTTGCTGACAGGATCGTGCCGAAGGGAGGCTTGCCCCACCGGTCAATCACCAGATTGCAAGGCGCGTTGTATTCACGGCTGGGAATGGTGTTCTCGTACAGGTCGTAGTGGATCGGGCTGAAGATCGCATTGTGCGCCTGATAGCGGCAGAACACATAGTGGATGAAGCGGGCATAGCTTTCTGGAAAGTCGTGATGCTTCTTCCACATGGGACCCGTGTCGCGGCGCGCCACCTCGATGAAGGGCACGATTCCCATCTCGAACAGGATATCCATCTTCTTGTCGAGGGTCTTGAAGTATTCCGGGTTCACCCGGTCATAATCGGGCACCACATCCTCGAACCCAGGGACTTTACCGGGAAACAGAAATGGCCGCTCTCCATTGTCGTCGTGCATGGACTTGGCGAACCCTTCCGGGGTGGGCCAAGTGTGCCGCACGCAATCGCCATCCGCATCAAAGAGGTTGTGGGGTTTGCCATCCTCGTTCCAGCATGGCTGGGCAGCAATCAGTCCGACGGCGTTGAACCCCTGCTCCTTGCGAAAACGGATGTAATCCACGATCGAAGCGCCGGGTCCGAGATCTCGCGGCGTGTTGTCCTTCGGCAGCGGAAATCGAAAGCTTGGAACAGCCCACCAGGTGTCGGCGATCATGAAAAAGGGCGTGCCATCGGCATATTCCAGGCCCCTTTTGTCCGTTGTGGCGCGGATCATGCCGCGCCGGTTGGGGTTCTCGGCCAGGGCCTCGGCGCTTTGGCCATTGGCGATGAATGTGCCTTTCAGACCCTCAATTGCCCTGTCTCCGGTCGAGGACCCTGCTCGCCATGACCAGGTGCCCGGCCGCGGGGCGCACAGGCGGACGACGAATTCGACGCCACCATTCCAGAAGCCATAGACCCTGCGCGAGAACCCCGGCCCTGTCAGGTCAACCCACACTTCTGCATCGCGATAGGGATCAGCGGGTGGAGACGCCATCTGGAACACCAGCTCATGGGGTTCCCAAACAGGGATCCTCGGGGTCGAAGAAAGGTCGATGGATGCAGTCACAAAAAGGCCTCATGTAATACGATTTCTGTAATTACTAATTATAGACTTGACCTCTGTCAACGTACGGGCTTTCTTGAAGTGATCAAAGGCGGCTTGCTTGTGGGTGCATACTCTCGCTCCAGAGTGGCAGGCACGTGAAAGCGCGAGGGGGTGTAGGTATGGCAGCCATTTTGGGATGCATTGCCGATGATTTTACCGGTGCAACAGACCTGGCGGGCTTGCTGGGCCGCAGCGGCATGCGTGTCTCGCTCAGGATTGGAGTGCCGTCCGAGCCACCCAGGGATACGGCTCCGCTTGAGGTAATTGCGTTGAAATCTCGGGCGGCTCCGCTCCCCGAGGCTATCGAGCAGACGCGGGCGGCTCTCAGGTGGTTGAAAGCGGCAGGCGCCCAACGGTATTTCCTTAAATACTGTTCCACCTTCGACAGCACCGCTGGAGGTAATATCGGGCCGGCCGCGGAAGCGTTGATGTCCGACCTCGGCATCGAACAGACGGTGTACTGCCCGGCCTTTCCCGAGAATGGACGATCCGTTTACATGGGAAACCTCTTTGTCGGGCAGCAGCCGCTGGCGGAGAGCCCCATGCGGGACCATCCCTTGACACCCATGCGAGACAGCAACCTCATGCGTCTCCTGAAACCCCAGGTGCAGGGCGCGGTGGGGCTTGTCGACCGCATCACGGTTGCCCAGGGGGAGCAAGCAATTCGAAAGGCGCTGGAAGCACTGGCGACACAAAACATCGCTCATGTGGTGATGGATGCGATCGACAACGCGGATCTTGAACGAATTGCAGGAGCCTGCCGTGACATGCCGTTGGTGACCGGCGGATCCGCCCTGGCGATGGCGTTGCCCGCGCTTTATCGTTCGGAAGGTCTGATCTCCGGGGATGCCGCACCGCCCAGTGCGCCACCTCTGGCCCGCGCGACGGTGGTGCTCTCGGGAAGCTGCTCGGACATGACGAACCGACAGGTCGAGCGATACATTCGCCAGGGCGCGCCTTCGTATCGAATTGATCCTCTTGAGGTAGCGGCGAATGGGCCGGACGCGGTATTTCGATGGCTGGCGGAACAGGAGTTGAACAAGGCACCCATCATTTACGCCACGGCCGAACCGGCCGAAGTCAAACATGTGCAATCAAAAATGGGCGCGGTCCGGGCCGGAGCCCTGATTGAGGAAACACTGGCGTCTTGTGCCGTTGCCGCGCGTGAGGCCGGCGCACGGCGCTTTATCGTTGCGGGCGGGGAGACATCGGGGGCGGTTACCCAGGCTCTGGGCGCATCGCAACTGGATGTCGGAGCGGAAATCGCGCCGGGCGTCCCATGGACCTACTGCCGGTCGGCAAGATACCCCATCGCATTGGCCTTGAAGTCGGGCAATTTCGGTGCCGAAGGGTTCTTCACCGATGCCCAAACAGTTCTGGAGGGGAAATGAATACGGAAAACCAGTTGCGGGAGCAGATTTGCCTTCTTGCGAAATCGATGTTCGATCGCGGGCTGACCGGGGGTAGCACGGGCAATATTTCCGCCCGAACGGATGACGGTGGCCTGCTGGTCAGCCCTACGGGGACCAGTTTCGGCCGCCTCGACCCTGCCACACTCAGCCGGTTTGACGCCAATGGCGCGCAGATATCGGGCAAGGTGCCGACGAAGGAAATGCCGCTTCACAATGCGTTTTATCAAACACGCTCCACCGCGGGCGCGGTCGTGCATCTGCACTCCTGTCATTCCGTGGCGCTTTCAATGATGCCTGATATCGACGCAGATAATTTTCTTCCGCCGCTGACACCCTACGGGATCATGAAACTTGGAAAGGTGAAACTGCTTCCCTTTTTCCTGCCGGGTGATCCGGCTATGGGTGAAGCGGTGCGTGGTCTGGCGGGAAAGCGATCGGCGGTGATGCTGGCCAATCACGGGCCGGTCGTGGCCGGCAAGGACGTGGAAGCTGCCTGCAACGCCATAGAGGAGCTTGAGGATACTGCCCGTCTCGCCATGATGACACGCGGCTTGGGACCCCGTTGTTTGACCGACGATCAGGTGAGCGCTCTGGTGACCAAATTCGACATCGAGTGGGATCGATGAAGTTTTCTGCAAACCTCGGCTTTCTCTGGGCCGATCGATCATTGCCATCTGCGATCCATGCGGCAAAAACAGCCGGCTTCGATGCCGTCGAATGTCACTGGCCTTATGATGTACCGGATGTTGAAGTGCGAGATGCGCTGCAGGAAACCGGTCTTCCGATGCTTGGTCTCAATACCCGACGCGGGAATGTGGAAGACGGCGACAACGGCTTGGCCGCTCTTCCTGGACGCTGTGCCGAGGCGCGCGCCGCCATTGATGAGGCACTCGCCTATGCCATAGCCGTCAACGCGGCCAATGTGCATGTGATGGCGGGTTTTGCATCCGGTGGCGCGGCAGAAGACGTGTTTGTTGAGAACCTGCGATATGCCTGCGCGGAGGCAAAGTCTCACGGGATCACCATCCTGATTGAGCCGCTCAACAGCTATGATGCGCCTGGATATTTTCTGCGCACGACCGACCAGGCGCTGAGGATCATCGACATGGTTGGTTCCGCGAACCTGAAACTGATGTTCGACTGCTATCACGTGCAGCTGGTGGAGGGCGATCTGTCCAATCGCATCAGGCGCCTGCTTCCTCGCATCGGCCACATACAGTTTGCCTCCGTTCCCGATCGCGGACCACCGGATCACGGGGAGGTGCGTTACACACATCTCTTCAATCTGATTGCCGAACTTGGCTATGCAGCCCCTCTTGGGGCTGAATACAAACCCGTCGACGATACAGAGAGCACACTCGGTTGGCTCGCTGACATAAAACGAGAGCTATAGCCGCCCGTCCGCCTATGCTTCAGGCAAAAACCGGAGCGAAGCCGCGACCTAACTCTTGCCCCCGGCGATCCTGTGAATTGCACGCGCCGTGTCACCATCCACCACAAGCGTTTTGACGATACCGCTTTCGAGCAGGGCGCAGGTGGCTTGCGCTTTCTCGATGCCACCCGAGAGCAACACCGTATGAGTGGTACGCAATGCTTTGAAATCCACGGCCAGCGTCCGCTGATTGAGCACATGCTGGACAGGCGCTCCGTGGGCATCAAAGAAAATGCCATTTGTGTCGCCGATCGCGCCAGCCTCGTGAAGCTCGTCCAGCTCGAGTTGCGAGATCATGCCTGAACGACGGAGCAATGAATGCTCCGTGAGTTCTCCCACGGAGATGATCGCCATGTCCGGTTGCCTCGCCATTTCGAGAACCGACCGTACGGTGGTCTGCGACAACAGTATGTCGCGGTCATCCGGACTATTGGCAATGAACGGTACCGGCAGGAAATAGCCCTCGGCCCCGGTTGCTCTCGCAAGAGCCTGAACCACCTCGAAAGGGTTGAACGCACTGTTGGCGGTGAGCGAGCCCATAAGACTGACAAAGCGCGCGCCAGGTGCGCTGACGCCGGCCATGTTGCGTGTAATGTGGTCGAGGGTCCGACCCCAGCCCGTGCCGATCACCGCGTCACCCTTGCGTGTGATCAATTCTCTGACCAGCGTTGCCGCCAGCGATCCAACCGCGCGGCGTGGATATTCGGAAAGAGTACCGGGTAATTGAACTTCTCTACCGAGACCCAGAGCCGGGGAGCAGATGCAACGTTCGAGATTGAAGCGTTGGCGCAGCTCGTCCTCCACCTCCAGAAGACCGTTGCTCCGTGAATCGATCGAGATCGATACGATGCCGGCGTCCTTGGCGCTCTGCAGCAATTTGTTCACGCGCGCTCGGGTGGTGCCCAGGCGATTTGCGGTCTCTTCCTGGTTGAGCCCCCCGACATAGTAGATCCATGCCGCACGGCTCATCAGTTCGTGGTCGTCACTCTCGATCATGATGATCTCCTAAACGGTGGCGCTTGCACTGACAATCGATTATCGGCATTGAATTACAAATGTATTGATGCTTGACAAATGTATCAAGCGGCGTCACGTTTGGCCTGTGGATGCCGTCGGGAGGGCCGTGGGCATCTTCAGTTCAGGGAGGAAATCATGAACAAGTTTGCAAAGAGCCTGGCGCGCTGTGTGGCCGCAGGCGCCGTTCTCGCAGCCACAACTGCTGTCGGTTTTACGCAGGACGCGCTCGAAATTGCGTGGGTTCACTCAAATGCTGCGGCGCAGTCCGAGCAGCGGGTGAAAGCCGGGTTCGAGGAATGGCTGGGTGAGAGCGGAAACTCCTGGAATGTCAGTTTCCTCGATAGCCAGGGCTCGGGCGAGGCCACCGCGTCAAATCTTCAGGATGCTGTTTCGCGTGGTGTGGACGCCATCATCATCACCATGTCCGATCTCCGCGCATCCAAGGCTGCAATTGACGTGGCCATTGAGGCAGGGGTTCCTGTCTTCTCGGTCGACAGCGGCTTCGTGGAGGGCATTCAGGTGGATGTCACCACCAACAACTGGGCGATGTCCGCCGATGTCTCTCCGTACCTTCTCGATCAGATTGGCGGCGAGGGCAATCTCGTCTTCTTCCGCATGGCCGAGCACCATGGGACCCGCAAACGCGGTGATGTGATGGAGAAGGTTCTTCAGGAATACGGCGATGTGAAAGTGTTGGCAGAGCACAACATCGATTACACGGCCTTCTTTGAAGACACGACCTCTTCGATGCAGGACTATGTGGCACGCTTCGGCGATGAGATTGATGCAGTCTGGGCGCCCTGGGATGAACCGGCACAGGCCACCATCAACGTCATGAAAGCTGCCGGGCTGACCGATGTGAAAGTCATTGGCATTGACGGTCATCCGCAGGCGGTCGCGGAGGTCTGCAAGCCGGACAGCATGATGATTGCAACTGTGAGCCAGCCTTTCGAGGGCATGGGGGCGCAAGTTGGCGAGTGGATCAAGTCGATCGTGGTGGACGGCAAGTCGCGCGACGAGGTGATTCCGAGCGACATCGTCTACATGGACGCCCCTCTCGTGACGAAGCAAAACTGCAAGGACTTCATGTAGTCCTGACGACCTTTCGGACGGGGCGCGCTTTGCGGCCCGTCCCGTATTCCCCACTTAACCAATCTCCACAGGAGACCGTGCATGTCGGTGCATCTTGCCGATATCCTTATGGAGTTTCCGGGCACGCGAGCACTGGATCGCGTCGATGTGACATTCCGCTATAACGAAGTGCACGGCCTTGTCGGCGAGAACGGTGCCGGGAAAAGCACATTCGTCAATATTCTAGGTGGCTCACTCCAGCCCACGCGCGGGACCATCACCGTGAATGACAGCGCGGTGGTTCTTTCCAGTCCGCGGGTCGCGCTTGGCCATGGCATTGCGCATGTAAGCCAAGAGGGGAGCCTCGTACCCTCGCTGACCGGTGCGGAAAACATCATGCTCGGGGCAGAACCGCGCCGTCCTCTCGGTATCGTGCGCCGGCGCACTCTGCGAAGCGAAGCCGAACGGCACATGTCCACATGGTTTCCGGGTTTGGATATGGATCTTCACCGGCCGGTCAAAGACCTTGCAATGGCTGATCAGAAAGTCATCGAGATCGTGCGCGCACTGAGGGGGGATATTCGGCTTCTCATACTCGATGAGCCCACAGCGACTTTGGAAGCGCGGGAGAAAAAGCGGCTTTGGGACATCATTCGTTCACTGCCTCAGAAGGGCGTGGGTGTGGTGTTGATCTCCCATTTCCTGAGCGAGGTCGTGACGCTTTGCGACCGGATCACCGTTTTGCGCGACGGCAGGCATGTCGGCACACTGGACAAGGGGAACGCCACAGAAGCCGATCTCACAAATCTCATGTTGAGGCGGGAACAGGACGCCTGTTTGGATATGCCCGAAACGCGCACGCGCAATGATCGGCCATCGCCGGCGGTGACAGGACCGGTGGTGTTGTCCGTTGAAGGCTGGAAGACCGGAGCAGTGGAAGTGGACCGCTTCGTGTTGCGGCGGGGCGAAATTGTCGGGTTGATCGGGCTGACGGGGGCCGGACATTTCGGCTTTGCGCGCTCGCTCTACACGCGCCACGGCAAATTGCGCGGGACGATTTCCGTTAACGGCAGCGAGGTTCGTGCTGGGGGAATCCGCGCCATGCAAAGAGCCGGCGTAGCGCTGGTTCCGGACCAGCGCATGGAGAACGCGCTCGCGGGCGAGGGGAGCGTTGTCGAGAACCTGACAATGGTTCATTCGCAGTTTGCTGCGCGGGGTGGTGTGTTGAGCCGCCGCAGGGAAAGCCAAGAAGCGGCCCGCATCATCGACCTTTTGAACGTCAAGACACCGAGCCAGCGTCAGCTGATCCGCAATCTTTCAGGCGGAAACAAGCAGAAAGTCTCCATAGGCAAATGGCTCTATGGTGCCGACGACAAATACAGCGTCCTGATCTTCGTTGAACCGACCGAAGGCGTCGATATCGGGGCGAAGATGGAAATCTACGCTCATTTAAGCCGGCTCGCAGAGCGGGGGGCGGCAATCCTTATCGCCTCGTCGGATCTCGGTGAGATAGCGCAACTGTGCCATCGCGCGGTCCCCTTTGTTCATGGCAGGCCAGGCGATGACATACCGGCCTCCGAATTCTCCGAAAGCCGTTTCATCCAAGCCATCACTGGAGATGCCGCATGACACCCCAAGCCGGCTCCCTCGGCAAAGCCCCCGCTGCCGCCGAAAGCAAATCTGTCCGCTCAGACTTCATCCAGCGTTATTCGACGCTCGGGGTTCTCATCCTCATGTTCCTCGGGTTCTCGCTCTTCGTTGATCGCTTTCTGACGCCTTTCAATCTGACGAACATTTTCCAGCAGATCGCGATTCTGACGATCGTCGGTTCCGGACTGACATTTGGCTTCGCGGCCAGGGAAATCGATCTTTCAGTGGGCTATACGGTGGGCCTTTCGGGCATCTTAGTGCCGCTGCTTCTGACCATGGGGTATCCACTTGCGGTCGCTCTTGGCGCGGGATTGGCAGCGGGCATCGGGGTTGGTCTCGTCAACGGCCTGCTGGTCACGAAAATCGGCATTCCATCGCTTATCGCCACTCTGGCTGTGGGATCCATCCTCTTCGGTGTCAACTTTCTGATGACCGGAGGCCGCGCGATATATGGCGGTCTGCCTGATGCCTATCTCATGCTCGGTCAGGGGCGGATTTTTGGAATTCCCAATCTGGCTTATTTCATGATCATCGCTGTGGCGATTGCCTGGTTCGTGATGGAGCGGACGGTGTTCGGCCGCTATGTCTACGCCGTTGGCGGGAACCAGAAGGCGGCGGAGCTTTCGGGTGTGCATATCACGCTCTACCGGATGGCGGCACTGGTGCTGGTCTCCGTCTTCGCTGTTATCGCCGGCGCTCTGCTGGCCGCGAGGCTGGGATCCGGGCAACCCAATGCAGGCGAACGCTATCTGCTCGATGGGCTCGCCACCGTATTCATCGGCATGACCATGTTTCGACCCGGCACTGCGACGGTGCTCGGAACACTCTGCGGTGCACTCTTCATCGGCGTGATCAACAATGGCCTGAACCTCATTGGAATGGACACTTACATCCAGAACATCGTGAAGGGTGTGATCATTCTCGTCGCGGTCGCCATCGTATCGCGCACCACCAAACTCAATCTCCTGTAAGGAAGGCAATATGACTGCACCCATCGACACGGCAGTTGCGGAAAAAGTGCCGCGCTCGAACACCGAGCTTCTTGCGCTCTACCGGCAGATGCGCCGGGTGCGCACATTCGAGGAGCGGGTTGGCGAGCTCTTTGTTCGCGGGCAATCGGCGGGCTCCATGCTGCATTTGTCCATTGGCGAAGAGTCGGCGGCGGTGGGCGTCGCCTCCCTGATGAGGGATGGAGACACATTCACCACTCACCACCGCGGACATGGATTATTCCTTGCCCGCGGTGCGGATCCCAAACGCATGATGGCGGAGATCGGCGGCAAGGAAGAGGGCTATTGTCACGGTAAAGGCGGCTCCATGCACATTGCCGACATGGGGCTTGGCCACCTCGGCGCCAACGCCATTGTGGGCGGTGGCATCCCTGCTGTTGTCGGTGCCGGACTTGCATCGAAACGCGAGGGCAAGGGCGCGGTCTCCATCGCGTTCTTCGGTGATGGCGCGATGCAGCAGGGCATCCTCTATGAGAGCATGAACATGGCTGCACTGTGGGATCTGCCCGTGATCTTCGTGTGCATCAACAACCAATACGGTATGGGGACACGCATCGAGCAGGCAACAAAAGGCCGCGCGCTTCATGAGCGCGGGCTGGCGTTCGGGCTGAATTCAGAGACCGTGGACGGTCTGGATGTGCGCGACGTGCGTGCGGCAGCGGGCCGAATTCTCGATGGCGCTCGCGGTGGCACCCCCGGGTTTCTTGCGGTCGAATGCTACCGTTTCTTTGGTCATGCCCGCATGGACAAGAGCCCCTACCGTACGCCTGAGGATGAGGAAGAGGGACGCGCGAAAGACCCGGTTGGGTTTGCCCGCAAAGCTCTGGTTGAAAGCGGAGAGAGTAGCGAGGCTGACCTCGAGGCTCTCGACGCCGAGATCGCGCAGGAAATGGACGCGACCATCGACTTCACGGTCGCCGCGCGTGAGCCGGCACTTCAGACGATGTTCCGCGACGTTTATGCGCCTGGTGAGCCGGAGCCGGAATCCGTGGCAGCCCGCATCGACCGCATTCTGGCAGGGGACTGAGACTATGGCAGAGATGACCTATAGAGACGCGCTCAAACAGGCTCTGCGCGATGGTATGGCCGAGGACGATACCGTGATGGTGATCGGTGAAGAGGTCGGCCGCTACGGTGGCGCCTACGGTGTTACCAAAGGCCTGTACGAGGAGTTCGGTGCTGACCGCATGATCGACACGCCGATTTCCGAACCGGCCATCGTTGGCGCTGCAGTGGGTGCCGCCATGTCTGGCTTGAGGCCCGTGGCCGAGCTCATGTATGTGGATTTCATCGGGATGACGATGGATCAGCTCGGAAACCAGGCAGCGAAAATCCGCTATATGTTCGGTGGTCAGGTGGGTGTGCCCATGGTGCTACGGACCCAGGGGGGAACAGGCCGTTCGGCTGGCGCCCAGCACTCACAGTCCCTCGAAGCCTATGTGATGCACACGCCCGGTCTTCGGCTTGTCATGCCAGCCACAGTTTCCGATGCCTATCATCTTCTGCGGCAGTCGCTGAAGCAGCCTGACCCGGTCGTCTTCATCGAGCACAAGGCGCTCTACACGATGAAGGAAGATGTGGATCTGGCCGCCCCGGCGCCGGAATGGGGAAAGGCCCGGGTCCACCGCACGGGAGATGATCTGGTGATCGTGACCTATTCCCGCCAACTGCACCATGCGCTTGCAGCCGCGGAGGCGATGGCGGGAAAGGGCGTGGAAGCGACGGTGATCGATCTCCGCTCTCTGAATCCGCTGGATTTCGATACCGTGCGGGAACATGTTGAGCGCGTGGGCCGGGTGATGGTCGTCTCCGAAGGCGTGATGACCGCAGGTGTCGGCGCGGAGCTCTCGGCTCGTATCCACGAGGAGTGCTTCGACTTTCTGGCCGAGCCCGTGATCCGCGTCTGTGGTGAAGACATTCCGATTTCGGTTTCCGTCGAACTCGAGAAGAACTCCGTGCCCACGGTGGCCTTTATCCAGTCGGCCGGTGAGAAGCTTGTGGGTTTGAGGAGTGCGGCATGAGCACGGTGACGCTCACCATGCCTCGCCTGGGCGAGACAATGGAAGAAGGTACCGTCTCTGAATGGCTGGTGCCCGAAGGGCAATCCTTCGAGCGCGGGACGCCTCTGGTGGAGTTTGAAACCGACAAGACTGCTGTCGAATATCCCGCGCTCGGGTCCGGCCGGTTGGTTCGCACACTGGTCACGCAGGGTAATCTGGTTCAGGTGGGGGATCCGATTGCCGAGATCGACCTCATGGGAGGCGAGGATTGGGTTTCGGGTGGGCAGGAGAATCAGTCTACGGCCAGCGATGAGCCGGAAGATGCCGGCATTGAAGAGGTTACGGATGCACAGAAGCATGCCAAGCCTCCAATGATTTCGTCCGGCCAGGAGGGGCGCGTGCGCGCCACTCCCTTGGCCCGCCGTGCGGCGAGCCGTGCTGGGATCAGCATTGAAGCTGTTCCTGGGACAGGTCGCAGGGGACGTGTGGAGCTCTCTGACGTCGAGCGTTCTATCTCCGGCTCGGTCGTCTCCGCACTTGCAGCGGAAAGCTGGGGTTCGGAGACTGGCTCGCCCGTGCTCCTCGTTCACGGTTTTGCGGGAGATCGTCAGACCTTCGATCAGCTGGGCAGGGCGCTTGGGCGCGCGCAGCTTTCAGTGCGGGCGATTGATCTTCCGTCTCATGGAGAAACGGACGCGGACGCACAGACGTTCGATGATCTTGTCGACGCATTGTGCGGTGAGCTGAACCCGTCTCGACCGGTCGCATTGGTCGGCCATTCACTCGGGGCGGCGGCGGCCATTGCTGCGGCCGACCGTCGGGGCGGTGTCTCCTCGCTTACTCTCATCGCGCCGGCCGGTCTCGGATTGCATATCGATGCGGAGTTCATTGCCGGGATGGCCCAAGCCGACAGTGTGGGCGCGGTGGGGCATCTACTGAGAAGACTCTCAAGCCGCGCCGATGCATTCTCTCCGGCGCTGGTAACGCAGATCCACGCCGCCCTCTCGCGTGGCCGTTTGCTACGCTTGGCGGACGATATTTGCCGCGAGGGTAGACAGTTGGTCAATGTGCGCAGCGCCCTTGCATCGCTCGCCAATCAAATTCCGGTGCGTATCCTTGTGGGTACGGAGGATCGAATTCTGAACTGGCGCGATACGCTCGATGTCTCGCCAGCCATCGCACTCCATGTTTTTCCAGGCGCTGGTCACATGCCCCACTGGGATGCACCAGCCGAGGCGGCGGCGATCATCAAAAAGGGGGTGCCCGATGACTGAGGTAGATGTCCGTTCGAAGTTGAAGGCTGCAAAAGCGCGGATGGGGGGCTTTGCGAAATCGGCACCGGACCTGATGAAAGGATTCGCTGCGATTTCGGCTGTGGCGACACGGCAAGGTCATTTCTCCGCTTCCGACCGCGAATTGCTGGCGACAGCCATTGCCGTGGCCAGTGGCTGCGAGGATTGCATCCTCTACCATGTGGATGCTGCGAAGCGGCATGGCGCGGAAGAGGCGGCTCTTGTCGAGGCACTGGAGGTGGCGGTGGAAATGGGTGGTGGGCCCGCCGTCATGTATGCCGGCAAGGCGATGGAGGCGTTTCGGGAGCTATAGAACAGCACCGGAGGCAGTTCGACAGAAGTAAAGATTGCTTTTGGAATTTTCGAACCAAAGAAATTTAGCCGCCTTGCCGAGCCTATGGATCGTTGAGGCGGGTCAGATGGGAGGAGGAATCCGTGGCTTATTTCCTGACGGCTGACGGCGGGACCGAGAGCATACGAGCGCGTGTCTATGACATGAAGGGAAACTGCCTTGGAACCAGCGCAGTTCCTTATCAGACTGATTTCAAGCCCGGGCGCGTGGAGCAAAATCCGGAAGATTGGTGGGCAAATTTCGTTCGTGCCGCGCGCGAGGCGATCCGCGAGGCAGAGGTAGACTCAAGTGGCATCGAGGCCATTTGCTATGCCACGACATGCTGTACCGTTGTCGCTCTCGACGAAAATGGCCGCGCCTTGCGCCCCGCCATCATGTGGATGGATGTGCGGGCGCATCAGGAGGCTCAGGAGGTGTTGGCCACGGGCGATGAAGCCCTGCTGTTGAACGGGGCTGGGCAGGGTCCGGTCTCCGCAGAGTGGATGATCCCGAAGGCCCTGTGGTTGAAGCGAAACGAACCGCAGACCTTCGCGAAGGCCCACAGGATTTGCGAGTATCAGGACTTTCTCACCTATCGCCTTACAGGCACATGGGCGGCGAGCCTCGACAATGCCGGACTGCGCTGGCACTACCGGTCGCGCTCGGGAGGATGGGCTTCAAGCCTGCTCGCCGCATTGGACCTTTCGGAGCTTGAACAAAAATGGCCTGAGAGGGTGGTTGCGCCGGGCGAGGTGATCGGTACGCTCACCTCGGCTGCAGCGAACGAGCTGGGTCTGTCAGGCAATGTGAAAGTGGTTCAGGGTGGCGCGGACGCGCTCATCGGCATGATCGGTCTGGGGGTACACAAGCCCGGGCAACTGGCCATGATCACGGGTTCCTCCCATCTCCAATTCGGGGTGACGGAAAGCCCCATACATGCGCCCGGCGTGTGGGGCAGCTACGCCGACATTGTGTATCCCGGCCGTTGGATAGTGGAAGGCGGTCAGACTTCCACCGGCTCCATTATCAATTGGCTCTCGCGCCTCAAGGGTGCCCCACTCGATTTCGATGACCTAAACCGAAGAGCCTCTGCGCTGGAGCCGGGTTGTGACGGGCTCATTGTTCAGGATCATTTTCAGGGCAACCGCACGCCACACACCGATCCGCTTTCACGTGGTGCGATTGTTGGACTGACCCTCGGCCATGAGGTTCATCACATCTTCCGCGCCATCATGGAGGGTATTGGCTTCGGTACCCGCGCCATTCTCGATGCTTTCCGGTCGGCCGGGTATGTCGGGGAGGAGATGACCGTGGGAGGCGGAGCCACCGGTTCGGATCTTTGGCTGCAAATCCACGCGGATACGGCCGGCATTCCGGTGCGGGTGCCGGCTTCACCAGATGCGCCGTCGACCGGCTCGGCGGTGCTTGCCGGCGTGGGGGCCGGGCACTTCGCTACCATCGATGAGGGCATTGAAGCGATGGTGCATGCGGGCCGATTGATTGAGCCCCGTGCCGAAAGTGTCGCGAGATACGATGATATTTACGAAAAATACGCCGCGCTTTATCCGGCCTTGAAGGAGGTTATGTCATGAGGACACATGAACATTCCGGCTCAGCGGGCAGAACGGCTCTCGTAACAGGAGCAAGCCGTGGCATCGGAGCGGCGATCGCAACGGGATTAGCGAAGCGTGGGTATGATGTCGTGCTCAATGATATTGAGCGGCAAAAAAACGATCTCGAGGGGGTGGCAATAGACATTCGGGCTCTGGGTCAACGCGCGGAGCCGCTCTATGCGGATGTCAGCAGCAAGGCCGATGTCGAGACCATGGCCCAGAAGGCGCTGGAGGCGTTCGGCAAGATCGATGTCATCGTCAACAATGCCGGCATCCTCATTGCCGGTGAGGTCGACGGCCTTCCCGAGGAGACCTGGGATGCGGTGATGGATGTGAATGCGAAGGGCGCGTTCATGGTGATCCAGGCGCTTCTGCCCTCGATGAAGAAACGCGGCTATGGGCGTATCGTGAACATTGCTTCTATTGGCGGAAAGCATGGTGCACCGGAGCAGGCGCACTACTCTGCGTCCAAGGCTGCCGTAATGGGCTTCTCTCGGGTTCTCGCTCAGGAGGTCGGGCCGTTGGGGATCACGGTCAACTGCGTATGTCCGGGGATCATCCTGACCGATATGGGACGAGTGAATCTGGATGATCCGCTTGTGCGTGACGCCTGGAAATCCAAAACGGCGATGGCCCGCATAGGCGCCCCCGAAGATGTGGTCGGTCCTGTTGCGTTCTTTGCGTCCGACGATGCGGGTTTCGTTACCGGACAAACGCTCAATGTGGATGGCGGTATCGTTTTCTCGTGATTTCATAGAGTAGGCAGCGCTGGCAGGGCCGCGTCTGGCGCCCCGCAGCGGTGCCAACCGTTCGCATTGGCGGACGATGATCCGTTCTGAAGTGCCCTGTTTAAGCTAGCTCCCATTGGCGCCAATAGAGGCGAATGCATTGAAGCCCGGGGCTCGCTCCCACGGAGCTGCTTGGATGCTCACTCGAGGAAAGTCTCTCATACATCGGTTCCAACGACTTGCCGCCGGGTGCGCAAGCCCTGAGGGTGGGACGTGCAGTGTTGGTGCGTCAGGCGAACCGCAGTATTTCAAGTTTGAAAGACATTGTTGATCGATAGTTTGTTCTGTGATCATATGATCATCGAATGTAGGGAACTCTTCGCCGAGATGTAGTGAAGTGCGCTCGTCATGGTCACGTTGACAAAAAGCCGGCTTACGGGCCCGTTGGTCATCCGCCTATGATGAATCCATCGAAACTCTGCACTCGTTGAGATCAACGCTGATCGCGACAATCAGGGAGAAAATTTTGAAAAAGCTCATCGCAACTTTAGCGCTCGTCGGCTTTTCCGCGCTTGGCAGCGCGCAGGCTCAGGAGATCAAGGTCGGCCTTTCGCTGCCGCAGGATCTGCCCGGGTTCGATTTCGTTAACGGCATGTACGAGACCTTCAAGACCGAGGTGGAAGCCAATTCCGACATGACGGTCGACCTGGTCTATGCCGGTGCACTGGGCGCGCCCAATGAGCGGCTTGCCCAGATGCGGCGCGGAGTCATCCAGATGAGCGATGCGGCAGACGGCAATTTCGCGACGGTTCACAGCGATGTTCAGATCCTCAACATGCCTTACCTGTTTCCCGATGAGGAGACGGCGTGGGCCGTGTTCGATGGGCCCTTTGGCGATGACCTTGCCGAATCCATCCGCGAGAAAACCGGCGTGCGCGTGCTCGGCTGGTGGGAATCGGGCGGTTTCAAGCATTTCAGCGCAAGCCGCGCGATCAATGGCCCCGATGACATGAAGGGGCTGAAAATGCGGGTGCTCGGCCCGCTTGCCACCATTCCGGTGGAAGCGCTCGGCGGATCGGCGGCCCCCATTGCTTTTGGCGAGCTTTACACCTCGCTCAAAACCGGCGTTGTCGATGGGCAGGACAATTCCGTTTCGGTATTCAATCTCGTCAAGCTCTATGAGGTCCAGTCCCATCTCGCGCTGACCGCACACACTTATGCTTTTGGGCCGCTCGGCATGAACGATGCCTTCTTCTCCGGTCTTTCTGAGGACAAGCAGAAGGTGATCACCGATGCGGCGGAAAAGGCCATTGCCTTCAATCGCCAGAAGTCGCGTGAGATCGAGGCCAATGCCATCGCCTTTGCCAGGGAGCAGGGTGTGGAGATCATCGAACTCGACGATGAGGCAAGTGCGGCCTTCAAGGGTGTCATGCAGCCGCCGGCACGGGCATGGCTCGAAGAGAATGTTGACAATCCAGACCTGATCAACGCTGCGGAAGCTGCCGTCAAGGCTGCCGCAAGCCAGTGAGATTGGGGCTCGCCTCAAGACTGGTCAGGGGTGTGGAGACGGCGTTGCGCGTCGTCGCCGCGCTCTGCCTTGCCGGCCTGACGCTGCTTGTCACCTTCCAGGTGGTGGCGCGCTACGGCATCGGTTCGGTTCCGATCTTTACCGAGGAAGTGGCGCGTTACGCCATGATCTGGATGGCGCTACTGGCCGCTGCCGTGGGTGTGCGCGAGGCAAGCCATGTCCGCATCGACTTCGTGCCGGGGTTGTTGGCAAGTGTCGCGCCGCGCCTCAATCTGGTGCTCGAGGCGGTACTCGATCTTGTTTCGCTCACCGCTTTTCTGGTGCTCATCTGGTATGGCGTGGACATGCTGATGTTTGCCGCCGGCCAGACCAGCGAAGGGCTGCGCCTGCCGCTTTCCTATCCCTATCTGGCGGTGCCGGTGAGTTTCGTCTTTGCGGCACTCTTTGCTTTTCTGCGCCTCAAGGAGCGCCTCAGCCCTTCATGAGCGCCTCTCTCTCCGTTCTTCTTGTCACCTTTCTAGGGTTGATCATTGCAGGGCTTCCCATTGCCTGGGGCATGATCGCGGCGGTGATCGCGTGGATGGCCTTTACCGGCCAATGGGCTTTTTTGCCCATCGTGCCGGAGCGGCTTTATCAGGGCATGGATTCCTTCGTGCTGATGGCGATTCCGCTGTTCATCCTTGCCGGTGAACTCGTCAATGAGGGCAAGATCACCGACCGGCTGATCCATTTCGCCAATGTGCTGTTTGGCTGGATGCGCGGCGGGCTGGCGCAGGTGAATATCGGTGCATCGATCCTGTTTGCCGGCATCACCGGCGTGGCGCTAGGCGATATTGCCTCGCTGGGGCGCGTCTTCATTCCCGCCATGGTGAAACAGGGCTATTCCAGCGCCTATGCAGCGGCCGTTACCGCCTCATCGTCGATAATCGGCCCCATGGTGCCTCCCTCGCTGGTGGCGGTGATCTATGGGTCGATGACGGGCGTGTCCATTGGTGCGCTCATGGCGGCCACGCTCATTCCCGGCCTGCTGATCGGCCTGGCGCAGATGATCCTTGTTGCCATTCAGGCGAGGCTCAACAATTTTCAGCGCATCGAGATGGATCGGAAGCCGGCGGCCGTCGCCTCGGCCACGGGCCATGCCATCGTGCCGCTGATGATCCCGGTGATCATCCTTGCCGGCATGCTTGGCGGCATCATGACGCCCACGGAAGCCGGCGGCGTGGCGGCAGTCTATGCTCTGGTGGTCTCGCTGGTGCTCTATCGCAGCGTGACATTCTCTTCGCTGGCTGCTGTGTTCAACCGCTCAGCGCTCTTTTCCGGTCAGCTTCTCATCATTGTTGGCTGCGGTGCTGCCTTTTCCTGGGTGATGGGCATGGAGAATGTTCCGCGCATGGTGGGTGAGATGATCTCGACCTGGGATCTCGGCCTGATCGGCACGATGCTGGTGTTCAACCTCATCCTGCTCGTGCTTGGCATGTTCATCGATCCGACCACCGTGATCATCCTGTTCGGGCCGCTGCTTTCGGCGGCGGCCGTCCACGCGGGCATCGACCCGTTGCATTTCGGCGTCGTCGCGATCCTCAATCTCAATATCGGGCTTTTAACGCCGCCGCTTGGCGTGTGCCTCTTTGCAGCCGAACGCATTGCCAATTGCGGCTTTGCGGCACTGCTGCGGGCCACGGCTCCCTTTCTCCTTGTCAATCTCATTGCGCTGACGATCATCGTGGCCTTTCCCGGGCTCAGCCTGTGGCTGCCGCGCATTCTCGGCTTTTGAAGGATGGTTTCATGACTGCGACACCGCTTCCCACGGATGGGTCGGGCTATCTGCTCTATCACTCCATCGGCATGTATCCGGGCAAGAGAGAGGCGATGGCAAAAGCCTTTGCCGATTTCTCACACCTCTGGGCGGCTCTGGATGACGGGCAGTGGATGCAGGCGCTCACCCTGCGCGCCCGCTTCATCGATCTGTGGCGCGACCTGATCGATGCCGAACCCGGCACGCTGACATCGGCGGAGAATGTGACCACCGCGCTTTACAGCGTTGTCGGCAGCCTGCCGGAGAAGCGCCTGAAGGGCAAAACGCTGCTGGTGGCCGGCGACTGTTTCCCAAGCCTGCATTTCCTCCTTGCCGGGCTTGCGCCGCGCCTTGGCTTCACGCTGAAGACCGTGCCGTTGCGCGTGGGCGAAAGCTGGGTGCGCGACGAGGACATGCTCGAAGCATGGGACGAGAGCGTCGGCGTTGCGCTTTTGACCTTCGTCACCTCCACCTCTTCCCATCGCAGCGATGTCGCGCGGCTCATCGCCCATGGGCGCAAGATGGGCAGTCTGGTGGGCGTCGACATCACGCAGGGTGCGGGGCTTGTTCCTTACTCCGTGAAGGAGACGTACGCGGATTTCACCGTTTCCACCACGCTCAAATGGCTGTGCGGCACGCCAGGAGCGGGCATATTACACATGCAGCCAGAACTGATTGCCGCGTGCAGTCCGGAGCTGCGCGGCTGGTTCAGCCAGGAAAACATTTTCTCCTGGGATCTTGATGCGTTTCAGTATGCGAGCGATGCGCGGCGCTTCGACCATGGCACGCCATCGGTTCTCGCCTGCGCAGGGTCCGTGCCCGCGTTGGAATGGCATGCAGGGCAGGACCAGACGGCACTGCTTGCCCAGAACCGCAAACTTGGCGCAATGATAATTGCGGAAACCGACAAGCTGGGGCTCGATCTGGTGACCCCGCGCGAGGATGACAGGCGCGGCGGCAGCCTGATGGTTCGCCTGCCGGAGACTATCGATGGCGCTGGGCTGATCGACCGGCTGCGCACGATCGGCGTCTTCACCGATTGCCGCGGGCCGATCATGCGGCTTTCGCCGGGTATCGTCACAACACCGGAAGGGATCGACGCGCTGTTCCGGCATTTGCGCGATACGGAAGGGCTTGGGCGATGAAAAGCGCTGCCCTTGGCCATTCCGTCACGGCCCTGATCGAGGTGCCGGCAGAACAAGCCTTCGCCTTCATGAAAGACCCGCTGCTTCTGGGGCGCTGGTCGCTTGGCTGCATGGATACCAAGCCGAGCGAAGTGGAAGGGGTCTATAGCGGCACATCGCTGTTTGACGGCGGCACCGGCTTCTTCGAGATCGATGCCGATGAAAAGAGGCTGATCGTGGATTACCGGCTGGGGGATCTCAAACAGCGCCAGCCGCGCATCTCGGCGCGCATCATCTCATCAGAGGTCTGCGGCCTTGAAGAAGGCACCTGCTATCTGACGCTTGATGCGTGGCGTTCAGCTGGAATGGACGAGGCGCGATGGGAGAGGCTTTGCCGGGCCCATGAAGCGGAGATCCTGCTCATCAAGAGCCAGTGCGAACAGCATTTCGGCTGATCCGCAGGTTTATGCCGCTTCGCCCTCGCACAATTTGCGCAAGAGGGACTGCGTGCCGGTGATGTCGGCGATCATGTGGGTGCGGGCTTCTTGCGCATTGCGCTCCTTGAGCGCTGCAACAATGGCGTGATGATGTTTCGAGAACGGCTCGTGCAGGCCGGTGCCGAGCCTCGGCGCGATATAGGAGGACAGCATCCGCATATAGGGCCCGTAACGCAGCCATAAGGAATCGATCAGCTGCATCAGCACATCGGAGCGCGACGCGGCATAGATGGCGAAATGGAAATCACGGTTCTTGAGAAGCATTTCATAGACTTCGCCGGCGTCGTGAATGGACTCATGCGCCTCGACAAGCTGTTCCAGATTGGAAACTTCTACATCGGTAATTCGATGGGCGGCCTGCTCTGTCGCCAGCCCTTCCAGCGCCACCCGCGCCTGGCAGATGTCATCCAGCCTTTGGGCGGAAACCGGCGGCACATGGGCAGAGCCATTGGCCGCGATCTCCAGCGCGTTTTCCGCACCGAGCCGCCGCAGAGCTTCACGCACCGGCATGGGGCTTGTCCCGAAAGTCGCGGCGAGGGCCTTGATCGTCATGACCTGGCCGGGATCAAACCGGCCGACGATCAACGCATTGCGCAACTGATGGTAGACCCCGTCACCGATGGTGATCCGAGTGGAGACAGGCTGCAGGCCTTCCCCCAGTTGCAATTCGCTCATCGCCGTTTCCTCGTATTGTGCCGCACGACCCCTTGATACCCGCACAGTGAGCGAGGGTCCATATCTGCGACACGTTTGGCTCTACAGATCGTTGAAGAACCGGCCAAGGCGATCCATGGCTTCTTCGAGACGGGCGTGGCTTTGTGAGCCAAAGCACACGCGCAGATGGTGCTCGCCAGCAGCGCCATAAAAACTGCCTGCCTCGACGACCACGTCGACCTTTTCCAGAATGGCATCGGCGGCGGCCTGTGCGGTGAGACCTGTCGCGCTGATGTCGGGAAAGGCATAGATCGTGCCCTCGGGACGGGCGCATGTCACGCCGGGCATCTGGTTCAGGCGACTGACCACCATATCGCGCTTTTGACAGTCGTCATCGACCATGTCCTGAAGCGCGGAGGCCGGCCCCTGAAGCGCGGCTATCGCTGCATACTGAACAAACGTGTTGACGTGGGTCACCTCCGTGGTGGTGATTTTCATCAGTGCGGGGATCATGCTTTCATCGGCGGCGATATAGCCGAGCCGCCATCCATCCATTGCATAGGCCTTCGTGAAGGCGAACATGGTGACGGTCCGCTCCTTCATGCCCGGCAGCGAAGCGATGCTGACATGTTCTGCATTGTCGAAAATGATCTGCTCATAGACTTCATCGGCAATCACCCAGAGATCATGCTCGATGGCAAGGTCGGCCACCACTTGCAACTCCTCGCGCGTGTAGACACGGCCGGTCGGGTTGCATGGGTTGACGATGGCGATCATGCGCGTCTTCGGCGTGATGTGCTTCTCGATCAGGTCGCGCCTTATGGCAAAACCGTTTTCCCGGTCGAGCGGGGCCATCACCGGCTTGCCGCCCGCCATTTCGATCTTGCCGACATGCTGCGGGTAATAGGGTTCGAGAAGAATGCATTCCTGATCGTGGTCGAGCAGCGCCAAGAAGGCCGCGAAGGAGGCCTGGGTCAGTCCGTTGGTAACGACAATCTCAGACGGTGAGACATCGATGCCATTGTAGCTCCGGACCTTCTCCGCCATGGCTTCGCGCAGCGGCAGGATGCCCTGCAAATCACTGTAGTGAACATGCCCATCCTTAAGCGCCTGAATGGCGGCTTCCTTGATGTGATGCGGCGTATCGTGAATGGGCTGGCCGAGTTCGAGATGAATGATGTCCCGCCCCTCGGTGGGGAGCGCGGCTGCCTTGGCAACCATGCCGTAGCTCTTCTTGGACGTGTGGGTGATGCGTTTCGCGAAACTCGGCATGGAATTTCTGTCCTGTGATTGGGGCTTTGAAACAAAGGGGCTGGCCGAGTTTCAGGAGCGGCCAGCCCTTGCCTGCTATTGCAGTTTTTCGAGAGCGGCCTCGACGCGGGCCTTGTCCCAACGGTCGAGTGTTGCCAGCTCGCCATCCTTGACGCCGTAGATGAGGTACGGGCCTGTCACATCGCCATTTTCATCGAAGGTGATGGGGCCGGTCGCGCCGACATAGCGAATGGGCTTGCCTTCAGCGATCAGGGCCTTGGCCTTCTTGAAGCCCTCTACGCCGGGATAAATCGCCTCGCCCTCGCCGCCGGTCACCTTGCGGATGTTGTCGCGAATGGCAGTTCCATTGGCTTCACCCGCCTGTTCCATCGCAAGCAGAGCGACAGCGGCTGCGTCGTACATGACATGGAGACCGGGGCCGTTGGGATCGGAGCCCTTCGCTTCTTTCCAACTTGCATCGAAGGCCTCCACCGAGTCACCCTCGACCTGTGCGTTGTCGATGCCATAGGCGTTTTCCAGATACTGGGCACCGACCGACTCCACGAATTCATCCGCGCGAAGCGCATTGCTCAAGATCAGGTTCTGGCTGCCGCCAAATGAAATCCATTCACGGGCAACGGTGGCACCGTCTGCCGGGAAGGCGACGAGAAAAAGAGCATCGGGCTCGGCCTGAAGTGCAGCATTCACCTCGGCGCGATAGGAGGCCTGTTCCTGATTGTAGGGCGTGACGCCAGTTATCTCGATGCCCAGCTTCTCGGCATCGTCTCTGAAACGGGAGGCTAGGCTGACGCCATAGTCCGAATTGACGTGAATGACGGCGATCTTCTTGTAGCCCTTATCGGCAGCGATGGTGGCAAGCACGGCCGCCTGCGGGCGATCGGTCGGCAGGGTGCGGAACCAATAGCCTTCTGTCCCGCCTTCCTTGGCGAGTTCGGTAAAGCTTGGCGCGCTGGAGCAGCAGGAAATTTGGGTGACCTTGGCCGGCACCGTGACAGAGGTGAGGATCGGCAGCGAGACGCCGGACTGGATGGCGCCCAGCAGCACCGGCACCTTCTCGATCTCGACGAGGGTCTTGGCGGCATCGACACCGACATTGGGCGAGCCCTGGTCATCGCGAAGGATGTAGTTGACCTCGCAGCCATTCACACCGCCGGCCTCGTTGAAATGGTCGATGGCGAGCTTGCCGGCATCGCCGATGGCCGAACCGATGGCCGCCATGGAACCGGTGATGGAGAGCACCGAGCCGACGGCGATCTTGCAATCCTGCGCCTGTGCCGTTCCTGCTCCCGCGAGGATTAGCCCGGCCCCCATCAGGCCGGAAGCGATTATTGATTTCATGTCAGTTCCCCTTTCTTCATTTTGGTTGTCACTTGATCTTTGGGCCGCTTTTCGTCGTCCGTCGGTCGTTCAAAATGCCCTTCGCGAGATAAAAGCGCGGGGCAAGGCCGGCGAGGCGGCGGAAGGGTAGTGGGCGCGCCGGAGCGAGTGGCACGGGCAGAGTGTCGAGATCCTTGCCGGTGGCGGTGTCAGCGAGCACATCTCCCAGCATGGTGGTGAAGGCGACACCGCGGCCATTGCAGCCGATCGCTCCGATGAAACCTGGTCCAAGCCGGTAGAGATGCGGCAGAAAATCGGTGGTGACCGCTGCCGTGCCCCGCCAGGCATGGGCGAGCAGGGGTCGATGGTCGAGCCCCAATTCGCTCACCAGGCGGTCGAGGATCTTCTCACCCATGCGGCGCTCGCCGGTAAAGGGGCTGAGCGCCATGCCTCCCGAGATCAGCCGGTTGGCGGCATCGAGCCTGTAGGTGAAGATATTGGCACGGGTGTCTGAAACGGGTTCGCGGTTCGGTGAAAAGCGTCGGACGGCATCATCCGGCAAGGGCTCGGTCGCCATCTGGAACACGGTGAGCGGGAGGACGGCATGTCCGAGGCGCGGGGCGATGCCTTTCTCCGAGGCATTGGTACACAAGACCACCCGCCGGGCAGCGATCTCCAGATGGGGTGTTTGCACAACCCATCCACCATCGCGCTCGGTTATGCCGGTCACTGGTGCCGTTTCCACGATGGTTGCGCCGGCGGTGCTGGCCAGATGGGCGAGACCATGAACATAGGCCAACGGATTGATCACGCCGCCGGACGCGTCATGCAACGCGCCGTGGTAGATCGACATGCCGGTGCGGGCGGCTGTTTCTTCGGCGTTCAGCCATGTGACAGGGCGGCCAAGCGCCTGCCAGGCGGCAACCCGCTTTTGCAAATCTTTTGCTGCTGCTTCTGAATGCGCCGGTTGCAGCCAGCCGGTCTGCTCTGCCTGTTTGCCAAGCCCCATGGCGTTTGCCAGGGAGAAGACGCGCTCGCCACCCTTGCCGACGAGATCCAGCAGGGCCCTGCCTTTCTCATCACCGAGGCGTCGAACCACCGTTTCGGGGTCGGCCTTGGAGAAATTGGGCACCACGAAACCCGCATTGCGCCCGCTGGCACCGAAGCCGATTTGCTCGGCTTCGAGGAGAACGGTGCTCACCCCGCGCTCTGCAAGCCGCATTGCCGTTGTCAGGCCGGCAATGCCACCGCCGATCACGGCAACATCTGCCCTGCGCGCACCTGTGGCAGCCGGGAAAACCGGCTTGGGTCCGGCTGTGTTGCGCCACAAAGTGTCGGGGTGAGCGATTCTCATCGGCTTAGTCCGCGTGTTTCGACACGGATTCGGCTTCGCCGATCAGCCCGCGTGGGCGGAAGATCAGCGTCAGCACGATCAGGAGGCCGATCAGGATCACCTGGATTGCCCCGCCCTGCGATTGATAGGCGACGGGCAGCAGACGGCTGATGGCGAGCCCGCTCATGGCCCACAGCGCCCACACGCCCACCGCGCCGACAATCGCGCCGCGATTGTTGCCGCTGCCGCCCACGATGAGCATGGCCCAGATCTGGAAGGTGAGGATTGGCAGGAAATCGAGCGGGCTGACATAGCCAATGAAGCCGACATAGAGACCTCCGGCAAGGCCCATCAGAACGCAGCCAAGCACGAAGACTTCCAGCCGCACTCGTGCAGGGTTGCGTCCCAGAGAGCGGGCAGCCGTTTCATCCTCGCGCACGGCTTTGAGAAGCCGGCCCCAGGGCGAGCGCACCGCCGTTTCCAGTGCCCAGTATACGAGACCGGCCATAACGGCGACGACTCCCAGATAGAAAAGGTTGTAGCTTGCGGGGCTATCGAACAGGCCAAAGAGTGGACGCGGCAGGCCGACGAGCCCTTGCGCCCCGCCCGTCAGGCTCTCGAAGTTGAGCGCGACGAGCTGGATCGAGATGGCGATGCCGAAAGTGGCGATGGCGAGATACTCCTCGCGCAAGCGCAGCGTGGCGAGCCCGACGATCAGCGCCGCGAGCGCGCAGAGCGCCATGCCGCCAAGAACGGCAATCGGGAACGGCAGGCCGAACCCGCCAATGAGATGGGCGCGATCTGGGCCGACGAGGATTGCCGTGCCGTAGGCGCCGATGGCGAAGAAGCCCACCACGCCGGCGTTGAACAGGCCCGTATAGCCCCACTGGATGTTGAGCCCCATCACCACGATGGAATAGGTGAGCGCAACAATGAGGAAGAAGACGAGATAGGCAGCAAAGCCGGTCATGATTTGCCTCCCCCGACCGTGCCGGCGAAGATGCCGGTGGGCCTGATGTAGAGAACGAGAAGCAGGATCATGAAGGGCACGGCCAGCTTGTATCCTGCGGGAATGAAGAGGACGGATATGGATTCGGCAAGGCCGACGATCAGCCCGCCGATTACCGCGCCGAAGACATTGCCGACACCGCCAAGGATCGCCGCAGCAAAGAGCGGCAAAAGAAGATGGAAGCCGATCTCGGGCCGAAGCTGCACGGTGAGGCCGTAAAGCACGCCGGCAATGGATGCGAGGGAGGCGCCGATGATCCAGGTCCAGCGCACCACATGACGCGTGTCGATGCCATTGACGCGGGCAAGCTCCGGGTTTTCGGCAAGCGCGCGCATCGAGAGGCCAAGCCGTGTCTTCTGCAGGAAGAGATGCAGCGCCACGACGATCACCGCCGTCAGGCCAAGAGTGAAGATCTGGTCGGGCATGATGCGCAGACCCGGCGCGACCTTCATGGCGATCTGCAGCGTGTTGGAATAATACTGCGCCGCGCCGCCAAAAAGCAGCAGGATAACCATGCGCACCAGAAGCGACACGCCGAAGGAGCCGAATACCAGCGTCAGATGGTTGGCCCGGCCACGCAGGGGGTGGTAGACCAGCCAGTCGATGGCGAGCGCCAGAAGCGCCGTTGCCACCATGGCGACCAGCGTTGCCATGAGAAGCGGCACACCGAAGGAGAAGGGCGCAAGCGGCCCCATGAAGGCCCCGGTGAGCGAGAGAACGCCCAGCGCCATGTAAGCGCCCCAGGTGACGAGTTCGGCATGGGCGAAATTGGCAAAGCGCAATATCCCCATGGTCAAGGTGAGCCCGATCGCGCCAAGCGCGATGATGGACCCGCTCAATATGCCGTCGGCAATGGCTTGCAGCATCAGCGTTTGCGCCCCCCGGCGCCCAGATAGATGGAAGTCACTTCGGGATCCTCGGCCAGTGCGGCGGATGGTCCGTCGATACGATTGCGCCCCTCGGCGAAGACATAGGTGCGGTGGGAGATGGCGAGCGCCGCCTTGGCATTCTGCTCGACCATCAGGATCGCCACGCCGTCTTCGACCAGCGCTTTCAGCCGCTCAAAAACCTCGCTCACCATGAGCGGCGAAAGGCCAGCGCTTGGCTCATCGAGCATCAAAAGGCGAGGTCCTGTAAGAAGCGCACGGGCGACTGCCAGCATCTGCCGCTGGCCACCGGAGAGCACACCGGCCTTCTTGTCGCGATAGCGCTTCAGATCCGGGAAGGCTTCATAGCCGCGTTCGATGCGGGTCTTGGCCTCCGCCTTTGACAGGGCGGAAGCGCCGACCAGCAGATTTTCGTTGATGGTGAGCGTGGTGAAGACATTGGCCACCTGCGGCACATAGGCCATGGAGGCCTCCGCCATGCGGTGGGTCGGCAGGTTGGTGATGTCGCGGCCATCGAGTCGCACCGTGCCGGACGAGACCGTCAACACACCAGCCAGCGCCTTGATGAGGGTGGACTTGCCAGCACCGTTCGGCCCGATGATGGTGACCATTTCCTGCGGCGCGACGGTGAGCGAAAGCCCGTGAATGATCGGCAGGTCCGGCTTGTAGCCAGCGACCACGTCCCTGACGTCGAGGAGCGCGCTCATGCCACGGCTCCGCCGAGATAGGCCTCGATCACCTGCGGCTGCGCGATCACTTCTTTCGGTGTGCCTTCGGCGATCACCCGGCCCGTGGCCATGACCACGATGTGGTCGCAGAGCGACATGATGAAATCCATATTGTGCTCGATGATGAGGAAGGTGAGACCGCGCTTGTTCAGTTCGACGATGCGGTCGACGATTGTGTCGAGCAAAGCGGGGTTCACGCCCGCGCCCGGCTCGTCGAGCAGGAGCACTTTCGGGTCCGCCATCAGAGCGCGTGCAAGCTCCACCAGCTTTTGCTGTCCACCGGAGATGGAGCCCGCCAATTGCCGCTCCACAGGGGAGAGACCGCAGAATTCAATGATTTCGCGGGCACGCTCCCGGTTCTGCCGTTCCTCGCGTGCCACGGTGCCGGGGCGAATCCAGCTGTTCCAGAAACGCTCGCCGGCCTGGCGCTCGGGCACGAACATCACGTTTTCCAGCACCGTCATGCCGGCAAAGGGACGCGGGATCTGAAAGGTGCGGGCGAGCCCGTGCGAGAACACGCGGTAGGGCGGAAGCGAGCCAATCTCTGTGCCATCAAGCTGTACGGAGCCGCCATCCAGCGCATATTCGCCGGCAATGGCGTTGAACAGCGTTGTCTTGCCTGCTCCGTTCGGTCCGATGAGACCGGTGATGCGACCGGCCTCGGCGGTGAAGCTAACACCGTCGACCGCGCGGTTCGCGCCGAATGTCTTCACCACGCCGGCCGCTTCCAGCCGGCCACGTCGTGCGCCCTCAGAACGGATCGACGGTCCGGTCGCGCTATCCCCTGGGGGTAGGCTTTCGCTCATGGGTTCCCCTTTTTGTTGCTTCTTGACCTAGGAGCCTATTTGTGATCACGTGATCACGTCAAGACATTTCGAGGTTAAAATTTATGAGCGACACGAAAAGGTGGACGATCAACTCCGGCTCCCGCTTCGAGGAACTGGCCGGCTATTCCCGTGCGGTGATCGAGGGAAACTGGATATTTGTTTCCGGCACGGCGGGCTTCAATTTCGAGGATGGCTCGATCTCCGATGTTGCGGCTGAGCAGGCCAGGCAGGCATTGCGCACCATCGAAGCGACGCTTGAAAAAGCCGGTGCGTCCATCTCGGACATTGTTCGTGTCCGGGTTTATCTGGCCAATCGCGAGGATGTGGTGCCAGTCTCGAAAGTGCTCGGAAAAACGTTCTCTGATCCACGCCCCACCAATACAACCATCATTTGCGGTTTTGCCGAGGAAGTGATGAAGGTGGAATTGGAAGTGACTGCCCTGAAACAGTGAGTTTTTGCCGCCCGTCTCGAGAAAGAGCGCGGTCGGCAAAGTCTTCGCGACTGCTTGCGCCCGTCACAGGCGGGGCAGGATGTCCGGCGACCGACCCTGCCGAGGCGTGTTTGCCTGTATTCGAGCACTGTATCGCCTCGCGACACGCACGCGCCTTCGGTGCCTGTGTAAGAAATCCATCTTTCCTCTTCGGCAAACGAAGTCGCGTTCTTCATCCAGCGGTGAAATCGTGGGAACGTGGCAGGGCCATCAGCCTGATTCCTCTCAAGGTCTCTTGAAAACCATCCGTCGAAGAAACCTCCCCCAAATGAGGGACGGCAGCCGCGGCGAGGCAATGTATCTGCCAGTTACCGACGGATGCGATGGATGGAGAAGACGCTAGATGATCCGGCAGTTTGTACGCAGGGCGACCTGCCTGATTTTCTCACTGGTGACGAGCGTGGTGCTTGTTGTGGTGTCGATGGTGGGGGCGAGTGCGCAAGGCAAAGCCTCAGACGAAATTGCCGCCAGAAGTGTGGTTCTGTCTCTCTACACCATCAATTCCATGCTTGAGCAGCAAGGCGCGGGGCTCGAGGTGGGAAAGCAAGTCATGACATCCTTCCGCGCTTTTCTGGCACCGGGACTCATTGAGGAGATTGCGACGGGAAGCGAAGGACTTCGTCCTCTGGTCGGGACGCAGGACGGCACTGTCGAGAACTATGAACTGCGGATGGCGACGGATCAGTCAGCAGAGGGAACCGTTGTGGAGGCAGCGGTCGAGTCTGGTGGCAAAGTCCGATTGGTTTCGTTTGCGCTTGCAAGCACGAGCGGTCATCCGCTGATCGTTCGGATCTGGGGGGACGGTTGGTCTCTTGGCAAGGGTGGCGGGAGCGCCGCGCGCGCACCCTCGGGCAAGCAGTCTCCGAGCGAAGAACAACAGAAAGCTCTTGCGGCGGCGGATGAAAACGCCAGCGGAGCAGGCGCTTCTCCAGGTCCCGACACAACGCTGGACCTCCCGTTTCAGGATGAGTTCGACGGAAAAACGCTGGGGCCACACTGGAGTGTCATCGGGGAAGCCCCCGACAAGTTCGTGTTGGAAAATGGGGTCGTCTATCAGATCGCCACGGGTGGCGACGACAGTTTCCGCAACGCGAAGAGCGAAAACATCTTCCGGCTGGGCAAGGTGCCGGAAGGGGACTTTGATATGTCCTTGAAAGGCCTTCTCGAAGCCAAGACGGGGAGGGAGGGCGTCTGGTTGGGTCTTTATGAAGATTCCACCAGCTTCCTTGCAGGTACTCTCCACGTCTATACGAGTGGGTGCGGTCCCTACCTGACCTTGAGAATCGTCAATCGGCAGCATGTCGCGGGGGTCGAGGAACCCCTGACTAGTGAGTTTTACGATAATCTTTTCGACAAGGGCCCCATTCTCTCCGACTACTGCAGTGCCGGCAACCGGGACATCGGCGACGCCATACTGCAGCGTCTCAACGAGAGCGGTTTCTCCCTGACCCTTTCCCGGCGGGGGCTGCACTATTTCGCGACAGCCGAAATCGATCTGCCGGCATTCGGTGACAATCCGGGCGGACCCGTGAGTTTCAAGACACGCGAGGTCGCCCGCACAACCAGCGCCGGTAGCCCGGCATTCATGTTGGGTCAGCTTCAGCGCGCCCGAAACGGGGAATCGGTCGCACAATTCGACAGCTTCTCGATATCGGCGCCAGTCAATTGACCGCGGCCATCATGATGGGAATTCCGGCCATGTTTCGACAATCAAGAATCGCTCTCTGCGGACTGACCACCACCCTGGCGGTTGTCCTTGGGGGAAATACCCACGCTCAGGACGTCAATGCAGCGGTTGCTCTTGTCGAGCAATTCATCACCGCACACAAGACGCATCTTGACAGCATGCAAGGTCCGCTGCTCAACGATGCACGGGCGGCGGCACCTTATGTGGTGGATGTGCTGGCGGTCGACGGGCTGCAGGGCCGCCTTGGCTTCGACCCGATATACAATGCTCAGGACTACGATATTTCCAGTATCGAGGTCTTTGCAGACGCCGATGCACCTATCCTGCGCGGGGCGGCCCAGGTGTGGGTCGAACTCGTTAATTTCGGGCAGCGCCAGAAATTCCTGTACGCGCTGGTTCCGGTACAGCCCGACAATGTCTGGCAGATTTCCGACATTTACTCGGAAAATAATGACTGGTCGCTGGCCGATATGGCTTCCGGTCTCGGGATAGACCTCAGGCGCGATACAGGAAGAGAGGTCACGCTCCAGAATGCAGGCTTCCCCATTCCGTGCGCTTTCGCATGCGGGAACCCTACGGCCGCCGACGCTGAGGAGGGCCAGGAAGCGGTCATCGTCCCCGGAATGGAAGAAGGCGACCTGCCCGGGAATGGCATCAATCCCGATGGACGCAACCTCCTGCTCATTCTCGATGCGTCGGGTTCGATGTGGGGTCAGATGGAAGGCGTTGCCAAGATCACGACAGCCCGCCAGGCCTTGGCTGGCATAGTGGGCGATCTCGATCCGTCGGCAAATGTCGGGCTCATGGCCTATGGCCATCGGCGTGAAGGGGATTGTTCGGATACGGAGGTTCTCTATCCAGTCGCCAATTATGCGGCGGGCCGGCTCATTCCCGCCATAGAAGGAATTTCACCGCTCGGGAAAACCCCGATCGCCAACGCATTGGAGCAGGCGGCATCCGTGATGCCGAAATCCGGCCGGTCCTCAAGTGTTCTTTTGATTTCGGACGGGTTGGAAACCTGTGGGGGCGATCCCTGTGCTGCGGCTGCCCGGCTGGCAGAATCTGGAATCGATACGCGGGTTCATGTGGTGGGCTTCGACCTGAATGAGGAAGAACATTCGGCGCTGCAGTGCATCGCCGAGAAAGGCAACGGGACCTACTATCCCGCAAATGACGCCCAGAGCTTCGTCGCGGCGGTCAAGGAGGCTGTTCGGGAATCCGAGACTGCCGCACCCGCGCCGGCACCTGTGCCGCAGCCATCGGTCGAAACCGTATTTGAAGAAACGTTTGATGGCCCGGCGCTGAAGGCGGAATGGCGGGTGGAAAACCCCATTCCGGAGCTCACGGCGTTCACGCCTCCTGGCTCCCTTTTCGTCGCTGCAATTGGAGAGGCGCCGCATTTCCAGAAGGCCGAGGCAACCAACCGTTTCGTTCTGGACCATCCTTTGCCTGAGGGTGATTTCGATCTTGTTCTCGATTTCAAGCTGAATGTGCAGACCATGCGTGAGGGGGTCACGTTGTCGCTGTTCAACGCCGCCCATGATCAGGTAGGCGCACATATGTGGCTGGACCCAAAGGGCTGCGGCATTCTGCTGAACCTTTCGCTTTTCCGGATTTCGGGAACTGAGGAAGACCCCGAGAAAACGTCTTTCGACACCAACCTCTTTGGTGGCCCCTGGGTCGACGGTGTTTGCGATGCGGAGGGACGGGCGCGCGGGGACGCCATCGTGGAAGCTCTGGGGCAGGATGGGGCGCGGTTGCTCCTGAAACGTCGCGGCCGGGAAATCACTGCTTCTCTGGAGATGCGCGACCCTGCCACTGGGGAATCGCTGGGCTACACCACCGAATCCATCACCATGCTTCGTTTGTCGGGAGCAGCCAGTGTGCTGGGTGGCCATGGGCACAAGGCCGTGCCCGGGGAGAGCCATTTTGAGTTTGATCGGTTCGCCATAGAGGTTCCAAAATCATGAGGCTCCGTCATGCCCTCGTTCACGCATGCATGATGCTCACCTGCTGGGCGGTGGCGATGTCTCCGGTCCAGGCGCAGGGGGGTGCTCCGTCTGCTGAAGGGGAAGGCAGCCTGTTCGAGCGGGTGGAGCGTTCCGAAAGCGGCAAAATGGAGTTCGACGAGGCTTCTGTGGCGGAACACGACGCTCTGGCCTGTGCGGCGGGCCTCGGGTGCGAGGGATTGGCTGTTTCGCAAGATGACGCGCTTGTCCTGACGGGGCACAATGACGCCGAAGGCGCACGTGAGGCTTATATAGAGCAATACGGAGACCCGGAGGCTCTGGAGCCGGAACCTTCGAATGAGACAGGCGAAGGGGGGGCTGATAGCGCCAGCGATGAGCCCCAGGGTAAAGACAGCCTGTTCGAGCGGGTGGAGAGTTCCGAAAGCGGCACAAAGGCAGTGGAGTTTGACGAGGCTTCTGTGGCGGAACACGATGCTCTGGCGTGCGCGGCGGGCCTCGGGTGCGAGGGTTTGGCGGTTTCGCAGGATGACGCGCTTGTCCTGACGGGTCACAATACTGCACAAGGTGCCCGTGAAGCCTATCAGGAGGAATACGGAAATCCAGAGGCCGAATCCAAAGAGGAGGGGTCGAGACAGGATCTCTCGGTAGATGTGGAGGACGGGGGCATGTCATTCACCGAGGAAGAGGCTACCGACGGCGGTGGGGCTATGTCGTTCACCGAGGAAGAGGTCGGCAGCGATGAAGAGAGCGGACTGTCCGGCGAGAAATTCACCAATGCGGAGATCGCCGCTTTCACGCGAGAGCAGGATGAACTGTGGGCATGCGCTGCGGCGTTTGGTTGCAAGGGGGCTGCCTCGGGCCTCACCCCGCACGAGGCGCTGCATCGTCTGGGTCTGCCCGAATACTCCTATGAATGGCCGCTGGCGGCATGCGCCACCAATGCGCCCGGCGCCTGTGATGAAATGGGGATCTCACTGAACGATGCGCTTCGGATCATGTCGCATCTGGCCAACCCCAACCGGTGAATGTCGAGCTGCCGCCTGTTAACCGGCTCTAACCAAGCCAGCCGACCGGTCCGGACAATATCCGAGAGGTCAGCTCCGACTGGGTGTGGACGTTCATTTTCGAAAATGCCTTTTTCAAATGTCCACGCACGGTGCTTACCAGGATGCCAAGGGTTTCGGCGGCTTCTTCGGGGGATTTTCCACCGGCGATCAGAAGCACGATTTCGGCTTCCTTGCCCGTCAAACCATAGGCAAGCTCGACCAGCGCAAGGCGCGAATCCGCAGCGAGTTTTCGCTCTTCGCTTGTGCGAAGCACCAGAACGGAAGCGGGCCCCTGCCGCTGGAGACTCGTTTGCTTCAGGGCGTCCGGATGAAAGCGGAAACCAACCGGGACATCATCGTGAACGATAAGCGTCTCGCGGTTGCCCTTTCGGCTGGCTCTATCGATCAGCTCACCGGTCAATAGCTCCCGGGTGAGCGGATTCAGGCTGCGTTGATCAGTGTCCGACAGCCTGTTGCGGGGAAACAATCGGGACAGTGCCTCGAAATAGGTTCGATTGGAATGAAGCAAGCCTCCTTCGCTGTCGAGTATTGCGACACCGATCTGAAGCCGTTCAATGACCGATTGGAGCAGCACGCCGAGCGTGGCATTCATCATGACCTGGCGGTTGAGATTGAATGAACGCTCCCAGTGCGGCATCAACGAGAGTATGCGCTTGTGCAAGGCAGCCTCGGCCAAGTCGCCGGAACGTTCGGCCTCGTAAATCATGCGATAGATGATCTCATTCCAGCGGCTTTCATCGTCTATTGCATTGTAGCAAAGTTCAACGAGCTCGCCGGGGTTCATGTCTGAGGCTGATCCCAGGCTCCCGGTCATGGCAAGCAATTCGGAAGTGAGTTCTGCGACACCGATCTCGTCGCTCCCCTCTTCCGGGTGCCACTCCTCGCCGACCCATCGGATGATGCGTTCCGCAATCCCGAAGCGTTTTTCTTCCAGAAAAAGGGCCGAACGAGCTCCTTCGATGCGCGCTGAGGCGATATCGTCAAAGCCCACCCGTTCGAGGAAGCGTTCAACAGGTGGCAGAAAGCCACCGTCTCGCAACATGGCATCTTCGCCACCAAACAAGATCAGCCCACGTGTGCCAGGAACAACAGACGCGCCTTTTGGCCACTTCCAGGCCGACAACATGCCCGAAAAAATGTTGTACCAATACGCAGGCGTGGGCGTCGGCCAACCCAAAGGGTCGCTGATCACGGAATCGATCACGGCGCGATCCGCGCTCATTACATCTGCGGGGTGTCGGCGCTCCTTGAGGTGTGAGCCAAGGAATGCGTAGAGATGATGTAGTGACTGCTCGTCCGGCGTATCCGCAGAACCGAGTTTGCAACGTGTCTGGGAGAAGGTTTTGCCGAACATGGCGATGGCACGCTGGTTCGGTGGCGGAGATATCAAAACGATGTGGCGAGCAAGGTCCGGCCAGGTTTTGAGCACTTCGAGTGTCAGAAGGGCGGTGATGTTGGGGACGACGACGAGGCGATGCTCCCATGGGATATCGGCGAAGCTCGTTTGGTAGAAGAGCCGCATGTCGGCGACAGCGCGCTGCCACCCGTCTTTGTAGTCAAGGTGGCCCAGCGGGTTGAGGCGGCTGGTGGACTTGCCATGGCCGCGCACATCCCCTGAATATGCGTTCCACCCCAGTCTCTGGAAGGCTGATCCCAGATCAGAGAGCATGTCTGAATGCGTGGGCTGGCTATGGCCGAGAAAAACGGCTTTGACGCCGCCCGTTGGCCTATGCCCCGGGTCGACCGTCCACTTGCGCAATAGCAATGGCTGGTTGTCTTCTCCAACCAGGAAGGCGGCATTCATGTGTCATCCCCCAAGCCACTCAGCGTCTGCAACACCTGAAACAACTCCAAGGTTGTTTACCCGTGTTCGTGTGAACTTTACCTGAATGGCGCTGTCAGTCTTTTTGTCATTTGGGGAGGACTATAGAAAAGGTCCGCTGGGGAGTGAAGCGAACCACGAAGGTGCAGTTGGATCTTCTGCTTCATCGAAGGGACCGCTTGCCGCAGTCTGGTGGTCATTCAACATAGCGCTTGATTGAAAGCTTGGCTGCTTCAAATTCTTCCAACATGCCAGGCAACAGGCGGTCGATGCCACCTTCAGAGGCATTCTCTCCAACCAGGGTATCCTGTGCCATGAAAAACAGCACATCATCGTCCACGATGAAACCCACATTGTGAAAACGAACGCCCAGATCAAGCATTGCAGCCTGGGTTGCCGGTGTGAGAATGCGCAAGACATCCTGTGCAATGTCGTGGCCATTGCCGGATGATAGCGGTCGGCCCGAGATATGAAATCTCTCGTTGAACTGGATGGATTCCGTCTTGATGTCGCGATCCAGCGGTCCTTTGTTGACAATGTTCTCCGGGCGGATCACCGCACGAATCCCGGTGTTCCGATCAATCCGGTAAGCCCCCAACAGCGAGAAGAACTGACCGAAGCCGCCTCTGCCGCCCTTCGCATCCCTTCGCATTTCGGGCGTGCCGAGCCCGGCCTCCATCTGCATGGCGCCCACCGCGACCCACAAAGGCAGATGATCCTGTTCGCTCTCGCCCCAGAACTCACCATCGAGCCGCACTCCCATGAAGGATCCTGCCTGCACCTTGGTCAGTTCGGGTATGCGCGCCTCGATCTTCTCCAGCCGCGGCGGCTTTACCCGTTGCGAACGGCGTTCGTAATTGCCCTCGGAGTCGCGAACAGGGGTTCGGGCCATCTGCCATTCGAGAAACTTTCCCGTATAGGACCAACCCTTTTTCCTTGCGATGTTCACACGACGCACGAGCCGGCGGCCGTCCGCATTTTCGAGGATCTCCACCAGAAAGATCGAGCCGAAGGCCAGCGTGGTGGCGGCGATGGGCACAAAGGGAAAGCTGTTGGCCATGACGCCCGCAGCCATTGTCCAGACCAAACCCACAAGCGCAAGCGGCAGGGGGAGACGCTTCAACCAAATTGGAAGCGCTATGCCCTGCCGGGTGCTCGCAGTATCCGGCGTCGAGACCGAAATATCTCCTTCGAACGGATCCCAATGTCGTCGTGCGCTCATTGACGGGTACCGGGCAGACTGATCTCCGGCATCGTACGCACGGCTTCAGTTTCCGCAGGGGTGAGAGAAAAAGGCTTTGCGTGATCAAGCCCCATTGCGCGTCCGACCCAATTCGATGGAATGGCGTCGAGAAGCGTGTTGTAGCGCTCGACATTTGCATTGTAGAGCCGCCTTGACGCGCTGATCTGGTCTTCTGTCTCCTCTAGTTGCCTCTGCAGTTCCCGCACATTTTCCGTTGAGCTGATCTCCGGCGTGTCTTCCGAATATGCAAGGAAGGCATGGAGCGCGGCGGACAAGCCGTTTTCAGCTTTTTGGACGGTTTCGATGTCGCTCAAACGCGCATGCATCGCGGTTTGTCGGGCTTCCAGCAGTGCATCGAATACACGATTTTCCTGCGAGATCGCGCCCCGCACCGCGTCAACCAGAGCAGGAATGAGGTCGTGACGGCGCTTGAGCTGAACATCGATGCCTGAGTAGCCATTGGCCACTGCGTTCTTCGCTGCTGCCAGACGGTTCTGCAGGTAAATGAACAAGAGTATAGCCGCTGCTATTATAAGAATGGTTGTGATCATGCCTGTTCCGAATGCCTTTCCAGCCACGGTGCCTGGTATTCTGCAGTCTGGACCTAGCCCCGCGCGGGCGCGACCGCGTCCCCCAAATGAGGGAGCTTGCAAAACTGTCAGGAGTGGGTGGGAACCATGTTTAAGCTGCAGTACAATCGGCTAGCTCGTAGTGATGAGTGATACCCTTCTCAGATGCATTTGCCTTTAGACGTTCTTGAACTTGTCCCGATTGTCTTTGTCCTGTTTGCGCCTCTCGTCTATGCGCTCATGCGCGCACGCAACGCGACACGAGATGACTTCATCTTTAATTCTGGACGCACCGGGTTGCTTGCGACCATCGCCGGAATCGTGTGTGGAAACATCGGTGCAGGCACGTTTGTAGCGCTGCTGTTATTCTCGGACGCAAGCCCGATACTCGGCGTATCCCTTGCGTTTGCGTATGCACTCGGACTCGCAATCTGTGGCGCCATTGCTCCACTCGTTCACCGCCAATCGCAGCATTTTGGCGTTCACGGGCTTGTCGATTTGATCGTCGCAACGCACCGGGTTCGTCATCCGCTAGCAGTGTGGATTCCGATCGCTTTCGTCTTCCTGTTGCGCACGGCGGTGCAGCTTTTGGCGCTGGCCGCCATTTTATCGGCGATTATGCCCGTTTCGAGCTTGGGCGCGCTGCTTCTGGCGAGCGCTTTCACTGGGATTTATACCGCCATTGGCGGGTATCGTGTCGCAACGGAAACGGATGTCTTTCAGGCTGCCATCATCCTCCTAGGGGTAGGAGTGCTCACGCTCACAAATGCCGGCGGTGCACCTCACATCGAAAACCCCTTCGACCTGGGTCCCTATAAATTTCCGCTGCTTGTGGGTGTTTGGCTTTTCATTCCAGTCAGTGCCGTCCTTGCGATCGACAATTGGCAAAGAATGGCCACGGCCAGAGCCCCGGAGGTCGCGCGGAGAGCATTTCTGCTTGCCGCGCCGCTGTGCCTGTTCTGCTACCTGGGTATCGTCTGGTTGGGCCTCAAAGGCCATGCCGGTGAAGAGGTTCTCACAGTGCTGCGTGAAACCATGCCGGCTCATTGGGCCTGGTTAGCCGATGTCATGCTCATAGCGGTTCTTATGTCGACGATGGACACATTCGTCATGCCGTTGCTTACCAGTCTGGAGCGGACACGCTATACGTTGAGGCAGCTCCAGTTGATGGTGCTGATGTTGTTTGTCCTGCTTACTGTTGTCGCGTACGCGCTTGGGCCTCTCCTCAACTCCATTATCGCAGCTTTCAGCTCACTCGTCGTGTTCCTGCCTGCTGTTCTTGCCGCATTGCTTTTGCGGAATCTGCGCTCTGCATCGGCAACTCTATCATTGAATCTTGGCGTGGTGGTCAGTTTTGTCCTAGTCGGCATCGATTTGAATTATACTGCTTTTCTAGGTTTTGGAGTTGCGCTTGTGGCATATGGTGTTGCCTGGATATGGCCGCTCCGCAAAGACAGTCGGCCACCGGCAGATCTCGAGAGTTCATTCAGCGCCGATAGCCGATAAAAGAGGCTTTGCGTAATGCGCGGTCAACCGGCCACGCCCTTGCCCTGAATAGCCTCTGCTGGTCTGGAACCGGCCAAACCCAGAACGCTGACTATGTCAGTCACTAAATTGAGCTCGGTCAGGATTTTGTAGGCTCGCTCTTTACCATCCCTGACTTCGCCGAACACATTTCCGATCTCGAAACGGCGGGCCATCGAACCAATCCGTATGGCTATCAGTAATTGGCTCTCGTGAAAGGCCAATGCCACACCGCGCTTGTTGTTGAAACGTTGGGTGAGCTCAAGAATCTGCTCCATGAAACGTGGCGTGAGCAAATACCGGGCTTCGAGTTGATCGGTGGAGAAGACCTCAAAGCGCTCCTCGAATTGCGAGCTTTCAAGTCGCACCCGCTCCCCCGCCTGACGCAAACGCTCGATTGCGTTACCGATCCAGTCGGTATCCGCGACCACGCAGGTCTCGCCCTTGAACGGTTTCGAGAAGCTGTAGGCAAGCATGATGGTGCGCCATTTGGCGTCCTTCCTGGAGAGCTTGCCCTCGCACAGCTCGAAATCCACGTCTCCTACGCGGCCGCGTATACGGTCTTCCAATTTGGCGCCTGTAAAGCGTGGGAGAAGCGGATGGAAGCGAGCCAGCGGAAAATCGAAGCCACCAAGTTTGTAGTCAAAACCCAGATAGGAGCAGACGCCTCCTGTCAAAACCCGCTTATACTCGTTGGTAAGGCCCTGATATAGAACTCCCGCCCCCAGCAAGCCGCCGAACCCCAGGGCAAAGGCGGCCAACGCGCCCGGATGGTTGGTCATGCCCACCAACGCAAGGGCAGCGATTGCACAGAATCCGATTGTGCCGAGAGCGGCAAGGCCAACCACTATCCGCATTCGGATAGTCCGACGCCGGTTCGCGCGTGCAAGCGCGGGCTCGATTTCAGACACGTAATAGCTGTTGAAATCCTGATCGGTGGCGGTCATCGGTGAGGAGATGTTCATGGGGTCCCGGCTTCGTCACAGAGTTTCAGACGCCGGCTGGCAGATGACAGCGGCTTCCCAGACAGTTTCCCAGTCGAGAATCCCCCGCCTCTCCCAAATGGTAGAGCCGCAGACCTGCTGGTTTCCGCGAGCTTGTCTGACGGCATCGCGCGGAATAGGTTTTTCCGAACAGAAGGGGTGGCCGATGCGATATCCGCATCCTTGCAGACAGTTCGCGTTTTGCGCCTTTCTCGGGCTGTTTCTGCTGCGGGTTTCTTTTGTGAATGCTGAAGAAGCATCAGGTGAAACCGATAAGGCCAGACTGGTCGCCTCGATCTGTCAACTGGTGGAGGTCAATGCCCGAGAAAATTTGCTGGATCCTGCGTTCCTGGCGCGGCTTCTCTGGAAGGAGAGCCGTTTCAACCCCAATGCTGTTAGTCCGAAGGGGGCTGAAGGCGTGGCGCAGTTCATGCCGGGCACGGCAGCTCTGCGCGGTCTGGATGATGCGTTCGACATCGAGAAGGCTATTCCTGCCTCGGCCATGTATCTGGCTGAGTTGGAGAAAAAGTTTGGAAATCTCGGCCTCGCAGCTGCGGCATACAATGCCGGTGAAGGGCGTGTGTCCCGCTGGCTTGAGAAAGGCGGGTTCTTGCCGCTGGAAACCGAAAACTACGTTATGGCGATATTGGGCGCCCCGGCTGATACCTTTTCCAATCGTGAGGTTGTCATCGACGTCGAACCTCTTCACCCTGAAAAGTCTTTTGAGGCGGCTTGCCGCGAGCTACCTGTCTCGGCGCGAGCCGTCATTGCCATGAACAGCGCTCATACACAGCCTTGGGGTGTGCAGGTTGCAGGACATTTTCGCCGTGATGTGGCGATCAGGTTGTGGCAGATGGTGCTGCGCCGTCATGCGACGGTTCTCAGAGGTTATGAGCCGGTCATCACGAGAGTGCGATCCTCGCGAGGGTCACGTGGCATTTATGCCGTACGTATTGGTGCGGACAGCCGCGCCGAAGCAATCAAGGTCTGTAGTCGGTTCCGCAGTGGGGGCCTGCCGTGCGTGGTATTGCGGAACAAATAGATTATTGAAAAGCAATCCGAAGGGTGGCTTAGGTACAGGCGGAATAGAAAAAAGGCCCGGATTATTGCCGGGCCTTTTTTAAAATTGTTTTGGTGAGTATTAGCTGTTGTTCGAAGCTGTGCGGCTCACGAGTTCCGGATGACCATCCGCGCCAACCACATAGATCTCGACGTAATCATTTCCGTTCGAAGTAAATTGGTGCTTAAGAACTGAGCCAACCGGGGTCTTGCTGAGAGATTCCTGGGAAGGACCATCAAAATTGATGCTCCCCTTGATTGGCTCAATTGCAAATGCGGGAGCTGCGATGAAAGAAGAAATAACGAGGGCGGAAAGAACAGTTTTCATTTTTAAATACTCCTAATAGCTTTCAACAAGCCATCCAAATTCCCGTTAGGGAAACATGTTTTACTTTCAGCATGGGGTCATCCCCTGCTGGTTCCTCATCTAGGGAGTGGTTGTTCGTTTTGTCAGATCGCAATTTTGAAACAGAGCGTTCACAAATCTTGGAATGTTACGTTCTGGGTTTGCGTGGATGTGCGCGCTCGAGATCCACGGCAGCGGTCATCAAATGCGATGGCGCTGTTGTAGAACACCGAATGAATGGACATTCGTATTGACACCAAAACATATGTTCAATAAGCCTCGGGTCGAGGAAACGTCCATCTGGGAGAGTGGTCAGAAATGTCTGCCAATGTTGCGCTTACCGGTCTTGCCCGGGATCTCGAGGATCGGGCCAAGTCCGGCAAGCCGATTCGTATCGGTCTTGTGGGCTCTGGCGAAATGGGCACCGATATCGTCACCCGCGTGGCTCACATGCCGGGTATCGAAATCGGAGCCATCTCGGAGCTGAATCTGCCTGCGGCAAGCCGTGCCGTGGATATCGCTTATCAGGAAGAAGGCCACGCGAAGGAGGTGGACAGCCAGTCTGCCATGACGTCGGCGATGGAAGGCGGAAAGGTCGCTGTGACCAATGACGCCGATCTTCTGCTGGAAAATGACCTGATCGACGTCGTTATCGACGCGACGGGTGTGCCTGCGGTTGGAGCCGAGATCGGTCTCAAGGCCATGGAGCACGGCAAGCATCTTGTCATGATGAATGTCGAGGCGGACGTCACGATCGGTGCCTATCTGAAGAGCGAGGCAGATCGTCTGGGTGTGACCTATTCGCTTGGCGCCGGTGATGAACCGTCATCCTGTATGGAACTGATCGAGTTCGTGTCAGCCATGGGGCATCCCATCGTCGCTGCCGGCAAGGGCAAGAACAATCCGCTCAACATCGATGCTATCCCCGACGACTACGCCGAGGAAGCTGCGCGCCGCAATATGAATGTGCGCATGTTGGTCGAATTCGTTGACGGTTCGAAGACCATGGTGGAAATGGCGGCTATCGCCAACGCCACCGGTCTCGTGCCGGACAAGCCGGGAATGCATGGCCCCAAGGCGACGCTCGATCAACTTTCTTCCGTGCTGGTGCCGGAAAAGGATGGTGGCGTTCTCTCGCGTGTCGGTGTGGTGGACTACTCCATCGGCAAGGGTGTCGCGCCCGGCGTTTTCGTCGTTGCCGACATGTCGCATCCGCGTATTTCGGAGCGCATGGAAGATCTGAAGATGGGCAAGGGGCCTTACTTCACTTTTCACCGCCCCTATCACCTGACCTCGCTCGAGGTGCCGCTCACCTGCGCCCGCGTTGTCCTGTACGGCAAGGCTGACATGGTGCCTCTGGACAAACCGGTCGCTGAAGTCTGCGCCGTGGCCAAGAAGGACATGCAGCCGGGCGACACGCTCGATGCGATCGGAGAATATTGCTACCGCGCGTGGGTCATGACGGTTCCGGAAGCTCGCGCCTCCAAGGCGATTCCCTGCGGTCTGCTTCAGGGCGGCACGGTCACCAAGCCCATCAAGAAGGGTGAGCTCATCACGTCTGAGAACGCTGCGCCGCCGGCCGGCTCCAAGATTGCCGAGCTGCGGGCGCGCCAGGACAAGCTCGTTTACGGCTAGATCACGCCCTGCGTCCCTTGGGACGCTCAAAAGGACGATCCGTTTTACTGAAGGAGCGTCGGAACAACCGAAAGCCTACGTCCACTTTTTCGGTCCGATGCTCTAGATAGGAGCAAGAATATGTCGGCCACTGCCAAGAAGGGTGCCGCGAAAAATGATGGCGCCAACCAGCCTTTCATTTACAGGCATTATGATCAGGAAAAGTTGCGCGATGCGCTGCGCAAAATGTATCTGATCCGCCAGTTCGAGGAAGGCGCGGAAGAAAGCTATATGCGCGGCCTGATCCACGGCACGATGCATCTGTCGATCGGGCAGGAAGCCAGTGCCGTTGGTATCTGCCTCGGTCTTTCCGATGAAGACCAGATCACCTCCACGCACCGTGGCCATGGTCACTGCATTGCCAAGGGTGCGGATGTCTCGCGCATGTTTGCCGAGTTCTTCGGCAAGACCACGGGCTATTGCCGTGGTCGTGGCGGCTCCATGCACATCGCTGATGTGTCGACGGGCAATCTCGGTGCGAACGGCATTGTCGGCGGTGGCCTGCCGATTGCCGTGGGTGCTGCGCTCACCGCCAAGAAGATGAAGACCGGCAATGTTGTGGTCTGCTTCTTCGGAGACGGTGCAAACAACGAAGGCGCGTTTCATGAGGCGCTCAACATGGCGGCCATCTGGAAGCTCCCGGTGGTCTTCGTGTGCGAGAACAATGGCTACGGCATGTCGACTTCCGTCGCCCGCGCAACGGCGGTTCCCAACATCGCAGACCGTGCTTCCGCCTATGCGATGCCTGGTGTGATCGTCGACGGCAACGTCGTCTCGGATGTGGCCGAAGCCATGCACGAGGCGACCGAGCGCGCGCGCAATGGCGAGGGACCGACGCTCATCGAGTGCAAGACCTACCGTTATCGTGGCCATTCCAAGAGCGATCGCAACCGCTATCGCACCAAGGAAGAGATCGAGGAGTGGATGACCGAGCGCGATCCGATCGAGGCTTTCGAGTCGCAGCTGATGGAATTCGGTGTCATTGACCAGAAAGGTATCGAGGACATCCGCGAATCGGTTCGCAAGGAGATCGAGGCCGGCATTGAGTTTGCCAAGGAAAGCCCGATGCCTGAAGTCGCCAATCTTGAGAAATACGTCTACACGGAGCAGGCCTGATGGACGCGCAAGTCGAGACAGCAACGCGTGAACTGAGCTACGCGCAGGCCATCCAGGAAGCCATGGCGATTGCCATGGAGCGCGATGAACGTGTGTTCCTGATGGGTGAAGACATTGGCGTTTATGGCGGCGCGTTCCAGGTCACCGGTGATCTGGTGGAACGCTTCGGAACCGACCGCGTGATGGACACGCCGATCTCGGAACTCGGCGGCGCAGGTGTTGCGGTGGGTGCCGCTGTCACCGGCATGCGGCCTATCTTCGAATTCCAGTTCTCCGATTTCGCAACGCTCGCCATGGAGCAGATCGTCAACCAGGCGGCAAAGATGCGCTACATGCTGGGCGGTGCCGTTTCGGTGCCGGTCGTCATGCGCTTTCCGGCCGGTTCCGGCACGGGTGCAGCCGCGCAGCACAGCCAGAGCCTTGAGGCGTGGCTTGGTCATGTTCCCGGCCTGAAGGTCATCCAGCCGGCAACCCCGCATGATGTGAAGGGCATGCTGCTTGCGGCCATTGAGGATCCCGATCCGGTGATGATCTACGAGCACAAGCTCCTCTATAAAATGAAGGGCGAGGTGCCGGAAGGCTATTACACCGTGCCGATCGGCAAGGCCGAGGTCCGGCGCGAGGGCGCCGATCTCACGATTGTCGCTACATCGATCATGGTGCACAAGGCGCTGGATGCCGCAAAGCAGCTCGCCGAAGAGGGCATTGACGTCGAGGTGATCGACCTGCGCACGATCCGCCCGATGGATCGCCAGACGATCATCGAGAGCGTGTGCAAGACCTCCCGCCTGATGTGCGTCTATGAGGGCGTGAAGACGCTCGGCGTCGGTGCGGAAATCTCCGCGATGATCGCTGAGAGCGAGGCCTTCGACTATCTCGATGCACCGGTTGTTCGTCTGGGCGGCGCGGAGACGCCGATCCCTTACAATCCCGAACTGGAGAAGGCGACGGTCCCGCAGGTCGACGGCATCGTGAAGGCCGCCCGCGATCTCGTCACGGGAGCACGCTGACATGGCCGTTGAAGTCATCCTGCCCAAGGTCGACATGGACATGGCAACCGGCCGCATTTCCTCCTGGCATGTGGAGGAAGGTGCGACCGTGAAGAAGGGCGATCTCCTGTTCGAGATCGAGACCGACAAGGCGGCCATGGAGATCGATTCTCCTGCCGCCGGCATCGTTCGCAACATCACCGGTAAAGAAGGCATCGACATCGCTGTTGGTGAGGTTGTTGCCTGGATTTATGACGAAGGCGAGGCTGTGGCCGATGCGCCGGCTGCCGCACCGGCAGAAGCCGTGGCCGAGGAACCTGCAAAGGCTGAAGCGCCGGCTCCCGTCGAGGCTGCCGCGCCTGTCGCGCCCGCAGCCGAAGACACTGCCTCTTCCGCAGGCGTTCGCGCCTCCCCGCTTGCCCGCCGTCTGGCGAAGGAAGCCGGGCTCGATCTTTCGGCCATTTCGGGCTCCGGTCCGAAGGGGCGGATCGTCAAGGCGGATGTGGAAGCGGCTGGACAGGATGGTGGCGCGAAAGCCGCCGATGCAGCACCTGCTGCAGCGCCCGCCGCCCCGGCCATGTCCGACGATCAGGTCATGAAACTGTTCGAGGAAGGCTCCTACGAGCTGATCCCGCATGACAGCATGCGCAAGACCATCGCGCGCCGTCTGGTCGAGGCGAAATCCACCGTCCCGCATTTCTACCTGACGCTCGACTGCGAGATCGACGCGCTTCTGGCGTTGCGCAAGCAGTTGAACGAAGCCGCGCCGATGGTGAAGGGTGAGGATGGCGAGAAGCCGGCTTACAAGCTTTCGGTCAACGACATGGTCATCAAGGCCCACGCCAAAGCGCTTGCCATGGTGCCGGAGGCGAATGTCTCCTGGACCGAGAGCGCCATGGTGAAGCACAAAAACGCCGATGTGGGCGTTGCCGTGTCGATCCCCGGCGGCCTGATCACGCCGATCATCCGCCGCGCCGACGAGAAGACGCTGTCTGCCATCTCCAACGAGATGAAGGATCTTGCCGCACGGGCGCGTTCGCGCAAGCTGAAGGCGGAAGAGTATCAGGGCGGCAACACGGCCGTCTCCAATCTCGGCATGTTCGGCATCAAGGACTTTGCCGCCGTCATCAACCCGCCGCATGCGACGATCCTTGCGGTGGGCGCTGGCGAGCAGCGGGCCGTGGTGAAGGATGGCGAGGTGAAGGTGGCAACGGTGATGTCGGTGACGCTGTCGACCGATCACCGCGCGGTGGATGGTGCGCTCGGCGCCGAACTCCTCGCTGCCTTCAAGAAGGTCATCGAGAACCCGCTGACGATGCTGGTGTAATAGGCATTCCCGGCTGGCTGAGGGGCTCGTTGCCGGGAAAGCAGGGGAGCGCAACGTTGTCTTCGAAGATGGCGCACGCTTTTGGGGAGTGGGGCAATTCAGATTTCCCGGATCGGTCGATGCTGGAAATCTGAAAGACAATACGCCAGAGCGGGTGGTCTTGAGCAAAAGGGTTTGAGGCTACCTGTTGCGATCTCAAACTTTGACCGCGTAACTTGGCGCTGCCTGGATCATCACGGGCAGCGCCTTTTCTTTTGATCGGGCTTTCTCACTTAAAATTCGCCAACCGACTCGTGGATGAATCCGCGTTTCACCAGTTCGGGCTCCACCTCGCTCCAGCAGGAGCAAATGGCGTGAGCACCGGCCGATCTGAGCTTCTCCGCGTGACCGTCGAATGTGTGGCTTCCGCCGGTGAAACCGATCGCGGTCATGCCGGCGGCGACCGCACCCTGAACCCCGAAGGGCGAATCCTCAATCACTACCGAAGAGGCAGGCTCGCTGCCCAGTTTCTCCGCCGCAAAAAGAAAGATGTCGGGTGCCGGCTTGCCGTTCCTGACCATCGATGTGCTGAACACATTGTCGGCGAAGAACTCGGCAAGGCCGGTCACCTCGAGGCTGAGCGCAATACGCTCCATTGACGATGACGAAGCAACGCAGCGCGCGGTTTCCAGATTGCGCAGGAACGGCAGAATGCCGCGCGTCGGTTCCAGTTCCGTTTCGAGGAGCGCTCTGGTTTCGGGCCAGATGTCGTCTGCTGCGTGCGGCGGGAAAGCGAGACCGGTCAGTTCTTCGATGCGGACGATGATATCGGCCTGTTTCATTCCAATGCACTGGGTCACCGTTTCGCGGCCAAGTGCCAGACCGTGTTTGTTGTAGACGCGTTCGTAGGCGATTGCGGCCAGTGGTTCGCTATCGACGAGGACACCGTCGCAATCGAATATGATCAGGGGCTTGCTCATGGGAACTCCGGAATTGACGTAGAGCTGGTGTGGAGAGGGGAAAGCCGGCGCCAGTATCTAGCGGACCGGGCCAGGGACGATGGAGGGCGCGTCTATCGTTTTCCGTCCGGCCTCGATGGCGGAGCGCATGGCAAGTCTCCCTTCCACGAGGTCGGGGGCGACCCAGTTGGGCTCCGCACCGAGGAAGCGGTCGAGAAAGGCGACTGCCGTGGCAGGCATCTCGCGCGTGTTTTCGCGATAAGACCACCATGTCCGCAGATCGTCGGCGCAGTGATCAAGATCGGGTGCCTCAGTGAACTCCTGCTCGAAAATGGCGGCGATCGCGCAGACGCAATAGTTTGTATAGAGAAAGCCCTCCGGCCAGAATGCCACGATCTCGGCGTTGTCGGCATCGCACGACACGGCGCTTCCGTCCACGACGGTTACAGGTGCGTGACGAATCAACTCCTTTAGAGCGAGGCCCGCCGAATAAATGATGAAATCGGCCCGATCGAGCTGGGCATAGGTTTTGTGAGCGTCGACCATCTCCACCCAGTCGAGAAAGACGCGGGTGAGCTTCTCCTCGTTCACCTCAAACTCGATACCGTAGTGTTGCGTTACGGCTTTGGCATTGCCGCGGAAGGTCGTTCGAAACCAGCGCAACTGGCGCAGCCGGTGACGCAGATCGGGCATGACGGCAAGTTCGTTCTTGAAATCCAGATCCAACGGTGAACTCCTTAGCCTGGACAATAGCATGCGGCAGGCGGGTTCCAATCAAATAAGCTGCGCATTCAGGTGGGAGGGAATATACAATTTGACATTTTAAAAAACAAATGTTCTTAGTTTCCGGATTACGGTGTTTGCAGTGCGTACGCTTGGGATGAGCGTTTCGGGAGGAATGGCCTGATGGCAATATGGCAATGGGGGCTTTTGCTCCTCGCGGTCGTATGGGCATTGCAGTCCTACGGCGTGTGGCTGCAGATGCGGCACTACTCTGAAGTCTTCAAAGGTATTACGCAGAAATACACCGACGGGTTTGTCGGAACCGGCGCCTTTCATGGGCGCTTTCTGAAGCGTGGCGCTATTGCCATCGTGGTAATCGCGCCAGATCTTTCCGTTCGTCGCATTCTGACGATGAGCGGGCGCTCCGTTTTCGCGAAGTTCAAGCGACATCAGGAGTTCGAGGGCATGTCCCTCGATCAGCTGCGGGCCGAGCCAGCGCTATTCGGTGAAGACAAGCCGGGGCTCACTGCGGCGATTACCCAAGCGGTGGCACAGATAGACCGTACGTGCGCGGGCGATGAACCGCCACTTCGGGAATCCCTGGCCGCAGCGAACGCATGACATACGGGACTGCACGCTCACCGGGGCTCAATCACCGGGGTGAGCAGAAGAGAGAGGGAGGACTATGTCTGTCATTTCACTAATGGCTCAGCATGCCGATACGGCCATGCAGGGGCTTCACTTGGCTGGTGCTGTGGCTGGTGATGCCGCACTCACCGGCAAGCTTGCCGCCAAAGCGGCAGCCAATGATCTCGTCGTGCTGGCGCAAGCTGGCAGCGACATTTCGGTCGAGGAATTCCGGCAGAAGCTGGATTCGGTCGCACAGGAAGAGCAGCTTGGTTGGCTGACAGCCGCCGGCAAATACTTCATCGGCATCTTCCAGAAGGGCGGCGAGGTTTTCGCTGGCTTCGTCACGGGGATCATCCCGACTCTGGTCGTTCTGATGACTGCGTTCTACGCAATCACCGAACTGGTCGGCGAGAAACGCGTCCATGGCCTGGCCCAGAGTGCCGGTCGCATCGCTTTGACACGCTACACCGTCTTGCCGGTGCTGGCCGTGTTCTTCCTCACCAATCCAATGGCTTACACGTTCGGTTCATTCCTGGAAGAAAAGCACAAGCCGGCATTCTATGATGCTGCAGTGTCCTATGTGCATCCGCCGCTTGGCCTGTTCCCACATATCAATCCGGGCGAATATTTCGTTTGGGGCGGCATCCTCGTCGCGCTTCTCGAGCTTGAGAGCCAGGGCGTTGTTCCCGGTGGTTACCACATCACCGTGGCCATCTGGTACGCGCTGGTCGGCCTCGTCGTCATTCTGCTCAAGGGCATGCTGACCGAGAAGATCACCGCCATCATGGCACGCCGCCAGGGCGTTGAGCTCTAGGGGAGGGGCAGGATATGGCTAAAACATACAAAGCAGTAAAGATCTCGAAAGGCTCCTCCGGCTGGGGCGGCCCGCTCGTGATCGAGCCGACGGCTCAGCGCAACAAGGTGGTCTCCGTCACCGGTGGTGGCATCCATCCGGTTGCACAGCGCATCGCGGACATGACCGGCGCCGAAGTGGTTGATGGCTTCAAGAGCCCGCCGATCGAGAGCGAGATGGCCGTGGTCGTGGTTGACTGTGGTGGCACCGCGCGCTGCGGTGTCTATCCGCGCAAACGCATTCCAACCGTCAACCTCACCCCGGTTGGGCAGGCAGGTCCGCTCGCCCAGTTCATCACCGAAGACATCTATGTGTCCGGTGTGAAGCCGGAGAACATTGAGATGGCTGACGGAAGTGCTGCCGCAACCGTTGCCGGTGGCGCCGGAAGCGGAGCGGAAGCGGGCGAAGAGGCGACGGCCTCTGCCGCAGCACCTGCGCCGACCAGCGAAGGTGGCCTCGTAGGATTGATCAGCAGTGTCGGCCGTGTCATGGGCCGCGTTGTTGGCATCTTCTTCAATGCCGGCCGTCGCACCATCGACCAGGTGGTCCGCAACGTGTTGCCCTTCATGGCCTTCGTAACCATGCTGATCGGTCTGATCCTCTACACGGGCATCGGCGATGTACTCGCCCAGCCTATGGGGCCGCTGGCTAACAACATTATCGGCCTGCTCATTATCTCGGCCATCTGCGGTCTCCCGTTCCTTTCGCCCATTCTCGGGCCGGGTGCGGTCATTGCGCAGGTGATCGGCGTGGCGATCATCGGTCCGCAGATCGCCAATGGCACGATTTCGCCCGCAATGGCGTTGCCGGCGCTGTTTGCTTACAACACGCAGGTGGGCTGTGACTTCGTGCCAGTGGGCCTCGCGCTCGGTGAAGCAAAGCCCAAGACGATCGAGATCGGCGTCCCGGCTGTGTTGATCAGCCGTCAAATCATGGGACCTGTTTCCGTGGCACTCGCCTGGGCTGTGAGTCTCGTGGTGCTATAACCATCGGAGCCGGCAGCCACCCTTCAGGTGGCTGCCGCTTCCAGAATACTAGATCGCCTTACGTCCATCTGGGCGCACAAAGGACGAACTAAACAAATTGAACGAGTATCGGAACAATCCGAAAACCGGATTCCACTTTTCGGCCCGATGCTCTAGGTTGCATGGAGTTTTCTTGAATGTCGGTGTTTCTCAAAACGCGCATAACCGCAGTCGGTCCGGAAGTTGCGGATCTTGCGGAAGGTGGTGTCCTGATTCTGTTCGCTGATGGTGCACCGGAGGAACTTGCCGAGGTTTCTGTTCTTCATGCGGTTCAGGATGGACCATCCACCGACGCGCCGGTGCCCGGCACGCGTGTCAGCGTCGGTGAGAGCGTCTCCGCCGAAATCACCGCCATGGGCGATGCTGCCTGGAACAAGGTGCGCGAGATCGGGCACGTTGTGGTGAATTTCAACGGTGCCACTGCCGTGGAGCGCCCTGGCGAGATTTGCGCATCTGTTGTAGAGCCGGACAAGCTCATCGCGGCATTGCAGGCGGATGCTGTGATCACCATCGGCGCCTGACGCCGTTACGAAATCGAAGAAAAGACACGAGACCGGTATGGAACGCTCGACCATCGTCCGAGTGCAGGATGGCCTGCACGCCCGCCCCGCCACCCGCTTTGTGCGCCTTGCCAAGGGGTTCGAGAGTGAAGTGGAGATCGTCAAGGGAGAGAAGGCAGTCAGTGCCAAGAGTTCGGTCAAGCTGATGCTGCTTGGCGTGAAGGAGAACGATGAAGTTTCCATTCGTGCCGAGGGTGCGGATGCCATAGAAGCCGTCGATGCCCTCATTGCCTATCTGGAGAACCCGCTTTCAGGAATTGAAGAGGGTGCCGGTGAGAGCACGGCGCAACAGTCTGAGCCTCAGAACGACGCTGCTCCTCGGAAAGCGACGACCGATGTCGAAGCCCCGGCGGATGAGGCTGGGCTGCATGGTGTTGCTGCCAGCGCCGGCCTTGGACTTGGTCCGGTCTTTGCACATTTTCCGCAACAGATCGTGCCTGCCAACAAAACGCTCTCAGCCGAGGAAATAGGCCCGGAGAAGAAACGCTTTGAAGATGCCGTGGAACGGCTTCAGGAAAAGCTCGATCGGTCGCTCGCCTCCGATGGCATGCAGGAAAGTGACCGCGGAATTGTCGCAGCCCTGCGTGATATAGCCTCCGATGATGCGCTGCGCGATGAGACGCTTTCCGCCATAGATGGCGGCCTCGACGCGGTTTCCGCCGTTATCGCCGCTTCGTCAAATCTGGCAGATGAGTTTCGGAAGCTGGACGATGCCTATATGGCGGCCCGTGCGGAAGACATGGATTCCATTGCGCGACAAATATGTCTGGCGTTGCTCGGGCAGGAAGACGCCCGCCTTGACGACATTCCCGAGGGTGCAATTCTGGTCGCTGAGGACATCGGTGCGTGGGATCTGGCACGTGCGCCACTCAAGCGCCTTGGTGGTGTGGTGTGCGGCCATGGCGGCGCCACCTCGCATGTGGCGATCATAGCCCGTACCCATGGTATTCCGGCGGTGCTCGGTCTTGGTGAGGCGGTGAACCAGTTGCGTGAAGCCAAGGAGGCGGCAATCGACGGCCACACGGGACAGGTTGTTGTCGATCCGGATGCGGACACTCGTGCGCGTTATGGCGAGATGATCGGTGCTGCCGCACGTGAAAGGGAAGCTCTCAAGGCTTACAAGGATGTGGTACCGCGGCGGGCGGACGGTACGGTTATTCAGGTTGCGGCCAATCTTGGTTCGCTCGAAGAGATCGAAGCCGCCCAGGAGGCTGGTGCAATGGGTGTTGGCCTGTTCCGCACCGAGCTTCTCTTCATGCGTCACATGCATCTGCCTTCCGAGGACATGCAGGCGGAAACCTATGCGGAACTCGCCCGCGCCTTTCCGGATCATCCGGTGATCGTGCGTACGCTTGATATCGGCGGTGACAAGCCGATCTCCGGCGTGGAGTTTCCGGAAGAAGAGAACCCCTTCCTTGGCTGGCGCGGCATCCGCATGTGTCTGGATAGACCGGATATCTTCAAGGTGCAGCTGCGGGCGCTTCTCCGTGCCGCCGTTCACGGGAATCTGCGAGTGATGCTGCCGATGGTGTCGGATGTTGAGGAAGTGCGCCGCACGCGCGCCCTCATCGAAGAATGCGCAGCCGAGCTGAAGGCCGATGGTGTTGCTTATGGCGACTTCCCGCTCGGCGTCATGATCGAAACGCCCGCTGCTGTCTTTGGGGCCGCAGCTCTGGCAAAGGAAGTTTCGTTCTTCTCGATCGGCACCAACGACCTCACCCAGTATGTGATGGCCGCGGATCGCCTCAATCCCTCGGTAGCCAACCTCAACGATGCCGCTCATCCGGCCGTGATGGCTGCTGTCGAGCAGGCCGCGAAGGCTGCGGTGGACGCGGGTATCGAGATCGGCATGTGTGGCGAGGCGGCCGCGCGCTCCGATCTCATTCCCGAGTTTATCCGCATGGGATTGACGGAACTCAGCATGAGCCCGGCTTCCATTCAGGCAACCAAGAAGCAGCTTTCGGAGCTTCTTGAAAAAGCGGCCTGATCGCACCTCTATGGGAGGTGGATGAGCAGGGCTTCGAAGATCGCTGCCAAGTCGGAGATCGGTTGGTCTGCCCCGAGGCTGTGGGCCATCCGATCCTGGCGTGCTGAAATGGCCAGCGTGGCGATGTCGAATAAGTCCGAAACCGGGAGACTCTCACCGAAAGCCATCAGCGCCGAGGTGAGGAGCCCCGGTGCAAAGACAAGTATGCATGCTTTCGAAGCCTGTCTGGAAGGCGGCGCTGCCTGATCGCTCAATGCGCTGTGGCAGATCTCCTGAATGAGATGTGCGAGCATTCCGGCGATCAGTGCATGCTTCTTTTCAGGTTCGGCAGCATTCTTCAGAGCCAGCACCATGGAGCCTTGCCGACGGCGTAGCGCTTCATGGGCTGCAGTGAAGCCGGCTTCGCGAATCACCGGTGGTTCGGCGTCGGCCTCCAAGGTTCTCGCCAGAGTTCTTGCTGCGCGGTACATGTGGCGCCTGAAAGCGCGTTCACCTGACTCTTGATCGCCGAAATAATCGCTGAGCGGCCATAGGACCAGTTCGTGTTTCTGCGTAGCGGAAAGTACGGATCGAGATGCTGTTTCGGCCAGGTTGAGTGTATCATCTATCATGCTGGCAGCGCGCCCGAGAACACTCTCCATGTCGCCAAAATGCCTGCCCGCAGCGGTTGTTGCCTGCCGCTCGTGCCGGTGCGAACGCAGGAAATCACGAATGTCCCGCATGCGGTCCTTTAATTGAATAGCCATCTCATGCGAGGCGTCCCGGAGCATAAAGTAGTATCCTCGAGCAATCAGTTTTCCGCTAACGGGCATTGACCCGATGGCGACATCATTGTTTTGGTCTTCCCGGAAATCAAGCGAGATGCTTGTATCCGTCCCGGGGACAACGCAGGAAGACTATATGAGCAAGGCGAAGGCGCACAAACAGTCCGCTGGGCAGCCTGCCGGTACGACCAGTTCTGGAGAGCTTGCGATCGTACCAGGCAGGGGAGGCGTCACCAGCAAGACGGATCGACTGCGTGTGCGCGCCGCATGGATGTATTTCGTTGAGCAGAAGACCCAAAACGAAATCGCGGAAATCCTCGGCATAGGACGGGTCAGCGTGGTGCGCATGCTTGCCGATGCGCGCGCCCGCAACGAGGTGAAGATCACCATCGAAGGTGATCTTGCAGAGATAACGCGTATAGAGAGGGCGCTTGAAACGCGCTTTGGTCTGGAGCGTGCTGTTGTCGCGCCGCTCTCAGACCCCGATGCAGACCCGATTCCCGCCATCAGTGCCGCAACAGGAAGCTTTGTCTCGGATGTGATGGCGGCTGGCATGTCGGTTGGTGTCGGCTGGGGTCGAACGCTGTTCGGCTCCTTGCCGTTCATTCGCGCTCGGCCACTGGCGGATTTCAGAGTGATCTCGCTGCTGGGCGGCGTTGGTGTCGCGCGACGTTTCAATCCGGCCGAATTTGCCTGGCGTTTTGCACGAGCCTTCCAAGGGGATGGTTATCTCATTCCCGCACCTGCAGTCGTCGACAGCGTCGAAACGAAAACGGCGCTTATAGAGCGGTGCGGTTTGCATGAGATCCTGGCCTTGGCTGATACGCTTGATGCGGTCATCGTTTCCATTGGCGGCCTGGCTTCGGCAACCACGTTTTATCGAGGCGGTTACCTCACCGAGGCCGTTCGGGCAGCCTTGGAGGAGAAGGGCGCGGTCGGAGACATACTTTACCATTTCTATGACATTGAGGGACAATTGGTGGATCACCCGATCAACGATCGTGTGATGTCTGTCGATGTCGACCGACTGCGCCGGGCGCCGATGCGAATCCTGACCTCTGGTGGCGATGACAAGATCGAGGCGCTCGTCGGAGCGATGAAACTGGTTGAGCCGACAGTGTTCATTACGGACGAAGAGAGTGCTCGCAGCATCCTCGCTCACGCCTGATCGGCGCTCGCCGATGAATTTCGTGCCGGATGTGTGAATTCGCTCTCTGCGAGGCTATAAGGTTCAAAGGCATTCAGGTCTGCGGCGGGTCGCATAGGGGAGCTTTATTCGACGATGGTGGACAGGTTTGCGCGGCGCTTTCTGCCGTCCTTCTCCGTTCTGCGCAGTTTCGCATCAGCCGCGCGACATCAGAGCTTCACCTTGGCTGCCGAGGAACTCAATCTGACGCAGAGCGCCGTCAGCCGCCATATTCGCGACATGGAAACGGCGCTCGGGTTCAGTCTGTTCCGACGCGTCGGACGGCGTGTGGTTCTGACGCCAGCCGGCAAGAATCTCGCCGATGCACTGGAAGACGATCTCAGCCGCATTACCCAGACTCTTCATCGAGCCATTGCAGCCGGGATGTCGGGGGCGGCACTCAATGTGGCGAGCCTGCCGACTTTCGCCAGCCGATGGCTTATTCCGCGATTGCCGGGATTTGAAAAGGCGCATCCGGGAATCGGGATCAATCTTACAGCACGCATCAATCCTTTCGATATGGCGCACGAACGCTTCGACGTTGCCATTCATTTCGGGCGCGATAACTGGCCGGATGCGCAGCTCACCAAATTCTGCGATGAGGAGATGATTGCGGTTGCATCACCGCAATTTATAGAAACCAACGGGGTGCGGGGCCCGGAAGATCTTCTCGAAGCGCCGTTGCTTCATCTCCAGAGCAGGCCGGGAGCTTGGGGAGACTGGATGCATGAGGCCGGGTTGGAAGACGTCCCTGCACTTCCCGGCAAGCAATTCGATCAGTTCACCATGGTGATCGCCGGCGCCGTTGCCGGACTTGGGGCCGGGCTTGTGCCTGCATACCTGATCGAAGAGGAACTGCGTTCCGGCGTTCTGGTTCAGGTGGGAAATACGGCTCTCAAGACGCAGAACAGCTACTTCATCGTGCGGCCGCTCGGTGTTGAGAATCCCACTGCGGACGCGTTCGTTTCATGGATTCTCGCGCAGGTTTAGCGTCATAGATTGTGTCGTTTTGCCACCGTTCAGGCCGGTTTGCATGATCCTACATCATGAATACAGTCCGATTTTCCATTTCCAATCCTGCGCGGCCCTCCCTACATTCCCGGCAGGGGCCGGTTCGGCCGCGCGGCATTCGCCCGCGTCTCGAGAAAAGATTATCCAGGGAGCGAAGCACCCATGAACGTCAAGAATGAAACAAGCGAGCTTCTGAAACGCCTCGGCGTTGACGAAAAGGCTTTTAGCGGTGGCGACCTGTCGGTACGCACGCCGGTCACCGGTGAGGAAATTGCTGCGGTCCCTTCTATCTCGGCAAACGATGCCGGCGCTGCCATCGAGCGTGCGTATGAAGCTTTCAAAACCTGGCGCAATGTCCCCGGGCCGCGCCGCGGCGAACTTGTGAGGCTACTCGGCGAGGAGCTGCGCGCCTCGAAGGATGATCTTGGGCGTCTGGTGTCGATCGAGGTGGGTAAGATCCGCTCGGAGGGCCTTGGCGAGGTCCAGGAGATGATCGACATTTGCGACTTTGCTGTTGGCTTGTCGCGGCAGCTCTATGGCTTGACCATTGCCACCGAGCGCCCCGGCCACCGCATGATGGAAACTTGGCATCCGCTGGGTGTGGTTGGTGTTATTTCCGCTTTCAATTTCCCGGTCGCTGTCTGGTCGTGGAATGCCGCTCTGGCACTTGTATGTGGCGATAGTGTCGTGTGGAAGCCCTCTGAAAAGACGCCGCTGACGGCGCTCGCCTGCGAGGCGATCTTCAACCGTGCGGTCAAGCGCTTTGGGGGGGATGCGCCCGCGGATCTTCTCACCGTCCTCATTGGTGATCGCGCCGTGGGTGAAGCCATGGTTGATCATCCGAAGGTGCCGCTGGTCTCGGCCACCGGTTCCACGCGGATGGGCCGCGAAGTCGGGCCGCGCCTGGCAAAGCGGTTCGCTCGTGCGGTGCTGGAACTTGGCGGCAACAATGCCGGCATCGTCTGTCCTTCGGCTGACCTGGATATGGCGCTGCGCGCCATCGCCTTTGGCGCCATGGGCACTGCTGGTCAACGCTGCACGACGCTGCGCCGGCTCTTTGTACACGAATCCGTCTATGACGCGCTTCTGCCGCGCCTGCGCAAGGCCTATGAATCGGTGTCCGTCGGCAGTCCGCTTACGACCGATGCTTTGGTTGGTCCCCTGATCGACAAGGGTGCCTTCGACAACATGCAGAAAGCGCTTCAAGAGGCGAAAAAGCTTGGCGGCAAAGTGGTGGGTGGCACTCGCTTCGATAGTGGCGATGCGGATGCCTTTTACGCACACCCGGCTCTGGTCGAAATGCCGGAGCAGGCGGGTGTCGTCCTCGAAGAGACCTTTGCCCCGATACTCTACGTGATGAAGTACAGCGATTTCGACGAGGCGCTTGAACTTCACAACGCCGTGGGCGCAGGCCTTTCTTCCTGCGTGTTCACGACCGATATGCGCGAAGCCGAGGAATTTCTCAGCGCACGTGGTTCCGATTGCGGCATTGCCAATGTGAACATTGGTACCTCCGGCGCCGAGATCGGCGGTGCGTTCGGTGGTGAAAAGGAAACGGGTGGTGGCCGCGAATCGGGCTCTGACGCATGGAAAGCTTATATGCGCCGTGCGACGAACACGGTGAACTACTCAAAGGAGCTGCCGCTCGCACAGGGCGTCTCCTTCGACATCGAATAGGCGTCTGAACCAGAGATGCGAAAGGGCGGCTTCGGGCCGCCCTTTTTGTGTTTGAAGGATGTCACGCCGCAGCTCATTTCAGATCATATTTCAGGCAGCCAGAGCCAAGGCGTCCGCGCCTGCAGCCTGCCGTAGCGGGCAGTTGGGTTCGGTCACAGCCCTCCAGATCGCAGCGACAACATCCGCCGGTTCTGTGACCGGTTCGTCCGCGGCTGCCTTCATGCCGTCAAAGACCCTCTTCGTGATCATCTCATAGGCATCGGGAGTGCTTCCTGAGGCACTCATCAGGATCCTTGCATTCGCACCGAAACGCGTTGCTGGCGCGCGGCCGGGCAGAACGAGCCGGGCGCGAATGCCGAATGGTTCAACCTCCAGTGCAAGGCATTCGGTGAAGGCGTTCACTGCCGCCTTGCTTGCTGTGTAGACCGGGAGAAGTGGTAGGGCCTTGAGGGTCGTGCTGGAGGAAACATTCACGATCACGCCCGCTTTGCGTTGGCGAAACTGCGGCAGCACTGCGCGGGTCATCTCCATTGTTCCAAACGTGTTGGTGTCGAATATTTCCCGGATCATGTCTTCAGGGATGCCTTCCAGAGGGCCCATCCATCCGATCCCCGCATTGTTGACGAGCGCATCGATTGGGCCTGCGTCTTCAACGGCGCGACGGATCGAGACAGGATCTGTCACGTCCAGCGGCAGGATGCGGAGCCGTACAGAGGCGGGGAGTGCGCCTTGTTCCGGTTTTCTCATTGTGGCGACAACAGACCAACCCTGCGAGATGAAATGGCGCGCGGTCTCCTGTCCGAACCCGGAAGAGCACCCAGTGATCATCAAGGTCTTCATATTGGCTTCTCCTGTTTCTGGAACTCCTGATATCGACCGCGCGCTCAATATTTTCTATAATCAGTCATCCGTATTTCTTTATCAAAGATCCAAATGGCAGACCCTCTCTCACAGGCGATTTCCCTTCTGCGTCCCCGTGCTCCGTTCTCCAAGCTGGTGAAAGCCTCCGGTGCCTGGCGGATACGGCGTGAGGAGGTGGAGAAGGCCTACTATTGCCTCATGCTGGACGGACAGGCATGCCTCGAAGTGGATGGGAAGCCGCCGGTGGATCTTCGCCGGGGGGATTTCGTTCTGGTGCCAGCGGCGCCCGGGTTTTCCATGTCCAGCATTCAGCCGGCACTTCCCGCCGGGCAGAAAAGCAGTCCACGGATCCGGTTGGACGGGACGGCGCGGGTCGGTCCGGAAGAGGCACCGGTCAATGTTCAAGCACTTGTCGGATATTGCAGCTTCGGTGCGCCCGATGCCGAGTTGCTTGTGTCGCTGTTGCCGGATATCGCAGTGGTTCGTGGTGAAGCACGACTAGGCGAACTGGCGCGGTTGGTGAGAGAAGAGGCGCGCGCTGAGCGTCCGGCCAAAGATGTTGTTCTCGAGCATCTCCTCCAGGTGCTGCTCATCGAAGCGCTGCGTTCGGCAACGGATGCGGGAGATATGCCGGGGCTTTTGAGGGGCCTGGGTGACGAACGGCTGGCCGGTCCCTTGCGCGCTATCCACGCGAAGCCAGCCCGGGCATGGTCCGTGGCAGAGCTCGCGCGGACGGCGGGCTTGTCCCGTTCGAGCTTTTTCACGCGATTCAATCGGGTGGTCGGAATGCCGCCGATGGAATATTTGCAACGCTGGAGAATGACGCTCGCGAGGAGCATGCTGAATTCGAAGGCGCACAGCATTTCAGAAATCGCGACAAAGGTCGGCTATGGCTCGACCAGCGCATTCAGCACCGCATTTTCCCGGTCCACTGGAGTTTCCCCCGCAAGGTATTCCCGCAAGGAAGATGGCGAGAGAAACCCAGCTCTCGTGAAAATGTAGAATCGTGCACCGGGGCGTGGACCGAAGTGCCGGGCGCCTTCAAATCAGCGCCCAACCAATCCATGCGTTATTCCATGCCAAGTGCGGCCTTGTAGAGGTCGATCATGGCTTCTTCTTCCTGGCGTTCGGCCTGGTCCTTCTTGCGCAATCGTACGATGGAACGCACGGCCTTGGTGTCGAAGCCGTTGGCTTTCATTTCGGCATAGACTTCCTTGATGTCTTCCGAAATGGTCTTCTTGTCTTCTTCAAGTCGTTCCACGCGCTCTATGAAAGCGCGAAGCTGGCCAGCGGCCACTGTGTCGGCGGTCTCGGTCGTGATGTCGTCGGCCATGCAAAACTCCGGTCGATTGTTTTGAAAGCCCGCGAGTCGGGCGTTGAGGCGTGGCAGGTTCGATGCCCCAGAGAGCCCCATCGGTCAAGGGATTTGCTGCGCTCAATGAGGCTGTTCCCGCCAGATGGAGGATTGGTCAGATCTCTTCCGGACGATTGGTCTCGAAAGCCGCCTTCTGTTCCGCATTTGCCTCGGTCTGATATTTCTCGCGCCATTCCTCATAGGGCATGCCGTAGACGATCTCACGTGATTCCTCCTTGGAAAGCGCGATCCCTTCAGCTTCGGCAGCGTCCCTGTACCAGTTCGACAGGCAATTGCGGCAAAAGCCGGCCAGGTTCATCATATCGATGTTTTGGACATCGGTCCGAGAGCGCAGATGATCGATCAGGCGGCGAAACGCGGCTGCTTCCAGGTCGCGCTTCTTTTCTTCACTCAGCGGTGTCATGGCATTTCCTCACATGTGCTCTGTTCGGGACCCAAAGTGCTTCACCTGATGGATATCGGGCCGCGCATTGATTGCTTCAACCATGAGGCTCAACCTTTCTGCCCAGCCGATCGCGCCGTCTTGGCCGGCAATTAAATCCTGGCGAATCTCGACAAGTGCATAGGGGAATCCCCGCGTGGTGGCGTGCTGATGCATGGTGTCGCCGGGATAGGCGCCGTCATATGGCTCGTTGTCGCCCACGGTCAGTTCACCATCGGCTCTGAGTGTTTCGATCAGAGGGCTGGCCGCGCGATTGTCGATGTCCCAAAGGATACCGACCTCCCAGGGACGTTTTCGACCGAGCAGAGACGGCGTGAATGAGTGGATTGCGATGATCAACGGCGCTCCGCCAATTGCTTTTTCGACTCCGTCCACGGCCGCGGCGACGGCGTCATGAAAAGGGCGATAAAATTGATCGATCCGGTTTTGCCGTTCTTCTGGGCTCAGGGGGTAATTTCCAGGAATGATCGTGCCGTCGTAGATCTGCCGGATCAGAGTCGGGTCATTGATGCCGCGATTGGGATCGATGAGCAATCTTGAGAAACCGCCCAGGACCGCGGGCACCCCGAGCTTTGCAGAGAGGGTGCGAGTGACCATCTCCACGCCGATGTCGTAGGCGATGTGTCGTTCAAATTCTGACGCCGGCAGACCCAGCGCACCATATGCTTCAGGCAGCGCGCGCTTTGCGTGATCTGCAATCAGGACGACCCCCGTGGCGGGATCACCGGGAATCAATTCGAACGGTGATGTAAAACGGAGGGCGTTCATCGAGCAGGTTCCGGGGAAAACTGGTGGGGTCATAAATGTGCGCCTATCACAGCGTAATCTCGTCCTTTCATGTTGCGCACCGTTCTGCAAGGCTGTGATGGAAAACACGCGCTGGTAGGCAATGGCGCGTTGACAGGGGGCCGGACATTGCCGAAAAGGAAAATATGCTCAGGTCGGATTCAAGGTTCTCAAAAATGCTTCGACGGGCGTCGCACGCGAAACGCCGGCGGGCTTTTCTGCTGGCTGTAGCGACCGGACTGGGAGGCGTCGTGTTTGCGCCCACAACGGCGTTTGCAGATTTCCGCGTCTGTAACTCCACACAGAATCTCGTTGGTGTTGCCATTGGCTATCGCACGGCTTCGGGCTGGGTGAGCGAAGGCTGGTGGCGGATCGAGAAATCGAGCTGCAAGACCCTGATCGAGGGGCCGCTGGAATCGCGCTATTACTACCTCTATGCAGAGGACGCCGCCAGCGGCGGCCGGTGGGAGGGTAAGGTGCAGATGTGTGTTGCACTGACTGAGTTCAAGATTGCCGGTACCAATGATTGTTTTGCGCGGGGCTTCCAGCGTGCCGGATTCCAGGAATATGACACGCGCGAGCAGGAAAACTGGATGGTGGATTTGACTGACGGACCGGCTGACAGCAGCACGCTGACGAATTCGGATGCCTCCCAATGAGGCGCAATCGCAAGGTAAAGATTCTCGCCACGCTCGGGCCCGCGTCTTCAGAAGAAGAGAGCATCCAGCGCCTGTTTGAGGCTGGGGCCGATGTGTTCCGCATCAACATGAGCCACGCCAGCCACGATCTGATGCGAACCTTGGTAAGCCGCATTCGAGCGGTTGAGAAAAAAGTTGGCCACCCTATCGGCATTCTCGCCGATCTGCAGGGACCTAAGCTCCGAGTGGGCACGTTTGCCGAAAAGAGTGTTGACCTCACTGTCGGGCAAACCTTCACGCTCGACGATAATCCCGAGCCGGGCAATGACAGGCGGGTTCATTTGCCGCATCCCGAGATTCTGAAATCGGTCGAGCCGGGACACCGCCTGCTCATAGATGACGGGCGATTGCAGCTCAAGGCCGTGAAGAGTGACGGCAAGGCGATCACCTGTGAGGTGGTGGCCGGCAACAAGATCTCCGACCGCAAGGGTGTCAGCCTGCCGGACACGGATCTTCCCATGGGCGCTCTCACCGACAAGGATCGCAAGGATCTTGATGCGGTGCTCTCTTCCGATGTCGATTGGATCGCGCTTTCCTTCATCCAGAGGCCCGAGGATATGGCCGAGGTGCGCAAGGTGGCGCGCGGTCGGGCAGCGCTTCTCGCCAAGATCGAGAAGCCGCAGGCGGTTAAGCGTCTTGCCGAGATTATCGAGCTTTCCGACGCATTGATGGTGGCGCGTGGGGATCTCGGTGTGGAAATGCCGCTCGAGGCTGTCCCCGGCATCCAGAAGCAGATCACCCGTGCGTGCCGGCGTGCCGGCAAGCCGGTTGTGGTCGCCACACAGATGCTGGAATCGATGATTTCCGCTCCTGTGCCGACCCGTGCGGAAGTATCTGACGTAGCGACCGCCGTTTTCGAGGGGGCGGACGCGGTTATGCTGTCGGCGGAGTCCGCAGCCGGCGACTATCCGGTCGAGGCGGTCGCGACAATGAACTCGATCGCCACCAAGGTGGAGCAGGATCCGACCTACCCGACCATCATTTATGGTCAGCGGACCGAGCCGGAGCCAACCGGCGCGGATGCAATTTCCATGGCCGCGCGTCAAATTGCCGAAACGCTCAACCTGTCGGCGATCATCTCCTACACCTCCTCAGGCACCACCGGGTTGCGCGCAGCCCGTGAGCGGCCGCAGGTGCCGATCATTGCGTTGTCGCCGGTGGTGGAGACTGCGCGGCGGCTGTCACTTGTTTGGGGAACGCATTGTGTCGTTACGGAGGATGCGGCTGACCTCGATGACATGGTCAACCGAGCCTGCCGCATTGCGTATGAAGAGGGCTTTGCCAAGCCAGGCAATCGCGTGATCGTCACGGCCGGTGTACCCCTCGGTACGCCCGGTGCTACCAATATGCTGCGCATTGCCTATATCGGTTCCGACGGTCTCGGCGGAATCTGAACCACTCTTGAAGGTTGCTACGCCGGCGGGCGTTTCCGCCGGCGTTCAAAGGCAAACAGGCATTTTCCCTGAGCCTGTTTAGATGCCCTGACCGGCCAGCTCGTCAGATATCTCGGCGACAGCGTTCTGCGCACTGCGCAGCATCGGATAGATGTTCAAAACCTGCTCATAGGCTGTGAGAGCCTGTTCCTGCCGACCTGTGGCCTGCAGGATACGGGCCATACCTGCCAGCGCACCGAAATGGCGTGGCTCCAGTTCGAGCGTTCGGGATATGTCAGCCATCGAACGGGAGTAGTCGTTCATCATGAAATGAACCGTGGCCCGTCGGTTCCAGCCCTCGGCATAGTCGGGAAAGAGCATGACCACTTGGTCGAGAAAATCGAGCGCGACGGAAAACTTCTCCGCCTTCATCGCATCGTTCGCCCAGCCGATCAGCAGATTCGCCGTATCGCTACCTGAGTTGGCCCAGGTTTCGCCAATCCGCAGCGCAATGCGACGTGCTGCACGTTCGTTGGTTTCTTTCTTGAGATCAAGGAAGAGCGCGTCGAGGCGCGCCTGTCGGTCGGGCACCAGGGTTTCGATGCCGGAAAGGGTCTTGCTACCTTCCGCTGCCTGCGTCGTTGGCAGGCCCATGAGAACAGCAGCGAAGAATGCGATCATGAATCGTGCCATGCCGCAATCATAGGCGCGGCATGGTCAAAGAGAAACTGAATTTCGCGTGAAGTCCGCCAAAACTGGCGGATCAGCCCTGCCGTGCCTTGAAGCGCGGGTTGGACTTGTTGATGATGTAGATGCGGCCCTTGCGACGGACCATGCGGTTTTCCCGGTGACGGGTCTTCAGCGCCTTGAGCGAGTTTTTGATCTTCATCGTTCTTGTCCGTGGTTGGCCTTGCGGCCCGAAATGAGAAGGCGCGCATCCATGGCGCGCCACAAGTCGATGGGCTCATAGACGAGGATGCTTGTCTGTGTCAACCTTTCACCGGGCCGCTGCAGGATGAATCACGTGATTCAGACGGCAGACAATGTCGGTTCTGCATCGAACATGCAGATCAGAGGAGTTTGATATGTTTTTTCGCAACTATTTTTGTTCGGTCGCCATCCTGTTGATGCTTGCCCCTTTCGATTTCGCAGCGCAGGCCGAGGAACTGAATTGTGACGATGCCCAGACTCAGATCGACATGACACAATGCGCAGCCCGAGATTATGAGGCTGCCGATACAGCTCTTAATGCGCAGTATGATGCCGTCAGGACGCGCTATTCAGGCAATGAAGATGCACGCACCTTGTTGCGCGACGCGCAGCGGGCATGGATCGGCTTTCGTGATGCACACTGCGATCTTGAGACGCTGGCTGTGCGTGGTGGCTCCATCGAACCTATGATGCGCGCTCAATGTCTTCAGAAACTCACCGAGAAGCGTACAGAGGAGCTGGCAGCGCTCGCTGAATGCGAAGAAGGCGATCTCAGTTGTTTGTAAGGCGGGTGAAGTGGCCCATCTTGCGGCCAGGCCTGCTTTCGGTTTTGCCGTAGAGATGGAGCATCAGATCAGGTTCTTCGAGCAGTTCGGATGCGCGCAGAACCTCATCGCCGATCAGGTTTTCCATCAGGCAGTCTGAGTGGCGGCGTGTGTCGCCCAGCGGGAGGCCAGCCACAGCGCGAATGTGCTGTTCGAACTGGGACACCGTGCAGGCCGCTTCGGTCCAGTGCCCGGAGTTGTGGACGCGGGGAGCGATTTCGTTGACGAGCACCTTGCCGCTATCGAGCACAAAGAACTCCACGCCAAGCACACCCACATAGTGAAGTGACCCCAGGATTTCAGTTGCAGCCTGTTTTGCCGCGCTGAGAGTGCCGGGACCGACGCGTGCGGGGACGATCGAACGGTGCAGTATGCCGTCCCTATGTTCGTTCTCAGCAGGGTCGTAAATGGCGATGCTTCCATCAATTGATCGTGCAGCGATAACCGAGATTTCCCGCCGAAACGGAACCAAAGCTTCCAGAATGAGCGGCACGCTCCCCATATCCGAGAAGACACCTTGGTGTGTGGTTGGGTCGACATTGCGAAAGACACGTTGGCCCTTGCCGTCATAGCCCATACGGCGAGTCTTGAGCACACCACCTGAAAAACGCTCCAGTCCTCGCGCAAGGTCGGCATCATTGTCCACAGAGACGAATGGGGCTGTGGATATTCCAGCCGCGTTCAAGAAGATTTTCTCCGCCAGCCTGTCTTGTGCGGCCTCAAGTGCTTCCGGCGGGGGAAAGACCGAAGCTTCCTCGGAAAGGGACAAGGCCGTCGCTACGGGTACATTCTCAAACTCGTAGGTAATTACATCGCTCTGCCGGAGAAGCGCCTTGAGAGCGGCGGTGTCATCATAAGCGGCGTGAATGAAGGTATTGGCAACCTGCGCTGCCGGGCTGTCGGCGGCCGGGTCCAGCACCACGGTGCGATAGCCCAGCTTAGCTGCCGCCATTGCCAGCATGCGCCCAAGTTGACCGCCGCCGAGAATGCCGATCGTCGCGCCTTGAGGGAGAGGGGTATTCATGCTCAATCGACCGGATAATCGGCAACGCCTGCCGTTTGTTCTAGGCGCCAGGCATCGAGCCGTTCTGACAGATTCGCGTCGTGGAGCGCCAACACAGCCGCGGACAAGAGTGCTGCGTTGATGGCGCCAGCACGGCCGATGGCGAGTGTACCAACTGGAATGCCAGCCGGCATCTGCACGATGGAGAGAAGTGAATCCTGTCCAGAGAGCGCTTTGGATTCGACCGGTACGCCAAAAACGGGAAGCGGTGTCAGTGCTGCCGTCATGCCTGGCAGGTGAGCAGCGCCGCCGGCACCTGCGATGATCGTCTGGAAACCCTCGTTGCGGGCGTTTCTGGCGAAGTCGTAAAGGCGCTCCGGTGTGCGGTGTGCAGAGACAATTCGCGCCTCATACTCGACTCCCAGTTGGTCGAGCGTGTCAGCGGCATGCCGCATCGTTGCCCAGTCGGATTGGCTTCCCATGATAATCGCCACACGGGCGGACCGCTCAGCCATCAGATCCCCTCGCAATCAAAAATGAGGCTGTAGTCAAAACCGACCGTCACCGCAAGCTCGCCAGGCGGCAAGTTCTCCAAAACAGGAGGTTCAGGCGATGATGTCCGGGATAATATTGTCTTCCAGTTCTTGGAGTCTGTCTTTCAGAGCCAGTTTCTTTTTCTTCATGCGCTGGATGCGAAGTGGATCGCTGCCTGTAGCGATCATCGCGTTGATTGCGGCATCGAAATCCGCGTGATCCTGCTTGAGGCGGGCGAATTCAAGACGAATCTCCGCCTGTTCCTGTTCAGATGTCACCACAGTCAGTTGACCCACATGCGCGAAAGTTTGGCTGCAAACACAAGTGAGATATCCACTGTTGAATGAGCAACCCGGCGATGCCGTCGAGTTCATCCCGGCAGCGGCGGCGCTTATACCACATTTCAGTGTTTCAGGAAATGCTACCAGCAGGTGTTCGACAAGCCACATTTGTGGTGGCACACTGTCTAGATCGCCGGTTCCTGCGGGCGGGCATTGGGGCCGGTGAGTTCTCGAGGAAGCAAAGGAGAGCCCAATCATGTCTCTTGAATCCCATCTTGCAGAGTTGAAGCGCAAACACGGTGAACTGGAGCGTGAAATCGACGATGCGAAGCTCCATCCATCGGTCGACGAACTCGATGTGGCTCAACTCAAGCGACGCAAGTTGGCCATCAAGGACGAGATGGAAAAGCTCAAATCGGCGGTTACCCGTCACTAGGTCGTTGCCCACATGCTTTCTTTTGGATGCATGTGAAACAATCACGCGCATTGAGGGAACGTCCTGTTGACTGAAAGCCGGAACCCCGTTCCGGCCCTTGTTGCAAGGGCACTTTGCGAAGCGAAATCGATTAGAGAGATTTCGTCTTCTGCTATGAATGTCAGCCGGAACACTATTGATGTGCTCGTGACTGACGGATTCCCTTTTGACATGTGGTCCGCGCAGGACCGTCGGCCTCCGCCTCGAATTTTTTCGGTGCGGGGGCCTTGTTTTTGGTATCGCGCGGAAACAGCGACCGTGAGTTTGATAGACTTGTTTTGTGAAGCTTATTCGACAGTCTCAGCCAAATTTTCGTCCGTGTCACTGCGCGGATCAAGAACGGCTGCCTGAGGCGTGACGGCGCGTTCGGACGGCAGCGTTTTGAAGGCCTCGCGCTCGTCCACGGGAACCGGTGCGCGCTGCGAGATTCGAAGCAGGGCGTAGGCGCCAAGGCTGAAATGCGCGAGCGCGGTAATGAGGAAGAGGCTTTCCGGCCGCATGATTTCCATAAGCACGCCTCCGATCAATGGTCCAAGCATGGTGCCGAAGCCATAAAGGAAGAGCAGTCCGCTTGCGACTTTAACAAAATCCTCCGGGGTCGCGTGGTCGTTGGCATGCGCCACGATGATCGAATAAAGCGTATAGGCGAAAGCGCCATAGATGGCGGTCATCGCGATCACATAGGTGCCGTCGCGCGGGGCGCTCAGAAAAATGAGCAGCCCTAACAGGCCCGAGCCGAAAGACGCGCCCGCTATGACGAGGCGACGATCGATTCGATCAGAGAGGCGTCCTGCAGGAAGCTGCAGTGCCGCCCCCGCAAGAACGGCAATGCTCATCATTGTGGCGATCTGCAATGTCGAAATGCCTATGAGACCCCCATAGACAGCTCCAAGTGTGCCCCAGGCGCCGTTTGCAATCCCGACGAGCACACAGCCAAGAAAAGAGACCGGCGAGTTGTGGTAAAGTCCTTTCAAATCAAGCGAAACCTGCGCCAGCGGCTCCGGGCTCACAGCCTTCGATACCGCTGTCGGAATGAGCGCCATGCAGAACAATATGCCTGTGGTCATAAAAAGGATCGTGTTGGAAACGTTGCCGAAGGCAACCGTCATCTGACCCGCGGTCAGCGATCCATAGGTCAGCATCATGTAGATGCCGAAAACGGTGCCGCGATTTTCATTCGTCGACTTTTCGTTCAACCAGCTCTCGATCACCATGAACGCGCCCGCCATGGTGAAGCCGGTGAATATGCGAAGGACCACCCAACCGGTTGGATCCACCCACATGCCGGTCAGCAATGCGATAATCGCGCCCGCAGCCGCAAAAGCGCCAAAGGCGCGGACATGGCCGGCTCGGCGCACGATGCGGGGTGCTATGAAGCAACCCGCCACGAAGCCTACCGCCCAGGCAGCACCCAAAGCGCCCAGAGAGGCCGTGGGAAACCCTTCCATCTGCCCGCGTAGCGGTAGGAGAAGCCCGTGAAGACCCGACCCCGTCAATAGGAAGGCAGTGCCAAGAAGAAGAGCAATTATGGAGCCGAGAGGTGACAGCATGAAAGGGTTCCGAGGAGAATATGGGTTCGAACAGGCCGGCGTCTGTCGACTGATGCCGTCGCCATTGAAACATGGCGCGAGCAAGGCCGCAGACTCTTTGATGGCGTCTTCGAGACATGCGATTGACAGTATGTGCGAATAAGTCCGTCAATTGCATCGCAAAACCGCCGCTCAAGGCCATGATTGCGCAGTTTGAAACGGGTCAGCTGCGATGAAACAATGCCTCGGCCGCAGTTTTGGTTGCGCCCTTGCTTTCGACCTCTCGTTCGATCCGCAATATTTCTTCCTGCAATTGCGTGATCCGGTACTTGAGCTCGTCCACCGATAGTAGGGATAGATCTTGCCCAATCTGGTGGCTGGCTATCGGCTTCCTCTCTTCCTCGTCGAAAATGGCCATCATTCATCCTTCCGTCATCTGGATAGCTGTCCTTGGATGCCCGTGAGCCTTGCAGCCTCTCGGTCGTGCCAGGTTGGCAGTGGCCGGGATTGACCTTGATCCAAATGCATCGCTAGCCGATTGTGTTGTCAGACGTTCTTCAAATCAACAGGGGCATGATGAACAACACAGCACTTCCAGAAAAGATGACGGTGATCGCCATCAGCGAACCGGGTGAACCAAGTGTTTTGAAGCCAGAGCAGCGGGTGGTGCCGAAGCCGGGCGATGGGGAAATCCTGATCAGGGTACGCGCCGCCGGCATCAATCGACCTGATGTTTTTCAGAGGAAGGGCTTGTATCCGGCGCCGCCCGGCGCTTCTGATCTACCCGGTCTGGAGGTTGCCGGCGAGGTGGCAGCCGTGGGTGAAAACGTAAAGCGCTGGCAGGTTGGCGACCGCGTCGCCGCTCTCACACCAGGCGGCGGCTATGCCGAATATTGCTTGACTCATGAGACGAATGCTCTGCCGATTCCACGCGATCTCACCTTTCTTGAAGCGGCCGCGATCCCTGAAACCTTCTTCACAGTGTGGCACAACGTATATCAGCGTGGCGGCCTCAAGGAGGGAGAGACACTGCTGGTTCATGGCGGTTCCTCAGGGATAGGCACGACTGCGATCCAACTGGCTAAAGCTCTGGGGTCGAAGGTGATTGCAACAGCGGGCTCTGCCAAAAAGTGCGCTGCCTGTACCTTGCTGGGCGCGGTGCGCTCGGTCAATTATTGCGATGAGGATTTCGTTGAGGCCGTGAAGGAAGAGACGGACGGTCATGGGGCCGATGTCATTCTCGATATGATCGGCGGTGATTACATCGAACGCAATTACGAGGCGGCCGCTATGGATGGACGCATCGTGCAGATCGCCTTCTTAAAAGGACCCCGCGCCACGGTGGATTTCTCGTTGATCATGCGCAAGCGGCTCACCCATACGGGATCCACACTCAGACCCCGGTCTGTGGCATTCAAGGCGCGTATTGCCACCGAACTTGAAGCGCATGTCTGGCCGCTTTTGGCTGCAGGTCGCATTTCTCCGGTCATGGACGAGGCCTTCCCTCTGGAAGAGGCATGGCGTGCGCATGAGCGTATGGAAGATGGGGCGCATATAGGCAAGATCGTGCTCAATGTCGCCTGACATGAAAAAGGAAGCTCCGGCGCTGGCGCCGGAGCTTCCCCGCCTTGGGAGGAGGCGGTGTCAGTTGGTGGCGTCTAGTTTGCCGAGATTGACGAAAATCGTTTCGCCGGAAGAATCGTCCACACCATCATTGTCGGTCACGAAGTAGGCCGTTCCTTCAACGTCGATTGCGAAGCCCTCGATTTTATCGACGACATAGCCATTGGTGGCGGCTTTCATGTCGGGCACGAGGTCTCGCACCAGCGTCTTTTCGACCAGGGGTAGATCTGCATCGAGCGACGCCGTCTGAAAGCTCTCAAGCGAGACGCTGTAGAGCTTCTTGATCTTCGCGGATGTACCGATTTGGTTGTCACGCTCGACGATGTAGAGTTTGCCATCGTGAGCGGTGATCTCGGAGAGACCGACCCAGCCTTTTTCGCTTGCATCGAGCGGGTACCGCACTGCGGCCCACTCGCCGGAAACGGGTTTGTAGCTTACCAGCTTCACCTGTCCTTTAGGGTCGTCGCCCCATTCACGCTGAATGGCCACGACCAGCATCTGGTCGTCACCTTCACCGACCACCGTCACGCCTTCCATTCCGAAGCGCTTCTCGACTGCGAGAAGCTCGGCGGGAAGTGCGATCTCGTCCTGTATCTCGCCGGCGGCGTCAATGCGGAAAAGAGCATGTGGGGTAAGACGGTCGGTGCGGCCTTCCGAAGCGAGCCAGAAACCACCTTCACCGTCATTGGCGATACCCTCGAGGTCGAGCTTCTGGGCCGCCATGCCGTCACGCGTGACGATGGCCTTGGCGGTGATGCGGGCCGGCTTCTCGTTCGCGTCGATGGTGAAGATGCTGGGCTGATTGCCGTAGAAGGAATCGGACACGGCGTAAAGCGTACCCGGCTTTTCACGATCTGCCACGAGGCCGGAGAGGGCACCCCAGGCAAGCGGAGCGCCGTTGTCGTCACGCGCCGATTCGATGGTCGGATAGACAGGCGTTCCTTCGGTCAGTTCGTAGACCATCACGTGGGAGCGGGCCGCACCGTCTTCCACCAGATCGGTCTCGTTTGCGGTAACGAGCAGGTTACGTTCGGGTATTGCCACGAGGCCTTCCGGACCGATGCCGGAGGGGAGGACCTGGACGAATTCCGGTTCGGCGCCGGTGTCGCGGTAGACCACGACGAGCGAAGCGCGCTCAAGCGCCACGAAAATATACCGCTGATCGCCAAAGCTCGCGACTTCAAGACCTTCGGGTTCCGTTCCCTTGGCGTCGGAGCGTTTGTCGGGATAGTGGCCGACAGCGGCGGCGCGAAACTCGAGGTCTTTGCCGCTGTCGAACAGAACCTCACCCGACTTGCTGAAAATGGTGAAGCTGCGCGATCCGCCCTCGTAATCGCCTTCGTTGGCAGTCACGAAGCGATCATCGTCCAGCCATTTTACGGCATCGGGTTCGCGCTTCAGCGCATTGGCTGTCTGATTGAAATCGATCGCGCCATTGTCCAGCGTGTCGATGTTCTCAAGGTTGATCTGGCCAGCGGAGAAATGGCTTGTCACTTCGCCGCTTTCAGCTGAAACCACAGCGATATGGTTGTTTTCCTGTAGTGTCACAACGATGTCGCCGTTTTCATTGAAATCGACGAATTCAGGCTCCGGGTCTTCTGGTGCAATCTCTGCAAGGCCGCTCAGGGAAACGGTCTTCATGCTGCCGCAGTCCGGCGCGCCGTCGGTGAGATTGAAGATCTTGAGGTCCCCGGCGGGCATCTGTGGAATTACACCGTCGTTAAGGTCCTCGTCGCGCTCGTTCTCGATGGCGACGGCAAGGAAGCGGCCATCATTGCTGACGGCGACAGAATCCGGTTGGCCACCCAGTTCGCAGGACTCTTCGGCGGTTTTCGTGGCCATGTCGATCACGACGAGGTTCCCCGAAGGGCTGGTGTAGCTCTCGGATGTGTTCACGGCCGCGATGGCTTTCTGGCCAGCCACACCCACAGAGGTCGGCTCACCCTCCAATTTGAGCACGCCGCCGGCCTTCGGCGCGTTGGCATCGCTGATGTCGACGAACCCCACGCCACCCAGCGGGCTGTCGGAGTAGATCAAAGTGTTGCCGTCAGCGCTGCGCGCGATGATCTCCGAAGAGGTTTCGGTGGCCGCGTCCGTCTCGGCCGGCAGGTTTTCTGCCACCGGAAACGTCGCGATACGGTTGAATGCCATATCGGCATGCGCAGGAAAAACGGCTGCCGTGCTTGCCAGCAGGCCTAGAATGATTGCTTTGCGTCCCATGTCTGAAAACTCCCTCAAGACCCATAGGAGCGGCACAATCGAGAGGGATGATTTCAACCCGATGACACATCAATGACGGTTCGGTGACACTCCCCAATTGAGGGAACGCGCAATTTGTTGCGTCCGCCTTGTGTTTCAGTTTATAACGCGGACGATATTTCCCAACATCGGTGGTTATGACCACCGCCCGCGCCAGGGACGCGGGCGAAGGAAGAGGATTCTTGAAACATGGCCAACACGCTTCTCATGCCCAAGGCCACCGCCGTTTGGCTGGTCGACAATACGGCGCTGAGCTTTGATCAGATCGCCGAATTCTGCAAACTGCACCCTCTCGAAGTAGGTGCCATCGCTGATGGTGACGCTGCGCAGGGCATCAAGGGTATGGACCCGGTGATGACCGGACAGCTTACCCGCGAGGAGATCGCTCTCGGGGAGGAAAATCCGAACCACAAACTGCGTCTTTCGGAGCCGAAGGTTCGCGTGCCGGAGGCCAAGCGTAAGGGGCCGCGTTACACGCCGCTCTCCAAGCGTCAGGATCGCCCGAATGCCATTCTCTGGCTGGTGCGCAATCATCCTGAACTCAAGGATGCGCAGATTTCGCGTCTTGTGGGCACCACAAAATCGACCATCGAAGCTATCCGTGAGCGCACGCACTGGAACTCGGCGAACCTTGTTCCCATGGATCCGGTTACGCTTGGGCTTTGCTCTCAGATTGATCTCGATCTGGAAGTGCAGCGCGCGGCAAAATACCTCCCGCCGCAGGAGAGCACCGGTGAAACCCTGCTCCCGGCTTCAGAGACCGAAGATCTGCCTCTCGGTGGGCAGGCCGTCTCCGACGCATCTTCCGATGAGCAGGAACTGGACGCGGACGCAGTCTTTGCCAAGTTGTCATCGCTGAAGTCCAGCGATCCGGACGAAGAAGATGAGGACGAGCGGTCCTGATCTGACGACTGAGATACTCCCCGGCCGCCGGCCGGGGAGTATCGCCTCAGCTGGCGCAGGCCCTGCCCATCATGGCCTCGTGCATTTCCATCCGCCTGTAGAAGTCCGCCAGCTGCTTGCCGCGCTCGGGGCGGAACGTTCGCCCGGCAAGAGTCATGGCGGCTATCCGGTCGATGCGGAACGTGCGAAAATCTCCGCGTAACTCACACCACGCTACCAGCGTCCACACTTTTCCCCAGAACCAAAGACCAAGTGGACGAACGTCGCGCTTCGAGGTGCGCCCGGCTTCGTCCCGGTAGTCTATGGACAGCACGTCCCGTGTATCCACTGAGCGTTCCAGCGTGTCGATGGCCTCGCGCTCGATATCGCTCACCACCCAGCGCGGGGTATGGATCTCGGTGCGTGAAATGCGGTCGCGTTCCGGCTCCGGCAGGACGGTTCCTATCTTCACCAGCGCCTCTTCCGCCGCACGGGCCATGGCCGCGCCGCCAAAGGCGCGAACCATACGAGCGCCCGCCACCAGGGCCACGATCTCGTTTCGCGTGAACATAAGGGGCGGGAGTTCGAAGCCCTCCCGCATCAAATATCCGACGCCAGCCTCACCGTCGATTGGTACTCCGGTGGACTGAAGATCGGCAATATCGCGATAGATCGTTCGCTCGGAAACCTCGAGGCGTTCGCTCAAAAGTCGCGCCGTAACCAGGCGCCCGCCCCGCAAATGCTGGACGATTTGGAAAAGTCGGTCAGCACGGCGCATGCGTATTTCTCCTCACGCAAAAATTCCGAAGCTGTTTCCGTCGGGGTCGAGACAATACACGAAACGACCGTCAGGAATAGTGATTATGGATGATACCAGTTCGCCACCATTTGTTGTGACACGCTCCATGGCACCTTCCGACGAGGCAGGGACGGCCAGTTAACTTTTCGGCTCATCCTCGCGCGGAACTGGCTCGTCCGGGACCGCGGCGGGATCAGCAGCCCCCGCGCGATCGAGGTCGGTATCAGGAATCTCTGCCCAGACCACTGCGTTCAGTGGCAACGTATCGGACATGTTTCACAACCCTCCATTGTCGAATGCTGACAATGACACAGCCCTCCTGACAACATTGCGTCAGGAGGGCTGCGAAGCTGTTACCCGAGATCTTTAGAGGTTTATAGCCGGTCTCGACTGGTCGGATCCCAGTCAATGTCGCGTTGTAACGTGTTCGGCAGGTCGTTCAGCATTCGTCTTGTCAACTTCCGCCGAAGATCGCCGGTTTGATCGGCCCAACGGCGGACGGCACGAATGAAGCTTCCGAGGAAGTCTGGCATGGCGACAATCTCCTGATTCTGGCAGAAGTATTATCGCTTCGTGGTGGTGACAGCGTTTTGTCAGGAGATCTCCGGCTTCACCTCGACCGTGTAGTTCAACGGCAGCCGGCCACCGTCGGCATAGATGGTCTGGCCGGTCACATAGCTGGAATCGTCGTCGGCCAGAAAGGTCGCTATCGATGCGATTTCGCCCGGTTCTCCAACACGCCCGAGCGGGGTGCGCGACAGCATACGGTTGCGAGCCGACTGATCGTTGTTCACGCTGGCGAGCATGTCGGTCGCAATTGAACCCGGTCCAATGGCATTGACGCGGATGCCATAGGGCGCAAGCGCCAGTGCCATGACGCGGGTAAGCTGGCTGACGCCCCCCTTGGATACCGTGTAGGCGATCTGCTCGGGTATGGCGAGAATGGCATTGATCGACGACATGTTGATGATGGTTCCCGCGGCACCGCCGCCTTCGACCTTTTCAACCATATAGCGTGCAACGGCTTGCCCGGTGAGGAAGGTGCCTTTGAGATTGGTGTCGAGAACCCGGTTGAAATCTTCTTCCTTTAGATCCAGGAAATCCGCCGCGTGCACAACCCCGGCATTGTTGACGAGAATGTCGACATCGCCAAAGGCGTCGATCGTTTCCGCCAGGAGGTTGTGCACGTCGAGACGCTTGCTCACATCCGCTTTCACGAAGCGCGCATCCCCAAGCCTTTCCAGGTCGGATAGAGCCCGCGCACCTTTCTCCCCCTCCAGATCGGCGATCACGACCTTGACGCCATGGCGCAGGAACCGCTCGGCGATTGCATAGCCTATGCCGCCCGCGCCGCCCGTTACGATTGCCGTCTTGCCGTCCAGTGCCATGTTGAGCCCTCATGCTGAAAACGGCTGGACCCTGCGCCGCAGGCTTGGGAAGGTCAAGTCCCGAAGACGGGATCACCGGGGTTCAGCCCGGCGTTTTGCCAAGTGCCTCGCCGATTTCGTCCAGTATGCTCGGGTCATCAATGGTGGCGGGCATGGTCCACTCCTGACGGTCGGCGATCTTCTGCATGGTTGCGCGCAAGATCTTGCCGGAACGTGTTTTGGGCAGGCGTTTCACAGCCACCACCTTCTTGAAGGCCGCGACAGGCCCGATCCGCTCGCGCACCATGGCGATCAGCTCCTGCTCCACGGTGCCCATATCGGTCTGCGCCCTTCCGTGCAGCACCACGAAGCCGCAGGGCACTTGTCCTTTGAGCGGATCGGCAATGCCGATCACCGCGCATTCGGCGACGGCTGGATGTTCGGCCACCACTTCTTCCATGCCGCCGGTGGAAAGCCGATGGCCCGCCACGTTGATGATGTCGTCGGTGCGCGCCATGATGAAGAGATAGCCATCTTCGTCCAGCATGCCGGCGTCTGCCGTTTTGTAATATCCGGGAAACTCGGCGAGATAGGCATCGCGAAAACGTTTGTCATCGTTCCAGAGTGTCGGTAGTGCGCCGGGCGGCAATGGCAGTTTCACCACCACGTTGCCAAGTGTGCCTGCGGGCACCGGAAACCCAGCATCGTCCAGAACCCGAACATCATAACCCGGCATCGGGACACCGGGCGAACCGTATTTTACCGGCAGCATGCCAAGCCCGACCGGATCCTGGCTGATCGGCGCGCCGGTTTCTGTTTGCCACCAGTGATCGATGACCGGAACACCCAGTGTCTTCTCCGCCCATTTTACCGTGTCGGGATCGGCTCTTTCGCCGGCCAGGAAAAGTGTGCGGAAAGCGGTGAGGTTGTGTGGGGCCAGCATCTCTGCGTCCGGGTCGGCCGTGCGGATCGCGCGAAACGCGGTCGGCGCGGTGAAGAGAGCGGCCACATTGTGCTCCGCGATCACCCGCCAGAACACCCCGGCGTCGGGCGTACCGACCGGCTTTCCTTCGAAAAGCACCGTGGTGCAGCCGTGAAGTAACGGCGCATAGACGATGTAGGAATGGCCCACCACCCAGCCTACATCCGAGGCCGCCCAGAATGTCTCGCCGGGTTCTATGCCGAACTCGTTGAACATCGACCATTTCAGCCGCACCATGTGGCCGCCATTGTCGCGCACCACGCCCTTTGGCCGTCCCGTCGTGCCCGACGTGTAGAGGATATAGAGCGGGTCGGTTGCGAGCACCGGTTCGCAGTCCACCGCGCGGCCTGCCGAGCGCGCTGCGTCCACAAGCGCCGCGTAATCATGGTCGCGGCCTTCCGTCAGGTCGCAGCGCTGTTCCTCCCGCTGCAGGATCAGGCAGGCCTCCGGCTTCGCGGCACAGAGGCGGATCGCCTCGTCAAGCAGCGGCTTGTAGGCCACCACGCGGCCGGGCTCCAGCCCACAGGAGGCCGATATGATTGCCTTTGGCGCCGCGTCGTCGATGCGTGCGGCCAGTTCGCGGGCGGCGAATCCGCCGAACACCACCGAATGCACCGCGCCGATGCGCGCGCAGGCCAGCATGGCGAACACCGCCTCCGGCACCATGGGCATGTAGATGACCACGCGGTCGCCCTTGCCGACACCGAAATCCTTAAGCACGGACGCCAGCGCCGAAACCTCGTCTTTCAGCTCGCCATAGGTGAAGCTTTTCTTCCGGCCGCTGATGGGGCTGTCGTGGATGAGGGCGGGCTGATCCTTGCGCCCGCCCTCCACATGCCGGTCCACCGCATTGAAACACGTGTTGCAGGTCGCGCCGGGAAACCAGTGTCCATAGACACCCGCCTTTGCGTCGAACACCTTTTCCCAGGGACTGAACCAGTCAATCTCGGCAGCGGCTTTCGCCCAGAATCCTTCGGGATCCTGCTGCCAGCCCGAATAGACCTCGTGATAGCGCGACGTCATCCCGCCTCCTCCCTGCGGTTTGAGCCTCTTTCCAAAGAGGTTAGCGGATCGGGAGGCTGCACGTAAATCAGACTTGCGGAGAACACGCCGTTTTGACAGGCGGCAGGCGGAAAGGCACAAGAGGGTCTGACTTCGCGAATCGGGCCTTCATGACCAAGATCCTGCTTCTTCTCATTCTGGCGATGATGGTGGTGCACATCATCAAGCCGCTTGGCCTTCCGGGCCTGAGGCGTCGCGCCGATTTCTGGAAGCTGGCCCTGATCGCGCTGGCTGCGGTCTCGCTCACCATCCTTCTGCGTGGAGGAGAGTAGTGCTTCTCGCTCGCTGCAAAGAAAATGGCCCGCCAACCTTCGTTGACGGGCCGCGATATGCGTTCTCTATGTGCCTGACTGATCAGGCAGCCTCGAGGTCCTGCTTCCACTGGCCGGTGGCGGCGAGACTGTTCATCTTCGCACGGTGCGCGAAAGCCTTCTGCGCTGCTGCCACGTTTTCCTTCTTGCCGGCCCAGGTCTTGAGCGCGGCAGCCTGCAGCGCGCGACCGTAAGAGAAGGTCAGCGCCCACGGCATGTCGAAGCCGGCATTCATGAGCGAGAGATGCGCCGTCGCTTCCTCGTCCGACTGGCCGCCGGACAGGAAGGCGATGCCGGGCACCGCGGCCGGCACGGTCGATTTCAGGCAGCGCACGGTCTTCTCCGCCACTTCCTCGCGGCTCGCCTTGCGGGCGTTCTTGCCGTCGATCACCATGTTCGGCTTCAAGACGATGCCCTCAAGCGAAACACGCGCATCGTAGAGCTCGGCAAAGACGGTCTTCAGAACCCACTCAGTCACCTGGTAGCAGCGGTCGATGGAATGATCGCCCGGTTTGCCGTCCATCAGCACTTCAGGCTCGACGATCGGCACAATGCCGGCTTCCTGGCAGAGTGCGGCATAGCGGGCAAGCGCCTGTGCGTTCTGCTTCAGAGCTCCCCAGTTTGGCAGGTCGTTCGAGATGGAGATCACGCCGCGCCATTTGGCGAAACGTGCGCCAAGGCCATAATATTCGGCCAGGCGCTCGCGCAGGCCGTCGAGGCCTTCGGTGATGGTCTCACCATCGAAGCCGGCGAGCGGCTTGGCGCCGCCATCGACCTTGATGCCCGGCACGGCGCCGGAGGCCTTGATGACATCGACCAGCGGTGTGCCGTCGGCAGCCTTCTGGCGGATCGTCTCGTCGTAGAGGATGACGCCGGAGATGCAATCCTTCATCGCCGCATCGGCGCGGAACATCATCTCGCGATAGTCACGCCGGTTCTCTTCCGTCGATTCCAGCCCGATCGTGTCGAAGCGCTTCTTGATGGTGCCGGAGCTTTCATCCGCCGCCAGAATCCCCTGTCCGGGGATCACCATGGCAGCTGCAATATCCTCAAGGCGTTCGCTCATTTCAGGTCTCCTGTCTTGTCATGACCGGGCGATAGCAGATGCCGATGACAAACGGAATGCGCCCTCAAGACCCCTAATCGATTGAAATGACAGACTATTCACATTTTGCTTAACGGTTGTTCGAAAGTGCCTCCACGCCCGGCAGTTTCTTGCCTTCCATCCATTCAAGAAACGCGCCGCCTGCAGTGGACACGTAGGAAAACTCCTCGGCCACACCGGCGTGGTTCAGTGCTGCCACCGTGTCGCCGCCGCCGGCTACCGAAACGAGCAATCCCTCAATGGTTCGGTGTGCCGCGTGTTTTGCCGCCGCCACGGTTGCCGCGTCGAATGGTTCGATCTCGAAAGCGCCCAGCGGGCCGTTCCAGACCACGGTGTCAGCGCGGTCAAGCCACTCATTCACCTTCTCGACACTCTTCGGTCCTACATCGAGGATCATGGCGTCTGACGGAACGCTTTCGATGTCGACCGTTTCGCTCTCTGCGCCTGCCTTGAATTCACGCGCGACCACGCCATCCACGGGAAGGACGAGCGCACAGCCGGATTCTGCGGCTTCGATCATGATCTGCTTCGCAGTTTGCGCCAGGTCGTGTTCGCACAGCGATTTTCCGACCTCCGTGCCACGCGCGGCAAGGAACGTGTTGGCCATGCCGCCGCCGATCACCAGTGCGTCGACCTTCTTCACCAGATTCATCAGCAGATCGATCTTGGTGGAAACCTTCGCACCGCCGACAATGGCGAGCACGGGTTTGGCCGGTTTGCCAAGGCCTTTCTCCAGCGCTTCCAGCTCCGCCTGCATGGTGCGGCCCGCATAGGCCGGCAGCAGATGGGCGAGCCCCTCTGTCGAGGCGTGGGCGCGATGGGCGGCTGAGAAAGCATCGTTGACATAGACGTCGCCATTCTCCGCCAGAGCCTTTGCAAAATCCGGGTCGTTCTTCTCTTCGCCTTCATGGAAACGCGTGTTTTCGAGAAGCAGAATGTCTCCTCCCGCCATCTCGTTGATTGCGTTTGCAGTCGGCGTGCCGATGCAGTCCTTGGCGAAATGCACTCGATGATCGAGCACACTCTCCACTGCATAGGCAATGGGCTCCAGCGATGCTGCCGGATCGGGCTTTCCCTTCGGACGGCCGAAATGCGCCATCAGGATCACCTTGGCACCCTTGCTGGAAAGCTCCTGGATGGTCGGCGCGACGCGTTCGATGCGCGTGGTGTCGCTCACCTTGCCATCCTTCACCGGCACGTTCAGGTCAACACGCACCAGCACACGTTTGCCTGCAATGTCGTTGAGATCGTCAAGGGTCTTGAAGTCCGGCATGGCGCGTCGATGTCTCCTGTGAGGGGTTCGCTTTGGATCAGGGGCTGCCCGTCCCGAACCGCTGATGGAATCTTGGTGCATTTTCGTTGGCGACCATACAGTGCCGCACGCTGTGTGCAAGATGGCGCGTGCGCCCTCGGCCGGCTCTGCTAAATTTTGCGAAGCAGGCGTCGCAACAGCTCACGCGGGCTCAACAGAAGAAGCGGCAGGCTGGGCTCGACAGGCTGTGGCTCCATTGAAAGGCCGACAGCGCTGATTCGTCCGTTTTCATCCACGTCGCGCACAATCAGCTCGATCTCGCCCAGTGTCGTCCGGTCACCATATTCCGCGCGGCCACCCAGCCGCTCCCGCAGGAGATCGGCGATTGTTTTCTTCTGGTCTTCTTCGTTTAGACCCGTCGCATAGGCAGCCTCAATGTCGGATGCCGGCCGTTCCGGGTCGACCGCAAAGGCTCCAAAAAACTCTGCATCTTCAGGGTCCATCTCCACCGGGCTGGCGAACAGACGGTCAAGCAGGCGGGGGTAGCGGTCAGGCACGAAAATATAGACATGATCACCAGCGGAAAGTCGGCCGGCGTACTGGTAGGTCATGGATCGGCCATCGCGCACAACAAGGGAAGGTTTTGCCCAGCGTGGAATGCGTTGACCGCGTTCCACGGGGCTTCCCGCCACCACGCGATAGGCGAGAAGTTCGTGGCGGGCCGAGCCGGGCAACTCCAATTCCACTTTGTTCAGAGGTCCCATCCGCGGCGGAAGCGTCAGCCCCAGCCGGCGCGCCAGCGGTCCCACTGTCCAGCCCTGAACGATCAGCGAGACCAGCACGATGATGAACACGATGTTGAACAACGGACGCCCATTGGGCAACTCGTCGATGAGCGGGGTGATCGCAAGAAGGATCGACACCGCACCGCGCAGTCCCACCCACGAAATGAAGGCATTCTCGGCTGGCGAGAAGCGGAATGGCATCAGGCACAGTGTCACGGCCAACGGACGAGCAACGAAGATTAGGAACAAGCCGATGAAAAGAGCCGGTAGCGCAATTTCGGCAAACTGCGAAGGTGTGGCAAAGAGGCCGAGCACAAGAAACATGATGATCTGTGCAAGCCAGGTCACGCCATCCTGAAAGCGTTTGAGCATCGCTGTGGAGCGCAGCTTTGCATTTCCGGCAATCAGCCCCGCCACATAAACGGCAAGAAAGCCGGAGCCGCCTATCGCGCCGGCAAGTGCGAAGACCAGGAGTGAAAGTGCCAGCACGAAAATCGGCAACAATCCCTGCTCCAGCCGGAGACGGATGACCAGCCGAACGATGCTCCAGCCGCCGACGAGTCCGGCCAGGAGACCGATGCCCATCTGCTGCAGGAACCCAAGCGCCACGTCGGTGGCGAGTTCGCCTGCCTTTATCGCTTCACCGCCGGCAATGAGCCCGACCAGAGAGAGCGTGAGAAAGATTGCGATCGGGTCGTTCGATCCCGATTCCACTTCGAGTGTCGAGCGCACACGCTCCCGCACGGAGATGTTTCCAACACGCAGAAGGAAGAAAACGGCGGCGGCGTCGGTGGATGCCACCGTGGCGCCAAGCAGGAACGACTCAAGCCAGCTGAAGCCCGTCACATAGTATGCCGCGACACCCACAAGACCGGCTGTCAGCAAAACGCCGACCGTTGCTAGCGTGACGGCGGGCGCCGCCGCCTGCCGAAAGGCTGAGATGGACGTGCCGAACCCCGAATCAAACAGGATGACCGCGAGCGCCAGCGAGCAGATGAAATAGGCAACCGATGCGTTGTCGAAATCAAGTCCGAGCCCGTCCGTGCCAGCCGCCAGACCGATGCCCAGGAAGATGAGAAGCAGTGGAGCGCCGAAACGAAAGGCAATCAGGCTCGAAAACGCGGCAAACAGCACGAGTGTCGTGCCCACCAACGTTATAAGGTAGATGCCCTGATCCATCCGCTTCCCGAAATCCCGCCTGCCTCAAGTTGCTGTTCTGTTTCCATAAAAGGTGCGGCGGAAGTGAGATGCAAGAGCCGGGCCAAAAGAAAAACGCCCGGCGCGACGGCCGGGCGTTCGAAAAGGCATGTGGAGTCGTTCAGATCGTCTTTCCGAATGCCACGGCCGTGTCGGCCATGCGGTTCGAAAAGCCCCATTCATTGTCGTACCAGGACATGACGCGAACCAGATCGCCTTCAATCACCTTGGTCTGGTCTAGCGCGAAGGTGGAAGAAGCGGGGTTGTGATTCATGTCAATCGAGACGAGCGGCTCGTTGGTGTAGGCCAGAATGCCTTTCAACCCGCCGTCGGCGGCAGCGACGAGGGCCTGATTGACCTCCTCGACAGTCACCTTCTTCTTCGGCACGAATTTGAAGTCGATGACCGAGACATTCGGGGTCGGGACGCGGATGGAAACGCCGTCCAGCTTGCCATTGAGTTCTGGCAGAACGAGACCGACAGCCTTGGCGGCACCCGTCGATGTCGGGATCATGGACATGGCCGCAGCACGGGCGCGGTAGAGATCCTTGTGCATCGTGTCCAGCGTTGGCTGATCGCCCGTATAGGCGTGGATCGTGGTCATGAAGCCTTTTTCGATACCGAAAGCATCGTTGAGGACCTTGGCGACCGGTGCCAGGCAGTTGGTGGTGCAGGAAGCGTTGGAGACGACCCGGTGTTCGCTCGAAAGCTTGTCATGGTTGACGCCGTATACCACCGTCAGATCGGCGCCCGATGCCGGAGCCGAAACCAGCACGCGCTTGGCGCCGGCGTCGAGGTGGAGCGCTGCCTTTTCCTTGGCCGTGAAGATACCCGTGCATTCCATCACGATATCGACACCGAGCTCACCCCAGGGGAGCTTAGAGGGATCACGCTCGGAAAAGACTTTGAAAGAATCGGAGCCAATGTTGATCGCGTCACCATCGACCTTCACCTCTGAGGGAAAGCGGCCATGCACACTATCATAGCGCAAAAGGTGGGCATTGGTTTCGACGGGGCCGAGATCGTTGATCGCAACGATGTCGATGTCCTTGCGGCCCGATTCGTAAATGGCGCGAACGACATTGCGGCCGATGCGGCCAAATCCGTTGATGGCAACTTTGACGGTCATGAACTTCCTCCGGGGAGTGGGTGGCCGTGCACAGGCACGGAAGGAGACGCCGTTTCATAGCGGCGTCCGCGTCGAGAATCCAGATGCTGGGGCGGGCATTCGTCCGCCCCGAGAGGGCACAAGCCTGATATCGGTTTCAACCGACTTCTGTCAGGCGCTTCTGAGCGGCGTTTGCAGCAGCCTCAGCGGTGATGCCGAAATGCTTGTAGAGTTCCGGAGCGGGCCCGCTGGCGCCGAACCCCGTCATGCCGATGAAGATACCGTCAGAACCGATGATTGCGTCCCAGCCCTGACGGATACCGGCTTCGATTGCCACCTTCACCGGGGCGTCGCCGATCACCGCCTTGCGGTAATCATCGCTTTGCTGCTCGAACAATTCGAAACAGGGCACGGAGACAACGCGGGCCGGATGACCGGCGGCATCAAGCAGAGCCTTTGCCTTCATCGCCGCTTCCACTTCCGAGCCGGTGGCGAAGAGTGTCACCTTGGCGTCGTCTTCCGAACCTGCGAGCTCGTAGGCGCCGCGCGCGCTGAGATTGTCAGCCTCGTGGCTGGTTCGTACAGGCGCGAGGTTCTGGCGCGAGAGGGCGAGTGTGGATGGTGCATCGCGGCTTTCGATGGCCACTTGCCAGCATTCCGCGGTTTCGATCGCGTCCGCCGGGCGAAACACGAGATGGTTGGGGATTGCGCGTAGCGCGGCCAGATGTTCCACCGGCTGGTGGGTCGGGCCGTCCTCGCCGAGACCGATGGAATCATGCGTCATCACGAAGATGGAACGGATCTGCATCAGTGAGGCGAGACGCATCGCCGGGCGGGCGTAGTCCGAAAAAGTCAGGAAGGTGCCGCCATAAGGGATGATTCCACCATGCAGCGTCATGCCGTTCATGGCGGCGGCCATGCCGTGCTCGCGGATGCCATAATGGACATAGCGGCCGGAAAAGTCGTCGGCGCTGATGGGGCCGGTCTGACTGGTCTTGGTGTTGTTCGAGCCGGTCAGATCCGCGGAGCCGCCGATGGTCTCAGGCAGCACGGCGTTGATGGCCTCGAGTGCCATTTCCGAAGCCTTTCGGCTCGCCACCTTTGGAGGCTCGGCTGCAAGCTTTTCCTTGTATTCGAGCATGGCAGTCGAGAAGGTTTCTGGCAGGTCTCCGCGCATGCGGCGCTCGAATTCGCCGCGTGTCTCCGCGTCTGCAGCCGCTAGACGGTCTTCCCAGGCCTTGCGCTCCTTGGCCGAATGGAGACCAGCCAGGCGCCAGTCGTCGAGAATGTCGGAAGGAACAACGAAAGGTTCGGCGTCCCAGCCAAGCGCCTTGCGTGCGCCGGCGATCTCCTCTGAGCCGAGCGGGGAGCCGTGCACCTTTGCGGTGCCGGATTTGGACGGCGCGCCGAAGCCGATGGTCGTGCGGCAGGCGATCAGGGTTGGTTTGTCGGCCTTCTTCGCAGCTTCGATGGCACCGGCAATCGCATCCGGGTCATGTCCGTCGATGCGCATTGTGTTCCAGCCCGAAGCCTCGAAGCGTTCGCACTGGTCGGTGGAGTCTGTCAGCGAGGTGGAACCGTCGATGGAGATCTGGTTGTCGTCGAACAGGACGATCAACTTGCTGAGCTTGAGGTGCCCGGCAAGCGTCAGCGCTTCTTGGCTAATGCCCTCCATCAGGCAGCCGTCGCCGGCCAGAACATAGGTGTAATGGTCAACGAGATCATCGCCGAAGCGCGCATTCAGAATGCGTTCGGCGATCGCCATACCGACGGAATTCGCCAGGCCTTGGCCGAGCGGCCCGGTCGTCGTTTCGATGCCGGCCGCGTGACCAAACTCAGGATGGCCGGCCGTGCGCGAGCCGAGTTGGCGAAAGTTCTTGATCTCATCGATCGTGATATCTTCATAGCCAAGCAGGTAAAGCAGAGAATAAAGGAGCATAGACCCGTGACCGGCGGACAGGACGAACCGGTCGCGGTCGGCCCAATCCGGGTTCTTGGGATCGTGCTTCATGAAGCGGGTGAAAAGCACGGTGGCAATGTCTGCAGCCCCCATCGGCAGGCCGGGGTGGCCCGAATTGGCCTTCTCCACCGCGTCCATAGAAAGGAAGCGGATCGCATTGGCCATCCGGTCGTGTTTGTCGCGTGAGATCATGATTGCTCGCTGGTCCGCTTTCGGCAGTTGTCGGGCAGACTGCTCAGGCAGTCCGGGCCCTTTGGAAAAAGCAGGCGACACATAGCAGTTGCGGCCTTGAAGTCAACAAAGGGACGGTTTGCAGGCGTTTTCCTACCGCTGGGGAAGGGGAATTTTGTATCAACCTTGTTACAGCATTTTGGGGGATTAGCCGACGTGTTTTGTTGACGGAACGTTCACACGGCGCCTAATCTTTTCGGCGTAACTGGTTAGTAAGGCCAGCGATTCGCAGCCGAGGCTTCCTGAAAGCTGTCGTGCATTTGTCTGCCGGCACAGGTCCGGGTGCGTCACTGGGCGGATGAGAGTAAGCAAGATTGCCTGTGTCAAAACATTTCCTGAGACCGCATGCCTCGGCCGCATGGGTGGCTGGCTTGTCTCCGGAATGTGCGACGGGGGGTGGCGACCATGAGTGGTGAAAGCACGCCCAAAGAAGCGATCGACCGCCTGAGCAAGGCGTTGTCTTCGCTGGAGGATGCAGTAGATGCGCGCATGGAACGGGATCGCGCTGTCGCGGATTCCGATGCCGAATTGCAGCGCATGAACACGGACCGCGCGCGTCTCGCTCAAGAGATCGATAAGTCCGAGGCACGCGCCAAGCGTCTCGAAGAGGTAAACCGCGAAGTCTCGCGGCGTTTGGTCACGGCTATGGAGACAATCCGTGCCGTGCTGGATCGGTAGGGCGGGCGATGGCACAGGTTACAGTCACGATCGACGGTAAGTCCTATCGCATGGCCTGCGATGAGGGGCAGGAAGATCACCTCGTTAATCTTGCGCAGCGCTTCGACCGATACATCACGCATCTGAAAGATTCCTTCGGTGAGATCGGAGACCACCGGTTGGCAGTCATGGCCGGGATCATGGTGATGGACGAGCTCTCGGAGCTGCAGAAGCGGATGCGCACCATGGAGGGAGAGGTCGCGTCCCTGCGCAAGACCCGTGACGAGGCGCTCAGCCAATCCGGCAAGAACGATGCGGCAGTGACCGGCGCGCTCAACGATCTCGCCGCGCGCATGGAAAGTCTCGCCGGAAAGCTTGCCGGAAAGCCGTAAAACGGCGCATAAGCCTGTTTTTCCAAACGGCGTCGTGGCAAATCAGGCAAATGAACAAACAGAAGACAAGCGATACCCGCATTCAGCTCGGTGTAGTCGGTGCCCCGCAGGGCTTGCGTGGAGAGGTGCGCGTCAAGGCCTTCACCGCCGACCCTCTGGCTATCGGAGATTATGGGCCGCTGACCACGGACGATGGGCGTACTCTGACCATTCTCAATGTGAGGTCAGCGAAGAACGTGGTTGTGGTGCGCTTTGCCGACATTAGCGACCGCAACGCCGCGGAGGCCTTGAACGGAACGAGCTTGTATGTCGAGCGCGAGGCGTTGCCGGATGATCTCGAGGAAGAGGAATTTTATCACACCGATCTGATCGGGATCGCGGTTGTCGATGGTGCGGGAGAGCATGTCGGTAAGGTGCGAGCGCTGCACAATTTCGGGGGCGGTGACATTCTCGAAGTTTTGCTGTCCGAAGGCGGCTCGGCGATGGTTCCATTCACCCATGCGGCTGTGCCCAACGTCCGTGTTTCAAAGGGCGAAATCGAGATCGACCTCGTTGCGGCTGGCCTGATAGAAGTCGAAGATCCCGAGATGCCGCGTGAGGGAGACAGCTCGTGACGTTCCGCGCGACCATTCTCACGCTTTATCCAGAAATGTTCCCAGGATCACTCGATCTCTCGCTCGCAGGAAAGGCGCGCGAGGATGGCAAATGGTCGCTGGAAACGGTCCAGATCCGCGACTTTGCCACTACGAGACACCGCAATGTGGATGACACGCCCGCCGGCGGTGGGGCCGGCATGGTGATGCGTGCCGACGTTCTTGCACGCGCCATCGATCATGCCGCCCCGGCTGATGACCCGCGTCCGCGCCTCTTGATGAGCCCGCGAGGGCGTCCCCTCGACCAGAAGCGGGTGCGGGAACTGGCTTCTGGGCCAGGAGCAATGATCCTGTGCGGGCGGTTTGAGGGGGTCGACCAGCGCGTGATCGAAGCGCGTGATCTGGAAGAAGTTTCCATCGGCGATTACATATTGTCGGGAGGGGAACCGGCGGCTCTGGTCCTGCTCGATGCTGTGATCCGTCTTCTGCCGGGCGTCATGGGCAATAACGCGTCGGGCGAGGAGGAGAGCTTTGAAGGCGGGCTTCTGGAGCATCCTCAGTACACGCGCCCGCAGATTTTCGAGGGGCGGCCAATCCCTGATGTTCTGCTTTCCGGCAATCATGCGAAAATCGCGGGGTGGCGCCGCGGCGAGGCGGAAAGGCTGACGCGAGAGCGTCGCGCGGACCTCTGGGAACGCTACGAAAACCGCGATTGAGGCGTCTCTCATGTTGATTCCGGCGGGAATGTCGTGTATGTGCGCCGCACGTAAACGGCCATGGCCGGTTTGGATTTAATCAAAGAAACGTGAATTCGCTCCTGTTCCTCCTTCTGGAGGGCACTCTTCAGGCGGTCTTGAGACTGCCCTTGGGATGAGCGCTCTGACGGTTCGCGAAGAACAAGAGGACACAGAGATGGACATTATCCGTCAGCTCGAGGCCGAGCAGGCCGAGAAGATTGCTGCACAGCGTCAGCTTCCCGAATTCCAGCCCGGCGACACGGTTCGCGTTCTGGTGCGCATCACCGAAGGCACGCGCACCCGCGTTCAGGCCTATGAAGGCGTTTGCATTGCCCGTTCCGGTTCCGGCTTCCAGGAAAATTTCACCGTTCGCAAGATTTCCTATGGTGAAGGCGTCGAGCGTGTGTTCCCAGTTTACTCCCCTCTCGTCGAGGGTGTCGAGGTGGTTCGCCGCGGTAAGGTTCGCCGTGCGAAGCTCTACTACCTGCGCGATCGCCGCGGCAAGTCGGCTCGTATCACCGAGAACACCAGCGTGCGCGCACGCCGCCTGAACGACGCCGTGCGTCAGGCCGCGGCCGAAGAAAAAGCCCGCATCGAGGCCGAGAAGGTTGCTGCAGCCGAGGCGCTCGCCGCCGAGAAGGCTGCTGAAGATGCTGCCAAGGCACAGGAAGCTGCTGCCGCTGAGAACAACGCTGAATAGTCAGACTCGTTATCGAAATTCTCGAAAAGGCGCGCTTCGGTGCGCCTTTTTGCATTTGGAGATCCCGCTTCCCCAGCTTTTGACGCCTCTCTGGCTCTTTTACTCGAAAACACTCTGCTTTAAGGAAAAGCAATCACCCGGCCGTGCATCGGCCCGTCACAGGGAGATTGGTTATGACGTTGCGTACGCCCCTTCTGGCTGCGTCCTTCGCGGCTTCAGTTTTCGCGGTCTCTGGTTATTCTGCGTTTGCCGAGGATCTGCCGGATCTTGAAGGCCGCGAGGTCGTCGTGGTCACCGAGAACGCATATCCGCCACTGCAGTTCATCGATCCCAACTCAGGCGAGCAGGTCGGCTGGGAATATGATGCAGTGAACGAGATCGCCAAGCGGCTCAACTTCAAGGTCACCTACCAGAACACGAGTTGGGACGCGATGATCCAATCTGTTTCCGACGGACAGTACGATATGGGTATGACGGGTATCACCATCCGCGACGACCGCAAGGAAAAGGTGGACTTCTCTGACCCCTACATGCGCTCCGAAATGTACATGCTCGTGCGCAGCGACGAGAAAAATTTCTCCGACGCGAAAAGCTTCGCTGCCTATGAAGATGGTTTGATGGGCGCGCAACCCGGAACATCGCCATTCTACACTGGCGTCTACGAGGTGCTCGACGGCGATGAGGCCAACCCACGCATCAAGCTGTTCGAAACTTTTGGCGCGTCCGTACAGGCTCTGCGTGCGGGTGATGTGGATGTGGTTTTGACCGACAGCACGGGTGGACAGGGCTATGTGGATGCCTCGAACGGAACCTTGAAGCTTCTCGGCGAGCCCCTGGGTTCGGAAGATTTCGGTTTCATTTTCGCCAAGGGATCCGATCTCGTCGCGCCCATCAACACGGCTATCGCATCGATGAAGGCGGATGGCACGCTGGAGGCACTCAACAGGACATGGTTCCTCGAATACAAGATGGGTGAATAGGGCTTTGGTTGGTCCTCGTTCTGCCGGCCTGTCCGCCTGTCTTTCGAGAAGCTTTTCGAGCAAGTGGCGGTGACGTCTCCCCGGCCCACAGCCAAGCGGGATTTTCCCTGGTGGCTGGTTGCTGCCGGGGGGATGGCTCTGATCGTTGCGATTCTGATTGCCGCCAGCGAACTCTATGCGCAGGTCTTCACAATCGTCTCCAGGGGCATCGGCATCACCGTTTTCGTTACCGTGGTGGGTTTCATGCTTGCCACAGCGGTCGGGCTCGGCATCGCCCTGATGAGCCTTTCCGGTTCGCTCGCGCTGCGTCAGATTGCGCGTTTTTACGTGGAGATCATTCGTGGCGTGCCGGTACTTGTTCTCCTTTTCTGGATCGCTTTTGCCGGTGTGCCCATTGTGGTGACCGGATGGAATGCGATGACTGCGTCATTGCAAGAGGCCGGTCTTCTTGATGAGCTCAAAGTCCGCGACATCTCGCTTTTGTGGCGCGCAATCATCGCTCTCACCATCGGTTATTCCGCGTTCATCGCCGAGGTATTTCGCGCGGGTATCCAGTCGGTCGATGAGGGGCAGGTCGAAGCCGCCAAAGCGCTCGGCCTTTCGCGTTTCCAGCGCTTTCGTCTGATCATACTACCGCAGGCGATCCGAACAATCCTACCGCCGCTTGGGAACGATTTTGTAGCGATGGTGAAGGATTCGTCGCTTGTCTCCGTGCTTGGCGTCGCCGACATCACCCAGATGGGCAAGATTTATGCATCCGGCTCTTTCCGCTTTTTCGAGACTTATTCGATCGTCGCCTATATCTACCTGATCCTGACAGTCGGCCTTTCGCTTGCGCTCCGTGCACTTGAACAGCGCATGCGCAGGAGCCAGCAGCAGCGTTAGGGCTGCGACGGGAACTTTGCCGCTTCCAGAGCATTCATGTCCCATGGATGCTCTGCTTGCCGAATTCACCCCCCAGACCACTTTGCAATGGCAGGTCATCGCGGCGCGGCTCGCTATGGCGGTGCTGCTCGGCGGGATCTTGGGGTTCGAGCGTGAAATGGCCGACAGACCTGCCGGTCTGCGAACGCACATGCTTGTTTGTCTGGCCTCTGCCGTTTTTGCAATCATCGCGCTCGAGATTGTCGCCATGCCTATCTTTAGCGATGATCAGGTGAAGGCCGACCCCATCCGCCTCGTGGAGGCGATCACCGCGGGCGTCGCCTTTCTCGCCGCAGGCTTTATCATTTTTAAGCGGGGTGAAATTCGCGGTCTGACCACAGGGGCCGGAATGTGGCTTGCCTCAGCCACTGGACTGGCAGCAGGGCTTGGTCTCTGGGTCATTGCCGGCCTGGCATGCTTTCTTGGCGCACTCGTTCTGGCGCTCATGCAGCGGCTAGAGACTGGCCTCGAGCTGAAGAAACCGAAAGACAAGGGCAATGGTCAATCCGGGTCTAAAGACGGATAGATTGCCGATCCCATGAAAGGCTGGTATTAGCCCTCTCATGGAAGCACTTTTTGGAAACCCGGCTTATAAGAACTTTGTTCTGCAGGACGTCAAGCGCCTGCCGAGCCGCTTTTTTGCGCGGGTTTCCGGCTCGCTTCTGAGCCGACTGCCTTAGGCGGACACGCCAACCGGCTCGACATTCCCACCCCACCTTGCGGGAATGCAACGAGACACAAGATTAGCCGGCCAGCCTTCCATTTCGCTCCGCTAGGGATGAACAAAATGACCAAAGCACGCACGCTCTACGACAAGATTTTCGACGACCATCTGGTCGATCAGCAGGATGACGGCACCTGCCTGCTCTATATCGACCGCCACCTGGTGCATGAAGTGACGAGCCCACAGGCCTTTGAAGGCCTGCGCATGGCCAGCCGCAATGTGCGCCATCCGGAAAAGACGCTCGCCGTGGTCGATCACAATGTGCCGACCTCGCCCGACCGCAAATTCGGGATCAAGAATCCGGAAAGCCGCATCCAGGTCGAAGCACTGGCAAAGAATGCAGCCGATTTCGGCATTGAGTATTACGACGCCAATGATGAGCGTCAGGGAATTGTGCACATTGTCGGTCCCGAACAGGGTTTCACTCTACCGGGCATGACCATCGTTTGCGGCGATAGCCACACCTCCACCCATGGCGCTTTCGGTGCGCTGGCGCACGGTATCGGCACGTCCGAGGTCGAGCATGTGCTCGCCACGCAGACGCTCATTCAGCGTCGCGCCAAGAACATGCTGATCGAGGTGGACGGGATGCTGCCCGACGGCGTCACCGCGAAAGACATCATCCTCGCCATTATCGGTGAGATCGGCACGGCCGGCGGCACCGGCCATGTCATGGAATATGCGGGCGAGGCGATCCGTGCGCTCTCCATGGAAGGCCGCATGACCGTCTGCAACATGTCCATTGAAGGCGGCGCTCGCGCCGGTCTCATCGCACCGGACGAGACCACCTACGCCTATATCAAGGATCGCCCTCGCGCGCCGAAAGGCAAGGCTTGGGACATGGCGCTTGCCTACTGGGATTCCCTGCGCACCGACGAGGGCGCGGAGTATGATCGCGTTGTCAAGCTGGACGCTGCCAATCTGCCACCCATTGTCACCTGGGGGTCATCGCCGGAAGACGTCATCTCCGTCACCGGTGTGGTTCCGAACCCGGACGATATTCCCGAGGAAACCAAGCGTCTCTCGAAGAAACGGGCGCTCGAATATATGGGCCTCACGCCGGGTACGAAGATCACGGACATCGCTGTCGACCGGGTCTTTATCGGCTCCTGCACCAATGGCCGCATCGAGGATCTGCGTGAAGCTGCAAAGATCGCCGAAGGTCAGAAGGTCAGGGACGGCCTTGATGCCATGATCGTGCCAGGCTCTGGCCTCGTTAAGGCACAGGCCGAGGCCGAAGGTCTGGACAAGATCTTCAAGGCGGCCGGTTTCGACTGGCGTGAGCCGGGCTGTTCCATGTGCCTTGCCATGAACGACGACCGCCTGAAGCCTGGTGAGCGCTGCGCCTCCACCTCGAACCGCAATTTCGAGGGCCGTCAGGGCTTCAAGGGCCGTACCCACTTGGTTTCGCCGGCCATGGCCGCTGCGGCGGCTATTGCCGGTCACTTCGTGGATATTCGCGAGTGGCCCAAGGGCTGACCAAGGGCTGACCATTCTGTTCGCACGGTCCCTCGCCGCCAAGGCGGGGGATCCCTGCATGCCAGCTTTTCAGTTCACGACCGTTGCCAGCCGATATGCGCCAAGCTCTCCTTCGGAGAGGCGGTAGAGCGCGCGCGGTGGCGTGTCGAGAGCGTGCAGCCACAGGGCTGGATCGACCCCCATTTTGTCAAGATGCCGTGCGATGCGGGCTGTGACCAATTGAGCATCCGAAAGAGCCTGCCGCGGGTCTGAAAGGCTGCCAGGGCTGTAGAATTGATGGACAGCGACGGTTGCTCCTCGCTCCACTTGGCGTTCAATGCCGCCTGCCAGCACAAGTGGACAGGACGAGCCGCAGACCGCATCGGCCTCCACAATGGTTGAAAGCCGGCGCTGGCGGATCAACGACGCCATGGCCATGGCGTCGTTCAGCGACCCTCCAGGGGAATTGAGCGAAACCCGGATGATCGGAGACGTCGACGTTTCCAGCATATCCCGCAGACGGTTGGCGCTGCCTGGCAGAATATATCCGTCTAGCGCTAGTTCGCCACTGCCGTTCAACGTGAGCGATAGGGCAGGCTTGGCGTCCGCGGGACGTGCTCGCTGCACGGATTTGCGTATCGGCTTTTGCCAAAGCGGGTGACCGGCAGCGGCGTTCTCCGTCTCCGGCGATAATTGCACGGCTTGCGTGATGACCTTGCGCATACTGGCGTGCAGGCCACCATGCCGGTCTGTCAGGTCACGCATCTCCATGCCGAGCACGACGGCCGTCCCGATCAACGCGCCAAAAAGCGCAGCCTTCCAGATGGGGGCGCCAAAGGGAGTGACAAGCCGGTCCGCCGTTGTCGCCAGTTGCTGGTGCATGAGTCGAGACTAGTCGCAGGGGGAGGTCAGAATGGGAAGCTCGCCGTCAGAGAGCCCGTACATGTAGCCGCGACCCTTCACCAGAACACCGGCGCTGCATGGAGCGGCGCGGCGCAGATAGAGCTTGCCGCCGCTGCGTTCCAGATAGGCCGTCTCGCGCGGTGCCTCGATGCCGAGCGCACGATAGTCATCGGCAAGATGCCCCTTGCCGACCAGTATGCGCTTGAAACCGGCGCGGCTATGAATCACCAGATTGCCATAGGCATCCGAATAGACCCGGCCGCCGCCTGCGTCATGAAAACTTCCGGCTGCTGCCGGGACAGTGATCGCTGCGACCGCAAGGGCCGTTGCCACGAATAGAGATCGTAAAGGCATGCGCCATCGCTCCTTGAATCCTCGCGGCCTCCTCATTCTTTATACATTAATCCTTTCTTAACCTTTGTCACGTGGAGCATGCTTCTTGAACATGCCGATTGACAGACGTGGTTAATTTCGGGGAAGGGTGCTCCATGGGCGAGAATCATCAGATCGACATCAATCCGCTGCGCCTCAACGATGCGCATGTTCTGGCACCCCTGCTGGCGGCTTACACCCAGTCGTTGAAGCGCGGTGCGCCGCGCCGGCCGGACGACTACTATGCCGAAACGCTGTTGCAGGATCGCGCCGTGGAAGTGGTCGGAGCCAGTCTCGACGGCGAACTGGTGGGGTTCGCGCTTTTCTACGACCTGCCGGATCCGGTGTCTGGCATGCGCCACGGCCTGGTGGACCATCTGTATGTGCATCACGATCATCGTCGTAAGGGAATCGGTAAGGCATTGGTCGATGTGATTGCAGACCAGGCCGAAGAGCGCGGCTGGGCGCGGTTGGCGCTCAATGCACCGCGCCAGCCGGATGAAGGGCGCAAGCTCTACGAGGCGCTGGCTGCTCCTGCTGACTGGACGACACATGTCATCCGTTTTGAGCAGTCCAGCGAACGCATGCCGGCTTCAGAGCCGAAATAGAGGCTTTATAATGAGGTTTTCAGAACCGTCTTTTGGGCGGACGCGCCAACTCGGCATGCTCGATCTCTTGATCACTGCATCTGTGTTGGGGCTGGCGGGTTGTGTTGCGCCCTCATCTCAGGAAGAGAACAAGAGCGCCGGGCTGGCCTTTTCGGGGCCGGTCAAGCTGGCTTGCGATGATGATATGGAGATGACGATCTCTCCAAAGCGGGACGGCATCTTCGTGGTCAGTCCTCGAGGTCTGGAGCTGGATCTGCCGGCATCGCCGCCGGGGCAAAGCGTGCGATACGGAGAATCGCTCTATGCAGTCGTCATCGAGGGCAGTGAGGCATTGTGGATGGTCAGCGGCAAGGTGCCGATCACCTGCCGCCGTTAGAAGGGCTGCCGCGACGACGGGCAAAAAAGCCTTCAATCGTTTGAAGTCGCACAATGCCGGGCGTCCTGTGAGTGCGTCGCAATATATTCGGCCAAAGGATTGCTTTTGCGGCTTTGACGCACTGCAAAAACCGCATTAGAAAGCCACAGCCGCAGGGCGCGAGTTCGGGACCCGATGTCGCTCTCGCAACAGCCACCCCGCCGCGCCGGTATCGAATTGGGGAAGCCATGAGCAAAACCGCAACTGTGAAGGCCAGGCCGCTTTCGCCTCACCTGCAAGTCTATCGTCTCATTCCGACAATGCTTATGTCGATCGTGCACCGCATCACCGGTGGCGCGCTTTATTTTGGCATGGTGCTTTTCGTCATCTGGCTTGCCGCAGCCGCCGGCTCGAAGGAAACCTTCGACACGGTCAATGGTATCTACGGGTCGTGGTTCGGCCGACTCGTCCTGTTCGGCTTCACCTGGGCCATGATCCATCATCTGGTCGGCGGGCTTCGCCATCTTGTGTGGGACACGGGGCGCGGCCTTGAAAAGGCGACGGCCACGAAAATGGCCAAGGCCACCATCGCCGTCTCCATCGTGCTGACCATTCTGGTCTGGATCATCGGCTATGCCGTTCGTGGAGGGTTTTGATCATGAGCGACATGCGCACACCGCTCAACCGCGTTCGCGGTCTCGGTTCGGCCAAGGAAGGCACGGATCACTTCTGGCGTCAGCGCCTCACGGCCATCGCCAACATTCCGCTTGTCATCTTCTTCATCGGCTTCGTCATCGCCAACAATGGCGCATCCTATGAAGAGGTCCGCGCAGCGGTCGGCAATCCGGTCGTCACCGTGTTGCTGGCCTTCGCAGTCCTGTCGGTGCTCTACCACATGAAGCTCGGCATGCAGGTCATCATCGAGGACTATGTCCATGGTGAGGGCAGCAAGGTCGCGCTTCTGATCGGCAACATCTTCTTCACTCTCATTCTGGGCGTCGTTTCTCTCTTCGCCCTCGTCAAGATCGCCCTCGGAGGCTGAACCCGGTTATGGCAAAGGCAACAGATAAAAAGGCGGCAGACGCCTACACCTATGTCGACCACAAGTTCGACGTCGTCGTCGTCGGTGCCGGTGGTGCCGGACTGCGCGCCACGCTCGGCATGGCCGAGCAGGGGCTCAAGACGGCCTGTATCACCAAGGTCTTCCCGACCCGCTCGCACACGGTGGCGGCGCAGGGTGGCATCGCGGCTTCGCTCAAGAATATGGGTCCCGATCACTGGCAGTGGCACCTTTATGACACGGTGAAGGGCTCCGACTGGCTCGGCGATGTCGACGCCATGGAATACCTCGCCCGTGAGGCGCCCGCCGCCGTCTACGAGCTCGAGCATTACGGCGTGCCATTCTCGCGCACCGAGGAAGGCAAGATCTACCAGCGGCCCTTCGGCGGCCACATGCAGAATTTTGGCGACGGCCCGCCCGTGCAGCGCACCTGTGCTGCGGCAGACCGTACCGGTCATGCCATCCTGCACACGCTCTACGGCCAGTCCGTCAAGAATCACGCCGAGTTCTTCATCGAGTATTTCGCGCTCGATCTCATCATGTCCGACGATGGTGTGTGCACGGGGGTCGTTGCGTGGAACCTTGAGGACGGCACGATCCACCGCTTCTCCGCCAAGATGGTGGTTCTGGCGACGGGCGGCTATGGCCGCGCCTATTTCTCCTGCACCTCCGCCCACACCTGCACGGGCGACGGCAATGGCATGATTGCCCGCGCCGGCCTGCCGCTGCAGGATATGGAGTTCGTGCAGTTCCACCCGACCGGCATTTATGGGGCCGGCTGCCTCATCACCGAAGGCGTGCGTGGCGAAGGTGGCTATCTGGTCAATTCCGAGGGCGAGCGCTTCATGGAGCGCTATGCGCCATCGGCCAAGGACCTTGCCTCCCGCGACGTTGTCTCGCGCTGCATGACCATGGAGATCCGTGAAGGCCGCGGCGTCGGCAAGAACAAGGATCACATCTTCCTGCATCTCGACCATCTGGACCCGGCGGTCATCCACGAGCGCCTGCCCGGCATCGCCGAATCGGCCCGCATCTTCGCCGGTGTCGATGTGACCCGCGAGCCGATCCCGGTCCTGCCGACTGTCCATTACAATATGGGCGGCATTCCGACCAATTACTGGGGTGAGGTGCTGAACCCGACCAAGGACAATCCCGATGCGGTAGCGCCCGGCCTGATGGCCGTTGGCGAGGCGGCCTGCGCCTCCGTGCATGGCGCCAACCGTCTCGGTTCCAACTCGCTGATCGATCTGGTGGTCTTTGGTCGTGCCGCTGCCATCCGCGCCGGCGAGGTGGTCGACCGTGAGGCACCGGTTCCGGCGCTCAACGAGGCAGCCTGCGAAAAGATCATGGAGCGCTTCGACCGTCTGCGTCATGCTTCCGGCTCCACGCCCACGGCGGAGCTACGCGAAAAGATGCAGCGCGCCATGCAGGAAGATGCTGCCGTGTTCCGCACGCAGGAATCGCTGGAGCAGGGCTGCGAGCGCATCAGTGCCGTCTGGAAAGAGCTTCCCGACGTCAAGGTCTCCGACCGTTCGATGATCTGGAACTCCGATCTCATGGAGACGCTGGAGCTGGAAAACCTGATGGCCAACGCCATCACCACGGTTTACGCAGCCGAGGCGCGCAAGGAGAGCCGCGGCGCCCACGCCCGCGAGGACTACAAGGATGGTCCGATGGGCGGCCGCAACGACGAGGACTGGCGAAAGCACACCCTGTCATGGGTCGATGAGAGCGGCAAGGTCACGCTCGACTATCGTCCCGTCCACACCGACCCGATGCTGAAGCTTGAAGACGGCGGCATCGATCCCAAGAAAATCGCGCCCAAGGCGCGGGTTTACTGAGCCGAGGAAGTCATGGTCGAAATCACCCTTCCCAAGAATTCCCGCGTCAAGGAGGGCAAGGTCTGGCCGAAGCCCGAGGGCGCGACCAATCTGCGCGAATACAAGATCTATCGCTGGTCGCCGGACGATGAAGAAAACCCCCGTCTCGACACCTATTATGTCGATGCGGACGATTGTGGGCCGATGGTTCTCGACGGGCTGATCTACATCAAGAACAAGATCGACCCGACGCTGACCTTCCGCCGCTCCTGCCGCGAGGGCATTTGCGGCTCCTGCGCGATGAACATCGACGGCACCAACACGCTGGCCTGCACCAAGGGCATGGACGAGGTGGCGCAGGATGCGGTCAAGATCTACCCGCTGCCGCACATGCCGGTGGTCAAAGATCTGGTGCCGGATCTTTCTGTGCCCTACGCCCAGCTTTCTTCGATCGAGCCGTGGCTGCAGACGATCACCCCGGAGCCCGCGACCGAATGGAAGCAGAGCCATGAGGACCGCACCAAGCTCGACGGGCTTTACGAGTGCATTCTGTGCTTCTGCTGCCAGACCTCGTGCCCGAGCTACTGGTGGAATGGCGAACGTTATCTCGGCCCTGCCGTGCTGCTTCAGGCCTATCGCTGGCTGATCGATTCGCGCGACGAGAAGACGGGCGAGCGTCTCGACAATCTGGAAGACCCCTTCCGGCTCTATCGCTGCCACACGATCATGAACTGCACCCAGGCCTGCCCCAAGGGGCTGAACCCTGCCAAGGCCATCGCCAACATCAAGAAGATGATGGTCGAGCGCCGCGTTTAATAAATTTTTCTCCCTGCTCGTCGCTACGTCGAGCAGGGAGGATTGCTGCTCCCTCTCTCCAGTTTCAATCACCTCACGCAAGCGTGTAGCGGCTTGATTTGAATTTGCCGCCCGGCGCGGTAGCTCTGTGGCGAACACAGGAGAGACATTGATGTTGCGACGTTCCCTTTTGGCCGCGGCCTTTTCCCTCACCGCCATGGTGGCAGTTTCACAGCCGGCGATGGCTGAAAAGCAGACCGCCATTTTCGCCGGTGGCTGCTTCTGGTGCGTCGAGGCCGATTTCGACAAGGTTCCAGGCGTGCTGGACACGGTATCGGGCTATGCCGGCGGACGCACCGAAAACCCGACCTACCGCAACCACACGTCGGGTGGGCACCGCGAGGTGGTCAAGATCGAGTTTGACGATGCGAAGGTCAGCTATGACCGGCTTCTGGAAATCTTCTTCCGCTCGGTTGATCCGACCGATGCCGGCGGTCAGTTCTGCGACCGGGGCGAGAGCTATTCAACGGCAGTCTATGCGCTTGACGATGCGCAGAAGACAGCAGCGGAGAAAGCCAAACAGGAAGCGAATGCCGCACTGAGCGGCAAGGTCGTCACTCCAGTACTTGGGGCTGCAAAATTCTGGCCGGCCGAGGATTACCACCAGAACTATTATCAGAGCGACGAGCGCATCCTCTCCCGCTTTGGGCTGGTGAAGAAGAAAGACGCCTACAAGGGCTACCGCGAGGGCTGCGGTCGCGATGCTCGCGTTCGTCAGGTCTGGGGCGAGGCGGCGTTCACGGGGATCAAGTGATCCGCGTTTGAATGAAGAGGGTTGCGCCCATCGAGCGCGCAACCCTCTTGGCTATTCAGTCCCGCCGCGCTGCGTTGATCCGCTCGAACGCGAGCTCTGCGGCGATATCATTGGTGGGGCGCTTTTGTGCCTCGGCGCGGGCGAAGATGTCTGCGAGCGTTTCCGGTATCTTCGCCACTTTCGCCATCGTCGCTTCACGGTCGTATCCGCCAGGCGCGAGCTCGGCGGCCACGTTCAAAAGCCCGCCGGCATTGATCACATAATCCGGTGCATAGAGCACACCGCGCTCCATCATGAGCCGGGCATCCTCGTGCCGCACGAGCGGGTTGTTGGCCGCCCCCGCAACGATCTTCGCGCCGAGCATGGGTATGTTTTCCGCCGAAAGAACGCCACCCAGTGCGCATGGCGCGAACACGTCGGCCTCCACTTTCAGAATGGCGTCCAGCGCAACCGGTGTTGCTTTAAAGACCTTTTGTGCTTCCTCCATCCGGGCCGCATCGATATCTGTCACCGAAAGCCGCGCGCCTTCCGCATGAAGCTTTTGGCACAGGGTCCAGCCTACCGAGCCAAGTCCCTGCACAGCCACATGCACGCCGTCGAGCGTGGCGATGCCCCGGTGTTTCAGCGCGGCCTTGATCCCCAGAAACACGCCATGGGCTGTCACGGGCGAGGGATTGCCGCTGCCGCCCACGGTTGTGCCCGTCACATTGGGGGTGCGCTTGCGCAAAAAATCTGCATCAGCAACGGTGAAGCCGACATCTTCGCCGGTAAAATACTGGCCATTCAGAGCCATCAGCATTTCTGCATAGGCTTCGAGAAGGGCCGGCGTCTTGTCGGTTTTCGAATTGGCGATGATCAGCGCCTTGCCGCCGCCAAAATCCATGCCTGCCACGGCTGACTTGAAGGTCATCCCCCGCGACAGGCGCAATACGTCGGTCAGCCCAGCCTCGAACGTCTCGTGCGGCCACACGCGCGTGCCACCGAGGCCGGGGCCAAGCACCGTGTTGTGGATGGCCACGATGGCGTTCAGCCCGCGTTCTTCGTCGCGGCCGTGCCAGACGCGTTCGTGATTGTCGAAGGCGTCCAGCTTCGCAGCTTCGGCTGTGATGTCGGCGATGGCAAGTGTGGACTTCCGTGTCGCCGGCTTCAGGGTCCGCGGTGTGTGCGTCTGCAGCATGTCATTCCTCCCGAACGACTTGTTTCGTAAGGAAATTCTAGCTGCATCGTCTGATTTTTGGTTGCGAAGTGTTGCCATCGAACGACCTTCCATTGCGCCGGCCGACGGTTTTTCATCGCGAATGTGTCGTCAGCCGTATTTGGCTTCCAGCGTAATCTCGATGGCTCCGAGTGCCTTCGAGACGGGGCAGGAAGCTTTTGCCTTCTCGGCAATCTCAATGAACTTTGCCTCATCGAGATCGGGAACGTTGGCCACAAGCGTAAGCGCGCTTTTCGTGATCTCGAAGCCGCCGCCATCCGCCGGCTGTACAGTCACGTCCGAGCGAACATCAAGCTTCTCTGCAGGTGTGCCGCCTTCTGCCAACATGTGCGACAATTGCATGGCGAAACAGCCGGCATGAGCACCCGCGATCAACTCTTCGGGGTTTGTACCCGTCTTGCCGCTTTCGTCCTCAAACCGGGCTTTGAAGCCGAGGGGCAGGGCAGAAAGCGCGCCGCTCTGCGTGTCCAGGCTACCCGAACCTTCAACCAGCGATCCCTTCCAGGTGACATTTGCGTGCCGTTTCATAGCCATCGTCTTCTCCTAGTGGAAATAGTGCGTTATCGCGGAAAGGCTAGATCGCCTCCCCGCGGAGCAGTCTTGGTGTGCCAGGGGCGTTGCCAGAGGCCTGCTGGATGAAGTAACGCTTCATGACTGGCATTCGTTCAACCAGGCCAAGACCAAAATCGCGTAGCGCCCGCACCGGGCCGATGTCGTTGGAGAACAGCCGGTTCAAAACGTCGGTCGTCACGCCCATCTGAACGGTGTCGAAGCGCCGCCAGCGCTCATAGCGCTGAAGCACGTCGAGGGCGCCGATATCCTCGCCCAGCCGTCCGCCCTCGACGATCACCTCGGCCAGCGCTGCCGCGTCCTTGAAGCCCAGATTGAGCCCCTGTCCCGCGATCGGGTGGATGCCATGGGCTGCATCGCCCGCCAGAGCGAAGCGCGGCTTCACGAATTCGCGCGCCAGCGTCAGTCCCAACGGCCAGGCGCGGCGTGGGCCTTCCACCCGGATTTCGCCCAGTTTCAGGCCAAAGCGCAGCTCCAGTTCCTGCTCGAAGACGAGGTCATCTTCCTTGACCAGCCGCTCCGCATCGTCCGTGCGCTCGGTCCACACGATGGACGAGCGGTTGCCGGTCAAAGGCAGCGTGGCAAACGGGCCAGCGGGCAGGAAATGCTCTTCGGCGCGGCCATTATGCGGACGCTCATGCGCCACGGTGCAGACAATTCCCGACTGACCGTAATCCCATTTCAACGTCTTGATGCCGGCCATGTCGCGCAGACGCGAGCGCACGCCATCGGCAGCGACGAGAAGCCGTGTGCGGCAGGTTGTGCCGTCAGCGAAGCTCACCGTCACATACCCACCCAAATTGGTGAAACCGTCGACCGCGACACCCTCGATGATCTCGATGCCGCTTTCGGCGGCGCGGGCACGCAACGCACCATTCATTACCCGGTTCGGCACCATATGGGCAAAGGGTTCGCCCTCCGCGGCTTCGCCGCCAAAGGTGAGGAAAACCGGCCGCAGCACATCGGCGGTGCGCGAATCGGTGATCTCCATCTCGGTGATGGGCTGCGCCTCCGGCTCGATCTCCGTCCAGCAGTCGAGGCGTTTGAGCATCCGGCAGGCCGCAGCCGCGATTGCCGAGGCGCGTCCGTCCCGCTGCCACACCCCTTCTGGCGCTGCATCCACCAGCGCCACCGTCAGGCCGGGCTGGGCGCGGGCGATGGACACCGCCGTCGCCAGTCCCACATAGCCGGCTCCGGCGATCAGGATGTCCAGTTCGCGTTCGGCTTTGTGTGTTGTGTTCCTGGCCATAACGCCACCTCGTTCATCTACACAGGACCTGTGTGTCGCTGTCCGCACCAGATGCGCTTGACTTGCGCCACGCCTTCGTCTTGGAAACCCGTCAGCAATATATTTCGCTTCCGGAGGAAGTCATTGATGTCATCGGCCATGCAAGACCTGCTTGCCATACTCGATCTTGAGACGCTCGAACACAATCTGTTTCGTGGTCGCAGTCCGCAATCGGCTTGGCAGCGCGTTTTCGGCGGGCAGGTTATTGGCCAAGCCCTTGTCGCTGCCCAGCGTACCGTCGATAGCTCCCGCCATGTCCACTCGCTCCACTGCTATTTCATGCGGCCGGGCGATCCTGCCGTTCCAATCATCTACGAAGTGGACCGGATCCGCGATGGCGGTAGCTTCACCACCCGCCGTGTGGTTGCCATTCAGCATGGCCATGCGATCTTTTCCCTCTCTGCCTCTTTCCAGAAGGAAGAGCCAGGGCTCGACCATCAGCTTCCCATGCCTCAAGGCGTCACGCCTCCGGAAAACCTGCGCACCCAGCGCGAGTTTCTGGCCGAGTTTGGCGAGCGTGTGCCGGAAAACATCCGTCGGTATTGGGCGCGTGAGCGTCCCATCGAGGTGCGACCGGTCATCATTGAGCACTACACCAGCCGCGACAAGCTGCCGCCGCGCCAGGATGTGTGGATCCGCGCCACGGGGCCGGTGCCGGATGATCGTGCTCTTCAGGCTGCGGTGCTGGCCTATCTTTCTGACATGACGCTGCTCGACACCTCCACGTTTGCCCATGGTCGAAACGGGTTCGATCCCGATATTCAGATGGCAAGTCTTGATCATGCCATGTGGTTCCATCGCCCGCATCGGCTGGACGAATGGCTGCTATACACCCAGGACAGCCCTTCCGCTCAGGGCGCACGCGGTTTCTCTCGCGGTAGCCTGTATGCACTGGACGGTACGCTGGTCGCTTCCGTTGCGCAGGAAGGCCTTGTTAGGCTGCGTACAAAATAGGCAATTTTGATTTTATGCCTATTTATTAATCAATTGAGCCAGGGTTAACGAAATCCTGCGCCAGGGCGGTTCTTATAAAATCTATTTATAACAATGGTTTGAGCTCTGTTTGGCCAAACTGGCACGGCATTTGATTCTCCTTTGCTGTCGCGGTCCGCATGGCGGTTCGCGCGATGCAGGCAACCCGCGGGACCCCGCAACAGCAAAGGTGAACTGCCATGAAAATTGTGATGGCAATCGTCAAGCCCTTCAAGCTGGAGGCCGTGCGCGAAGCGCTCACCGGTCTTGGCATACAAGGCCTCACCGTGACGGAGGTGAAGGGCTACGGACGACAGAAAGGACACACGGAAATCTATCGCGGCGCTGAATACGCTGTGACGTTCCTGCCCAAGGTCAAGATCGAGGTGGCGGTCGATACCGACATGGTCGACCAGGTGGTCGAGGCCATCGTCGAGGCCGCCCGCACGGGTCAGATCGGCGACGGCAAGGTCTTCGTCCATGCGCTCGACAAGGCGGTGCGCATCCGTACCGGCGAATCCGGTGTCGAAGCGCTTTAAGCGGCAGAATATTCCGATGGAGAATCATATGATGTATCGAACACTCAAAGGCGCGGCAGGTCCGCTGGCGCTGGGCGGGCTCGCGCTGGCCGCCATGACCTTTCCGGCTCTGGCACAGGATTCCGCCGAGGCGGCCCCGGAGTTTGCCTCGGCTTCCGAAACAGCGTTTATTTTCAACACGCTGCTCTTTCTCATTGGCGGCTTCCTCGTCATGTGGATGGCGGCAGGATTCGCCATGCTCGAAGCTGGCATGGTGCGGACCAAGAACGTCTCCATGCAGCTTTTGAAAAACGTCGCGCTCTATTCCATCGCCGGCATCATGTACTGGGTGGTGGGTTACAGCCTGATGTATGTGGATGTTTCGAGCTATATCGGAACCTTCGCGCCCTATAGCTGGCCCGCTGCTGGCACGGCCAACGAGGGCGACTATTCGGTGGCCTCCGACTGGTTCTTCCAGATGGTCTTTGTGGCTACCGCGGCCTCCATCGTCTCGGGCACGTTGGCCGAGCGTATCAAGCTGTGGCCGTTTCTCATCTTTGTGGTCGTGCTCACCGGCTTCATTTATCCGATAGCGGGTTCGTGGAAGTGGGGTGCCGGTTGGCTCGATGCCATGGGCTTCCAGGATTTTGCCGGCTCCACGCTGGTCCACTCGGTGGGCGGCTGGGCGGCTCTTGCCGGTGCCATCCTTCTGGGTGCACGCAATGGCAAGTTTTCCTCCGACGGCAAGGTTTCGCCGATCCCGGGCTCCAACATGGCCCTAGCAACACTTGGCACTTTCATTCTCTGGCTCGGCTGGTTCGGCTTCAATGGTGCTTCGCAGCTTGCCATGGGCTCCAATGCCGATGCATCCGACATCAGCCGGATCTTCGCCAATACCAATCTGGCAGCCGCTGCCGGTGTTGTCGCCGCGCTAATCCTTACGCAGATCCTCTACAAGAAGGTCGACATCACATTCGTGCTCAATGGCGCGTTGGCCGGTCTCGTGTCGATCACAGCTGAACCGCTCACGCCAAGCCCCTTCATGGCCATTGTCATTGGTGCGATCGGTGGTGTGATCGTGGTGCTCACCGTGCCGCTTCTCGACAAGCTGAAGATTGATGATGTTGTCGGTGCGATCCCGGTTCACTTGATTGCCGGTATCTGGGGGACGCTTGCCGTTCCGCTCACCAACAGCGACGCCAGCTTCGGTGTTCAGATCGTTGGCATTGTCGCCTATGGCGCCTTCACCTTCGCGGTCTCCTTTGTGGTCTGGATGATCCTCAAGGCCACGATGGGCCTGCGGGTAAGCCCGGAAGACGAGATGAGCGGACTGGACGTGGCCGAGGTAGGCGTCGAAGCCTACCCCGAGTTCATGCCCATGCACGGGCGCTGATCGCGCAAACGCTTGCCTGACAACCGGCCCTTGGGTCGGTTGCCTTCCTGAAAGGGTCCGGTTCGCCGGGCCCTTTTTTGTCGGCCGGAGAAAATGCAACCCATCGGTCCATGGTTAATGCCGTCTTAACCATCCGCTCGCTAGGGTCACGGGCGAGTCATCACGGCGCGTTTCGCGTCGAAAGCAACGCGCGAGCGGAGAATTGAGCGCATGAGTTCCGGGTCTTCGGCATTCTTGGCGATGGATGAAAACAGCTACGGTCTGCAGGCTTTCCTGCGCCGACAGGCAGCACGTGCGGGCGGATTGGCGCTTCTCGCCTTCGTGGCGTTTGGGGTGGCGGCGCTAGCCACCTGGAACGTCGCTGATCCAAGCTTCAGCCATGCCACTGCCAATCCTGTCACCAACGCGATGGGATATCCCGGCGCGGTTTTCTCCGATCTTGCCATGCAGTTTTATGGACTGGCGGCGCTGATCGGGCTCGTTCCGGCGGTTTGCTGGGGTGCTCTCCTTTTGCTCGGGCGTCAGATTGATCGTGGCGTAAAGCGCGCCGGTGCATGGTTCCTGGGTGCGGTGCTGGCTGCCGGCATAGTCGGTGCTTTCGCACCGCCGCCAACCTGGCCTTTGCCCACCGGCCTTGGCGGCGTTCTGGGCGACATGATCCTCTCCGTCCCCGCCAAGTTCCTTGGCGCATATCCACGTGGCTTTGCGGGTTTCGTGATCGCTGCAATCCTTGGAATGCCGGCTTGCTGGCTCCTTGCCTTCGGCGCTGGCTTGTTGTCCCGTCCCGGAGCTGACGATTTCATCGAGGAGATGGAAGACGACGCTGCCTTCGATCCGTTGGATGAGGATGATGAAAGCGGAGGCTCGGTCATCCTTGGCTATATGGCCCATGGATGGCTGTCCTTCTGTGCATTCTTCCGCCGCAACCTTGTGGGTTCAGGTTCGCGCGATAGCCATCGGAAGCGTGCGTTGGATCTGGATGAAGATGACGAGGCGACCTTCGACAATTTCGATATGGAAGCCCGGGTTGAGCCGGATTTCGAAGAGGCACCGGCAGCACAACGCATGCGCGTCGAACCCGATTTTGACGCCCCGGCACCGCAGCCTGCTGCAGCACCAACGCGGCAGGCAGTGCCCGCCCCACCGCAGCAAAGGGTGGAGAATCCCGCTCCGCGACCTGCGGAAGGCGCACGTGTGCGCCGCGAGGCGCAGCCATCCTTCCTCGACAGCGGAACATTTGAATTGCCAGAACTGCATTTGCTGGCGGAGCCGAAGACCTCGACAAAGGACCCTTCACTCTCCAGAGATGCGCTGGAACAGAATGCCCGTCTTCTCGAAGGCGTTCTGGAGGATTTCGGCGTCAAGGGCGAGATCATCCATGTGCGTCCCGGTCCGGTGGTCACACTCTACGAGCTGGAGCCGGCTCCGGGTATCAAATCGTCGCGCGTTATCGGCCTTGCAGACGACATTGCTCGCTCCATGAGCGCCATAGCGGCTCGTGTGGCGGTTGTTCCCGGCCGCAACGCAATCGGCATCGAGCTGCCGAATTCCACGCGCGAAACCGTTTATCTGCGCGAATTGCTCGCAAGCCGCGACTTCGAGGCGAGCAAGGCGAAACTGGCACTTTCGCTCGGCAAGACCATCAATGGCGAAGCGGTGATCGCCGATCTTGCAAAAATGCCTCACCTTCTGGTGGCCGGCACCACCGGTTCCGGCAAGTCGGTTGCCATCAACACCATGATCCTCTCACTGCTATACCGCATGACGCCCGAGCAGTGCCGCCTGATCATGATCGACCCGAAGATGCTGGAACTGTCCATCTATGACGGCATTCCGCACCTTCTCACTCCGGTCGTGACCGACCCCAAGAAGGCGGTCGTCGCGCTGAAATGGACCGTGCGGGAAATGGAAGACCGCTACCGCAAGATGTCCAAGGTCGGTGTGCGCAACATCGAAGGCTTCAACCAGCGTGTCGTCGCCGCCAAGAAGAAGGGCGAGACGATCAAACGCACCGTCCAGACCGGCTTCGACCGCGAGACGGGCGAGGCGATCTACGAGAGCGAGGATCTGGATCTCGAACCGATGCCGTTCATCGTCGTCATCATCGACGAGATGGCCGATTTGATGATGGTCGCCGGCAAGGATATCGAAGGTGCGGTGCAGCGTCTGGCGCAGATGGCGCGTGCTGCCGGCATCCATGTGATCATGGCCACGCAGCGTCCTTCGGTGGACGTCATCACGGGCACGATCAAGGCCAACTTCCCGACGCGTATCTCCTTCCAGGTGACGTCGAAGATCGACAGCCGCACCATTCTGGGAGAGCAGGGCGCAGAGCAGCTTCTGGGTATGGGTGACATGCTCTACATGGCAGGCGGTGGCCGTATCCAGCGTGTCCACGGCCCGTTCGTTTCCGATGGCGAGGTGGAAAGCATCGTCAATCATCTGAAGATGCAGGGTGTGCCGGACTATCTCGACGCTGTCACTGAGGATGATGACGAAGAGGATGGCGGCTCAGCCGGCGGCAGCGGTGGATCTGGAGGCGGCAATCTGGGCGATTCTGCCGATCCCTACGATCAGGCGGTTGCAGTGGTTCTCCGCGATGGAAAAGCATCCACCAGCTATATCCAGCGCCGTTTGGGGATTGGATACAACCGCGCCGCGTCGATTATCGAGCGCATGGAGGATGAGGGCATTGTCGGTCCCGCCAACCACGCCGGCAAGCGCGAGATTCTCGTGCCGACGGAGCAGGACGAAGTCTGATCTTGCCCGGTGCTGGAACCGGTGTCGGCGCTGGCCGTTATTTGGCAGCCAAATTTCGGCCCTACTGGTTGGTTATCCAGAAGGGCAAATGTGGAGATCGAACACGATGAATTTTGGGGTAACCGACTTTCTGGCGCGGCAGATTGCCGTTGCAGCGATGGCTTTGGCGACGCTTTGCGCTGCGCCAATAGCAGCCCAGGCTGCCCAGGGCGCCGACCAGATCGCGGCGCATTTTTCCAGCGTGCGCACCATGATGGGCGAGTTCGTGCAGTTCGGACCGCGGGGCGAGCAGACCGGCGGCAAGTTTTACATCGAACGGCCAGGCAAGATCCGTTTCGACTACGAGGAACCGTCCGGCTTCCGCGTCACCTCCGATGGCAGTTCAGTGGTCATCATGAACAAGAAGCTCAACACGGCGGACCTTTACCCCCTTTCGAAAACGCCGTTGAAGCTGCTTCTTGACGAACGCATCGACCTTTCGGGCGACAAGGTTCAGACCGTGCGTGAGGACAATGACCTGACGACGATCAAGATGTCGGACAAGTCGGTCTTCGGAGATTCGACCATTACCATGATGTTCGACACGAATTCATACGACCTTCGTCAGTGGACGATCACCGATGCACAGGGCAAGGACACGACGGTCATGATTTTTAACGTTCAGCAGGGCGTGACCTTCGACCCGAGCGTTTTCAAGATTGACTACCGCCGGGTCGACGCGATGAGCCGTAACAAACGCTGATATCGAAGAATTGAGATCTGGCCGGGCTGTGGACAGTCCGGCCTTTTCCTTTCTGACAGGCCGATCCGCTTGTCATTCTCCGCCGTTCCGGGCAGTTTTGCGCTTCCTGCAAGCTTTCTAGCCCGGACTGCCTTCATGCCTTTCACCATTGCTACCTGGAACATCAACTCCGTGCGGCTGCGTATGCCGCTCGTCGAGCAGTTTCTGGAGCGGTATAGTCCGGACGTTTTGTGTCTTCAGGAAACCAAGTGCGCTGATGACCAGTTTCCCGCCGCCGCTTTCCGGAAGGCTGGATATGAGCACATGGCGATCCATGGCCAGAAGGGCTATCACGGTGTCGCCACGATCGCCCGCCGTCCGCTGAAACTCGTTGAAAAGCGCGCGTTTTGCGGGATGGGCGATAGCCGACACGTCTCCGTTTCTCTGGATGCGGGCGCGGGGCACTCCGTCCTTTTGCACAATTTCTACGTGCCGGCCGGTGGCGATGAGCCGGACCCGGAGATCAATCCGAAGTTTCGCCACAAGCTCGACTTTCTGGCAGAGATGCATGCGCTTCGGGCCGAGCAGAGCGAAAGTTTGGGAACCATTCTCGTCGGCGATCTCAATATCGCACCGCTCGAGACCGATGTCTGGTCGCATAAACAGCTTCTCAAGGTGGTCAGCCATACACCGGTCGAGACTGAAGGTCTTGAACGCCTGCGCAGGGAAGGCGGATGGGTGGATTTGATGCGGCAGATAATTCCGCCAGAAGAGAAAATCTTTACATGGTGGAGCTACCGCGCCAAGGATTGGGCGCTCTCCGACCGTGGACGCAGGCTCGACCATATCTGGTCGTCACCCAATCTTTCACCGGCGTTGAACCGGATCGAAGTGCTGCGCGAGGCGCGTGGGTGGGATCGCCCATCAGACCATGTGCCTGTCATTGCAGGCTTTGATTTCGGCTGATCGGTTTTCCGCCGTTTCGTCTGTTTCTCGGGAAAAAGCTCGTTTTTGAGCGAAAAGGGGCGAATCGCTTCCTGATTCTTCCGAAAAATCAGTCGGTGAATCGATCCGCAATTCTCTCCATCCGGGAGATCATGAGCTGCAAGTTTTCGGCAATTCTCTCATGCAGGCGAATTGCCGTTTCGGGGAACTCTTCGAGGATCCGGTGAAAGCTCGAGCGGCTGATCCTCACCAGGCGGGTTTCACTTTCGGCGACAGCATTTGTCATGCGGCGGCCTTCGGCAATGAGCGCGAATTCGCCTATCATGTCGCCCGGGCCGAGCCTTTCGACAATCTGGCGTTCGCCATCCCTTTCCGTGAACAGCGCAACGTTGCCCGACGCGACGATGAAGGCGCAATCGGCGGGGGCTCCTTCGGCATAGATGTCCCGTCCGGCGGGAAGCGTCATGCTTTCGGCGCCGAATGCCATAAGGCGCAACTGTTCGCGCGTGAATCCCTCAAACAGACCCACGCCGGACAGAATGCGAATGTCATCGTCCAGCGCCATTGACGTTGTCCCCGGCTCGTTCCTGGCGATCCCCGAACGCCTTCATGGCGCAGATTCACGGAACGAGCTTATAACCACCGCTTTCTGTCACAAGAATTTCAGCTTTGGAAGGATCGCGTTCGATCTTTTGCCGAAGACGGTAGACATGGGTCTCGAGCGTGTGAGTGGTAACGCCGGAATTGTATCCCCATACCTCTTCCAGAAGGATGTCGCGCGTCACCACTTTCTGTTCGGCGCGATAGAGGTATTTGATGATCGCGGCTTCCTTCTCCGTCAGGCGGATCTTGCCACCGCGTTCATCGATAAGCAGTTTCTGCGAGGGCTTGAATGTGTAGGGGCCAACGGCGAACGTGGCATCCTCGCTTTGCTCGTGCTGGCGCAGCTGGGCGCGGATGCGAGCGAGAAGCACCGCAAACCGGAATGGCTTGGTCACATAGTCGTTGGCGCCGGCTTCAAGGCCAAGGATCGTGTCCGAATCGGTGTCTTGCGCGGTCAGCATGATGATCGGCGCGCGGTAACCGCCCTTGCGCAGAAGCTTGACCGCCTCACGCCCATCCATATCCGGCAGGCCGACATCCATGATGAGCAGATCGACAATCGCGTTGCGCGCAGACTGAATGCCCTTCGTCGCCGTGTTCTCCTGAAGAATATCGAATTCCTCGTAGAGCGACAGTTGCTCGACGAGTGTCGTCCTCAGGTCTTCGTCATCATCGACGATTAGGATGGTGCGTGACGTCATGATTGTATCCACTATCCAGGAAAAAGACTGCCGATTCAAATGGAATTGCAGTGTTGACCGTTCCCGCTTTATGCGGAACCTAACAGTGCGAAAACACAATGGCGAACATTTGTTCCAATCAATTTAACGTAAGCTGACAGGTGGGTTTTCCTCAAGATGATGTGTAAAGCCGGCAAATCGATTCATCTGATCGAGGTGCGTCGCAGACCGGGGAGGCCGACCGAGGGATTGATGAGGGTGGGCCCCTTCGTCTTCCCATGCGCGCTGGGACGAACGGGCACGACGATGCTGAAGCACGAAGGGGATGGTGCAACTCCGGTCGGAGAATTGCAGCTCCTTTACGGCTATTTTCGTGGTGACAGATCCCCTTCCGGACCACCCAAGTGCCGTTTTTCGCTTCGGCAGATCAAAGCCGGAGATGGGTGGTGCGACGCCTCGGGCGATCGCAATTACAACCGCCCGGTCAAGTTGCCCTACCGGGCCAGCCATGAACGCATGACGCGCGAGGACCGTCTCTACGATATCTGCATGGTGTCGGACTGGAACATGCGGCCGGCGATCCGCAATCGCGGCAGTGCGATCTTCTTTCACATCGCAAAGCCCGGTTTCCCGCCGACCGAGGGCTGCATAGCCGTATCGCCACGGGCCATGGCGCGTATTCTGCTGCTCATTGGCCCGTCAACCCGAATCAGGATTCATCGGTAACCGGCTTTTCGGTGGCCGATGTGTATCAGTCTCCAGCCGGTTGCCGGGCCATTGCGTGATACTCCTCGTTGGGATGCATATCCACGGCAGCTGCCATCCGGTTGGACATGTTGAAGAAGCTCGCCACGGAGGCGATGTCCCAGATGTCTCGCTCAGAGAAACCGGCATCGCGCAAAGCCTGCCGATCCGCTTCCTCGATCCTGGCGGGAGTTTCCGTAAGCTTCACGGCGAAATCGAGCATCGCCTTTTGTCGCGGTTCCAGCTTCGCCGCGCGATAATTCATCACCATGAGTTCGCCAAGCACCGGGTTTCCGGACAGTTGGCGCACGGCCGCTCCATGTGCGGTGAGGCAGTAGAAGCAGTGGTTGATGCTTGAGACCGCGACGGCGATCATTTCGCGTTCGAGCTTCGTCAGACCCGAATCACCCAGCATAAGATCGTTGTACATCTGCGTGAACGCGCGAAGCTTGTTTTCGTCGAACGCGTAGGCGCGCAGCACATTGGGTACGAGCCCGAGCTTCTCCTCGCATTTTTCGAAATAGGCCCGGGTTTCGTCGCTCAGCGTTTCGAGTGGAGGAAAATGAAGGGCAGTGACCGGTTTCGTCATGATGCAGACACCCTTTCGATAGGAATAAATTTGTAATCAGCGTGCACGGTGGAATGACGGGTCGTCAAACCGCTTTTGTCTGAATACGATGGGCCAGTTTGGTCAACCAACAGGGATTTTCGGCATGGTAGCCAAAGCCAAGACCTCCAAGACCGCAAAAAAGGGCGCGCCGATGGGCAAGGTGCTGCAAGAGATCATCAGCGCGCGGACCCCGGCGGAGGATCTGCGCCCATATGACGATGCAGCGCTGTTGCGCGCCGCCGAGGATGCGGTGTCCGCGATCAAGGCGCACAAGCCGGGAACCAGCGTTGTCCGGATCGACAACGCCTCCGGGGTTGAGCGGTTGGGGCGGGCGGTGAGCCTTTTGACGGTCGTGAACGACAATATGCCGTTCCTGTTCGACTCGGTCCTGGGTGAATTGAGCGATTTCGGCGTCGAGGCGATACTCGTTGCCCATCCGGTTCTTCTGGTTCGACATGGCAAGAAGGGCGTCGAGGATATCGTTGGCGATGCAGCCGGTACGAAACCCGCAGCCGATGAGGATAAGATCAGCCTCATTCACGTGCATCTTCCCAGATTGTCCGATGATCAATGCAGGGAGCTGGAAACGCGCCTCAACGCGACACTGGCGCAGGTCCGTGCGGCAGTCGTGGACTGGAAGCCGATGCTTGCGCGGCTCGACCAGCAGATCACGGAATTGCGTTATGCGCCGGTACCGCTGGAAAAGGATGCGGTCGCTGAAGCCGTAGCCTTCCTGGAATGGTTGCGCGATGACAATTTCACGTTCCTTGGCATGCGCGAGTTCCGCTATTCGGGCGGTGCTGAAAGCGGCACGCTGGAGCGCGCCAACAAGAAAGGGCTTGGCATTCTGGCCGATCCGGATGTGCTTGTGTTGCGTCGGGGCAAGGAAGCGGTTTCCACCACCCCTGAAATCCGCGCATTCCTCCATGGTCCAGATCCGTTCATTGTGACCAAGGCGAACGCCAAATCGGTGGTCCATCGCCGCGCCTACCTCGACTATATCGGGATCAAGACCTTTGACGACAAAGGCAAGCTGACAGGCGAGCTGCGCATAGTCGGCCTGTTCACCTCCACCGCCTACACGCGGTCGGTAATGAAGATACCCTATCTGCGCTCCAAGGCTGAAACGGTGATCGCCAAATCCGGGTTCGCACCGACCGACCATTCCGGCAAGGCGTTGATCAACGTTCTGGAATCCTATCCGCGCGACGAGCTTTTCCAGATAGGTCTGCCGATACTGCGCAAACACGCCGAGGCAATTCTCGCTCTGGGCGAGCGTCCGCGTGTCCGTGCGCTGTATCGCATCGACCAGTTCGACCGGTTTGTCTCCGTCATCGTTTTCGTTCCGCGCGACCGCTATGATTCACAGGTGCGCATCGAGATCGGTCAGTATCTCAAGACCCTCTTCAAGGGGCGCGTTTCGGCCTATTACCCGGCCTTTCCGGAAGGATCGCTGGCGCGCGTTCACTTCATCATCGGGCGCTCGGGTGGCAAGACGCCGCGCATCGATACCGACACACTTGAAGACGGCATCCGCAAGATTGTCCGGACCTGGGATGATGCGCTCCAGGAGGCGCTTGAGGAATCCGGTGCCGATCGCGGGCTGGCGGTGATCGCCGGATCCTTCCCTGAAAGCTACCGCAACGGGTTTTCCGCGAGTTCGGCGCTGATCGACGCTGGCCGCATGGCGACGCTGTCGGCGGACAATTCCATTGCCATCGATTTTCATCGTCATGAAGACCAGGGCGAGACGCAGGCCGCACTCAAGATCTATCACTTCGGAACGCCCGTGCCTTTGACCGAGCGTGTACCGCTGCTTGAAAACATGGGTTTCAAGGTCATCTCCGAGCGCACCTTCGAGATGGGGGATGCCGATGATGAGGATAGCGCGCAGATCTTCATCCACGACATGGAGCTGGAAAATGCCTTTGATGGGCCGATTGATCTCTCCGACAGCGGCACGCTTTTCGAGGAAATGTTTCTTTCGGTCTGGCGCGGTGAACACGACAATGACCGGCTGAACGCATTGGCGCAGACGGCACGACTGCGCGTCGATGAAATCGCGATATTGCGGGCCTATAGCCGCTACCTGCACCAGGCGAGCATCCCGCAAAGTCAGGACTTCATTGCGGCGACAATGAACCGCTATCCGCACATTGCGCGGAAGCTGTTCGAACTGTTCGTGTTGCGCTTCGATCCGGCGAAGGCCGGCAAGTCCAAGGTGCGCGATGAGATTTCGGCGTTGAAAGCTGCGATCGAGGCGGATCTGGATGCGGTGCCCAACCTGGACGACGATACGATCGTCCGGCGTTTCCTCAACCTGATCGAGGCGACGCTGCGGACCAATCATTATCGACCGAAGGCCGATGATGCGGTGCGTTCGCTGGCATTGAAATTCGATTCTCGCGCGATCACCGGCCTGCCGCAGCCTCGACCGTGGCGCGAGATTTTCGTCTACGGGCCGGAGGTGGAGGGTGTTCACCTTCGCTTTGGGCCGGTGGCACGCGGCGGCCTGCGCTGGTCTGACCGGGCGCAGGATTATCGCACCGAGGTGCTGGGTCTCGTGAAGGCGCAGCAGGTGAAGAATGCGGTGATCGTGCCAGTGGGAGCGAAGGGCGGGTTCTACCCGCGTCGCCTGCCGGAGAATGGCAGCCGTCAGGAGGTGTTCGAAGCAGGACGTGCGGCCTATATCAACTTCATCTCCAGCCTTCTGTCGCTGACCGACAATCTGGATGGAGACAAGGTCATTCCGCCAGAAGGTGTGGTCCGCCACGATGGCAATGATCCGTATTTCGTGGTGGCGGCGGACAAGGGGACGGCGACCTTCTCCGACACGGCCAATGCGATCAGCCAGGCGCATGACTTCTGGCTGGATGACGCTTTCGCCTCCGGCGGTTCTGCCGGTTATGACCACAAGAAGATGGGCATCACCGCGCGTGGCGCGTGGGAAGCCGTGAAGCGGCATTTCCGCGAGATGAACCGTGACATTCAGTCGGAATCCTTCACCGCCGTTGGCGTGGGCGACATGTCCGGCGACGTGTTCGGCAATGGCATGCTGCTGTCGACCTGCACCAAGGTGGTGGCGGCGTTCGACCACCGGGACATCTTCATCGATCCTGATCCCGATCCGGCCGTGTCCTATGCCGAGCGCAAGCGTCTCTTCGACATGGGGCGTTCGAGCTGGCAGGACTACGACCAGAGCAAGCTGTCCAAGGGCGGCATCATCGTTTCGCGGGCCCAGAAATCGATCACGCTCAGCAAGGCGGCTGCCGACGCCATAGGGCTCGACAAGACCACCGCCTCGCCGACCGAGATCATGACCGCGATCCTGAAGGCGCCGGTCGATCTCCTGTGGTTTGGTGGCATTGGCACCTATGTCCGCTCGCACAATGAGAGCAACCAGGAGGTGGGTGACCGGGCCAATGACGCGATCCGCGTGACCGCGCGTGAAGTGGGTGCAAAAGTGATTGGCGAGGGCGCCAATCTGGGCATGACGCAGCTTGCGCGCATCGAATTCGGCCTGAATGGCGGGCGTTGCAATTCCGACGCCATCGACAATTCCGGCGGCGTGAACTCCTCTGACGTGGAGGTGAACATCAAGATCGCGCTGGCGGCAGCCATGCGTTCGGGCGCGCTGGCGCGGCCGGCACGTGACAAGCTTCTGGCCGAGATGACCGACGAGGTTGCCGAGCTGGTTCTCGCCAACAACTACCAGCAGACGCTGGCGATCTCGCAGGTGCAGAAGCGTGGCATGCCGGAAATGCCGCATCAGGCGCGGATGATGACCCTGTTCGAGCAGCGCGGGCTGCTGGACCGCGCGGTGGAGTTTCTGCCCGGGCCGCAGGAACTGGCGGACCGGGAAAGCCGGGGCGAGCCTTTGACTCGCGCCGAAGTGGGCGTGCTTCTGGCCTATGCGAAAATCGTGCTCTTCGACGAGATCGTCGCCAGCGAGGTGCCGGATGCGCCCCATCTGGAGGGGGATCTTTTCGCCTATTTCCCAAGCCGCATGGCGAAGAAATACGAAGGCGAAATCCGTTCGCATCGGCTGAAGCGCGAGATCATTGCCACGGAACTGGCCAATGACGTGATCAATCGCGGGGGGCCGAGTTTCGTGACCCGGCTGCAGGACCTGACAGGCCGTCCGGCCGCCGATATCGTCGCGGCCTTCGCGGTGGTGCGCGAGGGGTTTGAACTGCGCAGGATTTACAAGGCCATCGACGCGCTCGACAACCAGATCGACGGAATGGCGCAGCTCGATCTCTACCAGTTCGTCTGGCGTCTGATCTATTCGGCGACTTCCTGGCAGCTCAAGAACCACAGTGACAAGGAGGCTGTAGGCGCGCGGATCGACCGGCTACGGGCGGCGCGAAAGGCGCTGGAAGGCAAGCTCATGCCGATGCTGCCGGCCTTCATGCGCGAACGCCTGGAAACGCGGCGGGGGCAGCTCGTGACGTTGGGAGCGCCGGAGGATCTGGCGAAGAAACTTGCCTCCCTATCGGTCGCGGAGATGGTGCCGGATATCGAACTGGTGGCGGAGAAAGCCGGTGCGCCGCTGGAAAAGGCGGCGAAAGCGTTTTTCGGCATTACAGATGCATTTCGAATCGGGCGCATCGAGGATGCGGCGCACACGATCGTGCCTTCGGACTATTATGACGGGCTGGCGCTGTTCCGCGCGACCGACATGATCAGCGCGGCGCGTCGCGGGATGACGATCGCGGCCTTGAACGACTACGGCAAGGAGGAGGATCCGGCGGAGAAGTGGGTCGAGGCCGGTGGCGAGCATGTGGTGCGGGTGCGCGAGCGGCTGCAGTCCCTCGTGGAAGGGGGCGATATCAGCGTTTCGCGCCTTACCGTGGCCTCCGGTCTGATGAGCGATCTGAGTGTCTGATCGCGCCGGGGCGCCGGAAGACGCCGGGATGAGCCCTCGACCGGTGGAGCATGGAACCGTGCCCCGCCGTGGTATCTGGGGATGGATGTTGTTCGACTGGGCGCAACAGCCCTTTCACACGCTCATCATCACCTTTGTCTTCGCGCCCTATTTCGCTTCCGCCGTCGCGCCCGATGCGGCACGGGGGCAGGAATTGTGGGGGCTCGCCACGGGAATTGGCGGGCTCGCCATCGCGCTTTCCTCGCCGGTTCTGGGCGCGATTGCCGATGCTACGGGGCCGCGCAAGCCGTGGACCCTGGTGTTCTCGGTGATTGGGGTTCTGGCCTGCGCTTCGCTCTGGTTTGCCGCGCCGGGAGGCGGGCATGTGGGCCTTGTTCTTCTGGCTGTGGCGCTGGCCGTGTTTGGCATGGAGTTTGCCGCCGTCTTCAACAATGCGATGATGCCCGATCTCGTGCCGCGCTCGGAGCTGGGGCGGCTTTCGGGCTCTGCCTGGGGGCTGGGGTATCTCGGTGGGCTCCTGTCGCTGGTGCTCGTGCTCGGCTTCATGGCGGCACAGCCCGATACGGGCCGCACGCTTCTGGGGCTGGAGCCGGTCTTCGGGCTCGATGCGGCCGCACGGGAGGGCGACCGGGCGGCGGGGCCGCTGACGGGCCTATGGTATGCGCTTTTCGTGTTGCCGATGTTCCTCTTCACGCCCGATGCGCCACGCCGCAAGGCGGCGGCAGGGGCGATCCGCGAAGGGCTTGGCCGCTTGGGCGCCACGCTGAAGCGGCTGCCGGGCGAGCGCAGCTATTTCAGCTTTCTTCTGTCGTCCATGTTTTACCGCGATGCGCTGAACGCGCTTTATGCCTTCGGCGGCATCTATGCGGCGGGGGTGCTCAACTGGTCGATCACGCAGATCGGGCTTTTCGGGATTCTCGCTAATGTCACCGGTGCGCTGGGCGCGTGGCTGGGCGGGCGGTTGGACAGGCGTTTCGGCCCCAAGCTCGTGGTGAGCGTGTCCATCGTGGTGCTGACCTTATGCGCGCTTCTGGTGATTTCCACCACGCGCGATGAGCTTTTGTTCATGCCGATCAGCGGGGCTGGCGCAAGCAGCCTGCCGGATATCGCCTTCTTCGTGGCAGGAGCTTTCATCGGCGCTGCGGGCGGGTCGATCCAGGCCGCGTCGCGCACGCTGCTGGTCGATCAGGTTTCGCGCGAGCGGGTGACGGAGGCGTTCGGGCTTTACGCGCTGTCGGGCAAGGCGACGACCTTTATCGGGCCGTTCGCCATTGCAATTGCCACGGGATATTTCGCCTCGGAAGCCTTTGGGCTTTCCGTCGAGGATGCGCAGCGGCTCGGCGTGACGCCGATCCTGGCGCTGTTCCTCATCGGGCTTGTGCTTCTGCCGCTTGTCGAGAGCCGCCATCAGGAGGCGGGCGCCTCCTGATCCTTGGTAGTCAATGCTCTAGTGGCGGAAGTGGCGCATGCCGGTCATGACCATGGCGATGCCATGCTCATCGGCGGCGGCGATGACCTCGTCGTCGCGCATGGAGCCGCCCGGCTGGATGACCGCAGTGGCGCCGGCCTCGACTGCGGAGAGAAGCCCGTCGGCAAAGGGGAAGAACGCATCCGACGCGACAACGGAGCCTTTCGTCAACGGCTCGGAATTGCCAGCAGCTTCTGCTGCGTCTTCGGCCTTGCGGGCAGCGATGCGGGCGGAATCGACACGGCTCATCTGGCCGGCACCCACGCCCACGGTCGCGCCATCGCGCACATAGACGATGGCGTTCGATTTCACGTGTTTGGCGACGCGGAAGGCGAAGACGAGATCGGCCATTTCCTTTTCGCTCGGCGCGCGCTTGGTCACGACCTTGAGGTCGAGATCGTCGACAACGCCATTGTCGCGCGACTGGACGAGCAGGCCCCCAGCAACGGTCTTGACCGCAAGACCGGGTGCGCGCGGATCGGCAAGCCCGCCTGTGACGAGGAGGCGCAGGTTCTTCTTGGCGGCGACGATGGCGCGGGCCTCTTCGCTCGCATCGGGCGCGATGATGACCTCGGTGAAGATCTTGACGATCTCGGTGGCCGCTTCCGCGTCGAGGGGGCGGTTGAGCGCGACGATGCCGCCGAAGGCGGAGACGGGATCGCAGGCGAGCGCCTTCTCATAGGCCTCGCGCAGCGTCGCGCCTTCGGCCACGCCGCAGGGATTGGCGTGTTTGATGATGGCAACGGCGGCGGAGCGTTCCGGCGAAAATTCGGAGACGAGCTCGAAGGCGGCGTCCGTATCGTTGATGTTGTTGTAGGAGAGCTGTTTGCCCTGAAGCTGGGTCGCGGTGGCGACGCCGGGCCGGCTGTCGCCGGTGACATAGAAGCCAGCCGTCTGGTGCGGATTCTCGCCGTAGCGCATCACTTCCCTGAGCCTGCCACCGACAGCGCGGAAATCCGGTGCATTGACCTCGAGCGCTTCAGCGAACCAGCCGGAGATTGCCGCGTCATAGGCAGCGGTGCGGGCGAATGCCTTGGCGGCGAGCTCCTGGCGCAGGCGGTAGGGCAGGGCGCCATCGTTTTCGGCGAGCGCTTCAAGAATACGGGCATAGTCGGCGGGTTCGGTCACCACGGCCACATAGGCGTGGTTCTTGGCTGCCGCGCGCAGCATGGCCGGGCCGCCAATGTCGATGTTCTCGACCGTGGTTGGATAATCGCCGCCACCGAACCGCACCTCTTCGAACGGGTAGAGATTGATGACCAGAAGGTCGATAGCGGCAATCTCGTGTTCCTTCATCGCGCTCGCATGGTCTGCATCGTCACGAATCCCGAGCAGGCCGCCATGAACCCCCGGGTGCAGTGTCTTCACGCGCCCGTCCATGATCTCGGGAAAGCCGGTCAGCTCTGAAACGTCGCGCACGGGAATGCCTTCGCCGGAGAGCGTCTTGGACGTGCCGCCGGTGGAGACAATCTCGACATTGCGGCCCGAAAGCGCGCGGGCGAAATCGACGATGCCGCTCTTGTCGGAGACCGACAGAAGCGCACGGCGGACGGGAACGAGATCGGGTGCGGGAATATTCTTGGCGGCAACGGACATGCGAGGCGGCTCCGGCTTTCGGGGAAAGAATGTGGGGGACGTACCGGCAGGCGGAGTTCAAATCAAGCTTGGCAGCAGGCGATTGGCTATTTTGGCTCATTATCGGCTTGCATCGGCTGTGAAAAAGGGCACTGGCGCTCGGCATGAGCGAAAAACCTGAGATCCTCTATGCCAGTGAGCCAGACCTTGAGGCCCGCGCGTTTGGACGGGTGCTGCAGGAATTAGGGCTTGCCGCGATCGGACCCATTGACGATGAAGCACGACTTAAGCGCATGATCGCGGGTGCCGGGCTCATCGTGACCGCGCGGCGAAATGTGAAAGAAAAGCCGCTCGTGGGCTCGCCCGTCGTGCGACAGACTTTTCGTGGTGTGCCTATCTCTCCGATCTTGCCGTGTCTTCGAAAGCGCAGGAGCGAGGATCGGCCTACTCGACAATGGCGGATGCCTATGGCAATCAAAGCCCGACTTTCGACAGTTGATATAAAAATTTTGCGGCGCAATCGGAATTTATCCGCATATTTTGTTGACTATATGTCAAATTTCTGCAAATTATCCTGAAATTGGATTTGCGGAAGAATTGCCATGGATCAGATCGACCAAAAAATCGTGACCCTGCTGGCTGAGGATGCGCGCCGCTCGCTCGCCGATATTGGTGGCGTGGTGGGGCTTTCCGCGTCAGCCGTCAATGAACGGATCCGGCGGCTGGTCGCCAGTGGCGTGATCCGGCGCTTTACGGTCGATGCCGATCCGGCGGCGCTGGGCTGTCCGGTGCTCGTCTTCATCTGGGTGTCGCTGGTTCAGAACGTCAATGAAGAGGCTTTCCGGGTGTTTGCCGCTGCGCACAAGGCAGTGGAGGAATGCCATCATGTGACGGGGCCGTGGTCCTATCTCATCAAGGCACGCGTGCCATCGCTCTCCGATGTGGAAAGCGTTCTCGAAGACATGAAGAAGCATGGGTTCCTGGCCCGCAGCGAGTCTGTCGTCGCCCTGTCGACGGTAGAGCCGGGATCCTTCGCGCCGGTCGAAAAGGGCTGACATCTTGGACGCGCTGCTTTTCGGCAAGAGCCTCCTGCTCGGGCTGGCCGTCGCGGCGCCGCTCGGTCCGATCGGTGCTCTATGCGTGAACAGAACGCTGGAACATGGCCTTTGGGCAGGTATGGCTGGCGGTCTGGGCACGGCCCTTGCCGATGCTGTCTATGCGGCGCTGGCGGCGATCGGATTTGCAGCCTTTGCTGCGGCTCTCGCGGTGGTCGATGTGCCGCTCAAGCTTGTCGGCGGAGCGTTTCTGGCGTGGCTTGGGTGGAAAAGCTTTTCGCCCGCACCCCTGCGGGCAGCGGCCACAGTGCGGGCCAGCAATCTCTTCGGGACCGCTGCCGCCACCTTTTTTCTGACGATCACCAATCCAATGACCATTTTGGCCTTTGCGGCCATGTTTGCTGGTCTTGGACTGGCAGATTCTCCACAGCCCGCAGATGCGGCGGTCGTGGTGACAGGGGTCTTTCTGGGCTCGCTTCTCTGGTGGTTCTTTCTGAGCGGTGGCGTGGCATTGGCGCGCGCACGGTTGCCTGACGCCGTTTCGCTATGGGTATCGCGGATCTCCGGTTTGATCCTGCTGGCATTTGCGGCTTTCGCGATAGGCTCCGTGATGCGAAATTATCTCTGACGGTCTTTGTCAGATTGCCATTCGCTGGGCGTGGTGCCGGTGATGCGTCGAAACTCGCGATTGAAATTGGATTTCGTGTGGAAGCCGCTCGAGAGCATGGCCTCGGTGACATTTGCACCACCTTCCAGCGCGCGGCAGGCGTGGTGGATGCGATGCCGGTTGATATAGCGCGAAACGTTTTCGCCGCTTACCAGGTTGATGGCCGAGGAGAGCTGCTTCGCCGGTACGTGCAGCCGCCGGGCAAGCCGCGAAAGCGTGAGAGACGGATCGAGATAGAGCCGGTCAGCCTGAAGAAGGGCATCGAGCCGTTGGACGAGATGGGCGTCCTGTTCGCTCGGGTTCTGTGCCTGTTCAGGCCGCTGGGGCTCTGCCTCGCCGATTGCACTTGGCGAAACTGCGAGCAGGCCTATGGCAAGAAGCGCGGCCGACGAAAACACGCTGACGATGATCGGCGGCAGCCAAGCTTCTCCGGTTATGAAGGCCAAAGCTATAAGTGCGTCGCTCAGCGCCGACAGGATGAGAGCGAGGGCAATGCCACGCCAGATACGGGCCGGCAGGCGTCCAGACTCGAGGCGTGCAAGAGGCAGATCTTCGCAACTTCGGTGTAGCCTCGCAAGGATTGCGAAGCCGTACAGAACGAAGATGGCAGGCACCACCATGTCCAGAGTGTCGGGCGCGAAAATCACACAGAAGGCCGCGAAGCCCGGCGGCAACAAATGCACGAGATCGCGTGGCAATGAGAATGGGCGGAAGGAGGCCGTCTGAAACGCCAGCCATGTCAGCGGCGGCACGAATGTGGCTGTGATGGGCTGAAAAGGCAGAAGAGCCGCAACGCCGTAGTGCTGGCGCAGAGACACGATGAGGCTTTGCACTGCGCAGGCCACGAGCAGCGTCATCAGAAATGGTGGGCGTTCGCTGGACGTGGCGATCCGGATCAGTAGCCCGCCGAGGACGAGTGCAACGATCATTGGAATGGGAAGAGCCAGCATGGATCGTGTTCGCTCGTTGCTGCAAGGGTTTGGCTTGTGCCATCGGTGCCGTCCGGTGGCAATGTTTGCCGAAGCGCTGGTGGTTTAGCAAGCACACACGCCCATTGGGAAACCATGGTCCGAAAACCGGATTTGCGCGTCCTGAAACCGGTTTCAGGACGCGGAAGAGGTGCGGGCTGAGCAGATTGACGTCATCCAGATGAAAGGATGACGGATATGAAAGAACTGCTTTCGGCTTTTCTCATCAGCATGGGCCTGACGGGCGCAGCCATGGGCGAACCCTATGCCGGATATGACAGGCTGACGGTGAAGGCGGATCACCGGCCCTCCGTGCTGGCGGCCTCGGTGTGGTATCCGGCGGGGACGCCCACCTATCGGGGGCTGGTGGGAGACAATGCCGTGTTTGAAGGCACATCCGCCTATGTGGGTGCGGCGGTGGCGGAAGGAACGTTTCCGCTCTTCGTGCTCTCGCATGGCTCGGGTGGCAACATGGACGCCATTTCCTGGCTTTCCTCCGCTCTTGTCCTTCGCGGGGCGATGGTGCTGGCGATCAATCATCCCGGCAGCACATCGGGCGATTCTTCTCCCCGGCGTTCACTGCAACTCGACGAGCGGGCAGCCGACCTCAGCGCGGCACTCGACACATTGCTTGGCGAGCGCACGTTTGCCGAACACGTGGATCGGTCGCGCATTGCATCGCTTGGTTTTTCGCTCGGCGGCGCCACGGCGCTGAACCTTGCCGGGCTGCGTTTCGACCGCGATGCCTATGAGGACTATTGCGCGCGAATAGGCGAGCACGGTCAGGACTGTGTGTTCTTCGCCAAGGGGGGCGTGGATCTCGCGGCGCTTCCCGAGGGGTTCGCCGCCGACATGCGCGATGATCGCATCACGCGGGCCATCGCCATCGATCCGGGCATGACGTATGCCGCCACGTCCGCAAGCATCGGCAGAATGAAGACGCCCGTGCTGCTCATCAATCTCGGTGAAGCGAATCTGTTCAAGGCTGCGGATGTGGGGCCGGACGGGAGCGATCTGGCCAGACGATTGCCCTCGGCGCTGCTCAAGACGATTGCGCCCGCCCATCACTTCACATTCCTCGCGGAGTGCAAGGCGGAAGGCGCGGCTATGCTGGCCGCGGAGAAGGACGACCCTGTGTGCGACGATCCCGAAGGGACCGATCGGGCAGCGGTTCACGAGGCGATTGTCGATGAGATCGCGGCGTTTTCCGGGCTTTGATCTGGCCGGATCATGTGGGGAGTTTGAGCAGGCATTGCTGCATTGCCGTGGTGTGTGGTCCGACAAGCTCACCATGAGGGTGGTGGTGGCTGGCAAACCCGCACCACGGCTTGTCGGTTCGTTCCGCGGCACCCTCGAAGCAGCATCCCCGCCCCTCATGGTGAGCTTGTCGAACCACCCACCACGCCCAATCTGGGCTGAACTAGCTGTTGCCGTTGATGGCGTGTGTCTTGCGCAATTGCCATCGGATCTCTGGATGCTCGGAGGCTGTGGTGTAGAGAACGATCTGGCGGCTCCTGCGGGGGCCGCCAAGGCCGGCGAAGAAGATCGATTCCTCGACCACCGGGACGATGCCTTCAACGGTGAAGAGCCAAGTGTCGGTGGCCTCACCGGCGAGAATGTGACGCCCTTCCGGATCACGGAAAATGTCGATGTCGGGGTGGATATGAAAACGCACGGCCACCGCGTCGTTGCCGATTGCTGTCGAAGCAGAGCCGTCGGGCCTGACCACACGGTCCACGCCTTCGAGCACTGCGCCTTCCTCCGACAAGGACAGGGCGCGTTCGTGGATGAGCCCGAAGCGTGAGACATAGCCGTTGTGACTGGCGGTGAAGCGCTGGGCACCGGCCCCGTCGTCGCGCCGGCATTCGACCTTGCGCGGACCGCCGATCAACGGCGTGCCAATCAGGTCGCTCCACTGCGATGAAAGGCTGAAGCGTGCCTGTGACGTGTCGTTGAGCGTGATTGTCGAGTGCGCCGCCGTTGTCCGCGCCAGCGGGCGGTAGCTGTCGTCGCCGTAATTGTCGATACCGCTGTTGACCACAAACTGATGGCGGCCGGACGACAACTCGAACGACAGGCAACCCGCATGGGCGAAATGGGAAAGGTCGGCAGGTGGCGGCGCGGCCGTGTCGGCGATGACGGTGGTGGCACCAAGCGCCAGACGCTCGTAGCCTGAATGCGGCGCATGCAGAAGCGGTGCACCGCCGGTATCGTCGTAGCGCAGGATGGCGGCGACACTGTCGTGCTGGGTGATACCCATGCCGTTGAAACGGGCGATGGACCCATCGCGATGGCGAAAGAAGCGCAAAGCCGGAAGCATGCGTTCGACGGCGTCGATGAGCGCCTGCGGGGGCTGTTCGGCCTGGTTCGTATAGGTCTGCCGAAGCGGTAGAAGGTCGGTCAGAAGCTCCATGATTGCGCGTGGATTGCGCGAGACATGGCCACCATCGGCAAGGATCTGTCGCTCCAGCTCCTGGGCAAGATTGCGGCTCGCGGCCTTCACCGCCGTGGCGGGTGCGGGCAGCGATAGCGCACAGTATGCCAGCGCGATGCGCGCGCGCAATCGGTCTTCGCCGTCGGGCATCTCCCGGGCATTTGTGCGCAGATAGCGCATCTGCACAGCGAGCATTTTCAGGAACTGACGGTAGAACGGGAGTTCGGCGCCCTGCAACACGACGGAAGAATGCTGCAGCCATGCGATGACGCGCCGGGAGGTGGTGCCGGGTTCCCATGGTACCCCGGAGATACGCTTGCCGTGGAGGGACATCCATTCTTCCACAAGCGCGCGGGCATTGGCTGAGGCGAGATCGCTTTGGGCGGCGCGCATATGGCGCAACCAGCGAAAACTGTGCAGCGCGTCCTGCCAGGCGAGGTCAGTGATCGGCATGCGGAAGGGTGACTGGCCGCGCGTTTCAACGAGCTGGCCGGCCAGGAGGAACTGGCCGTGATAGATGTCACGCGCAACCTGGGGGTCAGCGATGCGCAGGTCCGGCGGCGCAATCAGCACACGTTCCGGCGTGCGGCCGGAATAGCGCCAGCGATAGGATGGACCCGCGCGCAGACGCCGCCGCAGGCGCGCCCATGCCTGCCGCGCAACAAGGCCCCACAGCTCGTGGGGGGAATGTCCCCGTGCTTGATCCACCGACCGACTTTTCTTTCCGTGACCCCAAATCAGCTGAGAGTCTAGTTGATTCAAGGATTTGTGCGAAGTTGAAATATAACAGTGCGCACAGATGGCAGGGCCAGCTCAGGGCGTGCGTATCAGACGGGCGGCGAAGAAGCCGTCGAGACCCCGGGCGAGAGGAGCTTCACCAAAACCATCCGCAGGCGTGGTTCGCAGAAAGCCTTCCGGGGTGACGAAGGTGTTGATGCCGGGTATTTCGTCCGGCTTGATCGGATCGAGCGAGACCTCTGACGTTTCAGCAAGAAACGCGTTGAGCATCGCTTCGCCTTCCACAGGATCCAGAGAACAGTTGGAAAAGACGAGCCGGCCGCCGGGTTTAAGCAAGGTGACCGCATGTTCGAGCAGCGCGCGCTGGAGGGCGGCAAGTTTCTCGATGTCTTCCGGTGTCTTGGTCCACGGCACATCAGGATGCCGCCGCACCGTGCCGGTGGACGAACAGGGCGCATCGATGAGGATGGCGTCGAACAGGGTGTCGGGCTCGAACTTGCGAATGTCGGATTCGACGATCTTTGCATCGAGGCGGAGGCGTTTGAGATTTTCGGAAAGCCGCTTGAGCCGGCTTTTCGAAAGGTCGACGGCGGTGACGTCTGCGCCCGCATGAATGAGCTGTGCCGTCTTGCCGCCGGGGGCCGCGCAGAGGTCTGCCACGCGGGTGCCGGCAATGTCGCCGAGCAGTTTCGCGGGCAGGCTGGCGGCTGCGTCCTGCACCCACCACGCCCCTTCCTCGAAGCCCGGCAGCGTGTCGACGCCGGCTTCAAGTTTTGCGATGCGGACAGTGCCTGTGGGCAGGACGATGCCGCCAAGCGCCTCGGCCCAGCGTTGCGGGTCCTGCCTGACGGTGAAGTCCACCGGCGGTTCGAGCCGGTGCATGGCGAGGATGGCGGCGGTCTTTTCCGCGCCATAGGCTTGGTCCAGCCGCTCGGCAAACCAGTCGGGCGCTTCGCGTGTCTGGGCCAGCGCGGCGGGAAGCGCGCGCGCCTTCACGCGAACGAGGTTGCGTAAAACGGCGTTGACGAGGCCGGCAAAGCGGGCAAGGCGCGGGTCGCTTTTCGCCTGTGTTACGGCGAGGTCGACGGCGGCGCTGTCGGGGACATCGAGAAACAGGATTTGCGCCGCGGCGACGTGAAGCGCGTGCGACAGCGCGCGGGCATTGGCGGGCAGGGGGCGCTCCAGACGGCGCGCAAGCAGGGCTTCGATCGTGCTGCGATGGCGCAGCGCACTCATCAGGATAGCGCGAACAAGCGAGCGGTCCCGCGCATCGAGCGCACGGAAATTGGGCTGGCCGTTGGCGGGGTCGGTGAGCCCGTCGAGCGAGGCGTGGGCATCCACCACGGCGGCGAGCAGCTTGGCCGCCACGCGGCGCGTCTCAAGGCCGGGTTTGTCGAGAGACTCGGAGGTGGGACGATTTTCGCCGGTGGTGCGGCGCACTTTGGGGCGGCTCACGACCAAGGGCCTTTGCGCCCATTGGCATCACGACCCCAACGGGGCTCGGATTTCGGCTCGGATTTCGGTTGCGGCCGGGATTCGGGCGCTTCGGTTCGCGCTCCCCATGGACCGTGGTTTTCCTCGCGGGGCTGTGGCTCAGGCGTGGAGCGTATTTCTCCGGCCATCGCCTGAAGCGCGGCGATGCGGTTGTCCGTGTCCGGGTGGGTGGAGAACAGATTGTCCATGCGCTCGCCCGACAGCGGGTTGATGATGAACATGTGCGCGGTTGCGGGGTTGCGCTCGGCATCCTGGTTGACGACCTTCTTGGCGCGCCGGGCGATCTTGTCGAGCGCGGAGGCGAGCCATAGCGGATTGCCACAGATCTCCGCACCACGCCGGTCAGCGGAGTATTCGCGGGTGCGGCTGATCGCCATCTGCACCATCATGGCGGCAAAAGGGGCGACGATCATCGCCACAAGAATGCCGACGAAGCCGAACGGGTTGTTGTTGTCGCGGTTTCCGCCGAAGAACAGGGCAAAATTGCCGAGCATGGAAATCGCGCCGGCGAGCGTCGCGGTGATGGTCATGGTGAGCGTGTCGCGGTTCTGCACATGGGCAAGCTCATGCGCCATGACGCCTGCGACTTCCTCGTAGCTGAGCCGGTCGAGCAGACCTGTGGTGGCGGCCACAGCCGCGTTCTGTGGGTTGCGGCCGGTGGCAAACGCGTTGGGCTGGTCGTTCTGGATGAGATAGACGCGCGGCATGGGAAGGCCGGCACGGGCGGCCAGATCACGCACGATGCCGAAATACTCCGGCGCGTTGCGCTCGTCCACCTCGACGGCATGGTGCATCCGCAACACCATCTTGTCGGCGTTCCAGTAGCTGAAGAGGTTCATGGCCGCAGCGATCACGAAGGCGATCATCATGCCGCCGGTGCCCCCGATCAGATAGCCAACGCCCATGAAGAGCGCCGTCATCACGGCCAGGAGCATCGCGGTGCGTATCATGTTCATCGTTGTCTCAAGCTCCAGAAACAAGGCTGCACCAGCGTATTCCATGGCGCGACCAATCGCTTATATGATGGGGAACGCGCTTCGTGTATTCAATATTTCCCCGTTTTCGAGAGGAATTTGCCGTGAAAGACGAGACGGACAGACAGGCAGAGCAGCCGAAGAAGGTACTGACGCCTGCGGCAAGGCGTGCACTGGCGGAAGCTGAAGAAAGGCGCAAGGCCTATCAGGCCAAGGCTTCCAGAGCGCCGAAGGAGTTGGGCGGACGCGGCGGGCAGGACCCGGCGCGCTATGGCGATTGGGAAGTGAAGGGCATCGCCACCGATTTCTGATCTCAGGTTGCGTATTTCAGAAAAGAGGAATATATTCCTCTTATGCGCCCCCTCATCTCCAGATTTCTGTTTTCACTGTTGTTTGCCTGCGCGCTGATCGCGCAACAGACAGCTTTTGCCGCACGCAGGGACATGATCGCCGGACCGGTCGAGGCGCGTGTCGTGCGTGTGATCGACGGCGATACCTTTGTTGCCGAAGCACATGTCTGGCCTGGGCAGCGCATCACGGTCGGGGTGCGGATTCGCGGTGTTGATGCGCCCGAAATGCGCAGCCGCTGCGCTGCCGAGAAGACTGTGGCACGCGAGGCGAGAAAAGCGCTGGAGCGCCTTTTGGCCGAAGGGGCCGTCTGGATCAGCGACATCAGTGGCGGCAAGTATTACGGGCGCGTGCTTGCCGATGTAGCGACGGAACCGGGCGGCGATGTAGCTTCGCGTCTGCTCGATGCGCAGTTGGTGACGGCCTATGGGGGCGGACGGCGGGTTTCGTTTGTGTGTTAAGGGAGGCAGAGTTGGATCGGTTAGATCGTCAATAAATGCCGCGCATTGTACTGGTCACGCCATTCACGCCGCTCCCAACCGTATCCAAGTCCTTATCGTCAAACTTGCGAAAGGCACCGACAAACAGCGCAACCGTGATCGTTGTTATTGATATGACAGGGGCTACGATCATAGCGACGGAAAGGGCAGGTGTTACAAATACAAATGGGCCCCAGAATATATTGTGCATCATATGCCACAAAGCCAAGGCCATCCCAAATATAACGAGCACTCCGGCGCCGACCGCTACCCATTTTATTATATAGCGTTGCCCTATCTCACGTTTGGAGAGGATTCGAAGAGCGGCTTCAGTCTTTAATAATTCAAATTCAACTTCTTCATGGCGCGCATGCCTTTCCTCATTTCCAGCCTTCAAATCTGGATCAATCGGAGGAATATCATCAGGCATTGGCGGCCTTGTTGTTGAATTCCGAGCGTTTGTGAATGTAGTGCTGCTTGATCAGCTCGTCGGGAATAGGGGCATAATAACCGCCTGTTTTGGTGGCGATGTCCCAGGGGCCACCCTGTATATGCGTCAGGTCGGATAGCGTGAAAGCGTCAAGTTTCCCGTATTTTGTATAGATTTCATCGAGAAATTTTTCATCGCTTGGTTCGATGGGGGCCTCGGACACAGGAATCGGATGAGTAACATTGATGCCTTGGTTTCGGAATGCCCGATATACATCGGGAATTACAGGGCCATACTGCCAAGCCTCAATCCTGTTGAGAAATAGCGGTGCATTCTGTGTTTCCAGATGCCAGCCATGCGCAATATAGGTGAGTTTGAGAAGCGACATGATAGACAAACGCTTCCCGTCTCGCTTGGAGCGGGCAACAAACCAATTAGCAATTTGGCGAGCGTCGTATCCCATCGTTTAGTACCCTAGCATTTGTACCCGTAGATTGGAATGAAATTCAGTCACGCTTTGTACATGGTTCGTTCGAGGCAAAAACAAAAGGCCGTTCCCGAAGGAACGGCCCCGTGTTTTCGAATTCTCACGCGGTCAAGGCTGGGCTGCGAAGGCAGTCCATCCGCGCTTCATGCGCTTCAGCGGGAAGACTGCTCCCCGCGAAGGCAATCCATCGAGACCACGTTTGAACGGAAATCACTCGACATTGGATCACCTCCTTTCGGTTCGTTGACGACACACCCAATGTGGAGGCGATCGTCCGGTTCTGCAAGGGGTGGCACAGAAACACCGCGCGAGAGATGCGCGGCGTTCTGGACTGTCAGCCCTTCTTGTTCTGTCGGTTTTCGACCAGATCCTCGACCACGGCGGGGTCGGCGAGTGTGGACGTATCGCCAAGCGCGCCGTAATCGTCCTCGGCGATCTTGCGCAGGATGCGCCGCATGATCTTGCCCGAACGCGTTTTGGGGAGGCCCGGAGCAAACTGGATCTTGTCGGGCGAGGCGATGGGACCGATCTCGCTGCGCACATGGGCGACGAGCTCTTTCTTGAGATCCTCGGAGCCTTCCTCGCCGGCCATGAGGGTGACGTAGCAGTAGATGCCCTGGCCCTTCACATCGTGCGGGTAGCCGACCACGGCAGCCTCCGACACCTTGTCGTGGCTGACCAGCGCGGATTCCACTTCCGCCGTACCCATGCGGTGGCCAGACACGTTTATGACATCATCCACGCGCCCGGTGATCCAGTAATAGCCGTCCTCATCGCGGCGGCAGCCGTCACCGGTGAAATATTTGCCCTTGTAGCTGGAGAAATAGGTCTGGATGAAGCGCTCATGATCGCCATAAACGGAGCGCATCTGGCCCGGCCAGGAATCCGTGATGCACAGATTGCCGCTGGTCGCGCCTTCCAGAACCTGTCCTTCGCCATCGACGAGCTGTGGCTGGACGCCGAAGAACGGGCGCGTGGCCGATCCGGCCTTGAGGTCCGTCGCCCCAGGAAGCGGCGTGATGAGGATGCCGCCCGTTTCCGTCTGCCACCAGGTGTCGACAATGGGGGATTTCTTGTCGCCGACGACTTTGTAATACCACTCCCAGGCTTCCGGATTGATCGGCTCGCCGACGGAACCCAGAATGCGTAAGGACTTGCGCGAGGCGCGGGAGACGAATTCGTCGCCGGCGCCCATCAGGGCGCGGATCGCGGTGGGGGCAGTGTAGAAGATGTTGACATTGTGCTTGTCGACCACCTGCCAGAAGCGCGAGGCATCCGGATAGTTCGGCACGCCCTCGAACATCAGGGTGATGGCGCCATTGGCGAGCGGTCCGTAGACGATGTAGCTGTGGCCGGTGACCCAGCCCACATCGGCGGTGCACCAGTAAACGTCGCCGTCATGGTAGTCGAAGACATATTCATGCGTCATCGAGGCATAGACGAGGTAGCCGCCCGTCGTGTGCAACACGCCCTTGGGCTTGCCGGTGGAGCCGGAGGTGTAGAGGATGAAAAGCGGGTCTTCTGCCTTCATCTTCTCCGGTTTGCAGTCCGGCTTCGCCTTGGCGGTTTCCTCGTGATACCAGAGATCGCGCCCCTCGGACCAACCGATCTTGCCCGCTGTGCGCTGGACAACCAGCACGTGGCGCACTTTCGCGCCTGCCTTTTCGGCAAGCGCCACGGCCTTGTCGGTGTTTTCCTTGAGCGGGATCTTCTTGCCGCCGCGCAGGCCTTCATCGGCGGTGATGACGAAGTCGGACTGGCAGTCCTCGATGCGGCCGGCAAGTGAATCGGGCGAGAACCCGCCGAACACGACCGAGTGCACCGCGCCGATGCGGGCGCAGGCCAGCATCGCATAGGTGGCTTCCGGGATCATTGGCATGTAGATGGTGACGCGGTCGCCCTTCTTGACGCCGCGCGACTTCATCACATTGGCGAGCCGGCAGACATGCTCGTAAAGCTCGTTATATGTGATTTTCTTGTCGTCATAAGGATTGTCGCCTTCCCAGATGATGGCGGTCTGGTTACCACGCTTCTTCAGATGGCGATCGATGCAATTGTAGGCGACATTGGTGACGCCATCCTCGAACCATTTGATGGACACCTTGCCGTTGAAAGAGGTGTTCTTCACTTTGGTGTAGGGTTTGAACCAGTCGATGCGCTTGCCGTGCTTTTTCCAGAATTTCTCCGGATCCTTGACGCTGTCCTTGTACCACTTCAGATAGGTCTCATCGTCGATGAGCGCGTTTTTCTTCCACGCGGATTTGACGCGGTGAACATGCACTTCGGACATTTTTCCTCCTCCGGATATGCGCTTGCCGGGACTCGACCTGCGTTGTTCAACGCAGCTCCCGCTGGCTCGCGCGCATTATTACCATTCTGCCTTCTGCTACAACATTAGACATTTGGTGGCAGCGGCAGAGCCGGTACAAATTGCATGGACCAGAGCGTTAGCACCGATGGGGTTATGCTGCTAACAATTTGTATTCACACGATAAATTTACGCATGAGTGACGCGATGGCGCTGGACGAAAAATGGCTTTCGCCGCACAATTTCCTCATCCGAAACCTGATTCGGGAAGGAAGCACATGCAGCAGACGGGCGAAATGGAGCTGATGCTCCGGGGGTATGGGCTGACGACAGCGGAGTTTCTCTACCATCTGCCTGATCACCCGACGATCTTGCAGAGTTTTCTATGGCAGCACTACGACACCGCACCGGACTTTCCGGCGCTTTACCGGTTCATCGATTTCTGGAACGAGACGCTGGACGGCCCGCTCCATTCGGTGACCTACACACACCGAAAGCTGATCTCTCCCAGCGAGTGGCGCAGCGTCGCTGGAGAACTCGTTCTGCATTGATGACTGTTGGGGCAGGCCGCTGCCGGACATGAGCCAGACATGAGCCGGACATGAGCCGGACATGGAGCCTCCTCCTCGCTCCATGTCCGGTAGCAGTGCCGGATCAGACGGCAGGAGGGCTGAGACGCGCGAAGGCTTCCTGGCGGCGATAGGGAAAGTAGGGGTAGGCGGCATCGGTGAGGCTTGCCGTATCCAGCCTGGCCACCTGTTCATCAGACAAGGTCCAGCCGATTGCCCCGAGATTCTGGCGAAGCTGCTCCTCGTTGCGGGCACCGATGATGACGGAGGAGACGCTTGGCCGGCGTGTGAGCCAGTTGATTGCCACTTGGGGGACTGATTTCCCGGTTTCGCTGGATAGTTCTTCGAGCGCATCCACCACGCGATAGAGGCGATCCTGATCGACGGGTGGGCCAAAGCTCGCCGTGTCATGCAGGCGGCTGCCCTCGGGCAGGGGCGCGCCACGGCGGATCTTGCCGGTCAGCCGACCCCAGCCAAGCGGGCTCCAGACCAGCGCGCCGACACCCTGATCGAGGCCGAGTGGCATCAATTCCCACTCGTAATCGCGGCCGACCAGCGAATAGTAGACCTGATGGGCGACGTAACGCTGCCAGCCATTCCGCTCCGAGACCGCCAAAGACTTCATGACTTGCCAACCGGAAAAGTTGGACACGCCGAGATAGCGCAGCTTGCCGGCGCTTACGAGCTCATCGAGCGTCGACAACACTTCCTCGACGGGCGTTGCGGCATCGAAGGCGTGGAGTTGCAGGAGGTCGATGTAGTCGGTGCCGAGGCGTTTCAGCGCCGCGTCGACCGTGCGAATGAGGCGTGCGCGCGACGTGCCGGCATCGGACGGTCCCTCGCCCATGGGCAGCGCGGTTTTGGTCGAGATCAGCACCCCATCGCGCCGGCCCCTGATCGCTTCGCCCAGAACCGTTTCGGAAGCGCCGTCTGAATAGACATCCGCCGTATCGAAGAGATTGAGCCCTGCATCGAGGCAGATGTCGATGAGACGGCGGGCTTCATTTGCGTCAGTGGTGCCCCAGGCACCGAACAGGGGGCCAGTGCCGCCGAAGGTCCCCGTGCCAAAACTCAAGACGGGAACCTTGAGGCCCGATGCGCCGAGATTTCTGTATTCCATGGTGTGCTCCTTTGTTGCGAGGAAGGGAGAGTGATGAGTCAGGATGCTGCTGGGTCACAGACGGCTTCCCGCGTGGTGCGGCGGTGCTCCATACGCTGAGCCGTGAAGGCGACGGCGAAGGCTGTGATGGGTACGAGACCGGCGATCCAGATGACGGCGCCAAGACCGGGACCGCGTTCGATCACCAGTCCGCCGAGCCCCGCACCAATCGCATTGCCGAGATTGAATGCGGCGATGTTGAAGGAGGAGGCGAGGCCCTGGCCGGCGCCTTCGGCTTTTTCGAGCACCCACATCTGCAGGGGTGGTACGGTGGCAAAGGCGGCAGTGCCAAACAGGCCGATGGCGATGACGGCGGTGATTTCTTCATGGACGGCGCAGCCCATGGCGAAAAGAACGAGCGAGAGCAGGGCGAGGGAGCCGAGAACGGATTGTGCAAGCCATCGGTCGGCGAACCTACCGCCGAGGAGGTTTCCGGCGATGAGACCGCCGCCGAACACGAGCAGGATGGGCGAGACCGCGCTTTCGGAGAAGCCGGTGATGCGTGTGAGGATTGGCGCGATATAGGTGAAGGCTGCAAACACGCCGACCCAGCTCAGCACCGTTGTCAAAAGACCGAGAAGCACCTGCGGGCGCGCGAGAACTGCAAGCGCGCTTCCGTTGTCTTCCTTGCTGGAAGAACCGTCATCGCGGGGCACCAGGGTGACGATGATCGCCAGCGCCACGAGCCCCACCAGTGTGACCGCCCAGAATGTGGAGCGCCAGCCGAATGCCTGACCAAGCCAGGTGCCGAACGGCACGCCGAGAATGTTTGCCACTGTGAGGCCGGTAAACATGATGGCGATGGCCGAGGCACGTTTTTCTGAAGCAACGAGGCCGGTGGCGACGACGGAGCCGACGCCGAAGAACGAGGCGTGCGCAAACGCTGTCAACACGCGGGCGGCCATCAGTGACCAGTAGTCGGGCGCAAGCGCGCAGGCGAGATTGCCGAGTGTGAAAACGACCATCAGGGCAATCAGCAGGGTCGTGCGGGACCAGCGGCCGGTAAGAGCGCTCAGAATAGGCGCGCCGGCCACTACGCCGAGCGCATAGCCGGAAATGAGGAGGCCGGCAGCGGAAATGCTGACGTTAAGGTCGGCGCTGACCTCAAGAAGCAGTCCCATGATGACGAATTCGGTAACGCCGATACCGAAAGCGCCGGCGGTGAGGGCGTAGAGGGCAAGGGGCATGGCAAAGGCTCGTGTCGTCGCGAATGCGAGATTGGAATTGCGTTGCTTCCTTACATGGACCTCTTGCGATTGATGATTTAGACTTCGAGAAATAAAATCATCTTGGAATTGAAATCACAGATGGCGCGTATCGAAGTAAACCGCTCAGGAGAGATCGAGGTTTTCGTGCGGGTGGTGGAGCTGGAGAGTTTCTCCGCCGCCGCGCGCGATCTGAAGATGACGCCGTCCGCAGTCAGCAAGCTGGTGGCCCGCCTTGAGGCCCGGCTGGGAACGCGGCTTCTGCGCCGCTCCACGCGCCGGCTCCAGCTCACCCCAGAAGGGAGCGCATTCTTTCAAAGCGGCGTGCGCATTCTGGCGGACATCCAGGCGGCAGAGCAGGAAGCAGCGGCAGGTGCCGCGCCCCGCGGGCGCTTGAGGGTCAACTCGAACGTGCCGTTCGGCCAGAACCGGCTGATCCCGCTTTTGCCCGAATTCGCGGCCCGTTATCCGGACGTGGCTGTCGATCTGGTTTTGACGGATCGGGTGGTCGATTTGTTCGAGGAGAGGGCGGATGTTGCCATACGCGCCGGGGCACTGGCCGAATCGAGCCTCATCGCGCGCAAGCTCGGAGAGAGCCGCATGGTCGTGGTGGCTGCGCCCTCCTATCTTGAAGCGCACGGTCGGCCGGAGGCTCCCGCCGATCTTGCTGGCCATGCGCTTCTGGGTTTCTGTTTTTCGCGCATCCATGAAGGGTGGCCGTTCATCGGCGAAAACGGTGAGAAGATCAGTGTCCTCCCCGCTGGCGGGACATTGGTAAGCGATGGAGAGGCCATGCGGCTGATGGCCCTGGCGGGCACTGGCATCGCCCGTCACGCCCGCTGGCATGTCCAGCCCGACATTGATGCAGGGCGGCTTGTGACGCTCCTGGAGAATTTCAACCCGGGAGACCTGGAGGGCGTCCATGCGGTCTATGTCGGGCAGGGAAAATTTTTGCCGGCGCGTGTGCGCGCCTTTCTCGATTTTCTCGCAGAGAAGGTGCAGATAGGCTAAGCGGCGCTCATCTTTGTGCCTATATTCCTACTCCTTCTGCGGTGATGTAGATTGTTTGCCCAAACAGGTTGCGGCGGAACCGGGTTCGCTGTGAGTTCGGTTGCCGCGTGTCGTGGCGGAAGGGGCAGCAATGAACGGGCTTGCGAGAGTTTGCTGGATTACGGCTCCGCTTTATGCGGTTCTTGAAATGGTTTTCGGAATTTACATGTCGGCGTCGGGTGATCACACCCTCTCCCCGGCGCATGGGCATCTGAACCTCCTGGGTTGGGTGACGATAGCGCTTTATGGCGCGTTCTACACGCTGGTGCCGGAGGCGGCAGCGAGCCGGCTTGCCAAGCTGCAGGTGCTGATCGCGCAGCTTGGGGTGATTGTCATCGTTCCGGGCATCGTTTTCGCGATTTCGGGAACAGGCGAGGGGCTGGCGAAAGCGGGATCGGTGCTTATCCTGCTTTCCGCGCTGCTTTTTCTGGTGATCGTGGTGCGTGGGACGGGCCGGTCGGCGGCAGGCGCCTGATATTTCAGCGCGCGCCGAAGATAGCCGATCCGACGCGCACGCTGGTGGCACCGAAGGCGATCGCTTTCTCGAAGTCGCTGGACATGCCCATGGAGCATTTCTCGAGGCCTGCCTCGGTGGCGAGTTTCTTCAGCAGTGCGAAATGCGGGCCAGGGTTTTCATCAAGCGGGGGGATGCACATCAGCCCTTCGATGGCGAGGCCGTATTCCTCGCGGCAATGTTTGACGAAGGTGACGGCCTGGCGCGGATCGATGCCGGCTTTCTGTTCTTCGAGGCCGGTGTTGACCTGGACATAAAGACGCGGGCGCCGGTCCTGCTTTTTCATCTCGGCTGAAAGCGCACGGGCGATTTTTTCGCGGTCGATGCTCTCGATCACGTCGAAAAGGGCAACGGCATCGGCGGCCTTGTTGGACTGGAGCGGGCCGATGAGGCGCAGTTCGATATCTGAATGCGCTTCTTTCAGCGCGGGCCATTTGCCCTGGGCTTCCTGGACGCGGTTTTCGCCGAACACACGCTGACCGGCCTCGATGACCGGGCGGATCTGATCTGCATCGAACGTCTTGGAAACGGCGACCAGCGTGACACTTTCGCCGGACCGGCGGGCGGCCTTCTCCGCGGCTGCGATCTTCGCTTTGACATCCTGCAGATTCTCGACGGCGTGGCTCATCGGTTCGCTGATCCCTCTTCCAAAAAAGCCTCTTGGAGTTGACGCTTCGGCGAAACCATGGTGAAGGTCCGCCAACATCATTTCCGCTTCTTATCTTGTGAAAATCCGGCCATGGCAACCGAACGTTACAATCCCCGTGTCGCAGAACCCCGCTGGCAGAAAGCCTGGGACGAGGCAAAGCTGTTCGAAGCCAGCAATGATGACGGGCGGCCAAAATACTATGTGCTCGAGATGTTTCCCTATCCATCCGGGCGCATTCACATCGGCCACACGCGCAATTACACGATGGGCGACGTGGTCGCGCGCTACAAGCGCGCCAAGGGCTACAATGTTCTGCACCCGATGGGCTGGGACGCGTTCGGCATGCCGGCGGAAAACGCGGCGATGCAGAACAAGGTGCATCCCAAGGAGTGGACCTATCAGAACATCGCGGTAATGCGCGATCAGCTGAAGACCTTCGGACTGTCGCTCGACTGGAGCCGTGAGTTCGCGACCTGCGACGTGGACTATTACCACCGCCAGCAGATGCTTTTTGTCGACTTCTTCGAGAAGGGGCTGGTGACGCGCAAGACCTCCAAGGTCAACTGGGACCCGGTGGACCAGACCGTGCTTGCCAATGAGCAGGTGATCGACGGTCGCGGCTGGCGTTCCGGCGCGGAAGTGGAACAGCGTGAGCTGGCGCAGTGGTTCTTCAAGATCACCGACTATGCGCAGGACCTGGTCGACGCCATCGACGATCTCGACCAGTGGCCGGAGAAGGTGCGCCTTATGCAGCGCAACTGGATCGGCCGTTCGGAAGGCATGCTGATCCGCTGGGCGCTGGCGGCAGACACGGCGCCTGAGGGCGAAACCGAGCTGGAGGTCTACACGACCCGGCCCGACACGCTGTTTGGCGCATCCTTCATGGCGATTGCCGCCGATCATCCGCTGGCGAAGAAGCTGGCTGCCGAGAATGCGCAGCTTGCCGCGTTCTGCGAAGAATGCCGTCGCATGGGCACATCCGCGGCGGCGCTGGAGACGGCGGAGAAGAAGGGCTTCGATACCGGTGTGCGCGTGCGTCATCCCTTCGATCCGGAATGGACCCTGCCGGTCTATGTGGCCAATTTCGTGCTGATGGACTACGGCACGGGCGCGATCTTCGGCTGCCCCTCGGGTGACCAGCGCGACCTGGACTTCGCCAACAAATACGGCCTGCCGGTGACGCCGGTGGTGATGCCGGAGGGCGCGGATGCCGCGACCTTCCAGATCACGGAAGAGGCCTATACGGATGACGGCGTGATGATCAATTCGCGCTTCCTCGACGGCATGAAGCCGAAGGCGGCGTTCGAGGAGGTGGCAAAGCGCCTTTCCTCGGAGACGATCAATGGCCGCCCGATGGGCGAGCGCAAGGTGAATTTCCGCCTGCGCGACTGGGGCGTTTCGCGCCAGCGCTACTGGGGCTGCCCGATCCCGATGATCCACTGCGACGATTGCGGTGTCGTACCGGTGCCGAAAGCCGACATGCCGGTCAAGCTGCCCGACGATATCGAGTTCGACCGTCCCGGCAATCCGCTGGACAGGCATCCGACCTGGAAGCATGTGAAGTGCCCGAAATGCGGTGGGGATGCGCGGCGCGAGACGGACACGATGGACACGTTTGTCGATTCGTCCTGGTATTTCGCGCGTTTCACCGCGCCGTGGGAGAATGACCCGACCGATCCGAAGGCCGCAAATGAATGGCTGCCTGTCGACCAGTATATCGGCGGCATCGAGCATGCGATCCTGCACCTGCTCTATTCGCGCTTCTTTGCCCGCGCTATGAGCGCGACTGGCCATCTCGACGTGGCCGAGCCCTTCAAAGGCCTCTTCACGCAAGGCATGGTGGTGCACGAGACCTATCGTGCCGAAGATGGCCGCTGGCTGGCGCCGAATGAGGTGGAGATCACCGGCTCCGGCGATGGCCGCAAGGCTGTGGAAATCGCTACGGGCGGGCCCGCATCCATCGGCTCGCTCGAAAAGATGTCGAAGTCGAAGAAGAACACGGTGAGCCCAGAGGACATCATCGAGTCCTTCGGCGCGGATACCGCACGCTGGTTCATGCTGTCCGATTCCCCGCCCGAGCGCGATGTGGAATGGACGGATGATGGCGCGACCGGCGCGCATCGCTTTGTGCAGCGTGTGTGGCGTCTGGTTTCCGAAGCTGCCGACCATGTGCGGGGTGTGACACCCAAGCCTGCACATGAGGGTGCGGCGGTTGCGGCCTCAAAAGCGGCGCATAAGGCTTTGAAGGCCGTGGGCGAGGACATTGAAAAGCTGGCGTTCAACCGCGCCATCGCGCGCGTCCATCAACTCGTCAACGACCTGCAGGAGCCGCTATCGGCGCTGACGGGCGCGGATGATGTTGCGAAGGCCACTGCGCGCGAAGCGGTGGAAATTCTCATTCATCTGGTTGCTCCCTTCATGCCACATCTGGCCGAAGAATGCTGGGCCGAGATCGGTGGAGAGGGGTTGGTTGCAGCCAGCGCCTGGCCGACCTTCGATCCCGCACTTGTGGTGGACAATGAAATCGTTCTGCCCGTTCAGATCAACGGAAAGAAGCGTGGTGATTTGACAATTGCGCGCGACGCAGATCAATCTGCCGTCGAAGATGCGGTGCTTCAGCTCGACTTCGTCCAGAAGGCGCTGAACGGCTCGCAGCCACGTAAGGTGATCGTCGTCCCGCAGCGGATCGTCAATATCGTTGCATGATGTGGTGGGGCGTCGATTGATGCTGTTTGGAAAACAGGGGGAAAGCTTGAACCCGACGTTTCGCGTTTCGCTTCTGGCCGGTCTGGCTCTCTCATTGGCTGTGGCCTCTGGCTGCACCGTACGCCCCCTGATGGCGACGCCGGATGTGACGCCTGGAGGCCTCGCCTCCTCGCCGGCCCTGTCCTCCATCGCGATTGCACCGGTTGACACGCGATATGCTCAGGAGGTGCGAAACCACTTGATCTTCCTTCTAAATGGTGGTGCCGGGCAACCCGCGAGCGCGCGCTATACGCTTGATCTGGCGGTCACGCGGACAAGCTCTGCAGCGGCGCGCGTTCAGGTGCGCACCGACAATGAACCGACCTCCAGCCTTCTGACCATGACGGCACGCTACACGCTCAAGGACAGCGGCACCGGACAGGTGGTCGCTAATGGGCAGCGGCAGATCTCGTCGGCCTATGACGTGCCGCGGCAGGAGTTCGCGTCGCTACGTGCCGAGCGCGATGCCGAGAACCGCGCCGCCCGTGAACTTGCCGAACAATTGCGCCTGGCGTTGGGACAGGATCTCGCACGGTCTGGTAACGGTTCATAACCGTGGGCTTTCAAGCTTGTGATTTCGTTGCAAATGGACGCTGTAATCTTGCATTCGTGTCATTGCGTCGTCACAGTATTCGGTGAAACAGCCTGTGAGGCGTGATCTCTGAATGTTGCCCTATTTTCGTGGAAGGTCATCTTCCGGCAAGACGAAGGAGCGGGATGACGGTCATGACCAAAACCGAAATGCTTCAGGGAGCAGTTCGTCCATGGCTTTGAACACGACGCTGACATCGGTGGCTGCAGTTCTCGGCAGCCGGGTCCTGGGCCGCGATGTCTACGCTCCCGAAACCCCTCATGTCGTTGATCAGCTGATTGCCGAACGCACCACGCATCTTTCGCAGAACATGCTGTGGCCGCTGGCGCAGCCTTTTCTCTACCGCTTCCTGCATTATCGGCAGGCCGTGGTCATGGCCGACGAGGTGGCCGAACTGTCTGGCTGGGAGGCTTTCGCCTATATCAGTCGGCTTCTTTCGCTGGAAATCTCGGCGAGTGGGCTGGAGAATATTCCGGCCAAGGGTGGTTTCATTCTTGCACCGAATCATCCGACGGGCATTGCCGACGGTATTGCCGTCTACGACATGATGAAGACTGTTCGCCCGGATATGGCATTTTTTGCCAATCGGGATGCGCTGCGTGTCAACACGCGCTTCCGCGACCTCATCATTCCGGTGGAATGGCGGGCGGGTGAAAAATCCCATGCCAAGAGCCGCGATACACTGGAAATGACCGCCAAGGCGTTCAATGCCGAAAAGGCCATCGTCCTATTTCCCTCGGGGCGAATCGCTTTCTGGAACAAGGACAAGCTGACGGAACGCCCCTGGCAGCCCTCCATTGTCGCATTGGCGCGGCGCTATCAGGTGCCGGTCATTCCCATGAACATGACGGCGCGCAATTCGGGGCTCTTCTACCTTCTGTCGCGTTATTCGAACGAGTTGCGTGACATGACGCTTTTTCACGAGCTTCTGAACAAGAAGGGGCGCGCGATCAACATGGTGATCGGCAAGCCCATCGCACCCGAAGCGCTGGGCGAGGGTGAGCCGGCGGACGTGGCAGCGCGTCTTCAGGAACACACGGTGGATCGGCTGCGCGAAGACCCGGACGCGACCTTTTAGGATTTGCGGCGAGCGTGCCGATTGGCGTGCGACGGTAATATCATTTTTCGGAGAAGAGTGGCGCGCCTGCCGTTAATGCTGGCGCTTTGCCCCTCATTCTGACCTTCTCCCCATGGGCGGGGAGAAGGGTTTCGATGCTGGTGTTCTTTCTGCACCGATGTTTCGAGCGCGAAGAGCCTCAGCCGATCTTCTGGCCGGTCTTGGCCCAGTCGGCGAGGAATGCTTCCAGGCCCTTGTCGGTGAGCGGATGCTTGACCAGCGCCTTCAAAACGGACGGCGGCACGGTTGCCACGTCGGAGCCGATCAGGGCGGCCTGTTTCACGTGGTTCACGGTGCGGATGGAGGCTGCGAGGATCTCGGTGCCGAAATCGTAATTGTCGTAGATGGTGCGGATTTCGGCGATCAGGTCCATGCCATCGATGCCCATGTCGTCGAGACGGCCGATGAAGGGCGAGATGAAGGTCGCGCCGGCCTTGGCAGCGAGCAGCGCCTGATTGGCCGAGAAGCAGAGGGTGACGTTGACGAGACGGCCCGAAGAGGTGATCGCCTTGCACGCACGCAGACCGTCCATGGTGAGCGGCACCTTGATGCAGATGTTGTCCGCGATCTTGGAAAGAACTTCTGCCTCTTTCATCATGCCATCGAAGTCGGTCGCGGTAACTTCCGCGGAAACCGGGCCCTCGACGATGTCGCAGATTTCCTTGGTCACTTCCATGATGTCGCGGCCGGACTTCATGATCAGCGACGGGTTCGTGGTGACACCATCGAGCAGACCGGTATCGCTCAACTCGCGGATTTCATTGACGTCGGCGGTATCGACGAAGAACTTCATGGCAAACTCCTTAGGCAGTCCGAAGGCGGGGATTGAGAGGATGGGGTTACATCCTCCATATGTTCGGTCTTTGCTCTAATGCAAGAACAGGGCAAGGTCACGCCCGATGACAAAAGATTCGCCAATGAGTTCCGTCGTGCCGGTCATGGTGCCAATGCCGGCCGAGCGACCCTACTCCTACGCGGTGCCCGAGGGCCTGCGCGTGGAGCCGGGCTCGATCGTGCGCGTGCCGCTGGGCCCGCGCGAGGTGGCGGGGATTGTCTGGGACGGGCCGGGCGAGGCGGTGGCGGCGAATAGGCTTCGGGCGATTGCCGAAGTTTTCGACTGCCCTCCGATTCCCGAAGAGATGCGTCGTTTCGTCGACTGGGTGGCAAGCTACACGCTTTCGCCGCCGGGCATGGTGGCGCGGATGCTGTTGCGTGCGCCGGCGGCGTTCGATCCCGAGTCGCCGACGGAAGGGCTGCGGCTGGTGGAGGGGGCGGGGCCTGACCGGATGACGGCAGCGCGCGAGCGTGTTCTGGAAATGGCCGCCGACGGCCAGGCCTGGACAAAAGCCGGGCTTGCCCATGCATCCGGCGTCTCATCCAGCGTGATCGAGGGGCTGCGTTCGCAGGGCGTGTTCGAGACGGTCTCGATCCCGCCGCGTCCTCTTGTGGCCGCGCCTGATCCGACATTCGGACGCGCGACGCTGACCGACGGGCAGGCCGAAGCGGCCCAACGCCTGCGCGAAAAGGCCGGCACCGATGCTTTCAGCGTAACGCTGCTCGACGGTGTGACGGGCTCGGGCAAGACGGAAGTCTATTTCGAAGCGGTGGCGGCGGCGCTGGAGCGCGGCAAGCAGGTGCTGATCCTGATCCCCGAAATTGCGCTGACGCAGGCATTCCTCGAACGCTTTCACGACCGGTTCGGTGCGAAGCCCGCCGAATGGCACTCCGACCTTGCGCCGAAAAAGCGCGAGCGGGTGTGGCGGCAGGTGGCGGAGGGGCAATTGCGTGTGGTGGCTGGTGCGCGCTCGGCGCTTTTCCTGCCCTTTCGCGAGCTTGGCCTGATCGTCATCGATGAGGAACACGACCCCGCCTACAAGCAGGAAGACCGGGTCTTCTACAATGCGCGCGACATGGGCGTGGTGCGTGGACACATTGGCGGATTTCCGGTGGTGCTTGCGTCTGCAACGCCATCGCTCGAAAGCCGGGTCAATGCCAATCAGGGGCGCTATGAGCGGATCGTGCTGTCCTCGCGCTTTGCCGATGCGGCGCTGCCGGATCTGGCCACGATCGACATGCGCAAGGCGGCGCCAGAGCGCGGCGGCTTTCTCTCCCCGGTGCTGATCGAGGAGATGAAGAAGACGCTGGCACGGGGCGAGCAATCGCTTCTGTTTCTCAACCGGCGCGGCTATGCACCGCTGACGCTGTGCCGGGTGTGCGGGCATCGCTTCCAGTGTCCGGATTGTTCGAGCTGGCTGGTTGAGCACCGTTTTCGCCGCCAGCTTGTGTGCCATCACTGCGGCTACAATGAGCCACGGCCGGAAGCCTGCCCCGAATGCGGCACGCTCGATCATCTGGTGGCCTGCGGGCCCGGTGTGGAGCGCATTACCGAAGAGGTGGACCAGCTTTTCCCCGATGCGCGCACGATCATGCTCTCCTCCGACATGATGGGGGGCGTGAAGCGGTTGCGGCTGGAACTGGAAGCCATTGCGAAAGGTGAAGCCGACATCATCATCGGCACGCAGCTTGTGGCCAAGGGGCATAATTTTCCCGGTATGACGCTGGTGGGTGTGATCGATGCGGACCTTGGCCTCGCCAATGGCGACCCGCGCGCAGCCGAACGCACCTTTCAGCTTCTGGCGCAGGTGACCGGGCGTGCCGGGCGCACCGGACGCAAGAGTCTCGGTCTCCTTCAGACCTATCAGCCCGAGCACCCGGTGATGCGAGCGATCGTGACGGGTGATGCCGAAGCGTTTTATGAGCGCGAGACGGGTGAACGCGAACGGGCGGGGCTTCCCCCCTTCGGTCGTCTGGCCGGTATCATCGTGAGTGCTGCCACGCGCCAGGAGGCCGAAAGCCATGCGCGGGCCCTGCGACAGGCAGCACCCCGCGCCGATGAGGTGGACGTGCTCGGTCCGGCAGAGGCGCCGCTGGCGCTGGTCGCCGGGCGGCACCGGTTTCGGCTTCTGGTGCATGGCGCGCGCCGAGCGGACATTCAGGGATTTCTGCGCGACATGATCAAGGCGGGGCCGAAGCCGCGCGGCTCGGTGCGGGTGCAGGTGGACGTCGACCCGCAGAGTTTTCTGTGAAGTGTGGCTGGCGCACTATGCCGTCCGGGGGTTGAAACAGGATAAGAGAGCCGAAGCTTGAAATTGGCCCTTTTGGGCCGCAAACCGCAAACGGGGGTTTCAGATGCAGTTCTCCTTTCCATGGCCGGTAACCCAGGGCGAATGGCTGGCGTGGTCGGCGGCGGCGTTGACGATCTTTATCGGACTGTTCGTCATGTTCATGCCCAGGCTGGCACTGAAACTTTTCCGCCTGCAACCGGCTACAGAGCGTACGGAAATGCTGGTGGTGCCGCGCGCCATCATTGGCGGGTTCTATATAGGCTTCGGACTGGCGGCGATGATGCTGGCGCAGCCCTTCATCTATCTGGCGCTTGGAGCGGCCTGGGCGGTATCGGCATTCGGTTGCCTGATCTCGATGCTCTCGGACGGAGCGAAGGCGCTTTATAGCTGGCTGTTTTTGCTCCTGTCGCTGGTTCTGGCGGTGTTGCCGCTGGCCTTCGTCATGGGATTCGTCGCCTGACGGTCCAAAAATGCGTCGAAACTGCGACAATGCAGCCGGTTTGCTTGTGCCTATGCGTGTTGCGACTCTCGGAAGCCTGTGCTAGACGGCAATCGGCTTTCAGCGGAAGGGCATTTCCCGTGTCTTTCTGCGAGGGGAAAAATTCAATCAGGTCAGAGATTTAGCCCGAGCTCGGCGCTCCAGCACAAAATCTTTTGGCCTTCTAGGCGTGAGAGATGACCATCCCGTGGCACAATCTGGCTCCATGATTTCCGGAATGGCAGGGCGCTACGCTGGTTCGCTTTTCGAACTGGCGAAGGAAGCCAAGGCAATTTCCACAGTCGAGGCTGATCTCGGCCGTTTCGAGAAGCTGCTCGAAGGCAGCACGGATCTTCAGCGCCTGGTCGAAAGCCCGGTGTTTTCCGCTGACGATCAGTTGAAGGCTGTCGGCGCCGTTCTTGAAAAGGCCAAGATCACTGGTCTGGTCGGCAATTTCCTGCGTGTCGTGGCGAAGAACCGGCGCTTGTTCGCCGTTCCGCAGATGATCCGTGCCTTCCGCCAGATCGCGGCTGAAGACCGCGGCGAGACCTCGGCGGACGTGACCGCGGCACACGCACTCAACGCGACGCAGGAGAAGGAACTGAAGGCCGCACTCAAATCGGTGGCTGGCAAGGACGTTTCAATCAACGTAACCGTTGATCCCTCCATTCTCGGCGGGCTGGTGGTCAAGATGGGCTCGCGCCAGATCGACACATCGCTCAAAACCAAACTCAATTCGCTCAAGCTTGCACTGAAAGAGGTCGGCTGATGGACATCCGTGCGGCGGAAATTTCCGCAATTCTGAAGGATCAGATTAAGAACTTCGGCAAGGAAGCCGAAGTTTCAGAAGTTGGCCAGGTGCTCTCCGTGGGCGACGGCATTGCCCGCGTCTATGGTCTGGACAATGTCCAGGCCGGTGAGATGGTGGAATTCCCCGGCGGCATTCGCGGTATGGCGCTGAACCTGGAAGTCGACAATGTCGGCGTCGTTATTTTCGGTAGCGACCGCGACATTAAAGAAGGCGACACGGTGAAGCGCACGGGCGCCATCGTGGACGTTCCGGTCGGTCCGGAACTGCTTGGTCGCGTCGTTGACGCGCTCGGCAACCCGATCGACGGCAAGGGCCCGATCAAGACCAAGAAGCGCGCGCGCGTCGACGTCAAGGCGCCGGGCATCATCCCGCGTAAATCGGTTCACGAGCCGATGTCGACCGGCCTGAAGTCCGTTGACGCGCTGATCCCGATCGGTCGTGGCCAGCGCGAGCTGATCATTGGCGATCGCCAGACCGGCAAGACCGCCATCGTTCTCGACACCTTCCTCAACCAGAAGCCGCTCAACGACGGTGACGACGAGAGCCAGAAGCTCTACTGCGTCTATGTCGCCGTTGGCCAGAAGCGCTCCACGGTTGCACAGCTCGTGAAGGTTCTGGAAGAGCGCGGCGCTCTCGAATACTCGATCGTCGTTGCCGCGACCGCTTCCGACGCCGCTCCGATGCAGTTCCTGGCTCCGTTCGCCGGCTGCGCCATGGGCGAATACTTCCGCGACAACGGCAAGCATGCCGTGATCGCCTATGACGATCTGTCCAAGCAGGCCGTCGCCTATCGTCAGATGTCGCTCCTGCTGCGCCGCCCGCCGGGCCGTGAAGCTTACCCGGGTGACGTTTTCTACCTGCACTCCCGTCTGCTCGAGCGCGCGGCGAAGATGAACGACGAGCAGGGCTCCGGCTCGCTCACCGCTCTGCCGGTCATCGAGACGCAGGCGAACGACGTGTCGGCCTACATTCCGACCAACGTGATTTCGATCACCGACGGTCAGATCTTCCTCGAGACCAACCTGTTCTTCCAGGGTATCCGCCCGGCCGTGAACGTCGGTCTGTCGGTGTCGCGTGTCGGCTCCGCAGCTCAGATCAAGGCCATGAAGCAGGTTGCCGGCTCCATCAAGGGTGAGCTCGCCCAGTACCGTGAAATGGCTGCATTCGCGCAGTTCGGTTCTGATCTCGACGCCTCCACCCAGCGCCTGCTCAATCGCGGTGCACGCCTGACCGAACTTCTGAAGCAGCCGCAGTTCTCGCCGCTGAAGACGGAAGAGCAGGTTGCCGTGATCTTTGCCGGTGTGAACGGCTATCTCGACAAGCTGCCGCTTGGCGACGTCACCCGTTTCGAGCAGGGCCTGCTTTCGCACATGCGTGCGGACGGCAAGGAAGTGCTGGAAGCGATCCGCAAGGAAAAGGCGCTTTCCGACGATCTGCGTGAGAAGCTCAAGGCACAGATCGACGCATTCGCCAAGAACTTCGCCTGAGGCTGAGCGAGCATGGCTTCCCTCAAGGAACTTCGCAACCGGATCGCCTCGGTCAAGGCGACGCAGAAAATCACCAAGGCGATGCAGATGGTCGCCGCGGCGAAATTGAAGCGCGCCCAGGAGGCGGCCGAGGCTGCGCGGCCCTATGCCGAACGCATGGGAACCGTGCTCGCCAACATCGCCGGCGCCGTGTCAGGCACCGACGCGCCGCCGCTGATGGCCGGCACCGGCAAGGATGACGTGCATCTGCTTGTCGTCGCGACGGCCGAACGTGGTCTTTGCGGCGGCTTCAACAGCCAGATCGCCAAGAAGGCGCGCGAGCATATCCGTGCGCTTCTGCGGGACGGCAAGACGGTGAAGGTGCTCTGCGTCGGCAAGAAGGGTTATGACATTCTGCGTCGTGACCATGGCGACCTGATCATCGATCGCGTGGATTTGCGCGAGGTGAAGAAGATCGGCTTCGAGAACGCGCATGAGATCGCCCGTCAGGTGATCGGCCTGTTCGAGAAGGGCGAGTTCGATATCTGCACGCTGTTCTACTCCGAATTCCACTCGGTGATGTCTCAGGTGCCGACCGCGCAGCAGATCATTCCTGCCGCGGTTCCAGCAGATGAGGCCGGTGAGGGATCGGATGCGGTTTACGAATACGAGCCGGATGCACCTTCCATTCTTGCCGATCTGATCCCGCGCAACATTTCGGTGCAGATCTTCCGGGCGCTTCTTGAGAACACAGCCGGTGAGATGGGCGCCAAGATGACCGCCATGGACAGCGCGACGCGCAACGCAGGTGAGATGATCGACAAGCTGTCGATCACCTACAACCGTCAGCGCCAGGCGCAGATCACCAAGGAACTGATCGAAATCATTTCGGGCGCGGAAGCGCTCTAACGGACCGAAGAGGTTAAACGAACATGGCCAAAGCAGCGACCCCGAAGACGGCGTCCGCGACTGCCGCAAAGAAGGCGGCTCCGGCACGCAAGACGGCTTCCACCCGCGCAGCATCGACCCGCAGCACTGCAAAGAAGGCAACCGGCGCAGTCGGCACGATCCGTCAGGTTATCGGCGCGGTTGTCGACGTGCAGTTCGAGGATCACCTGCCGGCGATCCTGAACGCGCTGGAGACCGAGAACCAAGGCAACCGCCTTGTGCTCGAAGTGGCGCAGCATCTGGGTGAGAACACGGTTCGCTGCATCGCCATGGACTCCACCGAGGGTCTGGTTCGCGGCATGGAAGTTCGCGACGCGGGCAGCCCGATCACCGTTCCGGTCGGTGAAGCAACGCTTGGCCGCATCATGAACGTGGTTGGCGAAGCCATTGACGAAGCCGGCCCGGTCAAAGGCGAAGGCAATCGCGCCATCCACCAGCCGGCTCCCGACTATGTGGACCAGTCCACTGAAGCCGAGATCCTCATTACGGGCATCAAGGTCGTTGACCTTCTGGCTCCCTATGCCAAGGGCGGCAAGATTGGCCTGTTCGGCGGCGCCGGTGTGGGCAAGACCGTTCTCATTCAGGAGCTGATCAACAACGTCGCCAAGGCGCATGGTGGTTACTCCGTCTTCGCCGGCGTCGGTGAGCGTACCCGTGAGGGCAACGATCTCTATCACGAGATGATCGAATCCGGCGTGAACCAGGATCCGGCCAAGAACAACGGCTCGACCGAAGGCTCCAAATGCGCTCTCGTGTTCGGCCAGATGAACGAGCCGCCCGGTGCGCGTGCCCGTGTTGCCCTGACCGGCCTTACGGTCGCCGAGCACTTCCGCGACCAGGGCCAGGACGTTCTGTTCTTCGTCGACAACATCTTCCGCTTCACACAGGCAGGTTCCGAGGTGTCGGCGCTTCTCGGCCGTATTCCTTCGGCCGTGGGCTATCAACCAACGCTGGCGACCGACATGGGCGCCCTGCAGGAGCGCATCACCACCACGACCAAGGGCTCGATCACCTCGGTGCAGGCCATTTACGTGCCCGCCGACGACCTGACCGATCCGGCACCGGCAACCTCGTTCGCCCACCTGGACGCAACGACCACGCTGAACCGCTCGATCGCGGAAAAAGGTATTTACCCGGCCGTGGATCCGCTCGACTCCACCTCGCGCATGCTTGACCCGATGATCGTTGGTGAAGAGCACTATCGGGTGGCCCGCCAGGTGCAGGAAATCCTTCAGCGCTACAAGTCGCTTCAGGACATCATCGCCATTCTGGGCATGGACGAGCTTTCCGAAGAGGACAAGCTCACGGTTGCCCGCGCACGCAAGATCGAGCGCTTCCTCTCGCAGCCGTTCCACGTGGCCGAGGTCTTCACCGGCGCGCCGGGCCTCTTCGTCGATCTCGAAGACACGATCCGTTCGTTCACGGGCCTCTGCAATGGTGAATACGATCACCTGCCGGAGGCGGCATTCTACATGGTCGGCACCATCGAGGATGCCGTCGAGAAAGCCCAGAAGCTGGCAGCGGAAGCAGCCTGATTCACGCAATGATCGGAAGGCTCCTCCGGGGCCTTCCGTCCTCATGCCCAATCCGGTAGGACACGATGGCTCAATCCTTCAAATTCGATCTGGTCTCGCCCGAGCGGCTCCTGGTTTCGCAGGACGTCGAATCGGTTGTCATTCCCGGCACCGAGGGTGAACTGACCGTCATGGCGACTCACGCGCCGACCATGACCAGCATCAAGCCGGGTGTGGTGGCCGTTTCTGCCGAAGGCAAGACGGAGCGCTACGTTGTGTTTGGCGGCTTCGCCGACATTCTTCCCGACAGCTGCACGGTTCTTGCGGAATCGGCCGTGCATGTGGACGATATCAATCGCGTAGATCTGACGCGCCGCATCCAGGATGCCCGCGAAGATATCGAGGACGCCAAGGATCACGAGTCGCGCATGCGCGCCGAGGAATTCCTGCATCAGCTGACGACGCTGGAAGGCGCTATCCTGCCGGCCTGATCAACCACAGTTTCCTCAAAAAGCCGGGCTTAGCGCCCGGCTTTTTTGTTTGATCATGGTCCATCGACGTGAGATTGCTGACGTATTCTGGCGCGGATTGTGATCTGGAGCGATTTCGATGATATTGCGCAAGTTAACTGGCCTGTTATCTGGTCTCGCGGTGGTTGCGGCCGGTAGCGGAGTGTGCGCTCAGGAACCGGATTTCGAGACGCTGCGGCTTGGCCGGCATTTTACCACGATTTTTCAAACAGGTTCTGCGGGCGACGTCTGGTCGCGGATGTCGGAGGAGATGCAGGCTGCGCTCGGTAGCCTTGATCAACTCACAGGCTTTCAGGCGTCGGTGAGGCTGACATTCGGCCCGCAGACGGAAATGCTCGATGAGCAGACGGAGCGTCATGGCGCGGTCCGGACCTATCGCCGTCATGCCACCCACGCGAGCGGGGCGGAGGTCGTTTGGCAGTGGAGTTTCGGCCCGGACGACAGAATTGAGGGGTTTTATGTGCGGCGTGTACCCGAGGAAGCCGCGTCTGAATATCTGGAGTACGAAACCCGCGCCGAGCTTCGTCTGCCCTTTGACGGTGAATGGCATGTCTTCTGGGGCGGCCGCACTCTCGAGGAAAACTACCACGCCGAAAACCCGGCCCAGCGTTTTGCCTACGACTTCGTGGTTTACAAAGACGGGAAATCGCATGGTGGGAGTGGCGCCAGACTTACGGACTACCATTGCTGGGATCGCCCGATCCTCGCGCCGGCGGGCGGAACGGTGTTTGCAAGCGTGGATGACCTGCCTGACCAGGCAATCGGTGAAACGGATGCGCGCCGACCGGCCGGCAATCATGTGGTGCTTGACCTAGGGGAGGGCGAGTTCGTTTTCCTCGCACATCTGCGCCGTGGCTCGGTGACGGTCGAGACGGGTGAGCGGGTGCGAAGCGGTCAGGAAATCGGTCGTTGTGGCAACAGTGGAAACACGTCGGAACCGCATCTGCATATGCACCTGCAGACGACGCCGAACCTTACAGCCGGCGAAGGGCTTCCGGCTCAGTTCCGGAACTATAAAGCCGATGGGGTCTTGCAGGAACGCGGAGAGCCGGTGCGCGGGGAGACAGTGACTGTTGGGAATTGAGGTGCTGGCACCCGAGCGAGCACGGTGATTTCGGGCCCGGTGGTCCGGGCGCATTGCCTTGGTGAGACCACTTCAAGCAGCAAGGTGACGGAAGGCGTCGACGACGCTGTCATAGACCTTGCGTTTGAAAGGCACGATCAGCTCTGGCAGTTCCGTCATGGGTTTCCAGGCCCACATGTCGAATTCAGCCTCATGGCCACCAGGAGGCGGGTTGATGGCAATCTCGGTTTCCGGTCCTTCGAACCGGAGAGCGAACCATTTCTGCTTCTGCCCACGATACTTGCCCTTCAATGCCACACCAATGAGATGTTCGGGCAAATCATAAGTGATCCATTCGGGCGTTTCCGCGAGGAACGAAACCGACTTCATGCCTGTTTCCTCGTAGAGCTCACGATAAGCTGCGTCGCGCGGGTCTTCGCCCTTGTCGACACCGCCTTGCGGCATCTGCCAAAGCTGGGTCGCACCGGAAAGCTCGTGGGCTTCGGGTTGCACGATGCGCCGGCCCGCCCAGGCAAGGCCCCGGTCGTTCAGCACCATGATGCCCACGCATGGGCGATAGGGCAGGTCACCTGCAGAAATAGTGTTTCTGGCCATTGCCGGGCTTTCCAATCTTATCGGGGCTGGGGGTCAGCGGCGAGCGCTGAGATGGGCACAAGTTCTATGCCGCGCGCGGACACCTCAGCGGCCCATTCGGCGACGGTCTCGATGGTTTCATCGAACGCCGAACCGGTGCCTATGGCGAAGCCACGTGCGCGGGAAATGCGCTCCAATTCATCGAGTTTCTTGAGAATCTCACCGCGGTCTGGTCGGCGGTTGTTTCCGGTGGGGTCGATCAGCACATCCGATGCGGCAAACGGCACGCCTTCCTGGAGCGCAAGGTCCTGAGCGACGCTGCGTGCGGAGGTCCCGTCGTCGACATACATCAGGCCACGTTGGCCGAGCTCGGCCATGATCTCGTCCATCGGCTCGGCTTCTGCGGTGAAACGCCCACCCATGTAATTCATGATGCCGGTGTAATTCGTGATCCTTGAGAGCGCCCAGCGAAGCCGGGTAAGATTCTCCGCCGGTGAGGCATCGACGGTAAGCGTGTTCCGACCGGGATTCGGCGAAGGATAGCCGAAGGGTTCCATCGGAACCTGAAGAACAATCTCGTGCCCTTCTTTGCGCGCTGTCTGCATCCAGCGCCCCAGACTGTTGCCAGATGGAGCGAAGGCAAGAGTGATTTCGGGACGGAGTGTCTCTATCGCCTCCTGGGTGGTTGTCTGGGAAAGGCCCAAACCACCGATGATGATGGCGATTCTCGCTCCGCGCGCACCAGACCATGCCCGGGCATACACATCGAATGGACGACGACCGCCTGCATCACGCACGGGCAGGGGACCCGTCTCCGATTCCTCAATCAGAGCGCGGTCGGGCAGATGCGCAAGTCTTGGATGCTGTCCCACGGCCGACGGATCGCGGATGACGATCACGCCGTTTTCGGGCGTCCCGTTTTCATCGGGCTCTTTGGGGCCGAGCCGCGTGATCGAAGCGTTCGGAGCGCCCTGCTGCGGAGCATCTGTCGCTGGTTCAGGCGTGGTTGTTTCGGCGACTGTCTGTTCCACCGGCTCCGTGATGGCGATCGCGGCAGGTGAACGAAAAGGACGGTCGCGCAGCGACACGGCAGTGGAAACACCAAGAACGGCGATCGCGGCAAGGCTCAGCGCTATGCGTTCGCTGGTGAAGAAGCCATGGCGCTTCGGCTTTTTTGGCCGGTCATCGCGGCCGAGCGGCCGGTCAATGTCTCTGTTCCCCGAAATCATACCCACCCGTTACGATGGCCGAGGGCCAAAAATCCAGACCGGTCTCCTCCCTCATGGAAGGATTGCCGCTCTTGTATTCAGATTCCCGGCACATCGTGTTGCCGGGCGCCATCGCCGATTCGTTGAAACCGGCGATGGTCGATCGATATTTACTGATTCATGACCGCTTTGTCAGGGTTTGGCGGAAAGGCAGGGTCGGTTTTTTCGCCACGGAGCAATTCAAGTGCCGCCTTGAGCTGGACGTCGTCCTTGGCATCCGGCGGGACGTAGGCGATCGAGCCGGAGCCCTCCTCGTTTTCCTCCTCACCCTTGATGTGCCCACGGAGATCCGATTCGCCCCGGCGCAGATCGCGGCCCTGTAACTCTTCCGGCAATGGCTGATCGACCTTGATGTCGGGCGTGATGCCCTTGCCCTGGATCGATTCTCCCGACGGCGTGTAATAGAGGGCGGTTGTCAGGCGCAACGCACCGTTCTCGCCGAGCGGGATGATGGTCTGCACTGAACCCTTGCCGAAGGACTGGGTGCCGAGCACCGTGGCACGGCGATGATCCTGCAGCGCGCCGGCGACAATCTCGGAGGCGCTAGCAGAGCCGCCGTTGATCAGAACGATCACAGGCTTGCCGTTGAGCACATCTCCGGGACGCGAATCGAAGCGCGCAATGTCGTTGGCGTCGCGTCCGCGTGTCGAAACAATTTCGCCGCGATCGAGCAAGGCATCGGAGACGCTGACCGCCTGATCGAGCAGACCGCCCGGATTGAGGCGCAGATCGAGCACATAGCCTTTCAACTTGTCGTCGGGCACTTCTTCGCTGATCGTATCGATGGCGCTCATCAGGTCGTCGAAGGTCTTTTCGGTAAAGGACGTGATCTTCAGATAGCCGACATCCTCCTCCACACGATACTTGACCGCTTTCACCTTGATGATGTCGCGCACGATGGTCAGCTCGATCGGCTTGTCTGCACCCTCGCGCAGGATGGTGAGTTCGATCGGTGTGTTGACCGGGCCACGCATCTTGTCCACGGCGTCGTTGAGCGACATGCCGCGCACCTCTTCGCCGTCGATGGCGGAGATCAGGTCGCCTGCGAGGACGCCAGCGCGTGAGGCAGGTGTGTCGTCGATGGGGGAGACGACCTTTACGAGTTCATTGTCCATGGTCACTTCGATACCCAGGCCACCAAACTCGCCCTTGGTCTGCACCCGCATGTCCTTTGCGGCTTCTGCATCCAGGTAGGACGAGTGCGGATCGAGCGAAGTGAGCATGCCGTTGATGGCGCTCTCCACCAGCTTCTTGTCGTCCGGCGGGGTTACATACTGGGCGCGCACGCGCTCGAAGATGTCGCCGAAGATAGCAAGTTGCCGGTAGGTTTCCGAACCAGCGGCGTTTGCCGAGAAACCGCTCGTACCGTGGAACAGCGAAACCGCAGTTGCGCCCATCAGGGCGCCGGCAAACAATAGCGACAAGTTACGTTTCATTTCCTGTCCTTCCAGAGTGTCCCGGAGCCCACCAGGGTTTAGGATCGATCGGTTTTCCGTTCTTCCTGAACTCGACATACAGCTCGGGAGTAAGGTCTTCAGTCCCCGGGCCTGCGATGCTTGCCAGACGAGCTTCCCCCATCATGCCGATTGGTTCGCCCGCCAAAACGGATTGCCCCAGCGTCACGCTTACCTTATCCAAGCCGGCAAGCACGATATGATAACCGTCGCCGGCATTGAGTATCAATAGCTGACCATAGGAACGAAACGGTCCTGCGTACAGTACCGTCGCCCCCGCGGGTGCGGTAACGATTGCGCCGGATTGTGTTCTTAGAATGTCGCCTTGCAACGGCGCGCCGGTGTCGTCGTCTTCGCCGAACCTGGCCACGAACTGACCGTTAACGGGCAAAGCCACTCCGCCGGTCCGCTGGGCGAAGGAGGCGCCAGCACCGAGGCGATTCTCGGGCGAAGTCGGCTCATTGAGCCGTCTTGCGCGGTCGGCTTCGGCCTTGCGGAGTGAGGCGATCTCGTTTTCCAGCGACCCGATCAGCTCTTGCAGGCTGGTGGCGCGCGCCGCCAGCGTCTCGGCCTGTTGCTGTTCTTCTGCCATGCGATTTTCGGCTTCCTGCTGCAAACGCTTCTTCTCGTCCAGCAAAAGGGCCAGTCGCTTCTTCTCTTCAGTCTGTTCGATCACGGTTTTTTGAAGCTTGTCGCGCTCGCCCTCGATCGAGGTGACGATACGGGAAAGATCGCGCAGATCTCCAATCAGAATTTCCGTTTCCGCACGCAGCTCCGGCACCACCGCACCAAGAAGAATGGCACTGCGGACCGAAGCCAAGGCGTCTTCGGGGCGCACGAGAATGGCCGGCGGCGGGTTGAGCCCCATGCGTTGAAGAGCACCGAGCACTTCGGCCAGAACGCCGCGGCGCGACTGGAGCGATTCGCGCAGGTAGCTCTCTTCATGACGCAGCTTGCTCAGCCGCAGCGAAATCGTGTCGATATCCTCGCTCAGCTTGCGTTCCGTTTTGGCGGCCTGGATGAGGGCTGCCGTGATTGCGGCGTTGTCGTCCTTGATGGCGTCTATCTCCGAGGCGATCTCGGCCAGCCGCTTCTCCGTCAGCGCAATCTCACGATTGATGTCCTCAAATTCGACCTGGCTCTTGTTGTGCTGGGTCTCGAGAACCTGAATACCGTCCTGTGCGGCGGCGGGGGCGGGCAGAGAGCAGAAGATAGCCATAGCAGCAGCGGCCGTCCCGAGACGGGTGAGATATGGGCGCGGCGCGAGCGCATTCTTCATCCCTGGTCTGCCGTTCTACGCGAAGTGAAGGTCGTTCAGAGAGAGCATAGGCCAAGTTTCCTTAAGGAAACATCAACCATGTGGTAACCGTCTGCAATTTTTGGTTGTATTTTGCCGGGCGTCAATGCGCGTCTGTGAAAACAGAGGCTGCGCGAGGTTCAATCCCGGTGATAGGGGTGGCCCGAAAGGATGGTCGAGGTTCGGTAAAGTTGTTCAGCAAGCATCAGGCGAACGATCTGATGCGGCCATGTCTGCGCTCCGAAGGCGATGGTTCGGTCGGCTGCCTGGCGCAGTCCATCATCGTGCCCGTCTGGTCCGCCGATGACGATCGAGAGATTGCGGCGGCCCTGATCGCGCAGATCCGCGATGGCTTCGCTCAATTGCCTTGATGTGAGATTCTTCCCGCGTTCGTCGAGCAGGAAGAGCGCTGATCCCTCCGGGCGCATCTGTGCGATCTTGCGACTTTCCTCGCGACATCGCTCTTCAGCGGACTTGCCGCGACTCTCGACGATCTCACTGACTCCGGAAAACTCGAGGCCCACAGCTGGGCCGCCTTTGGCGAACCGTTCCAGATAACGGTCCGTCAAATCCCTCTCGGGGCCGGCCTTCATCCGGCCCACGGCGCAAATGGCAATATGCATTCCAGCCTCTCTGCCCACTGGGCGGAGGTGGCTCAAAGACGCCGTTGCAGCAGACGGTGCTCAGTGAACCGTTTCATCCTCCAGATCGGGGGCCTGCCACATCTTTTCGATGTTGTAAAACTCCCGAACCTCAGGGCGGAAGACGTGAACGACAATGTCGCCCGTATCGATCAACACCCAGTCGGCGCCGCTCAGACCCTCGACCTTGGCATTGCCAAGACCGGCCTCCTTGAGCGCACGGATCAGATGATCCGCCACAGCCGCCACATGGCGGTGCGAACGCCCCGACGCAATGATCATGTGATCGGCGAGCGGGGATTTGCCCTGAATGTCGATGGAGATGATGTTTTCCGCCTTGGAGTCTTCCAGACTCGCGAGGGCTGTTTCAACGGCCTGGGAAACCAGATTCCGACTGGCCTCGGCCGGCGAAGGCATCATGTCAGCCTTCTTCGTCATTGCTGTTCTCAGTGTCTTTCCTTTCCAATAAGAACAAGCTCACCATCGGCGATTATGCCGACGATACCCAATAGATAGGCAGAGTCTGTTAACAGTTTCAAGACATGGCCGTTCACATGTTTGAACGGAGTTTAGCGATCACCTGGCCTCTTTCGCCGCATTTCTGATGGCTGTTGAGGACAGCGAGGAGCGTGGGCCGTGGATGAATGTCCAAGCCGGCGGGTTGCTTCGCGCAAGAATCGGCGCGTCATCCTCGTCGATCCGGGCATGGTCGAAAGTCTTCGCCATGGTGGAGGACAGGAAGGCGAGCGTCGCGCCGGGGCGGTCGATCACGGCGATGGGCATGGAGCGCACGATGTCGCGCCAGCGCTCCCAGCGGTGAAAGTCGCGCAGGCTGTCGGCGCCCATGATCCAGACAAAATCGACACCGCGATTGCGCGTTTGAACAAGATCGATCGTGTCTGCAGTGTAGCGAATCCGGTGACCGGCCTCGAAGGCTGTCACCTTTACGCGTGGATCGCTGGTACATTTCTCCGAAAGTGCGACCCGTTCGGAAAGCGGTGCAAGCTCGCGATGGCTCTTGAGCGGGTTGCCCGGCGTGACGATCCACCAGAGCTGATCGAGCCTCAGGCGCCGCATAGCGATCTCGGCCACCAGCGCGTGACCCGCATGGGGAGGGTTGAACGACCCCCCGAAAAGCCCCACCGCCATGCCCGGCTCCACATGGGGCATACGCAGATAGCGTGCCGGCAGGGAAGGGGGCGGAACAGGCGTGTGCATCGTGTTGTTCGGGCTCACGGTCGTGTCTGGCCGGAGCCGCGAACGCGGTATTTGAACGAGGTGAGCTGTTCAACGCCCACCGGACCACGCGCATGCATCTTGCCGGTGGCAATTCCGATCTCCGCGCCCATGCCGAATTCGCCGCCATCGGCGAACTGGGTGGAGGCATTGTGCAGAAGAATGGCCGAATCGATCTCGTTGAAGAACCGCTCCACGGCTTCTGCATCCTCCGCGACGATTGCCTCGGTGTGGTGCGAGGACCATGCGCCGATATGGCGGATCGCCTCATCGACGCCATCGACCAGCTTCACAGAGATGATTGCATCGAGATATTCCGTAGCCCAGTCTTCCTCGGTCGCGGGTGTTGCCGAGGGGAAGCGAGCGCAGACATCTTCATCGCCGCGAATGGCACAGCCGGCTTCTTCCAGGGCGGAGAGAACCGGAAGCAGAATCCGGTCGGCTGCTTCCCGATCCACGAGCAGGGTTTCGGCGGCGCCACAGATGCCGGTCCGCCGCATCTTGGCATTGACGGCGATGGACACCGCCATGTCGGTGTCGGCCGAGCGGTCGAGATAAAGATGGCAGATGCCTTCCAGATGCGAAAAGACGGGGACGCGTGCATCGCTCTGCACGCGCTCGACGAGGCTGCGTCCACCGCGTGGGACGATCACGTCGACATTGCCGCCAAGGCCTTTCAGCATTTCGCCAACGGCGGCGCGGTCGGTGACCGGCACGCGCTGGATGGCATCGGCGGGCAGGCCCGCCTTTTCCAGCCCCTCGACGAGGCAGGCATGGATGGCGGCGGACGAACGGGCGGAGTCGGACCCACCGCGCAGGATGACCGCATTGCCGGCCTTGAGGCAGAGCGCACCTGCATCGGCGGTCACGTTGGGGCGGCTTTCATAAATGACACCGATGACGCCGAGCGGCGTGCGCACACGCTCGATCTCAAGACCGTTCGGACGCCCCCAAGCGGCGATCACATCGCCGACCGGATCTTTCAGCGCGGCGATGGCGCGAATGCCTTCGGCCATGCCGGCGATGCGCGCGGGATCGAGCTTCAGTCGGTCGAGCAGGGCGGGCGACAGGCCGGCCTCTTCACCGCGCGCCATGTCTTCGCGGTTGGCCTCGAGGATCGCCGCCTCATTGCGCGTAAGCGCTTTGGCCATGGCTTCCAGTGCGGCGTTTTTGATTTCCGGTGAGGCAATGGACAGAGGGCTCGCGGCAGCGCGGGCGCGCGTACCGAGGTCGTTCATCAGCGCGGCAATGTCCGCGCTACCCTGCTTGCTTTCCGTCAGCATTCAGCCCTCCGCCTTTTCCGTCAGGTGGTGGCGCGCATGGGGCGCGGTCACCAGATCGTCGCGATGCACCATGGCAGCGCGCGCTTCGTATCCAAGCACATCGGCAATGTCGCCGCTTTTCAGACCGGCGATTCTTACGGCATCGGCCGCGTCGTAGGCAACCAGCCCGCGCGCCACCTCGCGCCCGTCGGGCCCGTGGATGGCCACCGTGTCGCCGCGGGCGAAACTGCCCGAGACATGGGTGACGCCAATCGGCAGGAGCGAGTTTCCAGCCGCAAGCGCCAGAACCGCGCCAGCATCTACCGTGATGGTGCCTGCCGGCTCCAGCTGGCCGGCGATCCAGGTCTTGTAGGCGCGCACGGGTGTGTCGCTCGCCCTGAAGAGGGTGGAGCGTGCGCCATTGTCGATTGCCGCAAGCGGATTGAGGCGCGTGCCCGAGGCGATCACCATCGCGGTTCCTGCTGCCGTGGCAATGCGGCCTGCATCGAGCTTGGTGCGCATGCCGCCGCGCGACAATTCCGATGCCGCAGCGCCGGCCATGGCCTCTATGTCGGGTGTGATGGCCTCGACCACGGGGATGAAACGCGCGTCGGGGTCGCTTGCGGGGGGGGCCGTATAGAGCCCGTCCACATCGGACAGCAGAACCAGAAGGTCTGCGCCGAGCATGGTGGCGATGCGGGCGGCAAGGCGATCATTGTCGCCATAGCGAATTTCGCTTGTGGCGACCGTGTCGTTTTCGTTGATGACGGGAACGACGCCCATCTTGAGAAGCGTGGAAACCGTGGCGCGCACATTGAGATAGCGGCGGCGCTCTTCCGTATCACCGAGCGTCACCAAAATCTGTCCGGATTTGAGCCCGCGCTTGCGCAGCTCTTCATCCCATGCGCCGGCGAGCGCGATCTGGCCGACCGAGGCGGCGGCCTGGCTTTCCTCCAGCTTGAGCGTGCGCCGTTCAATTCCGAGGATTGTGCGGCCAAGCGCGATGGCTCCGGAAGAGACCACCAGCACCTCTACGCCATCGGCATTGAGTGCCGCAATGTCATCGACCAGCGCGGAAAGCCATTCGCGTTTCAAACCTTTCTTGCGGTCCACCAGAAGGGCAGAGCCGATCTTGACCGTGATGCGGCGGTGGCTGCTGAGCGCGGGGCGGGTCATGCGGGATTTGCCTATTTCTGCCAGCGGTCGTCAGCCGCTTCTGCGTCTTCTTCTTCGGCGCGCGCGTCCTCAATGATCTTCATCAGCGCGCGCAGCACATCCTGCACGCCCTCGCCGGTGGCGGAGGAGAGGAGGAGGGGTTTTCTTCCGCAGGCTTCCGCAAGGGCCGCCTGCTTTTCCGCCCGCGCGTCGTCGTCCAGAAGGTCCACCTGGCTGAGTGCGACGATCTCTGCCTTGTCGGTGAGACCATGGCCATAGGCGGCAAGTTCACCGCGTATCGTGTTGTAGACGGCAGCCGGGTCTTCCTCGCGCGCGGAGACGAGATGGAGCAGAACGCGGGTGCGTTCCACATGGCCGAGGAACCGGTCGCCAATGCCCACGCCCGCATGGGCGCCCTCGATGAGGCCGGGGATGTCGGCCATCACGAATTCGCGTGCGTCGATGCGGACCACGCCCAGATTGGGATGCAGCGTGGTGAAGGGATAGTCGGCGATCTTGGGCTTGGCCGCAGTGACGGTGGCGAGGAATGTGGACTTGCCGGCATTGGGCAGGCCGACGAGCCCGGCATCGGCGATCAGCTTCAGGCGCAGCCAGATCCACGCTTCTTGGCCGGGCAGGCCGGGATTGGCGCGGCGCGGGGCCTGATTGGTGGAGGATTTGAAATGCTGGTTGCCGAAACCGCCATTGCCGCCGCTAGCCAGCTTGAAGCGCTGGCCAATTTCGGTCAGGTCGCAGATGAGCGTCTCATTGTCTTCCTCGTAGATCTGCGTGCCCACCGGCACTTTGAGGATCGCGTCCTCGCCCTTGGCGCCGGTGCGGTTTCGGCCCATGCCGTGCACGCCGGTTTTGGCCTTGAAATGCTGCTGATAGCGATAGTCGATGAGCGTGTTCAGGCCCTGCACTGCCTCGACCCAGACATCGCCGCCACGCCCGCCATCCCCGCCATCGGGGCCGCCGAACTCGATATATTTCTCGCGTCGGAACGAAACGGAGCCCGCGCCGCCATCGCCGGAGCGGATATAGACCTTGGCCTGATCGAGAAACTTCATGGTGTTGACCGTCTTTCCGTATCGTTGCGCAGAACCGTCTACAGCATCATTCGTCGAAGTGCGAGAGCAGACGGGGTTTCAGGCCCGTCTGTTCTCCTTTCGGTTCAGGCGCCCCAGCTTCTGAGGCTCACCCAGGTGCTGCGATCGAGCTGGTATCGCTCGACAGCCACCTTCCCGGCGACAACGGAATCCATCATGCCCTGACCGGCATATTGGAAGCCGCATTTGTGGATCACGCGGCGCGAAGCCGTGTTGGTGACGCGGCAGGACACGTTCAACCGATCAATATCCGTGGCACGAAAGGCAAGGTCGACAAGTGCGTGTGCCGCCTCGGTGGCATATCCGCGGCCCCAATAGGGTTCGCCAATCCAATAGCCAATCTCCAGGCCGTTGGATCGGTTCTCCAAGCCGGCGCAGCCGATGAAGGCACCGGTTTCGGACAGCGTGACCGCATAGGTGCAGCCATTGATCTCGCCGGCGCGAATGCGGCTCAGGAAACTGTGCGCGTCGTTCACGCGGTAGGGATTGGGCATGCGGCCAAGCATCTCGGCCAGGCGCCGGTTGTTGGCAAGTTCCACCAGTTCGGTCACGTCATCGTCGCGCGGGATGCGCAGAACGAGGCGCTCGGTAACGAGAACCGGGCAATCTATCTCGACTCTGGGACTTTCACTCTCGATGTCTTCACTTTCGGCAACCATCGCTTGTTCCTCCGGACAAAAAGAAAGGGGAGATGGCGACCCATCTCCCCTTTCGAACCTATTTCCGGACTGTCCAGACACCGGTCCCCGAGATGGGTCGCCGGTGTTGGTGAAGCGGACCGGCTACTCCGCTGCCTCCGTAATTGGGTTTACGGACACGTAGGTTCGACCATTGGCTTTCTTTGCAAAGGAGACAGCACCTGCCTCTTTCGCAAAAATCGTATGATCCTTGCCCATGCCGACATTGACGCCGGGATGCCATTTCGTGCCGCGTTGACGGATAATGATGTTGCCGGCGATAACCTTCTCGCCGCCGAACTTCTTCACACCAAGGCGTTTGGACTCGGAATCGCGACCGTTGCGCGACGAACCACCAGCTTTTTTGTGTGCCATAATCTTGCTCCTTTGCGCCCGATCAGAGCGCTTGCATTCCTAATGCGCTGTCAGGCGCTGAATTTCAACCCATTGGCGAATGATTATTTCGCCAGTTCCTTGGCCTGCTCGCGCCAGTCCTTGATCTGGTCGGCGCTGAACGGCATGGCCTCGTCGATGCGCACCACGTCCTCGTCGGTGAGGGCGGCCACCTGTGCATAGGTGGTGATGCCCTGCTCGGCGAGCTGGCCGGCGGCAACCGGGCCGATGCCCTTGATCTTGGTCAGATCGTCGGGCTCGCCAGCCGGAGCGGTGAAGAGCGGAGCGGCCGCTGCCGGCGCTTCCGTCTTTGCCTCTGCCTTTTTGGGAGCAGCCTCCTTCTTGGCAGGCTTTTCCTCGGCCTTGGCAGCCGGCTTCGCAGCGGCCTTCTTCGAGGGCTTCGCGCCGCCGGTCAGGATCTCGGAGATCCGTACGGTGGTGAGAAGCTGACGATGGCCGCGCTTGCGGCGCGAATTCTGGCGGCGACGCTTCTTGAAGGCGATGACCTTCTTGCCGCGGCCCTGCTCGACCACTTCGGCGGCCACGCTGGCGCCATCGACGAGCGGTGCGCCAATGGTCACGTCCTCGCCCTCGCCAACGGCCAGAACGTCTGCAAACTGAATGATCTCACCGGGCTCGCCGGTGACGCGCTCGACCTGAAGCAGGTCGTTTGCGGAAACGCGGTACTGCTTACCGCCGGTCTTGATGACTGCGAACATCTTTTTGCCTTTCAGTGTCCGGTCCGGCTTGGGTCCGCATGGTGCGGCCTGCCGTCTTTTTGCCAGTCTGGATGGTTAAATGACAAACGGCGCAGGGGTTTTCCCGCGCCGCAGGTCGCGTGTCCATAACGGAAGAGGTCTTGAAGGTCAAGCAGAGGCGGGAAAAATGCGGCAGATCGGCTTCGATTGGCCCTTGTATCGAAACCGATCACCGGTTATCTAGTGCGCCGCGCTGGCAACAGCAGACCAGCATCTCGCGGAGAGGTGGCTGAGTGGTTGAAAGCACCGCACTCGAAATGCGGCATACTCGCAAGGGTATCGGGGGTTCGAATCCCTCCCTCTCCGCCATAGCTATTTTTGCTTCCCCTAGTTTTTTTGTGAAACGACAGTGTCAGATGGATGGTGTCGGGCGCGATTATCCGGCGTGGTGCGCGAGCTTCTGGCCGCGTCGGATCCGGCCGTATTCGTCGGCGCAGCTCAACAGATAGTTTGCTGCCTCCTCGATATCAGAGACAATCTCCGCTTCCGCAGTCGGTCCGTCGCCGGCCTCGATTGCAGCCACGATCTTCTGATGGTGGTCGCTGCCTCTCAACGATACCACGTAGTCGGGAATGACATAGGTCAGGATAGGACCGGTGCGCAGCCACAGGTTCTCGATCATTTCATACAACAACGGGATGCCCGCGCTCTCGTAGATCGTGAAGTGGAAGTCGCGGTGAACATCGAGATAGGTGTCCAATTGCCGCTGTCTGATCAGGCTTCGCATCGACTCCAGCTTTGCGCTGAGTGCGTCAATCAGCTCAGGTGATTTGCGGATCGCCGCTTCACGTGCAGCGCGGCCTTCCAGTTCCGCACGGACGAAGATGATCTCCTTAAGGAGGCCGCTCGCGACATCCGGCACCACCGCGGCATTTCTTGGTCCTGCCTCCAGAACGCCCTGAGCGACCAGATGGTTGATGGCATCGCGTACCGGCGTGACGGATGTACCGAACATTTCCGCAAGAGATCGAAGTGTGAGGGTCTGCCCCGGTTCAAAACGGCCAGCCAGCAGCGCGTCCTTGATCTGTCCCCGAACCCGGTTCCAGAGAGGGGCCGTCTCAATTTTCTCGAACGTTTTCACTGCACACGGTCCATCGGTTTTCGTTCCTCGCATGTGTGAACCTACACGAGTTGATTCCGGTTTGACAAACTTATTACATCATGCTTGTTATAACAAACAACAAAGGGAGGAAAATGCATGTTTACCAAATCCGTCTGGTCCGTCGCCGCTGCTGCAGTGATCGCTACCGCCGGGGCCGCCCCGGCCGTTGCGCAGGACTATCCCTCCAAGGAAGTCCGCTGGATCATTCCCTGGAATGCTGGAGGCTCCAACGACATCATGGCGCGGTTCCTGCAGCCGATCCTTGCAGAGCAGGGCATGTCCGTGGTCATCGAAAACCTTCCCGGAGGAACCGGCGCAGTCGGTATGGGAGAGGTCGCGACCTCGCAGCCGGATGGCTACACGATGGGCAATGGCACGAGCTCCACGCTGGCAATCATCGCCCAGAAGAAGGCGCCGCTCAAAAACAGCGACTTCACCAACGTTATCCGTGTCTCGGTGGATCCGCTGATTCTGGTGGTGCCGGGAAACAGCGAGCATGACAGCCTCGATGCGTTTCTCGCTCACATGAAGGAGAACGCCGGCGAGGTCTCCATCGGCACGCCGGGCACCAACAATCTGAACCATATTTTCGCAGCCATGACCGCCCGCGGTGCAGGCGTCGAATATCGCCACGTTCCGTTCCCTGGCGGGTCTCGTGTGGTCGCCGAGCTGATGGGTAACCAGGTCGATGCCGGCGTCTTGAAGCCATCCGAGACAATCGAGCAGATCAAGGCCGGTGAGCTCAAGGCGCTTGGTGCCTTCTCGAAGGAACGTCTCGATGTTCTGCCGGACGTGCCCACCTTTGCCGAGGCCGGCGTCGATGTGTTTCCCTATGGCCCGGTGGTGCAGATGGCATATATTCAGGCCCCGGCAGGACTTGATCCCGCGGTTGAAGAGAAGATGGCGGATGCTTTCGAAGCTGCCTTGACGAGCGACAAGTTCAAGGAGTTCGCCGCCAAGAATGGTTTCGTCATCGATCCTATCCGGGGCGATGAGCTGGATGCGGAAGTGGATGGGGTTGCAGGCGCAATCGCCGAAGTCGCAAGCCAGATTTTCTCTCAGTAATCGTCTTCAGCAACCTCGTGTCAGACTCTGGGCAATCAGGGTCTGACGCCTGGGGAGCGTCATCATGCCAACATTGCATCTCATCGCCAGCCTCGGTGTCAGTGCCTTTTTGCTGGGACTTTCGGTCGTTTTGGCCGGGCCCGCCTTTGATCTTACGGGCTTTGGGCCTCGCGGCGGATTGCATGCTGGTGCATTGCCCCAGTTCGTGGTTGTGGTGGTGGCTGTGTTGGCTGTCATTTCAGCGGTCAGCGACCTTCGGCGGTGGTGGGTTACCCGCACCGACGCCAGCCAGCAGGAAGAGGCCTTTGCCTCCCCCGATCAGGTGCTCAAGGTCGGCGGTGGCGTGCTTGCATTGCTTGCTCTCTACGTCTTTGCCTGGCGACCGCTACCCTTTCCGGTCATCACGATCGTTTTTGTCGCTCTGGTGAGTTGGATCGTGGCCCCGCCTTCCGCCCGCACACCGAGGGGCCTCACGATCATCGCACTCACCTCGGTCCTTTTCTCGCTGGGTGTGTGGCTTGTGTTCACATACATACTCAAAGTGCCGTTGCGGTAAGCCTCATGGATATTCTGACGAATCTCGCAGTTGCGTTCAGCAACGAGTTTTCCAGCCCCGTTTCACTTGCGTTGATCCTGGTGGGTGTGATGGTAGGCTTCACCTTCGGCGCAACGCCGGGGCTGACCGCCACGATGGGCGTGGCGCTGTTCATTCCGCTGACGTTTCCATTGCCAGCCGATATGGCCATCAGCATGATGATCGCGCTCTATTGCGGGTCCATGGCTGGCGGTGCCATTCCCGCTATTCTGATTAACATTCCCGGTACACCTTCCGCCGTCGTGACGACCATCGACGGCTATCCCATGACGCGAAACGGTCGCGCGGCGGAGGCCTATGGCTGGGCGCTCGTTGCCTCGGTGGTGGGCGGAATTGTTGCCTGGGTGGCTCTCGTATCACTAGCACCCGCCCTGGCGCGTCTGGCATTGAAGCTGGGTTCTGCCGAATACGCTGCGGTCGCCTTTCTCGGCCTGGCCATCATTTCCTCGGTGGTCTCCGCACCGCTCGTCAAAGGCGTGCTGGCCACCGTCATCGGTCTCGGGCTTTCGGTCGTCGGTTTCGATCAGATCACCGGTGAGGGGCGCTGGACGTTTGACAGTCTTCAATTGACGCGCGGCATCGGCATCATGCCCGCCCTGATCGGTTTGCTGGTCATACCTGAATTGATGGCTACGTTGTTCCAGCGCGATGCCCAGGTGGTGGCCCCGCGGTCCCTGAAAGGCATGTTTCCCACGATCAAGGCTTTCATGGGTCAATCGATCAACATGCTTCGTTCATCCATCATCGGGGTGGCGACCGGCATCATCCCTGCTTTGGGTGGCAGTGTGGGCGCACTTATCGCATATGATCAGGCAAGGCGTTTTTCCGGCAATCAAGCTGAATATGGCAAGGGTGCGCCGGGAGGCGTGGTCGCCTCGGAGAGCGCCAACAATGGCGTCACCGGTGGGGCGCTCATTCCGCTCCTGACGTTGGGCATTCCCGGCGACACCGTGACCGCCATGCTCCTGGGTGGGTTGATGATCCACGGCTTGCAGCCAGGTCCCCGGCTCTTCGAAACCAGCGGTGACATTGTGTGGAACATTCTGGCCGCGGTGCTTCTTGCCAATATGGCGATCATCGTCGTGGGTGCCATCGGCTTTCGGTTTTTCGTCAAGGTTCTGGATGTACCCAAACATCTCTTGGCGCCGGCACTTTTCGTGCTCGCAGTCGTTGGCACCTATTCCCTGTCCAACAGCTGGTTTGATGTCGTCATCATGCTTGGGCTGGGCGTGTTCGGCTTCTTTGCAACGCTGGCCACCATTCCCGTCTATCCGATGGTGATCGGGGTGATCCTCGGGCCCTTGCTCGAAAGTGAGACGCGGCGGGCACTCGTTATCAGCGGAGGCGATTGGACAACCTTCCTGACACGCCCTGTTTCGGCGGTGCTGGTTTGTCTGGCGATCGCCGTTCTTGTCCTGCCATCCCTAATGAAACTCAGGCAGATGCGCGCTGACCGTTCAGCCTCTGCCACCGATATAAACTGAGGAGTGAAGAGTGAAGATCAAGAAAGTTACGTGTCATTGGTTGAGCGCACCGGTCGAGCGTCCCTTCACTTCCTCAAGGGGGTGGCTCTACACCACCCGCAATACGTGCCTGGTGGAGATCGAAACAGACGATGGTGTTGTGGGTTGGGGCGAATGCTATGGCCCTTCCGCGGTGGCTCGTTCCTTCATTGAGACCCAGCTCGGCAGTCAGATCATCGGTCGAGACCCTTTCGATGTCGAAGTCATCTGGGAGCATCTCTACAATCGTATCAAGGACTATGGCCAAACCGGAATGGCCATCGCCGCCATCAGCGGCATCGACATCGCGCTCTGGGACATCATCGGCAAAGTCTGTGGCAAACCCGTTCACAAGCTGATTGGCGGTGCATTCCGATCAGAGGTGCAGGCCTATGCGACCGGACTTTATTTCATCGACATGGACAAGGTGATCGAAGAATCGGTTGAGGAAGCCGAGAAATTTGTCGCCGAAGGTTTTCGCGCAATCAAGATGAAGATCGGCCTTGGCTCTCACAAGAAGGACATCCAGAGGGTGGCGGCGGTTCGCGAGGCGATCGGCCCGGATGTTCGCCTCATGGTGGATGCGAACCATTGCTATTCGGTGCCCAACGCCATTCGTCTGGGGCGTATGCTGGAAGAGTTCGACATCGACTGGTTCGAAGAGCCGATTTCGCCTGAGGACGTGGATGGCTATGTCGAGGTGACGCGCGCGCTCGACATGGCGGTGGCCGGTGGCGAGAACGACTTCACCCGTTGGGGGTTTCGCGACAAGATCGTGCGCAAGGCGATGGATATTGTGCAGCCGGATGTGTGTGCGGCCGGCGGCCTCACCGAGTGCAAGAAGATCGCGGCACTGGCCGCAACTCATGGCGTTGAATGCGTGCCGCATGCATGGGGCTCGGCGGTGGGTCTATCCGCGACCATCCACTTCCTCGCCTCGCTGCCCGATCAGCCTCCGTGTCTCATGCCGCAGCCCGTCTTGCTGGAGTTCGAGCAGGAAGAGAACCCGTTCCGCGACTTCCTTGCCGTCGATCCGATCGTGCAGACAGGCGGCGTCGTACCAGTCCCGCAAGGACCCGGTCTCGGGATAGAGATCGATCGGGAGATCATCGCGAAATACAGGGTAGCCTGATGCGGTTCGTGACTTTCGAGAGCGAGGCCGGACCACGCGCCGGTGTTCTTGTCCTTGTGGATGGTGGTGAGCGTGTGCTCGATCTGGCCCATCGCAGTTTGGTGGACTGTCTGGCAGGCACTCCGGCAGACCTTCTGGCGATGATCGAAGCCGGATTGAGCGACATTTGTCGACGGATGCCAGACCCGGACATGCTGCCTGACGACGCAGTGCTACCGCTTGAGAGTGTGCGCTTGCTCGCGCCGCTGCCCAGTCCGCCCCGGATTGTCGGGGCTGCGCACAATTACCGCTGCGCGGTTGCCGAAAGGGGACTGAATTCCCCGGACGCACCGGTCCTGTTCGAGAAACTGCAGCGCACGGTCGTGGGGTCCGGCTCGCCGGTGGTTTTGCCCGCCGGCGCAGGGGGCGTCACCTATGAGGCGGAACTGGCGGTGGTGATTGGAAAGCGCGCCCACCGAGTTTCGCCCGATGCCGCAATGGATCACGTTGCCGGCTACACACTCTTCAATGATGTCAGCGCCAGCGAGATCATCAAGGCCGATGGCAATTTCGAGAGGGGAAAGAACTTCTCCACCTTCGGACCGATGGGACCCTGGCTTGCGACGCCGGACGCGTTCGATCCGGCCGGTGAGCACCGCATTACCCTGTCCATTGATGGCGATAGACAGCAGGACGGGTCAATCTCGGACCTCATCTTCGGAATAGCCGACCTGATTTCCCGGATTTCGCAGGATGCTCCACTGGCTCCTGGAACCGTGATCGCAACTGGCACGCCGGCCGGCGTGGCGGCGATGAAAACACCGCCTTCGTGGCTCAAGGCAGGAAGTGTCATGACGGTCGAGATTGAAGGGTTGGGACGTCTGACCAATCCGATCATGGGCGAGGACACCATTCATGGCTGAGCAACAGGTGCTACTGACCAATCCCATTCATCCGGATGGCGAAGCCATTCTGAGGGATGTAGCGACCCTTGTGGTTGCACCGGATACCAATCCCGAAACGCTGCGCCGCATGGCAAGCGAGGCGGATGGCATCATCGTGCGGGCGAAATTGCCGGATGACATTCTCGATCATGCGCCGCGCCTCAAAGGCATGGTCAGGCATGGCGTAGGGCTGGATTTCATTCCGGTTTCGAGTGCCACCAGACTGGGCGTGGCTGTGGCCAATCTACCGGGTAGCAACACCAATGCGGTTGCGGAATTCGTTTTCGCCTCGTTGCTGCGTCTGAAGCGGGATCATGCCCGGTTTGATACAACGTTGAGAGCCAGCGGTTGGGACGAGGCGAGGGCACTTGCGAACAATACCGAAGAGATCAGCTCCGGGACGATGGGGATTGTCGGCGTTGGCGCGATCGGCTCCCGCATCGCCCATATCGCTTCAAACGGCTTCGGGATGCGTGTGATCGGATCGTCCCGGCGCAAGGGGAACATGCCGCAATTCGTGGAAGAAGTGGATTTGGACAGGCTTTTCTCCGAAGCCGACGTGGTCGTGCTCAGCTGTGCGCTCACGGAGGATACGCGGGGTCTTGCCGACGTCCGGCGCATTTCGAGCATGAAACCGACATCGGTTCTCATAAATGTTTCTCGTGGAGCGGTTGTCGAAACACAGGCGTTGATGGATGCTCTTCACGAGAACCGCATCGCCGGCGCGGCCCTTGATGTTTTCGAACGGCAACCCCTGCCTGACAATGATCCCCTATTGGGTTGTCCCAACCTGGTGCTGTCACCGCATGTGGCGGCAATCACAGGCACAAGCATGCGCGCCATGAGTGTGGGAGCAGCCGAAGAGATGCGGCGTATCCTTCTGGGCGAGCCACCCGTCAATCTCGTCAATCCCGAAAGCAGGGACGCACAGAAAAATGCGGCCAGGGGAGACAAGTAACACGATGCGTATCACCGAAATTAAGGCAGTGCCGATCTCCTTTCGTGTTCCGGAGGGCAAGAATGTCAGGCTCGGGATCGGACGGGCGGTCAAGCGCGATGCGGTTCTGGTCAAGGTTCTTACCGATGAAGGAATTGTTGGATGGGGTGAAGCTCACCACGGCCGGTGTCCCGGTGCCATTGCAAAGCTGATCGACACCACGATGTCCGAGCTCGTCGTTGGCATGGACCCGCTCGACGTGTCGAGCATCTGGGCGAAAGTTTACAAGATGCAGTTGTCCAGCCACGGCATGGGATCGGCTGCGGCAATGGCCCTTTCCGGCATCGATATCGCACTTTGGGATATCCGGGGGAAGGCGGCGGGTTGGCCGATATACCAGCTGTTGGGTGGAGCTGATCGGCCGGTCAAGGCGTATGGCGGCGGAATTTCACTGGGCTGGCAACCGCCAGAGGCGCTGGCAGAGGAGGCGCAGTCCTATGTCGAGCAGGGCTACCGCGCGCTGAAACTGCGGGTCGGCGATGCCGTTCGCGTTGATGTCGCCCGGGTCAGGGCCGTGCGGCAGACTGTGGGGGACGATATCGACATTCTGGTCGACGCGAATACCGGCTACTGCCTTAATGATGTCAGGCAGGCCATGCCTGCCTTTGAGGAGCTTGGAGTGGGTTGGCTGGAAGAGCCATTTCCGCCGCACGATTATCGCGAATACCAACTGGCAAAAGAGCTGGGTCGCGTTCCGTTGGCTGCCGGGGAAAACCATTTTACCCGATACGACTTCACCCGCATGATTGAAGACCGGGCCGTGACCTTCGCGCAGCCTGATCTGTCCAAGGCAGGGGGGCTGAGCGAATGTGCAAAGATTGCTACCTTGTGCTCTGCCTGGAAAATGAGCTTCAATCCGCATACTTCGGCAACGGGCATCAACATGATCGCCACGATTCACTTGTTGGCTTCTGTCGATAATCCCGGATATTTTGAAGCCGATCTGGCGCATCACAATCCTTTTCGTGACGAAGTTTGCGGAGCGCCATACACGCTTGACGGCGAGGGCTGCGTGAGGCCTAAAACCGGAGCCGGACTGGGCATCGACATAGACGAGGAATTTCTCGCCAGGCACCCGCTGATTGAAGGGCCGTGTTATGTCTGACGGGTCACAGGTCTCAGGCTGGAACCTATCGGCCTGAGCTTACCCGTCAGTGGTGCTTTCGTTGAATGGGGAGGCCGCCCGGAGCATGAGCGGCAGGCACAGGGGTGCGGTTCACCCACCCCTTCCGCGTTGTGTTGACTTTCCGCCTGAGCCGGTGGCCGAGACGAAGTGTCTGGTGTCAGGACGGGCAACGTCCTGCTGGCCAGATGGTTTGAAGCCGTCAGGATCCTCGTGCACACCTTCCGATTGTTGCGTTTACGACTGTCTTCCATTGGGCGGTGTGGACGCGTTGCCGGTCATTCAAATTCTCCACAGGTGAAACCGCGGCAGCAGGTCAACGAAAACAACTGCTTTGCGCTAACAGCCAGAAAACTGAAGTTTATCTATTGACTCGTTCAAATCGATCATTAACGATCATAGAAGGAGGACAGGATGCAGCATCGGTTTCCGCAAAAGCGTCAACAGCAGATGATCGACGTCATTGTCGAGCGCAAGCGCGTGAGCAATGCGGACCTGTCTGCCATTCTGGGCATTTCACTTCCCACTGTCCGTCGTGACCTCGTTGTGCTGGAACAGGCTGGTGTGGTGACGCGAACCCATGGCGGCGTGGTCGCACGCGGTTCGGGCGAAGATGGCACGGAGCCGCTTTTCCTGGAGAAGGTTCGCCAGAACCAGAACCTTAAACAACGCATCGGTCAGGCCGCCGCCTCCAAGGTTCTGGACGGCCAGGTGGTGCTTCTGGATTCCGGCACGACGGCGCTTGCGACCGCTCATGCACTTGCCGGTCGCAGGGTCACCGTCGTGACCATCGACCTCAAGGTCGCCGAGGCTGCCGCGATTGACCCGACCGAGGTGCACCTCGTCGGAGGGCGCGTGAGAAACGGCTATTTCAGCCTCGTGGGCAACTGGGCGAAGGACGCGCTGTCGAGCATCAAGGCCGATATCTGTTTCCTCGCTGCCGACGCCGTCGACCACGATGGCATAACCACCGCCACCTTCGAGGAGGCAGAGACAAAACGACTCGCCATGCAGCGGGCCAAACGCATCGTCGTGATCACCGATCACAGCAAGTTCGGCAAGCGTGCCTTCGCAGAAGTCTGCGGGCTCGATGCCGTTGACGAACTGATCACCGACAGGGGCGGCGCGGACCTCGCCGCTTCCTATCGGGCGCGCATACCGGCCATCACGCTCGTTTAACGGGCATGGCCAAGACCAAGAAAGAAAGGCACGGAATGTCAAAGTTCAAGCAGCTCTTCGGCGACAAGAAACCCATCATTTCGATGGTGCATCTTCTGCCGATGCCCGGCTCGCCCCTTTATGACGCGGATGCAGGCATCGATGGCATCGTCGCCGCGGCGCGCAAGGATCTCATCGCGCTGCAGGAAGCCGATGTCGATGCCGTGATGTTCGGCAATGAAAATGACCGGCCCTACGAGCTGCAGGTGGACACGGCATCCACCGCCGCAATGGCCTTTGTGATCGGCCAGCTGCGCAACGAGATCAGGAAGCCGTTTGGCGTGAATGTGCTGTGGGACCCGATGAGCACTGTCGCGCTGGCTGCGGCCACTGGCGCCTCTTTCGTTCGTGAAATCTTCACCGGCACCTATGCCTCCGACATGGGGCCGTGGACGCCCAATGCAGGCGAAGCCATGCGCTATCGCAACCGGCTCGGTCGCGACGATCTCGTGATGCTCTACAACGTCTCGGCTGAATTCGCCGATTCCATGGACAAGCGGCCGCTGGCCGACCGCGCTCGCTCTGCCGTGTTCTCTTCCATTCCGGATGCCGTGCTCGTTTCGGGCGCGATCACCGGAGAGGCCGCAGAAATGGCCGACCTCAAATCGGTGAAGGAAAAAGTCACCGACACGCCGGTTCTGGCCAATACGGGAGTTCGTCACAACACGGTTGCAGACATTCTCAAGATCGCCGATGGCTGCATCGTCGGCTCGTCGCTCAAGGTCGACGGAAACACCTGGAACCCCGTCGACCCGGCGCGGGCCAAGGAATTCATGCAGATCGTGAAAACGGCCCGCGGCGGCTGATCTTCGGCATCAGGGGAAGAAGCTCATGGACGCAAGACAGGATACGACAGGCTCTCACCTCAAAAGCCTCGGAATACTGACGGCGTTGATTTTCGTCGCGCTTGCAATCGCCAGCCCGACATTCCTGTCATCGTCGAACCTCCAGTCCATGGGCTTCCAGTTCCCCGAGTTCGGGCTTTTGTCGCTCGCCGTCCTGCCGACAATGATTTCCGGCGGCATCGACCTTTCGGTCGTTGCCGTCGCCAATCTGGCCTCGATCGTGGCTGCGGTGACCATGAAAGCGGGCCCGGAAGTGGCATGGCTCGCCGTTCCCGCCGGTCTTGCGGTTGGTCTCGTCTGCGGCGCGTTCAACGGTTTTCTCGTCGCTTATCTGCGGCTGCCGCCCATTCTTGCAACGCTTGGCAGCATGCAGCTTTTCGCCGGCATCGGCATCATCATCACGCGTGGTCCGGCCATCACCGGCCTGCCCGACTGGTATACGGCCTTCGGGAACTGGACGATTGGTGGCATGCTGCCGCTTCCGCTGGTGCTCTTCGCGGTCATCGCTTCGGGTCTTGCCTTCCTTTTGCGCCGCACACCGGTCGGCATGCGTCTGCGCCTCTTTGGCGCCAACCCCGTGGCCGCAGGTTTTGCCGGCGTACCCGGCAAGAAGCTGATCATTCAGATCTACGCCATCGCAGGTTTCATCGCGGCGCTTGCCGGGCTCGTGGTTCTTTCCCGCGTGAACTCGGCCAATGCCGACTACGGCAGCTCCTATCTGCTGCTTGTCATTCTCATCAACATTCTTGCCGGTGTCAGCCCGGCAGGCGGTTTCGGCACGGTCACCGGTGTCGTTCTCGCCGTGATCTGCCTGCAATTCATTTCCAGCGGGCTCAACATCCTCTCCTTCAGCGCCTTCTCCCGCGACCTGTTCTTCGGCGGTCTCCTGATCGCCGTCATGTCGTACCGGGCCGCATTCGGCTCTTTCGATCTCAAGGCGTTCTTCAAACGAAAGGCTCACCAATCATGAAAGAGCGCCTCCGCTCACTGCTCAAAACCCTGATGCTGACGCCGGGTCTCTCCGGACATGAAGACCGCGTGCGCCGCCGCATTGAAAAAGAGCTCGCCGATCTGCCGCTTGCCCTGCGAACGGATCGTCTCGGCAATCTGATCGCCACACTGGAAGGCGATGAAGGCGCGCCTTCGGTCATGCTCTTCGCCCACACCGATCAGCTCGGCTTCATGGTGCGCAAGATCGAGGAGAATGGCCTGGTGCGCATCGAGCGGCTGGGTGGCATCCCCGAGAAGGCCCTGCCTGCGCAGGCCGTTCTGTTCTGCGTCGGCGAGGGCCGCGACGTGCAGGGCGTCATCGCCAACAAGAGCCATCACGCCACGCCGCCGGAAGAGAAATACAAGGTCACCCCTTACCAGGAGGTGTTCATCGATGTGGGCGCGGAAGACGCGGCGGGCGTCAAGGCGCTGGGCATCGAGATCGGCACGCCGGTGGTCTATGATCCGCGTGTTATCGAGCTCAATGAAAACCGGCTCATCGGCACGTCGGTGGATGATCGCGCCGGCTGTGCAGTCATCGTCGAGGTTGCCCGCGCACTTGCCGCCGAGGGTCCGCGCCCCACGGTACATTTCGTCTTCGCGGTGCTCGAGGAGTTCAATCTTCAGGGCGCGATGGTCGCTGCCCGCGCGATCAACCCCGACATCGCCATCCAGCTCGATCTGGCGCTCAATGCCGACACGCCCGACATGACCCAGCGCGGTGAAGTTGCGCTCGGCAACGGGCCGGCGATGAGCCTCTATTCGTTCCATGGGCGCGGCACTCTGAATGGCACCATTCCGCACCCGGCCCTGCCGAAGCTGTTCTCCGACACGGCTTCAGCCGAGGGGATCAACCTGCAGCGCACGGCCCACACCGGCGCACTGACGGATTCCTCCTATGTGCAGCTCGTGAATGAGGGCGTCGCCTGTATCGATATGTGCTTCCCCTGCCGCTACACGCACACCTCGCTCGAAATGTGCGACCTGCGCGACCTGGAAGCCCTCACGAAACTGCTGATCGCCGCGATCCGCCGGGTCGATGCGAAATTCAGCCTGAACCGGGATGACTACACCTGATGGATTGCTATCTCGGCATCGACATCGGAACCTTCGAGACCAAGGGCGTTCTCGCCGACGCCGAGGGACGCATTCTCGCGACTGCCAAGCGGCGGCACGACATGATCGTGCCGCAACCCGGCTGGGCCGAGCACGACGCCGAGAAAGACTGGTGGGGCGACTTCTGCGTGATTAGCAAGGAGCTGATCGCCACGGCGGGCATCGTCCCCGGCGACATCAAGGCCGTGGCGGCCAGTGGTATCGGTCCGTGCATGTTGCCGGTTGATGAAGAGGGCACGCCGCTGATGAACGCGGTGCTATACGGCGTCGACACCCGAGCGGCAGAAGAGATCGAGGAACTGACTGCAGAGATCGGCGAGGAAACGCTTCTTGTCGAATGCGGCAACGCTCTCAGTTCACAGTCCGTCGGCCCGAAAATTCTCTGGCTGAAGAAGAACAGGCCCGAGATCTACGCCCGCACTCACAAGGTGATGAACTCTTCATCGTTTCTCGTGCACCGGCTGACGGGACGCTTCGTCATCGACCATTATTCCGCGTCGTCCTCCAGCCCGCTCTATGACATCCGCACCAACCGATGGTCCGACCGGTATGCCGAGCGCATTATCGAACCGGAACGCCTTCCCGAGCTCCTGTGGAGCACCGAGATTGCCGGCCATGTCACGGAACAGGCGGCGAAAGAAACCGGACTTGCGCCGGGAACACCGGTCACGGCGGGCACCATCGATGCGGCATCGGAAGCTGTCAGCGTCGGGGTTCTCGGCACCGGCGAGATGATGATGATGTACGGCTCGACCATGTTCATCATTCTGGTGACCGATCACCGTGTCGAAGATGGGCGGCTCTGGTATGCGCCGTGGCTCTTCGAGGGTCAGCATGCCTGCATGTCCGGCACATCGACGAGCGGCACGCTCACACGCTGGTTTCAGGAGCAGTTTGCGCGCGAACTGGATGAGAGCGAGGCGCTGCGGCTCCTGGCCGAAGAAGCAGCGCGCGCGCCGGTGGGCGCAAACGGGATCGTGGTGCTTCCCTATTTCTCGGGAGAGCGCACCCCTATTCACGACCCCCATGCGCGCGGCATGATCTTCGGGCTCGACCTCACCCACACAAGGGCAGATGTCTATCGCGGGTTTCTGGAAGGCATCGCCTATGGCGTGGCTTCGGTCATCGAGACCTATGAAGAAGCAGGCGCCGGCCTGGCCCGGATCGCTGCCGTGGGTGGCGGCACCAAGAATGCCGTGTGGTCGCAGGCTATCTCGGATGCCAGCGGCAAGGTTCAGGAGGTTGCAGCCAACACGGTTGGCGCGGCCTTCGGCAATGCGTTTCTGGCAGCCGTGGCCGTCGGCGCTGCCGGGCGCGAAGACATTCGCCGATGGAACCCGGTAGAACGATCCATTGCGCCCGAGCAGAAGAATCGCGTCATCTACGACGCGCGCTATCGCACTTTCAAGGAATTGTACGCCCGCAACAACGATCTCATGAGGGGAACGGAAAAACGGGCGTCCGATGAAGCCTGACAGGCGGCCATGCCGGCCGTCGGGGCACTGACAAACTGTAACAGGAGGAGTCTCATGGCTTTGAACTTAAGGAAACTCACCGCCGGAGTGGCGCTTGGCGCCGCGCTGATCGTCGGGGCCGGCGCCGTTACCCACGCGCAGGACGCCAAGCACACCATCGTGACGGTGGTGAAGCTCTCCGGTATTGCCTGGTTCAACCGCATGGAAGATGGTGTCGCGGAATATGCTTCGGAGACGGGGCATGACGCCACGCAGGTGGGCCCGGCCTCTGCCGACGCCGCCCTGCAGGTGCAAATGATCGAAGACCTTATCGCGAAGAAGGTCGACGCCATCACCGTCGTTCCGAACTCGCCAGAGGCGCTTGAGCCGGTGCTCGGCAAGGCACTCGATGCCGGCATCAAGGTGATCGGTCACGAAGCGTCCAGCCTCGAAAACGTCACCTATGACGTGGAAGCCTTCGACAATGCGGCTTATGGCCGTCACCTGATGGAAGCTCTGGCGCAGGCCATGGGCGGTGAGGGCGAATATGCCGTCTTCGTCGGCCACCTGACAGCCAAGACCCACAATGAGTGGGTGGACGCGGCCATCGAGTACCAGAAAGAAAAATACCCGGACATGAAGCTTGTCACCGACAAGCTGGAGAGCAACGAACAGCAGCAGACCGCCTATCAGAAGACCAAGGAGCTCCTGCGCACCTATCCGAACCTGAAGGGTATTCAGGGCTCGGCTGGTGAAGATGTCGTGGGCGCAGCCCTGGCAGTGGAAGAAGCCGGTCTCGACGGCAAGGTCAAGATTGTTGGCACGAGCCTCGTCTCGGTCGCGGGTCCCTATCTGGAGACAGGCGCCATCGACATGATCTCGTTCTGGGATCCGGCGAAGGCCGGCATCGCCATGAACAAGGTTGCCTCCATGGCCATCGCGGGTGAAGAGGTAACGGACGGCATGGATCTCGGCGTCGAGGGCTATAACGAGATCAAGCTCGACGGCAAGGTGCTCTATGGTCAGGCCTGGGTGGACGTGACCACGGAGAACATGGACGAGTACGACTTCTAAGGCTTGGACATCGACGACATGAGCGGAAGGGGAAGACATGCGCAGCCGGCCTGCGGTCCTGGTCTCAGGACCGGCGGACGCTTGCGCGCCTTCCGTTTCAAACGCCGCCGGGCACCCATGCCCGGCGGCTTTGCCTGAACACAAGAGATTGCCCATGAACGAGGAAGCGAACCCAGGCGCGCCCATTCTGCAGATGCGAGACATCCGCAAGGCCTATGGTCCCGTGCGCGTGCTGGAAGACGTCAATCTGGAACTGCGCGAGGGAGAGGTGCGGTGTCTCGCCGGCGAAAACGGTTCCGGCAAATCGACGCTGATCAAGATCCTGTCCGGTGTCGTGCAGGCGGATGCCGGAACTGTGACCCTCAATGGAGAAACCCTGAAGAACGATCCCATGCGGGCGATCTCCGCCGGGCTCTCCGTCATCTATCAGGATTTCTCGCTCTTCCCCAATCTCACCGTGTGGGAGAATATCGGCTTCCTGCGCTCGGTGACCGCCGGGGACGCGGTCCACAGGGCGCGCGCACGCAGGAGACAGGCCGTCGAGACACTGAAGCGCATGCAGGTGGAGATCGATCCCGATGCGCCGGTGGAGCTTCTTCCCGTCGCCTCCAAGCAATTGGTGGCAATCGCCCGCGCACTCGCCAATGAGGCGCGCATCATCGTCATGGACGAACCGACCACAGCGCTTACACGCAGCGAGGTGGCCCATCTTCTTGAGATTGTCGACGCTCTCAAGAAGGATGGTGTTTCCTTTCTCTTTGTCAGCCACAAGATCGAAGAGGTCTTCGCCGTCTGCGACACGGTCACCGTATTGCGTGACGGTTCCGTCGTGGTGGAAGGCCCCATAGGCGAGTTTGACGCCGGGCGCCTGGTGGAGGCCATGACCGGCCGCTCCGTGGACAGCCAGCGCCTTCCCAGAGAAGAGAGCCCGCTTCACCCGCCGTTTCTGGCCGCATCCAGTCTTGGCCGTCGCGGAGACTTCTCCGAGGTGGAACTGGAACTGAGGCCGGGCGAGATCGTCTCCGTGGTCGGCCTGCTTGGCTCGGGCCGCACCGAACTCGCACAGACGCTTTTCGGCTACATGAACCCGGATGCCGGTCGCATCCAGATCGAGGGTGAAACCGTCAAATTCGGCAGCCAGCACGACGCCATCGCTCACGGCATCGCCTATGTGCCGGAGGACCGCCTGACCGAAGGGCTCTTTCTCAACCAGCCCATCGGCGACAACATAACCGTTTCGAGCCTGGAAAAATCCACGAGCTTCGGCATCGTCAATGCCACCGCGCTGCTGGATCGCGCCCGCAAGGCGGTGAAGAACCTCCGGATCAAGACGCCGGACGTCACACCGGCCGTGGCAACTCTTTCGGGCGGCAACCAGCAGCGCGTGGTTCTTGCCCGCTGGATGGAACGCGCACCGAGACTGCTCATCCTCAATGGGCCCACGGTGGGTGTCGATGTCGGTTCCAAGCGGGAGATCCACGAATTGCTTGTCTCGCTCAGCCGCAGTGGCACCGCCGTGATGGTGGTCACCGATGACATACCCGAGGCAATCGCGCTGTCCGACCGTATTCTGGTGATGGTGCGCGGACGCATCACCGCGAGTTTCGATGCCGCAACGGTGGACGAAGACACACTCTATGATGAAGTGATCAGGGAGGACAGGACATGAGCGCCCTTGCCCGCATCTTTGCAACCCCGCAGGGCATCGTGTTCCTTGTCGCGGTTTTGTTCGCCGTTGTCCTGGGCCTGCTGAACCCGGCTTTCTTCACGCCGTCGACTCTGATCGACCTGGCGCGCAACGGGCTTGTCACCGGCATATTCGCACTCGGCGTTATGATGGTTCTTGCCTCCGGCGGCATCGATGTGTCGCACACCGCCATTGGCGCCTTCGCCATGTATGCCACGATGAAGATCATTCTGGGCATCGATCTCGACCTGCCTATCGTCGCCTATTTCGTCATCGCCGCTACCCTCGGCGCGGGGCTCGGGCTGATTAACGGGCTTCTGATCGGCGGGCTCGGGCTCAACACACTCATAGTCACGCTCGGCACGCTGTCTTTCTTTCGTGGCGCTCTGCTCACCTTCCTTGGCACCACCTACATCACGTCCGTGCCGCGCGAGGTGATCAACTTTTCCCGCACCATCCTGATCCGCATCGAGAATGCGGTGGGTCAGATGGTGTCGCTTCCCGCTTCCTTTCTCGTGCTCGTGGCGGTGGCGATCGTGCTTGCCATCATCATGAATTTCACCCTGTTCGGGCGCAAGGTCTACGCCATTGGCGGGTCGGAAGAGGCAGCGCAGCGCATCGGCATCCGCATCAAGCGTGTGAAGGTCATGATCTATGTGATCGCCGGCGCCATCGCTGGCCTTGCAGGCATGACGCATGTCACGCTGTCGCGCATGGCAAATCCGTTCGATCTGGTCGGCATGGAGCTGAACGTGATCGCTGCCGTGGTTCTGGGCGGTGCACGCATCACCGGCGGACACGGCACCGTGCTTGGCACGCTTCTGGGTGTGTTCGTGATCACCATGATCAACACGACCCTTTTGATGGTGGGCGTTCCGTCCTATTGGCAGAAGTTCGTGATCGGCTGTCTCATCATCGTTGGCACGGGCTTGCCAATCATCTTCGATCGGCTCGCAAAGCATCGCCGCCGCATGGCGCGCCCGCTCGAGGCCTGATCGGTATGCATCTTCAAATCCCCAGGGAGGACAAGCCATGAAAAAGATCCTGAACAACCCCGCCGACTATGTGGACGAGATGCTGGATGGCATGACCGCCGCGCATCCTCAGATTTATGCGCAGCCTGTGCGGCGCGTGATCACCCGGGCGGCGGGCGCCAAAAAGGGCAAGGTCGGCATTGTGACCGGCGGCGGCTCAGGCCATCTGCCCGTCTTTACCGGTTATGTGGGCACAGGCCTGCTCGATGCGTGTGCCATCGGTGACGTGTTTGCCAGCCCTTCGGCCGAACAAATGGCCGAGGCGATCCGCCTGGCCGATGGCGGCGCGGGCGTGTTGCGCCTCTACGGCAATTATGGCGGCGATGTCATGAATTTCGACATGGCCGGTGAAATGGCCGAGATGGAACACGACATCCGCACCACCACCGTGCTTCTGACGGACGATGTCGTGTCGGCCCCAAAGGAAGAGGCCGAGAAGCGGCGCGGCGTGGCGGGCATGGTCTACGCGTTCAAGATTGCGGGTGCGGCCGCCGAACGCGGCGATGACCTGGATGAAGTCACCCGCATCGCCCAGAAGACGGCGGATGCCTGCCGATCCATCGGAATGGCGCTTACGCCCTGTACGATTCCGCAGGCCGGCAAACCGACCTTCGAGATCGGCGAGACGGAAATGGAAATGGGCATGGGCATCCATGGCGAGCCCGGCATCTGGCGCGATGCGATCAAGCCTGCCGACGAGATCGCCGAAGAGATGCTGGACCGTCTCATGGCCGATCAGCCTCTCGCAAAAGGCGACCGCATCTCGATTCTGGTGAACTCATTGGGTGCGACGCCGGCCGAAGAGCTCTACATTCTCTACCGGCATGCGAAGCAGAAGCTCGATGCTCTGGGCGTCGAGATCGTGATGCCGCTGGTGGGCCGTTATGCGACCTCCATGGAAATGACCGGCGCAACGATCACGGTGATCAAGCTGGACGATGAACTGGAAGGTTTGCTCAAGGCTCCGGCCGAATGCGCCTTCTGGCGTGTCTAGGAGCAGGCGATGATCGACAGCAAGGCGATTTCAGAGGCTCTCAAAGGCATCGCATCCCATACCGCTGCGGCTAGCGACGAGCTTTGCGCTGCGGACGGTGCGCTCGGGGACGGCGATCTTGGGATCACCGTGTCAAAAGGGTTTGCGGAGGCTGCAACGGCAGAGCTTCCCGATGATGTGGGCATGGCGCTCCTTGAAGTGGCAAAGGCGTTTCAGCGCGTCTCATCGTCCTCCTACGGTACGCTGCTCGCCACGGGATTCATGGCGGCGGCGAAACGTGAAAAAGGAAAACCCGGGATAGAGCTCGAGGAGATACCGGGCCTTGTTGCTGCCGCGCGTGACGCCATGATGGCACGCGGAAAGGGCAATCTGGGTGACAAAACGGTGCTCGACAGTCTCGATGCCGTTGCCAGCGCGCTTGAGGGAACTTCACCGCAAGTGATGGTCGAGACGACGATCAAAGCAGCCGAGCACACTGTGGAGCGCTATCGGGATCTGCCGAACAAGCTGGGGCGCGCGCGCATGTTTGGTGAGAAGAGCGTCGGTTTGCCGGATCCTGGACAGCTCGCATTTCTTCGCATTGTGGAAGGACTGCGAAGCGAGGCTCACCAGGGCTAGATCCGGTTTTCTTCGTCACCCGTGTCCTCATGGGAGAAGAGCGCAATGTCATCCATATGACATTGCCGCTCGGAGGTTTCCTCATCTCATGAACGAACAATCGCGCCTGCCGCTCCCGCACGGCTTGTTTTCGCCGAGCTGAAGGACAGTCTGGAAGACCCTGTGCTTCAGACGGCGCGCTCGATCGTTACTGCCAGTAGCTGACGTGGGCCGCTGTCAAAGCTGCATGCTGCCCACGCTTGCGCCGCCGCAGACATAGAGCGTCTGTCCGGTGACGAAGCTTGCCTTCGGGTCTGCGAAGAACATGAAGGCGTTGGTCACGTCTTCCACCGCGCCGAGCCGGCCGACGGGAATGCGTTTGGCAAGCTCTGCTTCCCGCTCGCTGCCCTTGGGGATGATGCCCCAGAAATTGTCGGTCTGGATCGGGCCGGGCGCCACCACATTGACGGTGATGCCATGGGGCGCGAGCTCCAGCGCCCAGGTGCGCGCCATGCCCACCATGCCGGCCTTGGATGCGCCATAGGCGGTGCGGGTCTGTGCGCCGAGCGCTGCGCGCGAGCCATTGAAGAGAACGCGGCCGAAGCGGCGCTCTTTCATGGAAGGGAGGAAGGCTTTCAGGAGTGTCAGGGCTGAGCCCAGATGGAGCTGGGCGAGGCCGGTAATGTCTTCGGCGCTGGCGTCCTCGATGAGGTTCGGCCAGATGAGGCCCGCATTCTGCACGAAATGGGTGACGTCGTGCCTGCGGGCGATCTCGGCTGCGGCCGAGCTGACGGCTGTGTCGTCCAGCAGGTCGGCTTCGACAGAGCTCAGCCGTTCATGCGAGAACTCCGGCGCGCGGCGCGCGACCGAGACGACGCGGTAGCCCGCATCCAGCATGGTGTGGGCGAGATCCGCGCCGATGCCCTTGTTGCCGCCGGTGATCACGGCTGTCAGTTCTTTTTCCATCGTGTCAGGTCCTGCCGGGCACAAGCGCCACCACGCGCAGCGGGCTGCCGGTGCCGTTCTTGATCTTGAGCGGGGTTGCGATCAGCATCGCGCCTGTGGGCGGAAGCCGGTCGAGATTGTTGAGGCATTGCAGCCCGTAGCGCCCCGCGCCGTGAAGATAGAAATGGGCCGGGTAGGGCGGCGTGTAGTGCGATCCCTGACCGGCGTCGGTGCCGACGGTCTCGGTGCCGAAACCGCGAATGCCGCGTTCGTCCACCAGAAGCCGGATCGCTGCCGGCGTGGGGCCGGGCGAATGCGCGCCATCCTCGCGCATGTTGAGATAGGCCGCGCCCCGGCGCTTTGACCAGTCGGTGCGCATCAGAACCCAGCTCTCGGCGGGAATGCGGCCATGCTCGGCCTCCCACGCCTCGATGATCTCCGGCGTCAGCTCGAAATCCTCGTCGGCGGCAGCGCCTTCGGAACAGTCGATCACGCAGACCGGCCCGATAAAGCGCTCGGCGGGAATCTCGTCGACGCTGCCATTGGGCACGTCGCGGCCGGAGATCCAGTGTGAGGGCGCATCGAAATGGGTGCCGGTGTGCTCGCTGCAGGTGAAGTTGTGCCATTTCCACGCCGGGCCGCGATGGTCATAGGCGGACACCTCTTCCATGCGGAAGCGGGCGCACTGGCCGAACTCGGGCGGCAGCACGATGACCGGAAAATCCTGGTCGAGCGTGTGGGTGAGGTCCACCACCTCGATGGCACCGGTGCCGAGCGCCTCCGCCAGATTGCCCAGAAGGGCGGATGGGTCGGTTGCGTGGACGTTCATGCGCCGCCTCCGTCGGTTTCGCTCATCTCGCGCTCCAGCACCTTTGCGCCGGCGCGCCAGCGTTCGATCAGGTCCTTCGCCACGTCGCCGACGAACACATCTTCAAGCCCGTCCTTGAGGCCGGAGACGATGGCGCGGGCAAGGGCTGCGGGCGCGACCTTGGGCGGCGGCAGGGGCTGGTGCCATGCGTCGTCCGTCGGGCCCGTATAGACGTTCATCACGCGCACGCCGCCGGGCCGCATCTCCGCGCGCAGGCACTGCGACAGCGAGTAGGCGGCGGCATTGGACGCGGAGAACGCGCCAAAGGCCGGCATGTTGGAATAAGCGTAGACCGACAGGATGTTGACCCAGGCGGCGGCGCTGTTGTCGCCGTCTGCGCCGCGCCCGCGCATGGCCGGGCCGAAGGACTGGGCAAGCCGCATCAGGCCGAGATAATTCACTTCCATCTCGTCGCGGGCGAACACGGTGTCTCCACGGTCCATGATGCCGCCGGGGCGTACGAAGCGGGCATTGTTGACGAGAATGTCCGTCTTGCCGCCGATCTCGCCCGCCAGCTCGGCGACCGACCCGGTGTCGGTGACGTCGAGCGGCACGATCTGGACATTGGGGATCGCCTCAAGTGCCGCGCGGTGCGGATAGGGCCGCCAGCCTTCGGGCTCGCCGATGAAGATGATCGATGCCCCGGCCTTTGCAAAGGCCTCGGCCAGCGCCACGGCGTTTTCGCTGCGCGCATCGGTGATGAGCACGCGGCGGAATTTCGGATCGGCGGTGATTTCGCGGAGTTGCGGATCGTCTTCCATGTTGGGCGTCCCTTCGGGAGGCAGGGCGTAGAGAACGCCCTGGCCCGACTTGTCGAGCCGGTTGATGATGCGCACCCGACCGCCGCGCGGCACATCGCCATGTACGTGGCACATGACGGAGGGGCCGGCGTCGAGCCGGACGGTGCCGACACGCCATGGGGTGCGTTCGCGGAAATAGGTGTTGGTGCTGGTGCGCACCGTGGTCTCGGCGATGAGTTCGCCCGCCGGGTCGATGTCGCGCCATGGCAGGTCGGTCGACAGGCACGCGGAGCAGGCGTCGCGCGGCGGATATTGCAGCGCGCCGCATTCGCCGCAGACCTGAAGCATGAAGCGCCCCTCGGCGGCAGCCGCCGTGAGCCCCAGCGCCGCGCGGCTTCTGAGGCCCGAGGGCAGTGTCTGTGTGCGGGTGCGCTTTTGCGGATCTTTCTTCGGTGGCGGCAGAATGGCGTCGGTCATGTGCCGGCTCCCGAAATGATGGCGGCGCTGGAGCAGACGCCACGGTCGTAATTGATCATGCCGAAGCCCGAGACCATGGCGGTCGTGGCACCTTCCACCTGGGTGGGGCCGGCTGCGCCGGTGACCTGGCGGATGGCCTCGACCAGTCCGATGAAGCCGCCGGCGGCTCCCGCCTGTCCGGCCGAAAGCTGACCGCCCGACGTGTTGTGCGGAAAATCGCCGGCAATGGTGAGATCGCGCTCGCGCACAAAGGCCGGGCCTTCGCCTTTCCCGCAGAACCCCAAATCCTCGAACTGCATCATGGAGATGACCGGGTAATCGTCATAGGTCTGCAACAGGTCGATGTCGTCGGGCTTCGCATCGGCCATGGCGTAAAGCTCGTCGATATCCATGGCCCAGCCGCCGCGCATCTGGATCGGGTCTTCGGGGAAGGCGTTGTGGCGTTCGATGCTGCCGCGAATATGCGCGTAGGGAAGGCCGGCGGCGCGGGCGTCTTCCTCGCGCATCACAAGAAATGCCTCGGCGCCGCTGACAGGCATGACGCAATCGAACAGAGCGATGGGATCGGAGATCATGCGCGCGGCAAGATACTGATCCATGGTCAGCGGCTTTTTCATCACCGCATGCGGGTTCTTCAGTGCATTGTCGCGCTGGGCGACGCAGATGCGGCCGAAATCCTCGCGGGTCGCGCCATAGGCGCTCATATAGTGGTCGGTCAGGAGCGCGAAACAGGCATTCGGCCCGCCTGCACCATAGGGATAGGAGGCGTCCTGCGCGAAGCGGCTGAAGCTTGAGAGCATGCGCCGGAAGCTGTCGACATGGTTGGTGTCGCCGGCAACGCAGGCGACGATGTCGGCATCACCCGCCTGCACTGCGCGGGCCGCACGCCTGAGCGCCACAACGCCGCTCGCCCCGCCCATGGGGATGTGATCGAGCCAGCGCGGGGTGAGGCCGAGATGCTGGGTCAGCCCCACCGCCGTGTCGGGAAAGAGCGTGAAGCTTGAAACCGAGAAGCCGTCGACATCGCGGGGGCTGAGGCCGGCGCTTTGAAGCGACTGGCGCAGCGCGCGGGCGATCCACCAATGCGCCGTTTCCTTGGAGAAGCGCTGATAGGGCGTTGTGGCGGGCGCGGCGAGCACCACGCCCTCATAGCCCATCCGTCTCGAGGTGCGACCCGCCATCAGGCCGCGCGCCTTTTCTTCATGGAGCGTGTGTCGACCGTTGCCGGATCGGTGAGAAGCCGGGCGACCAGTGTTTTCAGTTCGCCGCGCTGGATCTTCTGCGTCGAGGTCAGGGGCAGGGCGTCGACAAAGGCGATGTAGCCCGGAACCTTGTAATAGGCGACGCGGTCCAGACACCATTCGGCAATCGCGCGCGCGCGCGCTTCATCGCGTTCGCCGCTCTCGACGACCAGACAGGCGAAGACCTCGTCGCCGCGCAATTCGTCCGGTGCTGCCGCGACGGCGGCCGCCTTGATGTCGGGATGCTGCATCAAGAAGGATTCCACTTCCACGGCGGCGATGTTCTCGCCTGAACGGCGGATCACGTTCTTCTTGCGATCGACGAAGAAGAAGTCGCCATCGGCGTCGCGCATGACGATGTCGCCGGTGTGGAACCAGCCGCCTTCCCACGCTTCGGCAGTGGCCTCGGGGTTCGCGTAATATTCGGAGAAGAAGCCGAAACGCGGATCCTCGCCGGCATGGCGCACCAGGAGTTCGCCGGGTTGCCCGGGGGCTGCCTCGCTGCCATCGTCGGCGACCACGCGGGCCTCGATGTCCGGGCCGGGCTGGCCAAGGCAGTTCGTGCCGCGCTTGCGGGGCTCGTGATTGGCGACGATGACCGCGCCGGCCCCCGTCTCCGTCATCGCCCAGCCTTCGATCAGCGGTATGCCGAAACGCTCCTCGAACGGGCCGTGCAGCTTGGGATCGATGCCCGCGCCGAAGCCGAAGCGCACATTGTGCGCCCTGTCCTCTTTCGTGGGTTCGGCCTTCATGAGAATGGACGGCATGACGCCCAGATAATGCAGGCAGGTGGCCCGGCTGTCACGCACGCTCTGCCACCAGCTGCGCGGGTGGAAACGGTCGAGCGCGATGAGGCAGCCCCCGACCGTGATCATCGCCATCAGCGAATAGGCCATGGCGTTCATGTGGAAGATGGGCAGCGGCGTGATCATGCGCTCGCCGTCCTCGTTCATGGCGCATAGGCCGCCCGCCTTCGCGTACCAGCGGCCCGAATGCAGGAAATAGAGGTTCGACAGGACGCAGCCCTTGGGCTTGCCCGTGGTGCCGGAGGTGTAGAGCATGGCCGCTTCGCGGCTGAGCGGCGCACCCTGCGGCGTCTCCATGTCTGCAAAGCGTGGATCGAGCGGCGGGGTGTCGGCCTCTGGCGTGACGACCGGAAAGCCAACGCCGGAGGCAGTTGCAGCCTGCTCGAGATCCGCCACGCGGCTCGCGATGGCGACGGCCAGAACCGGGCGCGCGTGGCCGGCCATGTATTCCAGTTCGGCTGATTGCAGGTCGGGGTTGACCGGCACGACCGAAAGCCCGAGCGCATTTAAGGCGAACCAGTGCAGGAAGAAGCCCGGCCGGTTTTCCATCAGGAGCATGACGCGCATGCCGGTGCGATAGCCGCCGGCGGCATAGGCGTTTCTCAGGCGTTCAATCTCGGCGAGGGCTGCGCCATAGGAGAGTTCGCCGGCGGGGATGTCGTAGACCGACGCCGTTTCCTCCAGCACGTGCAGGAAGGGGCGCTTGGGCCAGCGGTGTGCGGTGTCGGCAAAGGCCGCGAACACGGTGTCGAACGGCGGGATCTGCGATTTCATCTGCTGCGCGCTTTCAAAGGAACATCTGGATATTGCCGAAGGCGGCATCGGAATTGAGCAGATCGACGCGCTTGTGGGTGATCTTCAGCTTTCCCTCGATGAGTTTCAACTCGTGGCGCGCCGTGGCGGCGAGCAGGATCTGGTCGTCGAGCCGCGTCTCCACATAGTGAAACGCCGTGTGGGTGACATACTCACCCTTCTCCTCGTCCATATGGTCGATGAAGGGGCGGTTCAGAACGTGGTGGCAGCGGGTCTTCGGTTTCTGCGAGAAGGTGCGCTCGCCCTTGAAGCGCTCGACGCGCAATTTGCGCATGAAGGCGTCTTCATGCAGCAGCGAGGTGACGTGTTTGGCGTCTTCCTGATTGTAGTCGAGCGGCATCCAGTAATAGCTGTCATGGGTCCACAGATCGAGCCATTCGTCGAAGCGGCCATCGTCCAGCATCCGGGCTTCTTCATAGACGAAGTCGATCAGGTCGTCGCGGGTCGGGGTCGTCATTGCGCGTCTCCTTCCATCGTCAACGTCATGTATTTTTCCCACGCGTGGAACTGGTTGCGCATCTGGCGCTCGGTGGTGCCGTTTTCGACGGTGATCTCATCGAAATTCTCGCCCTCCTGATAGAGGCGCTGGACGTTGACCCATTCGAGCCCGTCGGAATGCAGGCCCTCCTGCGCGCGCTCATACATTTCCAGATCGTCATGGCCGACCATGGAGGTGGGCGCGTTGATCATGCGGTTGTACATGGCGGTACGCTCCAGCAGCATGTCGGGCGCGCCCACCAGCCGGTAGATGTAGCTTTCGACAAGCGTCTTGTCGGCGGCGATAGGGGTGAACAGCCGCAATTGCTGGATCGGCCCCTTGATCATGATGTTGGGGAAATAGACCGTGTTGTGCCGGTTCTCGCCGAGGATGGCCTTTGCGCGCTCCTCGCCATAGGCCTCGACCATCTGTTCGAAATAGCCAGGAATGGCCGAATAGTCGGAGTGGATCGAGTGATGCACGCCGGTGTGGCCGTGACCGTTCGGCCAGGTGCGGATGCCCATGTTCTCGAAGAACTCATAGGGGCTCATGAAGGGGGCGATCACCTCCATGGCCATGGGCTTCTGCGTTCCCTCGGGCTTGTCCATCTTCTCCCACAGGTCGATGGCCGTGCCGGCCGAGCTTTCATGCGCGACCATGGGGTGGCAGGTGTCGGTCTGGTTCTCGACCAGCATCTTCCAGTTGCAGCGATGCATGTAGCGCAGCGGCGGGCCGGCCACTTCCAGACGGCCCTCCGGCGAGCGGTCGACCATGTTGTCGAAGGAGCTCAGCGATTCTCCGAAGAAGCTTTCGAAGTCCGGACCGTCCTTGTTGAGGCGGGCGAAAATGAAACCGCGATAGTTTTTCACCGCGCCGACCGGGGCCATGCCGTGCACGGATTCGCTCTCTTCGAGCCCGGTGTCCTTGTAGCCCTTGCGCAGCGGGATGGCGAGGAGGCAGCCATTCGTCTTGAACGACCATGCGTGATAGGGGCAGCGAAAGAACTTGCCCGTGTTGCCCGTCCGGTCGATGGCGATCTTCGTGCCCTTGTGCGGGCAGCGATTGTGCAGGACGTAGATCTCGTTGTCGGAATGGCGCACCATGATGACCGGCTGCGTGCCGATCTCGGTGGTGAAATAATCGCCCTTGTTGGGAGTCTGGCTCTCATGGCCGACAAAGACCCAGGTGTTGGCAAAGAGATATTTCATCTCCAGCTCGAAGACTTCCTGATCGATATAGACGTCGCGGTGGACTTCCGTGGGTCGGATCAGATTTCTGATCGCCTGGGGGTTGTTCGCGTAACGGCTCATGGCTTGCTGCTCCCTTGCTGGCCGCCGTCCGGACTCCTAGAGGTCGAGGACGAGCCGGTCGGATTTTGCGCGTGATACGCAGATCTGCATGACATCGTTGGCCGCGCGTTCATCGTCGGTGAGGATGACGTCGCGGTGGTCGGGAATGCCGGACAGAACGGTGGTCTGGCAGATGCCGCAATCGCCGCGCTGGCAATCATAGATCAGGTCGACGCCTTCTTCCTCGAGCACGTCGATGATGGACTTGCCCGGCGGTATGGTGAAGACCTGACCCGTGGAATTGATCTCGACCTCGAAGGGCTTGTCGCCCGCTTCGGCCTCATGCGCCTCGAACAGTTCGAAATGCACATGGTCCTTCGCGATGCCGCGGGCATGGGCGATTTCGCGCACCGCCTCGATCATGCCGCGCGGGCCGCACACATAGATGTGGCCTTCGGCAGGCGCCTTGCCGATCAGCGCCTTGAGGTCAATGCAGGTCTCAGGCTCGTCGTCGCAATGGATGGTGAGGGCATTGGTTTCGATGGCCTCAAGCGCATCGACAAAGGCCAGCAGAGTGCGGGAACGGCCCGCATAGTGAAACGAGAAAGGGCGGTCCTTCGCCTTGAGTTCGGCAGCCATGGAGATGAGCGGCGTGACGCCGATGCCGCCAGCGAAGAGAAGGACAGGCGCTTGAGTGTCGACCAGCGCAAAATCGTTGCGCGGCGCGGATGTTTCGATGATGTCGCCCTCCTTCAGCCCATGCATGAAGCGCGAGCCGCCCTTGCTCTCCTCTTCGAGGCGCACGCCGAGGCGATAGGTTTCAGGCGTTTCCGTGGCGCCGGCTTCGGTGCTTGCATTGACGAGGGAATAGTGGCGGTCCGAGCCATCGGGCAGCGCAACGCGGATATGCGCGCCGGCTGAAAAGCCCGGCAACGGGCCGCCATCGACCGCCACCAGTTCGAGCGCCCGGATCTGCGGTGTGAGCGCCTCGGATTTGCGTACCTTGAGCTTCAATTCGCTCATTGGCGATTTCTCCTCCTGCGGCGGCCAGCCAAATCTTGTTGTTGGTTTTGAGCTGTGGCCACACTTTCCGATTAATATGAATTCGCATATTTTTCCCTGTCAAGCTTCAAACCTAAAAAAGTGAAATTTCATCTTTTTAAGCTTGAAGAGCATTAAAACTTATGGAAGCCTCATGCACAGGAGGAGGCCGTCATGGAGAAAAAGACAATGACGCGCATGCTGAAAACATTTGTATCTGCATCTATTCTGTCGACAGCCGTGAGTTTTGGTGCGATGGCGCAGGAGACGGTTCTGCGCATGTCGAACTGGCTGCCGCCATCTCACCCGATCGTCCGGGACATGATGATGCCCTGGGCGGAGCAACTGAAAGAAGCCAGCGACGGCCGTATCGAAGTGCAAATTCTGGATGCACCGCTCGGTCCGCCACCGGCGCATTTCGACCTCGCCGCCAATGGTGCTGTCGATCTGACCTTTGGTGTGCATGGCTATACGCCGGGGCGTTTCACCCTGACCGAAATTGCCGAAATGCCGTTCCTCGCCGATACGTCGGAGAGCCTTTCGGTGGCCTTCTGGCGTGTGTTCGAGAGCGATCTGGGGCAGGCCGAAGAGCACCGCGGCACCAAGGTGCTGGGCGTGTTCGGCCATGGGCCGGGGCTCCTGTTCACCAAGGGCAAGCCTGTTTCGCCCCTGTCGGACCTTTCCGGTGCGAAGATCCGCGTTGCAGGCAACATCACCAACAAGCTCGCCGAAGCGATGGACATGGTGTCAATCCAGGCGCCGTCTCCTCAATCCTATGAGATCCTTTCGGGCGGTATTGCCGACGGTATTTTCTTCCCCGTCGAATCCGTGCCTTTCTTCAAGCTCGAAACACTGGTCGACAAGGCGCTGCGTGTTCCCGGCGGCCTCTACAACGTCTCGTTCTTCTTCGTGATGAACAAGGCGAAGTTTGACAGCCTGTCGGATGAAGACAAGGCGGCCATCGAAAAGGTTTCCGGCGAGGCATTCTCGCGCATGGCGGGGCAGGCATGGGATGCTGCGGATGCAGCCGGCATGGAGGTCATCGGCTCGACGGTGGATTTCCACGATGCGACCGATGAAGAGCTTGCGGCGCTCCGTGAGAAGACGCAGCCGATGTTCGATGATCTGGCCAAGGCCTATGAGGCAAAGGGGCTCGATTTCGACGTGGTTCTGGGCAAGCTCAAGGACGAAATCAAAGCGGTGGCGGCCGAATAATGGCCGCTTCCTCCGAGCGGATCGCAATGCGGGCTCGGCGGTGGCTACGATTGGCGACCGCCTTGCTCTGCGGCGCGTTTCTGGTGGCGCTGACACTGGTGACGGTGGTCGATGTGATCGGCCGTTATCTCCTGTCGTCGCCGCTGCCGGGTGCCGCGGAATATACCGAGATCCTCCTGATGGCGATCGTGTTCGTAGGGCTGCCGGCGGTGTGCCTGGATGATGGGCATGTGAGTGTCGATCTGCTCACGGCCGGGCTCAAGGGTGTGGCTGAAAGAGTTCAGCTCAATCTCGCCCGGCTTCTGGTTGCCGCTGTACTGGGGCTCGTCTCCTGGCAGCTCTGGAAGCACGGGGCACAGCTCGACAGCTACAATGAGGTGACGGTTTATCTGCGCGCGCCGCTCGGGCCGTTTGCCAAGGCGACGGCGGTCATCGCCGGCGTCTGTGCGGTGATTACATTTGTCATGGCCGTGCTGCGCCTGCCCAAAAGCGATGGCGGGGGCGTTTGATGGCGTGGCCGGTCGGAATGGCGCTGCTTCTGGCGCTCATCTTTGCGGGCGTGCCCATCGCCTTCGCCATGACGGCAGTCGGGCTGGTCGGCGTTGTCTCGATCGTTGGCTGGCATCCGGCGCTGGCCATGTTGGGGCAGGTGTTCTTCGACAGTGGCAGGAGCTACACGTTGTCCGTCGTGCCGCTCTTCCTTCTGATGGGCAATCTCGTGGTTCAGTCGGGCGTGGCGGGTGATCTCTATGCGGCGGCGAATGCCTGGCTGCGCCATCGCAAGGGCGGGCTTGCCATGGCGACCATCGTCGCCTGCGGCGGATTCTCGTCGGTGTGCGGCTCGTCGCTCGCCACCACGGCGACCATGGCCCGCATCTCGCTGCCGGCGATGCGCAAATATGGCTATTCCGACCGGCTGGCCGCCTCATCCATCGCGGCGGGCGGTACGCTCGGCATTCTCATTCCGCCGTCCGTCATCCTCGTCATCTACGGCATTCTGACCCAGCAGAATATCGGCAAGTTGTTTCTGGCGGGCCTCCTGCCGGGGCTGATTGGCGTCATCGGCTACATGATCGCCGTGCGTCTGTCGCTGGTGGTCTATTCCGAGCATCTGGAAACACAGCCGAAGCTCCCTCTGATCGACCGCATCCGCGCCCTGCGCGGTGTCGTGTGGGCGCTGGCGCTCTTCGTGTTTGTCCTGGGCGGCATCTATCTGGGCGTGTTCACGGCGACGGAAGCGGCAGGCATGGGTGCGGGGGGCGCTTTCCTGCTCACTTTCATGCGAGGGCGGCTCACCCTGCGTGATACGCTGTCCACACTGTTTGACACGGCGAAGACCACGGCGGTGATGTTCTTCATTCTGTTCGGTGCGCTCTACTTCCTGAACTATGTGAATTTCTCCGGCCTGACAGGCGACCTGCGCAACTGGATCAACGCTTTCGGTGTCGGTCCGTATCCGGTCATCTTCATGATCGTGCTGATCTATCTCGTACTGGGCTGCCTGCTCGAAAGTATCTCGATGATCACGCTCACCGTGCCGATCCTGTTTCCGATCGTCACCGGTCTCGGTTTCGACCCGATATGGTTCGGTATCTTTGTGGTGATTGCTACCGAGCTGAGCTTCATCACGCCGCCCATTGGCATGAATGTTTTCGTCATGCGCACAGTGGCGCCCGACATTCCGCTGCAACGCATTTTTGCCGGCATCGTGCCCTTCGTCGCTATGGACGTGCTGCGGCTTGCCCTGTTGATCGCGGTGCCGGCGATGGCGCTTCTCATCCCCAATTCCATGTGACCGGACGATCTGATGGCGAGTGAAGATGACAGAATAGAAATCGACCGCGATGCAGGGTTTGTGGGTGATTACCTGCTTTACCTGCTTGCTGCCGCCAGCGACGCGGCCAGCGCCGACTTCCACGCTCATGTGCGCGAGCAGGGGTTGCGTGTTCCCGAATGGCGCATCCTCGCCTGCCTTTGCGACGAGGATGGCCAGATGGTGACGCAGCTCGCCCAGCTTGCGCTGATGGAGCAATCGCACCTGACCAAGATCGTCGATCAGATGGCGGTGAAAGGGCTGGTGAAGCGCCGCAGCGACGCGCGCGACCGCCGGCGAGTGCGCGTCAATCTGACAGCGCAGGGGCGGACGCTGGGCACCAAGCTGGTGGAAAAGGCGCGGGTCCATGAAAAGTCGATTGTGTCGCGGCTTGGCGAAACGGATGCGGCCCGTCTGAAGGCGGCGCTGAAAGACATACATGCAATTTGCCGGGGAGGAGACGATGCTGCGGCGCAGTCGCGGGCAGCACCGGCAGAACTTGAGGCTAGCCTGTCATGACGGACAACTCCGAACCCACACTGCTGCATGAGACGGTGCACCCCGAGGGCTGGCCACAGCCAAGGGGCTATGCCAACGCGGTCAAGACGGATGGCGGCATCATCTATACGGGTGGCCTGGTCGGCTGGGACCGGGACGGGCGCTTTCCGAAAGGGTTCGTGGCGCAGGCTCACCAGACGTTCCGCAACATTCGCGATGTGCTGGAAGCGGCTGGAGCGGGGCCGGAGCACCTGACGCGTCTTACCTGGTATGTGACCAATGTCGAAGACTATCTCGCCGATCCGAAAGGGCTCGGAAAGGCGTATCGCGATGTCTTCGGGCGCTGTTTTCCGGCCATGGCGACCGTTCAGGTGACGAGACTCGTGGAGCCTGAGGCAGTCGTGGAGATCGAGGCGACGGCGGTTTTGCCTGCTCGAAAGTAGAACAACCATCCGCAAAAAATTGCGTGGCAATGAGGGGAGTACAGGAATGAAAGTAGCGGTTCTGGGCGGAGGCAACGGGTCTTATGCTGCGGCTGCGGATTTTGCCGAGGCGGGGCATGATGTCCGCTGGTGGCGGCGGGATCGCGCTAGTTTCGCCGATGTCGAGCAGGCTGGTGGCATCACCCTGACAGATCACGAGGGCAGCCGGAAGATCGCGGTCGTGCCGACCGATGATCTCGCCGCAGCTTTGAAGGGAGCGGAGCTGATCGTTGCGCCGACCCCGGCCTTTGCGCAGGAGGACATCGCCACAAAGCTCGCGCCGCATCTGGAGGATGGGCAGGTGATCTACCTGCCGCCGGGCACGTTTGGCTCCTACCTGATGATGAAGCGTATTCGTGACGCGGGCTCGAAGGCCGACATCGCGATTGCCGAAACGGGCACGCTGCCTTGGCTGACACGCAAGCAGGGGCCGCTGGAAGTGCGCGTGACGACGCGGGCCTCGCGCCTGCCTACGGGCGTCTTGCCAGCAAAGCATACCGATCACGCGATCAAGGCGATTGCGGCGGTGTTCCCGGCTTCCATCGAGCCCGTTGAGGATGCCCTGTCGGGCGCGCTGATGAATGCCGGTCCGATCATCCACCCGCCGCTGATCCTCATGAATGCCGGTCCCATTGAGCATTTCGACCGCTGGGACATTCACAATGAGGGAACGCAGGCTTCTATCCGCCGCACGCATACCGCGCTCGACAATGAGCGCATGGCGATCCGCGAGGCGCTGGGCTATGGCGCGCCGCATTTCCCGCTGGCCGATCACTACGAGACCAGCAACTGGATGTATGGCAATTTGGCCCATGACAAGCTGGTGGATTCCGGGGACTGGCATGAGAAGCTGGACCTGAAATCCCACCGCTACATGCTGGAGGATGTGGGCATGGGCCTCGCCTTCATGGTTTCGGTGGGCGACTGGGCCGGCGTGCCCTGTCCGGTGGCGGCGGGGCTTCTCGCCATTGCCGGAGCGGTGGCCGAGCGCGACTTCCGCGCCGAGGGGCGAACCATGGAGCAGATCGGTCTTGCGGGCGAGAGCCGTGAGGCCGTGCAGACCATGTTGCGTGAGGGCCTGTGATGGCGGGTGACGTGACCATCACCTGCATTGGCGCCGGGCGCATGGGCCGGGGCATTGCGCAATGCGTGGCCTATGCCGGTCATGAGGTGCGGCTGATCGATGCGAAGGAGCGCGACGCCGACGCCTTCGCAAAACTGCGCGATGAGGCGCTGGACGAAATCCGCACGGCGCTCGCGTCGATCGCAGCACTCGGCGCGTTCAACGTGGATGCCGTTCCGCAGATTATGAAACGGGTGCGCATCGTGCCGCGCGGCGAGGCGGCGGCAGGTCTTGCCGGCGCGCGGATCGTATTCGAGGGTGTGCCGGAGGTCGCGGATGCAAAACGCGATGCGTTTGCGCTCTTCGACGCCCATGCGGACGGCGACGCCATTCTGGCCTCGACGACCTCGACCATGCTGTCGACGGAGCTGGCAGGGTTCACCTCTGCGCCGGAGCGCTTTCTCAATGCGCACTGGCTGAACCCGGCCTTTCTGATGCCGCTGGTGGAACTGAGCCCGGCCGATGAAACGGCGGAGGAAGCGATTGCCTTCCTGCGCACCTTCCTTGAAGGGATCGGCAAGGTGCCGATCGTCTGCAAGGCTTCGCCCGGTTACATCGTGCCGCGCATTCAGGCGCTCGCCATGAACGAGGCGGCGCGCATCGTGGAGGAAGGCGTTGCGAGCGCTGAGGATGTCGACAAGGCGGTGACCTATGGTTTCGGCCTGCGCTTCGGTGTGCTCGGCCTTCTGGAATTCATCGACTGGGGCGGCGGCGACATTCTCTATTATGCAAGCCGCTATCTCGCCGGCGCGTTCGAGGATGAGCGCTACCGTGCGCCAGAGATCATCAGCCGCAACATGGAAGAGGGGCGCATCGGCCTGAAGACCGGATCCGGCTTCTTCGATTATTCCGACATGGATGTCGATGCCTATCGTCAACGCCGCATGGGCGCCTTCCTGAAGGCGCTCGACAATGCAGGTCTCGTGCGACCGCCTGTGATTTAGGGTCAGAACCCTAGGGAGCAGTTGAAACCAAAACCGGGTGGAACAAGCCCGGACAACCAGAGAGGACTAAAAAATGAACCAAGCCACGACCAGATCGATCGCAAGGACCATCAGAAACGGCCTTTTTGCCACGGCGCTGACCAGCATCGCCTTTACCGGACAGGCCAGCGCGGAAGAAACGCTGAAGGCGATTTCCGCCTTCCCGCAGTCGCTCGCCTTCTCGCAAAGCTTCAAGGGTTTTGTCGACCTCGTGAACGAGCGCGGCAAGGGTGTCATCCAGATCAACTATGCGGGCGGGCCGGAAATGTTTCCGCCGAACCAGCAGGTGGATGCCGTGCGCCGCGGTGTCGTCGACATGCAGTATGGCCCCGCCTCCTATTATCTCGGCACGATGCCGGAGGCGGATGCCTGGGTCGGCTCAACCGTGACGGCGGCGAAGGCGCGTGAGAACGGCGGCTTCGGCATCATGCAGGAAGCCTTTTCCAAGAAGCTCGGCGTGAACCTTTTGGCGCACCTCGATACGGGTGTGAAGTTCTATATCTACACGATCAACGAGCCAAAGCGAACCGACGATGGCGGCATCGATCTCGACGGTCAGCGCATCCGTTCGCAGCCGATTTACAATTCGTTCTTTGAAGCGCTGGGCGCAATCCCGGTCTCCGTCCCGGTGCCGGACGTCTATACCGGTCTGGAGCGCAGCACGTTTGACGGTTCGGGCTGGCCCATTGTCGGCATTCGGGATCTCTCCTGGGACAAGTTCCTGCGCTACCGCATTGATCCGGGTTTCTTCCAGACGGATCTTGCCGTCGTGGTGAACCCGGCCAAATGGGATGGCCTGAGCGATGAGGCCAAGAAGGTCATCAACGACGCTGCCGCCGAGTATGAAAAGACTTCCTATGAGAACTTCCAGAAGGTGATCGAGGAGACAGACAAGGCGGTTCGTGAGAACGGCATGGAAGTGATCACGCTTGAGGGGGAGGCAGAGGCGAAGTTCCTTGATCTGGCCTATGACAGCGCCTGGAAGCGGATGAAGGATTCCGGATCGGAATATTACGACGCATTGCGCGAAGCCTATTACGATCGTTGATCCCGTATTGGCGGGGGCCTCGGCTCCCGCCACACTCGCTTTGAAAAGCCGCGCGCCATGTTTCTGATACGTCTCTACAACCGGGTCATAACCGGGCTGGCCGTGCTGGGCGCCGCCAGTCTCGTCTTCATTTCGCTCGCCATCATTGTCGATGTTGTCTTGCGCAACACCGGGTTTCGCCCGTTCCAGTCGACCAGCGCCATCGTTGAGTATGTGATGCTTTTCTCCACCATGGCGGCGGCACCCTGGCTGGTGCGCAACAACGGCCATGTGGCCATTGCTTCCTTCATCGGAGCGATGCCTGAAACGTTGCGGGTGCTGGCCGGGCGGGTCGTTCTGGTGCTCGCCATCCTCACGCTTGGTCTTCTGTGTTGGCGTTCGGCGGCAGTGGGACTTGAGATGGTTCAATCGCGCGCGGTCGATATGCGCTCCATCAACATTCCCTCCTGGGTTCTCTACGCCATGCTTTCCGTAGGCTTCGGCCTGATGGCGCTGGAGTTCCTGCGCATGCTGGTGCGGGGCGAAACCTATACAGGCAGCGGGGGAGCGCACTGATGGCCTGGTATGAAGCCACACTCCTCATGATCGGCGGGCTGCTTGCACTGATGTTCTTCGGCATGCCGGTGGCGATTGCCTTTCTGGCGATCAACATTGTCGGTGTTGTCATTTTCATGGGTGGCATGATCGGCATCGATCAGCTGGTCGCCAATGCCACCACATCGGTGACAAGTTTCGCGCTGGTGCCGGTGCCGCTTTTTCTCATCATGGGCGAGCTTCTGTTTCACACGGGGCTTGCCATTCGTGTTTTCGATGCGCTCGACAAGTGTTTTGGCGGCATCAAGGGGCGGCTTTCCTATCTGACAGTGGGCGGCGGCACGATCTTCGCCACCCTGTCGGGCTCCTCAATGGCCAACACGGCGATGCTCGGCACGACACTAATGCCCGACATGATCAAGCGCGGATACAAACCGCACATGATCATGGGACCGATCCTGGCGACGGGCGGTCTGGCCATGATCATTCCGCCATCTTCGCTGGCCGTGCTGCTCGGATCGTTGGCGCGGATCGATGTCGGTGCCCTGCTGATCGCGGGTCTGGTACCCGGCCTCGTTCTGGCGCTCATGTTCCTTGCGACGATCCGCATCCAGATCGCACTCGATCCCGACGCGGCACCCGGGTATGCGGCGGAACGGGCGAGCGTCTCCGAGATCGTTCGGGCGCTTGCTGTCGACGTGCTGCCCATGGGCATCGTGGTCTTTGCCGTGGTCGGGCTCATCCTGCTCGGCTGGGCGACCCCGACCGAATCCGCCGCGTTCGGGGCGCTGTCGGTGGTGGTGCTCGCGGCCTGCTATCGCACGCTGAGCTGGGAGGCCGTCGTTCGTTCACTCACCGGCACGCTGAAAGTCTCGGCCATGATGCTGATGATCATTGTGGGCTCCACGACCTTTTCGCAGATACTGGCCTTCTCCGGTGCTTCCTCCGGGCTGATCGCGTTTGCCACCAGTTTCGAGCTCAACGCCTATGTGGTGCTTGCCATCATGTTCCTGGTGCTTCTGCTTCTCGGCATGTTCATGGATCAGCTTTCGATCATGATGCTGACACTGCCGATCTTCATGCCGCTGGTGGCACTCTACGGGTTCGATCAGATCTGGTTCGGCGTGGTGATGCTTCTGGCGCTGGAGCTAAGCCTAGCAACCCCGCCCTTCGGCCTTCTGCTTTTCGTCATGGTTGGCGTGAGCCCGGCCGGCACGACCATCGGGCAGGTGGCGCGGGCCGCGCTGCCCTACATCGCCTGCACGCTTTTGCTGGTGGTCTTGCTGGCGCTATTCCCGCAACTGGCCCTCTGGCTGCCGGGCCTCATCAGGAGCTGACCGCATGAAGATCTGGTATCAGAGCTATGTCGATTACGAGAATGGCGCGGGTTACTGGGATGAACTCAGAAAGCATCTCGATGCGATTGTCGATCCCGGCACCGAGATCGATATCAAGGGCATCACCCCGCATGACAGCTATGCCCACGCCATCGTGGAGTTTCGCTGCGCGCGGGAGGTGATCTGCAATGCGGTGCGGGCCGAGCGCGAGGGCTATGACGCCTTCATCATCGGCCATTTTCAGGATGCAGGCCTCTATGAGGCGCGGTCGGTGGTCGATATTCCGGTGCTGGGCATGGGCGAGGCGTCCATGCTGCATGCCTGCCAGCTTGGCCAGCGCTCGGGCATCGTCACCATCAACCGCCGCTACATTCCCTGGTTTCACCACCAGATCGGCAAATACGGTTTGAGAGAGCGGGTGACCGGCGTGCACGCCATGGATTTCGAGCCGGGGCAGATCCTTGCCGCCTTCGGCTCCGATGAGCGGCTTGAGACGGTGCGCGCCCTGTTCGAGGAGCAGGCGCGGCCATTGGTGCGCGACGGTGTGGATGTGCTGATCCCCGGTGGCGGCATCCCCATGCTTTTGTTCTCTCAATTGCAGGCACATCGGGTGGATGGCGCGCCTGTGATCAACGGCATTCCGATCGTCGTGAAACTGGCGGAGATGGCGGTGAAGCTGAAGGCACTGACGGGCCTTGGGGTCAGCCGCACCTCGGATTTCGTGAAACCGCCGCAAGAGATCATTGAAGAGTTCATGACCCATCCGAAGGGACTATAAGGGAAGCGATAATTCTCCGGGCCTGTTGACTGGCTTTTACAAGGCTGCGCCAATATCGTTGCGACGATATCGGCAGCGCCTGGAGGATGGCCATGTTTGGGGCACGCGGACTCTCCCTGTTCTTTGTCTTTCTTTTCGGATTTGCAGCTTTGGCTGCCGCGCAGGATGCACGCCGGATCGTGACCAGCGAGAATGCCGATTATTTCGGCTTTGATTTGCGCACCGAGAAGGATGTGACGCTCGATCAGTGCAAGGCGGTCTGTCTTGCCGATCCGCAATGCCGGGCCTTTACCTACAATACCAGCGCGCAATGGTGCTTTCTGAAGTCGGACTTCAACCGGCTCAACGGGTTTGACGGTGCGGTGGCCGGCAAGGTTGTGGCCAGTGGAGACGCACCCGATATCGGAGCGCCGCCTGCGTTGCGTTTCGTGCCCGATCACATTCAGCGCGAGGCGGACGATTACCGCGCCGAGGTCTTGCGCACCCCGCGCCCCGAGAATGCCGGACTTGTGCGATTGAGTTCTGCCGGGGTGCAGGCGCTTGCAAACGGTGACCCGCTCAATGCGATGAAAGCCTTCTCCACTGCGCTCGTCATGGAGCCGAAAGACACCAAGCTTTGGTCTCAGCTCGCGCGTGCCGCCTTGGCGGCACAGCCGGCCGGCAACATGAACGCCTATCGGCTGCAACGTGCGGGCACTGGAGCGGCGATCAACGCCTACAATCTTTCGCGCAGCGCCGATGACCGTGCGCAGGCTCTGGCCGTTCTCGCGCCAGCGCTGGAGCGGCGCAATCTCTTTCGCCCCGCGCTCAGCGCTTATGAGGCGAGCCTTGCGCTTAAAGCGGCGCGCGATGTGCAGGAAGCTTATGCCGACCTCAAGCGTCGCAAAGGCTTTCGCGTGGTTGACCATTCGGTCGATTCCGACAGCGCCACGCCACGCGCCTGCGTGCAGTTTTCCGAAAGTCTGGTGAAGAATGGCGTCGATTATGCGCAATATGTGACCGTCGACACTGTGCGCTCCTTTGCGCTTGACCGCAGCGACAAGGAACTCTGTGTCAGTGGCCTGAAGCATGGCGAACAGTATCGCATCGTCATCCGGCAAGGCCTGCCAGCGGCCATCGGCGAGGTGATCGCCGAGCCGGTGCCGCTCGAAATCTACGTGCGGGACCGTGCGCCTTCACTGCGCTTTACCGGTGACAATTTCGTGCTGCCGTCCTCGGCGCGCCGGGGCATTCCGTTCGTTTCGGTCAATGCGGACAGCGCGAACCTCTCCGTCTACCGGGTCGGTGAGCGCGCTTTGGCACAACTTTTGGGCGAGGGGCAGTTTCTCCGCCAGCTCAACCAGTATGGTGCAAGAGAGGTGGTCGATGATATGGGCGCGCCGGTCTTCGAAGGCACCATTGAGATCGAGTCTCAACTCAACACGGATATTGTCACCAGCATTCCCATTGATGAGGCGGTGCCGGAGCGCAAGCCTGGCATTTACATGATGACGGCGGTGCCCGAAGGCGACCGGACCGAACATTGGGAAAATCGCGCGACCCAGTGGTTTCTCGTTTCCGATATCGGTCTCTCCACCTTCGCAGGTGCGGACGGGCTTTCGGTCTTCGCACGCTCTCTGGCGCGTGCAGAGCCGCTTGAGGGGCTGAAGCTGAAGCTTCTTGCCCGCAACAATGAAATCCTCGGTGAGGCGGAGACCGATGGCGACGGCCATGCGCGTTTCGATCCCGGTCTGGCGCGAGGCGCGGCCGGGCTGGCGCCGGCGGCGATCATCGCGGAGAACGGCGCGGAAGATTTCGTTTTTTTCGACATGACACGCGCGGGCTTCGACCTTTCGGATCGAGGCGTGACGGGAAGGCCCTCCGCCGGTCCGCTTGACGTCCTTGCATGGACGGAGCGCGGCATCTATCGCGCCGGTGAAACGGTGCATGCGAGTGCGCTCACGCGCAATCCCGCTTCGGATGCGGTGGAGGATTTGCCGCTGACCTTCATCTTCCGCCGTCCCGATGGCGTGGAACATCGGCGCGTCGTTTCCGACGGCGCGGCGCTTGGCGGTCATGCGGTGGCGCTCGATCTGCCCGGAAGCGCGATGCGCGGCACCTGGGCGCTGGGCATCTATGCAGATCCGAAAAAGCCGGCGCTGGCCGAAAAGAACTTTCTGGTCGAGGATTTCGTGCCCGACCGCACCGAGTTCGAGCTTGCGAGCGCGGATGAGACCGTGCCCGTTGGTGGTGCGACGGATGTGACCGTCGATGGCCGCTATCTCTATGGCGCACCGGCGGCGGGGCTTGCGCTTGAAGGCGAACTGACGGTCGCGCCGACGCGCGAATGGAAAGCCTTCCCCGGCTATGTCTTTGGCCTCGATGATGAAGAGGACGTGGAGGCGCTGCGTGTCTCCCTGCCCGGCCTGCCCGAGACCGATGCGCAGGGGCAGGCGCGGTTTCCGGTCGCGCTCGATGGCGCGCCTTCGACCACGCGTCTTCTGAAAGCGCAGGTGAGCGTGCGCATGCGCGAGGCCGGTGGCCGCGCCGTGGAACGCGCGCTGGAGATCGATGTCGAGCCGGAAAGTGCGATGATTGGCATGAAGCCGGAATTCACCGGCGGTCGCGTTGCCGAGGGAGCGACGGCGAATTTCCGCGTGATCGCGGTCGATCCGAAGGGCGAGCGCATCGCCATGGACGGCCTTGAATGGAAACTGCTGAAGGTGGAGCGGCACTATCAGTGGTATCGCGAGGGTGGTTCGTGGAACTATGAGCCGATCACCACGACGAGCCTCGTGCGCGAGGGAACGGTGGACGCGAAGGCCGACAGCGAGCCGCAGATCGGCGTTTCCGTGGACTGGGGGCGCTATCGTCTCGAGGTGGAAAGCCCCGAGGCGGGTGGGCCGATCACCAGTGTGGCGTTCGATTCCGGCTGGTATGTGGAAGCTGGTTCTACCGAGACACCGGACGGGCTGGAAGTGGCGCTCGACCGCGACGCCTATGCCGTGGGGGATACGGCTCATCTCAGGATCTCGCCGCGCTTTGCCGGTGAGGTTCTGGTCACGGTGGGCGCAGACAGCCTCATCGAAACCTACACCGCAAATGTTGCGGAAGCGGGTGCGACCCTCGATATTCCCGTGACCGATGCATTCGGGGCCGGGGCCTATGTGACCGCGACGCTGTTCCGCCCCGGCGATGATGCCGACAACCGCCTGCCCATGCGCGCCATTGGCGTGCGCTGGCTCAAGGTCGATCCGGGCACGCGTGATCTACCGGTTGATCTCGGCGTGGAAGATCAGGCGCGTCCCGATGAGAGCCTCTCCATTCCAGTCAGCGTTGGCGGGCTGGAACCGGGCGAAGAGGCCTATGTGACGGTCGCGGCAGTCGATGTGGGCATTCTCAACCTCACGCGCTACGAGCCGCCGGAACCAGATGCATGGTATTTTGGCCAGCGCATGCTTGGCATCGAGATCCGCGACATTTACGGGCGGCTGATCGATGGGTCGCTCGGCGCGATGGGGCGGTTGCGCACCGGCGGCGATGGCGGCGGCATGACCACATCGGGCAGTGCGCCAACGCAGAAGCTGCTCGCCTTCTTTTCCGGCATCGTAAAAGTGGATGATGAGGGGAAGGCGGTGGTCACCTTCGACATTCCGCAGTTCAACGGTACCGCTCGCATCATGTCGGTGGCGTGGTCGAAGAAGGGTGTGGGCAGCGCGCAAAAGGACGTGATCATCCGCGATCCGGTTGTGCTGACCACCAGCCTTCCGCGTTTTCTGGCTCCGGGCGACGAGGCGCGGCTTCTGCTTGAAATCGCCAACACGGATGGCCCTGCCGGCGATTATCGCATTGCGGTGTCGGGCGAAGGGCCAGTCGACGTCGATCTGCGGTCGCTCTCCGATACGGTGACGCTTGAAGCGGGCGGCAAGGCCACGCTCTCCGTGCCCATTTCGGCGACGAACCAGACGGGCGAGGGTGCGCTGACGGTGGCGCTTGCGCATGAGAGCGGGCTTGCCGTGGAGAAAAGCGTGCCCCTGCCGGTGCGGCCCGGCGTGATGCCGGTTGCTACCCGCAGCGTGGTGACGCTTGCGGCCAATGGCGGCAGTGTCACGCTGGACGGTGCGCTTCTGGAAGACAGCTTTGCCGAGAACGCGTCGGTGAGCCTCAACATCTCGCGGGCCGACGGATTCGACATCCCGGCACTTTTGATGTCGCTCGACCGCTACCCCTATGGCTGCACGGAGCAGACGACGAGCCGCGCGCTGCCGCTGCTCTATGTGAGCGAGCTTTCAAAGGCTGCGGGTCTGGAAGACGATCCGGCGCTCAAGGGGCGCATCGAGGACGCCATCACAAGCGTTCTTGCCGCCCAGTCTTCGTCTGGCAGTTTCGGTCTCTGGGGACCGGGATCGGGCGATCTGTGGCTCGACGCTTATGTGACGGACTTCCTCACTCGCGCCCGTGAACAGGGTTTTGCCGTGCCGGAGGCCGCGATGAGCCTGTCGTTGCAGAACCTCGAGAACACACTCTCCTATGACACGGACGTTGCCTCGCGCGGCAGCGAAATCGCCTACGCGCTCTATGTGCTGGCGCGCAACCGCAAGGCTTCGGCCGGCGACCTGCGCTACTATCTCGACACGCGGCTCGATGAGTTTTCAACGCCGCTGGCGCGGGCGCAGCTTGCCGCGGGGCTCGCGCTCTATGGCGATGCGGAACGTGCGGAACGGGGCTTTGCCTCTGCCTTTCGTCTCGCTCAGGGCATGAGCGGGCGCTACACGGCGCGCTCCGATTATGGATCGCGTCTGCGCGACGGCGCGGCGATGCTGGCGCTGGCTGCAGAAAGCCGGCCCGAACCGGCGCTGGTCCCGCGGATGATCGATCTGGTATCTGATGTGCGCGGTGACACGCGTTACACGAGCACGCAGGACGAGGCGTGGATGCTTTTGGCCGCCCGTGCGCTGAGCCAGTCAAGCGACGATCTGAGCCTGACCGTGGACGGCAATGCGCATCAGGGCGCATTCTCGCGGCGGCTCTCGGGACTGGAGATCGAGGCTGCGCCGCTGACCGTGGCCAATCAGGGGGATGAGCCGGTCGATGCGGTGATGACAGTCGTTGCCGCGCCGCAGCAGCCTTTGCCGGCGGGCGGAGAGGGTTTCACCATCGAGCGGCGCTACTACACGCTCGACGGCAGGGAGGCGAATGTCTCCGAAGCGCGCCAGAACGAGCGCTATGTGGTGGTTCTGGAGATGATGGAACAGAACGCCTGGCCTTCACGCGTGCTGGTGTCCGACTTGTTGCCGGCAGGCTTCGAGATCGACAATCCGCGCCTTGTCGGCAGTGCGGATCTGGCGAATTTCGAATGGCTTGGCGAGACGGATGCGGTTCACACCGAGTTCCGCGACGACCGCTTCATCGCCGCTTTCAATAGAAACGGCGGTGGCAATTTCAGGCTCGCCTATGTGGTGCGCGCCGTGACGCCGGGTGTCTACACGCATCCCGCGGCGAGCGTTGAGGATATGTATCGTCCGCAACTCTCCGCCCGTACGGCGACGGGCTTCATGGAGATCGTGGGGCAGTAGGCGGCGGCGATGAAAACGCGTCGACATATGCGCCGGATCGCCATGGCCGCTGGCCTTGCGATCGTGCTCGCCATCGGCGGGGCGGTGACGCTCGACCGGCTGGACACAGCCTATCCGCCGCCGCTCGATCCCGTCCCGCTTTCGGTGGAGGTTCTCGACCGTGATGGGGCGCTGCTGCGCGCCTACGCGGCGTCTGACGGGCGTTGGCGTCTGCCGGCGGATATCGACACGCTTGACCCGCAGTTTCTCAAAATGCTGGTCGCCTATGAGGACAAGCGCTTCTGGTCGCATCCGGGCGTCGACCTGCATGCGCTTGTACGCGCTGCATGGCAGCTTTTGTGGAACCGGCGCATCGTCTCGGGCGGCTCGACGCTTTCGATGCAGCTTGCCCGCCTCATTGAACCGCGCGGGGCGCGCAGTTTCAGCGCCAAGTTTCGGCAGATTGCGCGGGCGCTTCAAATCGAGCGCAGGCTTCCCAAGCGGGAGATCTTGGAGCGCTATCTGACGCTTGCGCCCTATGGCGGCAATCTTGAAGGGGTTCGCGCCGCAAGCCTCGCCTGGTTCGGCAAGGAGCCGCACAAGCTGCGGCTGGAAGAGGCCGCTCTTCTGGTCGCCCTGCCACAATCGCCGGAGGCGCGCCGGCCCGACCGTCATCCGCAAATGGCAAAAGCCGCGCGCGACCGCGTGCTTGCCCGCATGGCGGGGGCTGGCGTCATCATTGAGAGCGAGGTCACCCGCGCATCTGCCGTGAAGCTTGCCGGACGGCGACTGCCTATGCCGGCCTATGCCGCGCATCTGGCTGATGCGATGGTTCAGACGGAACCGGACAAGCGCGTGCATCGCTTGACCATCAACCGGTCCGCGCAGGCCAGTCTGGAGGCTGTTGCCGCCAAGGCGGCACGCGGGTTGGGGGCGCGGGTTTCCGTGGCGATGGTGCTGGCGGATGCGCAGACCGGCGCGGTGCTCGCGCGGGTCGGGTCGGCGGGTTACTTCGACGCCGCGCGCGCCGGATGGATCGACATGAGCGGGGCGGAGCGGTCGCCAGGTTCTACGCTCAAACCCTTCGTCTACGGTCTCGCCTTCGAGGAGGGGATGGTGATGCAGGAAACCATGATCGAGGACAGGCCTGGCAACTTCTCGGGCTATCGCCCGCGCAATTTCGACATGGCCTATCAGGGCGATGTTTCGGTGCGCACGGCCTTGCAGATGTCGCTCAACGTGCCGACGATCCGGCTGCTTGATGCGGTGGGGCCGGTGCGGCTGGTGGCGCGCATGCGACGGGCCGGCGTGCCGCCAACCCTTCCCCCCGGCGAGACACCGGGTCTTGCGATCGGGCTTGGCGGTGCTGGAATGACGCTGGAAAAGCTGGTTCAGATTTATGGTGGGCTCGCCAACCGGGGGCGGGTGCGCCCGCTGCACTATCTGGACGATGCAGAGATTGCCGCGCATCCTCCTTCCGTTCTGACGCCGCAGGCCACCTGGCAGGTCGCCGATATTCTCTCGGCCATTGCACCGCCGGAAGGTGCACCGCGTCTCGGCATCGCCTACAAGACGGGCACGTCCTATGGATACCGCGATGCGTGGTCGGTGGGCTATGACGGGCGGCATGTGCTGGGTGTTTGGGCCGGGCGACCCGATGGCGGATCGGTGCCGGGGCTGACCGGCTATCTGGCCGCCGCTCCCATTCTGTTCGAGGCGTTTTCGCGCTCGGGCGTGGGCATCGTTCCATTCCCGCCTGCGCCGGCAGGGGCGATCCGGCTTGCCGCGTCCGATCTTCCGTTTCCCATGCGGCGGTTTTCTGCTGATGGTGGCGGATTTCGCGCCGGCGCGCCGGTGGAGCCCGCGCCGGAAATCGTGTTTCCGCCGCAGGGCGCGCGCATCGATGTGGGGCTTGCGCGCGGCGCGCGGGTCATGCCGCTGGCGCTCAAGATCAATGGCGGCCGCGCGCCGTTTCGCTGGCTGGCCAATGGCGAGCCGCTGCCGGAGGCCTATCGCCGCCGCAGGGCAAGCTGGATGCCCGATGGCGGCGGCGCTTCGACCCTGACGGTGATCGACGCGGCTGGACGAACCGCCAGCGTGGATGTTTTCCTGGAGTAGTTCAGGCCGCGTCGGCGAGTGCCTTTAGAACCGCCTCACGCATGGGCATCGGGGCGACCGCGCCGAAACCCTGTGTGGACAGAGCAGCGGCCGCATTGGCGAAGCGTGCTGCCTCAAACGGATCACCATGCCGGTTGAGCTCGGCGAGGAAATTGCCATCGAACGTGTCGCCCGCACCTGTGGCATCCACAGCGCTGACCTTGATGCCGGGCACGCGGCGGCGCTCGTCCGGCGTGGCGACGAGGCAGCCATCCTTGCCGAGCGTCAGCGCGACGATGCCGGCGCCAAGACACAGATAGTGATCGGCGATGGCGTCCGGATCGCTGATGCCGACCAGCTGCTCGGCGTCTTCCAGCCCGGGAAGCGCGATGTCGGCCTTGCGCATGGCGGCTTCGGTCAGCGCGCGGGCGCGCTCGAGCGGCCACAGTTTCAGGCGCAGATTGGTGTCGAAGGAAACTTTGGTTCCAGCTGCGCGCGCAATGTCGATCGCTTCGAAGGCGGCGTCGCAAGCTTCTGCGCTGATCGCCAGAGAGATGCCGGACAAGTGAAGAATGTCGGCGTTCTCGATGGCGCTGCGGGGAAGGTCGCGCGGGGTGATACGGCTCGCAGCCGAGCCCTTGCGAAGATAGGAGAACACGTGCCCGTTCTCGCCATGGCTGACGAAATAGATGCCCGTATGGGCGTCCGGATTGCGCAGGACGTGGCTGGCATCCACATTGTTGTCGGCCCAGAGTTGCATAAGGCTGTCGCCAAACTCATCCGCGCCGAGGCCGCTGAAGAAGCCGACAGAAGCCCTGGCACGCGCTGCAGCGATGGCACAATTCGAGGTGTCGCCGCCGTGACCGAAGAGATAGTGGCCCGTGGCGTCTACCTGATTGAACTCGATGAGCGGTTCGCCCATGCAGATGATTTTAGGATCGCTCATGATGTCGTGTCTCTCCCTGGCGCAGCGTGTGCTTCTCTTTAGGCGATTGTGCGCCAGTGGTGAATATCCGACAGGAGAAGCGTCTGCGCTGAGATCAGCTTATCGGGCGCCGCGTCCAAAAAGAACGGTGCTCACGGTCGAAAAAATGATCAGGAGGTCCAGGTCGAACGATAGATGCTTTATGTAATAGAGATCGTAGGAGAGCTTGTGAATCTCTTCGTGCGTGTTGCCTGCGTAGCCGGAGTTCACCTGGGCCCAACCGGTGATGCCGGGCAGGACCATGGTGCGGTGGATAAATTTCTTCTCCGCAGTCTCGCTTTCCTGCGCCACATATTCAGCGACAGGGCGTGGCCCGACCAGGCTCATTTCTCCCCGCCAGATGTTGATGAGCTGCGGCAGCTCATCCAGCCTTAGACGACGCAGAAATGCGCAGCCGGTGATGATCCGCTCGTCATTGGTCTGCGTGGCTCCACCTTGCTGGCCCCGATACATCGTGCGGAATTTCAACATGTTGAAGGAGCGGCCACCATATCCGCGCCGCGTCTGCACGAAAATCGCAGGGCCCCCGTCAAGCAGCCGGATGTAGAGCCAAAGCGCCAGCCCCAATGGGATGGTTATCGGCGCCGTGAGAACCACGGAAAAGAGGTCGAGCGCGCGCTTTGCCTTGGAGTAGTAAATCTGGCTGGGGGTGTAGGCGAGATGCGATACATCAAAGGTGTCGACGTCCACGCGTCCTTCACGCAGTTCTAGAAAATTGAACCACGGTGTAACGTCGATGCCGACCATATATGCCTTTGTAAGGAAGGCCGACCACTCAGGGTTGTGATGCGTCCTGGTGTCGATCAGCAATCGGTCAAAAGCACCGATGTCTGTGGTCTTGTCACTGATCACCGCCACGTGGCCGGCGAGCCTTGCGGCAACTTCTTCGGCCTTTGGGAAGTCCAGCAGGGCCACACGATCTTCCAGTGAACGGTGGAGCCTGAGATTGGCAATTGTCATTGCAACCATGGCAATGAGGCAAGCCGTCAACAGGGCTGAGTAGCTTACCGGGATACGCAGTCCCGACAAGCCTGCCACGGCGACGTTGAAACAGACGAACGTTACGAAGATCGCGATGGAAAAGGTGTTGCGCTGCCGGCGGAAGCCCAGGAGCGCCAGCGCAATGGCGAAAGGCAGCGCAAACAGGACAATGCAGACAATCGCGAGATTGTTCCAATCGTTGCGCGGCGCATTCAGAATGAATGCCGTATAGACGACGCATTGCAGAAATGACGCCGCGAGAATCTCCGGGAGCATGGGGCGCAAATTTCGCAAGAACCGCCTTTTCCGCAGAGAGGCTCCGTGTTGAATAACGTCTTCAAGATCGGGACTCGTTTCGGCCAGGCTACGCGTCAGAACGCGCCCTGCTTTCCGACTTCCTGGTCGGTCACCTTCGCCCGTTGCTTTTGACCAGTCGTTCAACGTTACTTCCTGACGCGCAGTAAGAACTCGTACAACCGCGCTTTGCCATGCGAAAAATGGAAACGCAATCGATGATTGTTCCCGCGTCCACAGACAACCTCGATGGAGAGCCGTGGATCGGCAGCGATTCGACTGACCTTAGACCGGTTCATTGTTTCAGGGAAACGTTCAACCGCAGGCCATTCTCTTAGCGCCCGCCGTTGCGCCTCAATTTGAATGTCGATTTGTGACGCTGGCATTTACGATTTTGGCTCGAGGCTCTATCAGGCGAGGTTCAACGCTGTTGTGACTGTGACCCTATGTATCGCCAAGCCTATCTCTTTCTCTGTCTGACCACGCTTTTCTGGGGCGGCAATGCCGTGGCCGGCCGGCTGGCTGTGGGCCATGTGTCGCCGATGATGCTGACAACGCTTCGCTGGATCATCGGTTGCGTGTTGCTCGTCACCTTCGCGTGGCCGCATTTGCGGCGCGACTGGCCGGCGATCCGACAAAAATTGCCTCTGCTGGCCGCACTGGGCACACTTGGCTTTACCGGGTTCAACGCGGTTTTCTACAGTTCGGCCCAGTTTACGTCCGCCATCAACATCGCCATCGAACAGGGCGCAATACCGATGGTCATATTCGTTGCCAATTTTGTTCTCTTCCGCCAACGCGTGAGCTTTTTGCAAATTGCTGGTTTTGTTCTATCTCTCGTCGGTGTGGCGCTGGTCGCCAGCCATGGCGAGTTTTCCCGCCTCCTGGAACTGGACGTGAACTTCGGCGACGCGCTCATGCTTGTCGCCGTGTTGCTCTACGCAGGCTATACGGTCGGGCTTCGGTTGAAACCGGCTATTCATTGGTTAAGCCTGATGTTCATGCTTTCGGTATTCGCGCTTCTCGCCTCGTTGCCGCTGGTGGCGTGGGAGGCCGCGACGGATCGGCTCATCGTGCCTGACCTGCAGGGCTGGATGGTGGTCTTTTATGTGGTGCTCTTCCCTTCGATCTTCGCACAGACGCTCTATATTCGCGGCAATGAGCTGATCGGCGGAAATCGTGCCGGCCTGTTCATCAATCTGGTGCCGATCTTCGGAACGCTTCTGTCTATCGTCATTTTGCGCGAAGCGTTCTTTACCTATCATGCGGTTGCGCTTGTTCTGGTGCTGGGCGGTATATGGCTGGCCGAGCATGGTGGCCGGAAACTGGCATCCAGACAGGCAAATGCCGGCGCGTGACGCCGGCATTGCACGTTTACAGATAGTCTGAAGTTTACGCAGCCACGTCGAAGGAAAGCGGCTTGGCTGACAGAATTACGTCCGTGGCGCGCAGCTCGCGCAGGACTTCCGGTGGGAAGGGCGCATCAAGATAAAGCAGCGCGATGGCATCGCCGCCCTGCCGGTTGCGACCGAGCTGGAAGTTGGCGATGTTGACCTGGTGCTTTGCGCAGATCGAGCCCAGAAGCCCGATAATGCCCGGCACGTCGTAATTGGTCGTGTAGAGCATGTGCTGGCCGACTTCGGCATCAAGATTGATGCCCTTGATCTGAATGAAGCGCGGCTTGCCATCGGAGAACACGGTGCCGGCGATGGTACGCGTCTTCTCGGAGGTTTTCACGGTCAGCTTGATATAGCCGTCGAACACGCCCGACTTGTCGCGCTTGACCTCCGATAGGATGATGCCGCGCTCCTTGGCCATGATCGGGGCGGAGACCATGTTGACATCGGCCACCTGCGGGCGGATCAGGCCGGCGAGCGCTGCGCTGATCAGCGCGCGGCGGTTCATCTCCGTGGTGGAACCGTCGAACAGGATCTCCACTTCCTCGATAGCCTCGTCGGTCACCTGGCCGACGAACGCACCAAGCACTTCCGCGAGTTTGATGAAGGGTTTCAGACGCGGGGCTTCCTCGGCGCTGATCGAAGGCATGTTGATCGCGTTGGTCACCGCACCCTTGGTCAGGTAATCCGACATCTGCTCCGCCACCTGGATGGCGACATTCTCCTGCGCTTCGCTGGTCGATGCACCCAGATGCGGTGTGCAGACCACGTTAGGCATGTTGAAGAGCGGATTCTCCGTTGCCGGTTCCGTCTCGAAAACGTCGATGCCGGCACCGGCCACCTTGCCGGATTTCAGGCCTTCAACGAGGTCCGCCTCAACCACAAGGCCACCGCGCGCGCAGTTGATGATGCGCACGCCCTTTTTCATCTTGGCGATGGCATCCTTGTCGATGACGCCACGGGTCTTGTCGGTCAGCGGCGTGTGCAGGGTGATGAAGTCGGCGCGCTTGAAGAGCTCGTCGAGCTCGACTTTTTCGACACCCAGTTCGGAGGCACGTTCTGCCGAAAGGAACGGGTCGAAGGCCACCACATGCATTTTCAGGCCTATGGCCCGCATGGCGACCACGGAGCCGATATTGCCGCAACCGATGACACCCAGCGTCTTGCCGGTGATCTCGACACCCATGAAGCGGTTCTTCTCCCATTTGCCTTCATGGGTGGAAGCGTTGGCCTCCGGAATCTGGCGGGCGACCGCAAACAGCATCGCAATGGCGTGCTCGGCGGTGGTGATGGAATTGCCGAAAGGCGTGTTCATCACGATGATGCCGCGGCGGGAAGCTGCCGGAATGTCGACATTGTCCACGCCGATGCCAGCGCGACCCACCACTTTCAGATTGGTGGCGTTGTTGATGAGTTTTTCGGTGACCTTGGTCGCGGAGCGGATGGCAAGGCCGTCATACTGGTCGATGACGGAAAGGAGCTTTTCCTTGTCCTTGCCCAGATCGGGCAGGTAATCCACCTCGACGCCGCGATCCTTGAAGATCTGAACGGCGGTGGGCGACAGTTTGTCGGATACGAGTACGCGGGGCGCCATGGCGGCCTCCTGTTTCAATACAATGAAGAAGGGAGGCGGCTCCGATTGCGGAGCCGCAGTTCAACGTCAGGCCGCAGCCTTGAGGCTTGCCTTCTGGGACTGGAACGCCCAGTCGAGCCAGGGCATCAAAGCTTCCAGATCGGAGGCTTCAACCGTGGCGCCGGCCCAGATGCGCAGACCAGACGGCGCGTCGCGGTAATGGCCGATGTCGAAGGCAACTTTCTCTTTGGCCAGCGCAGAAACCATGCCCTTTGCAAAAGCCGCCTGTTCGCTCGCATCGAGTGCGGCGATCTCGGGATCGACGATCGTCAGGCACACGGATGTGTTGGAGCGCGTGGCCGGAACCTTCGCCAGATGGTCGAGCCAGGGTGTCTTGCGCACGAACTCGTCGATAACAGCGAAATTCGCATTGGCGCGGGCGACGAGACCGTCGAGGCCGCCGATGGATTTGGCCCAGTTCAGCGCATCCAGATAGTCTTCCACGCACAGCATGGATGGCGTGTTGATCGTCTCGCCACGGAAGATGCCTTCGATGAGCTTGCCGCCCTTGGTGAGGCGGAAGATTTTCGGCAGCGGCCATGCGGGCGTGTAGCTTTCCAGCCGTTCCACGGCGCGCGGCGAGAGGATGATGACACCGTGTGCGCCTTCGCCACCCAGCACTTTCTGCCAGGAAAAGGTGACCACATCGAGCTTGTCGAAGGGCAGGCGCTGCGCAAAAGCCGCCGATGTGGCGTCGCAGATGCTCAGGCCCGCGCGGTTGGCGGGAATGAAATTGCCATCGGGCACGCGCACACCGGATGTGGTGCCGTTCCAGGTGAACACCACGTCGCGGTCGAAATCGATGGAATTGAGATCGGGCAGATCGCCATAGTCGGCCTCAATGCGGCGCGCATCGACGAGTTTCAGCTGCTTGACCACATCGGTGACCCACCCGGCACCGAAGGATTCCCAGGCAACCATGTCGACGCCGCGCTCGCCCAGAAGCGACCAGAGCGCCATTTCCACGGCGCCGGTGTCGGATGCAGGCACGATGCCGATGCGGTAATCCGCCGGAACCTGCAGAATTTCACGGGTAAGATCGATGGCCTCTGCCAGTTTCGCCTTGCCGATGGAGGATCGATGCGACCGGCCAAGGGGAGCGTCGGCAAGCGCGTCGAGCGACCAGCCGGGACGTTTTGTGCAGGGACCTGATGAAAAATGCGTATTGGCCGGACGGAGGTCCGGCGTAGGGAGTGTGCTCATGATATATCCTATCCTTCCAGATAGCACGCCTCTCGGTGGGGAGAGGTGGCCCACGGACGGAGTTACGCCCATCCGCTTTTTCCGTCAAGTGCGACATGAGGACCATTCGCTGCGGAAATCGGTTTGGGAGAGTCCGAGATGGTTCCCACCGGGGCTTTGAGGCTCTATAGAAGCCTTTCGATTTTTTAGATCATCCAGGCGGGGGACCCGCCGGACGTTGCGCCGGAAGGACATTTTCATGGCAAATGTGGTGGTTGTCGGCTCACAGTGGGGCGACGAGGGCAAAGGCAAGATCGTGGACTGGCTGTCGGAACGCGCCGATGTGGTGGCGCGCTTTCAGGGCGGGCACAATGCCGGGCATACCCTCGTCATCGACGGCGTGAGCTACAAGCTGTCGCTTCTTCCCTCCGGCGTCGTTCGCCCCGGAAAGCTTTCTGTCATCGGCAATGGTGTGGTCTTCGACCCGCATGCTTTTGTTGCGGAAATGGGGCGCCTCGCCGAGCAGGGCGTGGAGGTGACGCCGGATCGGCTGAAGATTGCCGAGAACACGGCTTTGATCCTTTCGCTTCACCGCGAGCTTGATGGTTTCCGCGAGGATGCCGCTTCCAATTCGGGCACGAAGATCGGCACCACACGCCGCGGCATCGGCCCGGCCTATGAAGACAAGGTGGGCCGCCGCGCCATCCGCGTGATGGACCTGGCCAACAAGGACACGCTGCCGATGAAGATCGACCGGCTGCTCACGCATCACAATGCGCTGCGTCGCGGTCTTGGGCATGAAGAAGTCACGCATCAAGCGATCATGGAGGAGCTGACGTCGGTCGCCGACAAGATTCTTCCCTATGTCGATCGTGTGTGGAAAATCCTAGAAGACGCGCGCCGGGCCGGTCAGCGCATCCTGTTTGAGGGTGCGCAGGGCACCATGCTCGACATCGACCATGGCACATATCCGTTCGTGACGTCTTCCAACACGATTGCAGGGCAGGCGGCGACCGGTTCCGGGCTTGGGCCAGGATCCATCGATTATGTGCTCGGCATCACCAAGGCCTACACCACCCGAGTCGGAGAGGGACCGTTCCCGACCGAGCAGAAGAACGAGGTTGGTGAATTTCTCGGCACACGGGGGCATGAGTTCGGCACCGTGACAGGACGTCAGCGGCGCTGCGGCTGGTTTGACGCCGTTCTGGTGCGACAGGCCGTGGTGACCAATGGCATGAATGGCATCGCGCTCACCAAGCTCGACGTTCTGGATGGCATGGATGAGATCAAGATCTGCACGGGCTACAAGCTTGATGGCGAATTGATCGACTACCTCCCGGCCGGCCAGGGTGCGCAGGCGCGACTTGAGCCTGTCTATGAGACGCTCGAAGGCTGGAAGGGCACCACCAGGGGCGCGCGCAAATGGACGGATTTGCCGGCTCAGGCCGTCAAATATGTGCGCCACGTGGAAGAATTGATCGGCGCGCCGGTGGCGATTCTTTCCACCAGTCCCGAACGCGAAGACGCCATACTTGTGACAGATCCTTTTCAGGACTAGTTTCGCGTGCAAAATTGCGTTGCGTGCTATTCAGATGAGTGCGCGTTCTGGAAGTAACACAGGTTTGATACGGCATGGCGGATTTTTCTGCGGTTCTGAAGAAGACGATCGACGCATTGTCGGAAAACACTCCGGCGGCGCGCGAGCGTATCTATCAGAAAGCCCGGGCAACGATCGAGAACAAGCTCAAGGGCATGGACCCGGCGCCATCAACCGCCGTTGCCGACCGGCAGCGCAAGCTGCTGGAAGATGCAATTGCCCGGGTTGAGGCCGAGTACGCCCCCCCGCCGGCTCCTGAAGAACCTGCACAGGACGAGCTCGACCAGATCTTTGCCGAGCTGGACGTCGATCCTGCAAAGCCGCGCGATCCGGTCCCTTCAGCCTTCCAGGCTCAGCGGACACCGCCGGAGCCTGCTTCCTTCGAGGACAGGACATCACAGGACGCCGGGCCCGAACCGGTGGATGGAAAAGCGGGCCAAGCTGCGCGGGTTGAGGCGCCATCGGCTTCGGGAGCGGAACCTGCTCTCGAAACGCCGCCGCCGCCGCCGCGCAGAAAATCAGGAAAGGGTGGCGCAACCGGGTTGATTGCCGGGGTGGTGCTGCTTCTTGCTGCACTCGTGGCCGGAGCCTGGTTTTATAAAGACGATCTCACGCGTCTGGCCGGTTTTGATGGTGCTGAGCAGACGCTTGCCGAAAACGGCGAATCTGCGCCGGTTTCTGGGGGCGAGACGTCTGGCGACAATGAGAGCGCGGCACCCGCACCTTCGGAGACGGGCAATACGGACGCGAGCCAGCAGCCGGCTCAGCCCGAGCCTGTGCAGAAATTCACCCAACGTCTCCTGGCTGATGGGCGCGAGGTCGACGAAGGCCCTGCTGGTGGAGAACCGGGTCTGGGCGAAGGCACCTCCGTTGCGCAGGCGACTGTACCGAACGATGGCGACGCCATCCAGCCGCCACCCTCTCAAGGCAGTCAGACAGAGAGCCCTGGCCCCAGTGAAGCACTGCCGGTGGGGCAAAAAGCCATTTACTATGAAGAACGGACGAGCGTTTCGCAGGGGTCAGCGGATCTTGGCGCGGTCGTTTGGTCGGTCGTTCAGGAATCGCCGGGCAATGATCTCCCGCCGGAACCGGCCATTCGCGCCGATGCGACCATTCCAGAGAAGAATCTCCAGCTGAAGATGACGATTCGGAGGAACGCCGATGAGTCCTTGCCGGCCAGCCACATATTGGAGATCATCTTTCTAACACCCGATGATTTCGATGGCGGTGGGATCGACAGTGTGCTGCGGGTCTCCCTGAAGCGTTCCGAACAGGATACGGGCAATCCGCTGTTGGGCATCCCGGCTAAAATTGCCGATGGCTTCTTCCTCGTGGCGCTCAGCGACAGCACCGCAGATACAGAAACGAATATGCTTCTGCTGCGTCGGCAGAGCTGGATCGACATACCCGTGGTTTACAAGTCGGGCAGGCGTGCACTGATCACGATCGAAAAAGGGATTCCGGGAGACAAGGTGTTCACCGACGTGCTGAACGCCTGGCAATCTGCGACGAGCGGTTAACCGGAATTCGCTTCAATAGCAGGAACAAGAATGCAAAAAGCCGGCAGTATTCCGCCGGCTTTTTTGATTGTGGGTCGCGCCCGATTTTGAGAGCGAGCGTCAGGCGCCTGCCTGCCGGTGTGCCTCTGCAGCCATGGCCTTTGCGGCCATCGCCTGCTCACGGGCCGAGTTCTGCACGGCCTCCTGTACCTTCTCGAATGCGCGAACCTCGATCTGGCGCACCCGTTCGCGGCTGATGTCGAACTCGCCTGAAAGCTCTTCCAGGGTCATCGGATCTTCGGAGAGGCGCCGCGCCTGAAAGATGCGCTTTTCACGGTCATTGAGCACGGATATGGCGTCGCCGAGCATGCGGCGGCGGGTCTCCAATTCGTCCTGCTCGACCAGGATGTCTTCCTGGCTCTCGCCATCGTCGACCAGCCAGTCCTGCCATTCGCCCGATTCACCCTCGGTCGCCCGAATGGGCGCGTTGAGTGAAGCGTCACCGGAGAGGCGGCGGTTCATGGAAACCACCTCTTCCTCACTCACATTCAGGCGTGTAGCGATTTCCGAAACCTGTTCGGGGTTCAGGTCGCCATCGTCAAGCGCCTGAATCTTGCTCTTCACCTTGCGAAGGTTGAAGAAGAGCCGCTTCTGGTTCGCCGTGGTGCCCATCTTCACGAGGCTCCACGAGCGTAGAATATATTCCTGAATGGAGGCCTTGATCCACCACATGGCGTAGGTGGCGAGACGGAAGCCGCGCTCCGGTTCGAATTTCTTCACGGCCTGCATCAGGCCGACATTGCCTTCAGAGATAACTTCGCCGATCGGCAGCCCGTAGCCGCGGTAACCCATGGCTATCTTCGCCACGAGACGCAGATGGCTCGTAACAAGCTTGTGGGCTGCAGCCGTGTCGTCATGCTCGGAATAACGCTTGGCGAGCATGTACTCTTCCTCAGGCTGAAGCATGGGGAAGCGGCGAATCTCCTCCAGGTAGCGGGTCAATCCGCCTTCACCCGAAGCGATACTAGGTAATGTCTGGGCCATTAAAGCACCCTCCTTTGCCGGATATGCCCTCATGCGGGACGCCTTGAAACCTTGGCGTATGCTGAAATGAGAGACAGTGCGACCATCTTTGATGCGCTGCACCATATCCTATATAGGAACGAATTCCGACGGTTAAAGTTTCACTCTGTTGTCAACATTATGTCACCAGATGGTGAACGATAATATTATTGTACCGATGATTACAAAATATCGAGTGCCTTTGTCAATGCCATCATGTCGGAGGGCGGTTCGGCCTCGAAACGCATGAGATCGCCGGTCTCCGGATGGCGGAATGCCAGAAGGCGCGCATGAAGAGCCTGGCGCGGAAAAGCGGCAACTGTGGGGCGTATGTCTTCAGGTAGCCGATTGACCTTCGTGCGGAAGGCGCGGCCATAATCGGCGTCGCCGATCAGGGGATGGCCGATATGAGCCATGTGCACGCGGATCTGGTGCGTGCGCCCGGTTTCCAGCCTGCATTCCACTTTCGCGGCAAACGCCTTGCCGCTGCCGTCGGTTCCGTAGCGTTGCTGAACCTGATAGCGGGTTACGGCATGGCGTGCATCGCTGCGTCCCGCCGGCACAACAGCGCGCAGGGTGCGGCTCTGCGCGTGACGGCCGAGCGGCGCGTTGATCGTTCCGGACATCCGTTCGGGTGCGCCCCAGACGAGGGCGATGTAGGCGCGTTCCAGATCGCCACTGCGCCCGTGGTCGGCAAAGCTCTCCGATAGAATGCGATGGGCATTGTCTGTCTTGGCGACGACCATCACCCCGCTGGTGTCCCGATCGAGACGATGCACGATGCCGGGGCGGCGCACGCCGCCAATCCCCGAGAGTGAATCGCCGCAATGGTGAAGCAGCGCGTTGACCAGCGTGCCCGACCAATTGCCGGGGGCGGGGTGAACCACCAGCCCGGCCGGCTTGTTGATGACGATCAGGGCGTCGTCTTCAAAGAGCACGTCGAGCGAAATCGCTTCGGCTTCGGGTTCTGCGGGCGCCGCTTCCGGGATCAGAAGTGTGTAAACCTCACCCTCGGCAATTTTGAGCTTGGTTTCGGTGACCGGCTTTTCACCTTGCATGACCGAGCCAGCACGTATGAGCGCCTGAAGACGGCTGCGTGAAACCGACGCGCCCAGCCTGCCCGAAAGCCAGCGATCCAGCCGCTCGCCGGCGTCTTCAGGCGCAACGGAAAACGCTTTGCGCCCGTTCATGGCTTCCCATTCATGGTGGTCTTCGGTATCAGGATCGCCCATTGAAACTGCTTTCGAAACGGTGAGACATGGCCACGCCACAAGAACAGGAAGACCTGGAGCAGGACGAACTCGACCCGGCGGCCGAGCGTGTGCGCCGCAAGATGGTCCGCTTCATGGCCATCAATCTGGGCATTCTGTTCGCTGCGGTTATGGCCGTCGTACTCGCGTTTGTCTACAAGACCCTTAGCAGCCGACCTGAAGAACCAGCGGCCACGATCGCGCTGCCGGGCGATCCTGTTGAGGGAAAAATTGTTCTGCCCCAGGGGGCTCGCATCGTCTCTCAGGGGCTGGACGGGATGCGGGTCTCTCTGCATTTGAGGTTGGCGAATGGCGGTGAGGAGTTGCGCCTTTTCGATCTCAGAAGCGGTCGGATGATCGCCCGATTCGTTCTGGAGCCGTGACGTTGGCCGACCGTCGCATCGCGCTCACCACGCTTGTCGTGCGCGACTATGACGAGGCGATCGCCTGGTATCGTGAGAAACTGGCTTTCCAGCTATTGGAAGACACTCCGCTGTCACCTGATAAGCGTTGGGTGGTCATTGCGCCACAACGCGGTGCATCCGGCGCGTTGCTACTGGCGCGGGCGGCCAGTGAGGAACAGGAGGCCGCCATCGGCAATCAGGCGGGTGGCCGTGTGTTTCTCTTTCTCCACACCGATAATTTCTGGCGTGATTATCACGCCATGCGAGAAGCGGGCGTCGCATTTCATCAAGAGCCTCGGGAAGAAGCCTATGGTACGGTCGCCGTCTTTTCGGATCTCCACGGCAATCTCTGGGATCTTTTGGAGCCGAAATCGCAGCTAACGTAAAACCCCTGTTGCATTTGCCGGCGAAGGCGACTATATCGCCGCAATCACTGCGCTCCCATCGTCTAGTGGTCTAGGACGCCGCCCTCTCACGGCGGAAACAGGGGTTCGAGTCCCCTTGGGAGTACCATTCTCTCACCATATTCTTTTTTGCGGCTTCGCCGTCATCTGTCCAGCGACGGGCAAGCTCCGTCTGGCAGGGTATGCTGCGAACATCTCTTATGCTTTGCGAATCGTTAAGCCTTGGACACGACACTGAGGTTGAAGTTTTGGGAGCACGAGAAGGTTCGATTGTGCCTTTCTGGGGAGCGTGTGGTTTTGGCAACCGGTGAGGGTTCAGATGTTGATGAGCGATTTCGCGGTGATGCACTGGCCGCGCTGCTTCGGTCTGCCTCCGGTTGGGTGTGGGAAACGGACGAAAATCATCGTCTGACCTGGATTTCAAAAGAATTTCAGACGGTCACAGGCTTCGATCCGAAGCGTTTCATCGGCCGGTCGCGTATCACGCTAGTCCGCAATGCCTTTCATCCCGTTTGTGACGTGGAGGCGCATGAGAGGCTTCTTGCTGCGCGGGCACCATTCGAGCAGTTTGTCTATGACCTTGAAGGGGGGCCGCCGGACTGTCGTTGGATCTCGGTATCCGGTTCCCCGGTGTTTGACGACGAGAACCGCTTCTGTGGCTATCGTGGGGTGGCGCAGAATGTCACGCAGATGATGGGACTTCTGCGTGGTGTGCATCGCTCGGATGACGATGCTGACCCGAAGGAGCGTTACCCCGGCAGCGGGGGACACTTTGCGAGACTGATGGCCGCGCTCGATGTCACTCGGGACGCCTTGTGTTGTTACGATGCGGATGATCGCCTCGTCCTGTGCAATCAGGCGATGCTTGTGATGTATGCCGGACTCGAGGATTTCATCCGTCCTGGGACGTCTTTCGAAGCATTGCTGCGTGCGGGTATTGAGCGTGGCATCCTTTCAACGGAGGGCGCGGACCCGCAGGTCTGGCTTCAGAAGGTGCTGGCTCTTCGCAGTTGTGAAGATGCGTTCGAAAGCGTTATCCGCTTCACCGATGGACGCTGGATCATGCATCGTGAGAAGCGGACAGCCGATGGTGGCACGATAGGCATCTGCACCGACATTACTCGGCTCAGGCGTCATGAGGATGCGCTGGCGGCGGCTCTCGAAAAAGCAAAGCTTGCCGAGGCAATTCTCGATGAGTTGCCGAATCCGGTTTTCGCGAAGGATGAGAAACTTCGCTTCGTCCTGGTCAACAGGGCATTCAAGCGTACGCTTGGCGTCGAAGTCCCTGACATCCTTGGTCGGCGAGCCACAGATTTCTCATCGCCCGAACTCGCTGAAAACTTCGAGAGAAGCGAACGGCACGTGCTGGACACGCACGAGGATTTTGAAGTCGAGGAGGATTTCGACCAGCCGGGCATTGGCAAGTATCGCATCGTCCGAAAATGTCGCGTGGAGACGGAAAGCGGGACGCCCTACGTGGTGGGCGCCCTGTTCGACATTTCGGACATCCGTAAGCGCGAGAACGATGCCGAGGATGCCAGGCGGCAACTTGCTGAGGTTCTCGAGACGCTGCCGGCCGGTGTCGTCATCTACGATCGTGATGACCGGTATGTTCTGGCGAATCACAAGATGCAGGAGGCATTGCCGGCCATGATTCCGGCTATGCGGCCGGGGAAGTCCTTGCGTTATGCGGTTGAGCTGGCGCATGACGCCGGATATTTTCGGCAGAGCGGCGATGCAGAGCTCGATGCACTTTACGAGACTGATCGAGAGGCGTGGATTGAAGGCTACCTCAGGTCATACCAGGTGCGTCACCGCATTTTCGAACGCAGTCACTCCAATGGTCGCTGGGTCAAGGCCATCGATACACGGACGGAGGATGGAACCTTCGTCGGCGTGCGGGTGGATATCACCGAGCTGAAACAACGTGAGGCCGAGTTGCAGGCCGCGCGGGAAGAGGCGGTGCTCGCCGACCGGGCAAAATCCGAGTTTCTTGCCAATATGAGCCATGAAATCCGAACGCCGATGAATGGCGTTCTGGGCATGACTGAGCTGTTGGCGAAAACAGACCTCACAGCCAAACAGAAGACCTTCACGGATATCATTCTGAAGTCGGGAAACGCGCTCCTGACCATCATCAACGATATTCTCGATTTTTCGAAGATAGATGCGGGGCACATCGTCCTCGAGGCGGAGCCGTTTTATCTTGGCGAAGCCGTCGGAGATGTTACGACGCTGATGTCTTCCCGGGCGAAGGAAAAAGACATCGAACTGATCGTCCGGGTGGACCCCGGCATCACGCGCGCGGTTGTGGGGGATGTCGGGCGCATTCGTCAGATACTCACAAATCTCGTGGGCAATGCCGTCAAGTTCACCGAGAAGGGACATGTTCTCGTGAATGTAAGTGGCAGCGAGACGCCCGATGGCGAACTCGCGCTGCAATTCAGCGTTACCGACACGGGCATCGGTATCCCGAAGAACAAGCTTCACCTGATTTTCGACAAGTTCAGCCAGGTTGATGCATCGTCGACCCGGCGCCATGAGGGAACCGGTCTTGGGCTTGCCATCACCTCGCGTCTTGTCGGTCTTATGGGAGGGGAAATCGGCGTCGAAAGCGTTGAAGGACGCGGGTCGACGTTCTGGTTCACCCTGACCCTCCCGAAGGCGGCGGGTGCCGCGCAGCAGCCGTTGGCCCCGCGCGAGGTGAAGAATGCCCGTGTTCTGGTTGTCGACGACAATTCGGTTAACCGGATGATCCTGCGCGAGCAGATGGAGCATTGGGGTTTTGATGCCTGCGTCGCGCGCAATTCGCTTGAAGGGCTGGAAGTGCTTCGTGCCGTGGCCGGAATGGGGTTGCGGGTCGACTGCATCGTTGTCGACTACCAGATGCCGGGCATGAACGGACTGGAGCTGGTCGAAGCGATCCGCGCTGAACCCGAGATCGCGGAGGTGCCTGTGGTGTTGCTTACATCTGTCGATCAGTCTTTGTCCGGGTTTGGCGCGCGCGAGCTGTCAATCGCGGCGCATCTCATCAAGCCGGCGCGCTCGTCCGCGCTTCTTGAGGCGATGATCACTGCGATGCAGAGCACGACAGCCACGTCGTCAGGCGCGGCGCCCCTCGCGGCAGGGGATGGGCGTGCGGAACCCGACACCGAATCGATGCCAGCGTCAGACGCTGCGTCCTTGACGGATGACGCAACCTGTCCAGAAATTGATGTCCTGGTTGCGGAAGACAATGAGGTCAACCAGCTCGTTTTCCGGCAAATTCTCAGCGAAGCGGGATTGCGCTTCGAAATCGTCGAGAATGGTCGACGCGCAATCGAAGAGTGCGAACGAAAGAAGCCACGGCTGATTCTGATGGACGTTTCCATGCCCGAAATGAACGGGTTGGAAGCAACGAGGGAGATTCGTCAACGCGAATATGGAGCCCTATCACGCTTACCCATCATTGGCGTGACGGCACACGCATTGAAGGGCGATCGCGAATTGTGTCTCGAAGCAGGAATGGACGATTACCTCTCCAAGCCCATCAGCCCCAGAGCTCTTTTGGACAAAATCAACTCCTGGGTGAATTATCCATCCGTAAAATCAATCCAAAAATGAGTAAGAATTTTTTATAAGACACTGATATATATATTATTTTTATCCAAACTTGCGTGTTTTGTATTACTGGTGTGATCGCACCATTTAGAGAAATAAACACTCTCATTAAAGTTGAGAGAAATGGTCATTTCTTGATCATGGTTTTCCGGGCGGGTGGAGGTCCACAGGCCATGGGTGGTCCAAACGAGCCCCAACAGGATCTATCCGGGTTTTTTAAACCCAGCCCAGTGTGATTAGCCATTCTATATGGTCTTTCCCCCCGCCCGGCTTTTTCTGATCTCAAGAGATGTATCTTTGAGCTGAGCCACTGGAACGGCGTCGACGTCGGTGTTCGCGGTGCACAGACCAATGGTTTTCGCAGGTCCGCGGCACCCGTTTGCCTGCTGCGCTGATTTGGGAAGGCCACGTTGATCTCCGTTCGTAATCGGGCTGACACGCAACTGTCACGGAACTGTTACACAGAGTTGTTATCCCGCTCCTCGACGCCGGCTGGGCGTCTGACCGAATTCCGAACAGGGAGCTGTCTCCAATGAAAAAATTCCTTCTTACCGCCTCGGCGGCCACAATCGCCCTCGCAGGTGCGGTTGGTACGGCTGCTGCCCGTGACCAGATCCGTGTCGTCGGTTCGTCGACGGTGTTCCCCTTCACCACCGCTGTTGCCGAGCGCCTTGGCCAGAGCGGTGAGTTCCCGACCCCGGTCGTGGAATCTACCGGCACGGGCGGCGGCATGAAGCTTTTCTGCGCCGGCGTTGGCGAGAGCCACCCGGATTTCACCAATGCTTCGCGCGCCATCAAGGACTCCGAGCTTGAGGACTGCAAGGCAAACGGCGTGACGCCGGTGGAGATCAAGGTTGGCTTTGACGGTATCGTCATCTCCAACTCCAAAGCGGCAGATCAGATCGACCTCACAAAGGAACAGATCTTCGCCGCTCTGGCAAAGAATGTGGAAGTTGACGGCAAGGTCGTAGCAAACCCCTACACCAACTGGTCGGACATCGACGAGAGCTTGCCGAACACGAAGATCGAAGTTCTGGGCCCGCCCCCGACCTCCGGCACGCGCGACGCTTTCGTCGAGCTGGTTATGGAAGAGGCTTGCCCGGAAGCCATCGAGGCTGCTGATGGCTGCACGGAAATCCGTGAAGACGGCGCCTATGTGGAAGCCGGCGAGAACGACAATCTGATCGTTCAGAAGCTTGAAGCCAACGCTGATGCGTTCGGCATCTTCGGCTTCTCCTTCCTCGACCAGAACGCCGACAAGCTTCAGGGTTCGACGATCGGTGGCGTTGCCCCGACCTTCGACGCAATCGCTGCAGGCGATTATGGCGTTTCCCGTTCGCTCTTCATCTATGCCAAGAAAGAGCACGTTGGTGCGATCAAGGGCATGGAAGAGTTCATCAAGGAATACACCACCGATGCAGCTTGGGGCCCCGAGGGCTATCTTGCGGACAAGGGCCTGATCCCGCTTCCGGATGATGCTCGTGCCCAGCAGGCAGAAGATGCCCAGGCTCTCAAAGGCATGGGTTCCTGATAGGCCGAACGAGAACCCGGTCGCTTCGGCGACCGGATTTTTCGGTCCTGCAAAATGTGAAGTCGCGCTGAGATGTGGTACCGGCGGGATCCGGTGGGTTGCGGCAAATCTGTCCGTACCCGACCCTCGGGGGTAGTATGATCACTTATGTTGTCATCGCGCTGCTGGTGCTGTTCGCCGTGGCGTTTTATTTGGGGCGCAACCGCGCGCTCGCGAGCGTCGACGGCAGAACCGCTTCGCTGCATTCGCTTCCCAGTCAACACGGGATGTTTCTGGCGCTCCTGTCGGCAGGACCTGCCCTTCTGGCCTTGATCGTCTGGGGCGTCATGACCCCTGGTGTCGAGGCCTCGATTGTCGAGGGGCGATTTGCAGCTCAACTCTCGGGCATGAACCTTCCTGAGAAACAGGCGTTTTTGCGCGATGCGCGTGCGCTTGCCTTTGGCGGTATAGCCGGTTTCCCGAACGAGTTGAAAGAAGCTGCGGCGGAGCACTTTTCCACCTTGCGCTCACAAAGCGAATGGCTGGTCAGCGGGTTTGTCACCCTGCTTGCCGCTCTGGGTTTCTTCTGGGGCTATCGCCAGATTGCGCCGCAGTTCCGCGCGCGTCATGTGGTCGAGCGGGTTGTTCGCCTGTTTCTGATCCTGTGCTCGGTCGTGGCGATCCTCACGACGCTTGGCATTGTCCTTTCTCTCATCTTCGAATCCCTGCGGTTTTTTCAGCAGGTTCCCATCTACAAGTTTCTCTTCGGCACGCATTGGAGCCCGCAAAGCGCCTTCACCGGCGCGGGGCAGGAAGCCGGCGCCGTCAATCCCGACATTTTCGGTGCTGTGCCGCTGTTTGTCGGCACCATGCTTATCACCTTCATCGCGATGCTGGTTGCTGCTCCTGTGGGGCTGATGTCGGCCATCTATCTCTCCGATTACGCCTCCAAGAAGGTGCGCTCGGTGGCCAAGCCCATGCTCGAAATTCTGGCCGGCATCCCAACGGTGGTCTACGGCTTCTTTGCGGCCTTGACCGTCGCGCCCTTCTTCCGCGAATTCGGTGAGGTTCTTGGCCTGAGTGTCGCCTCGGAATCGGCCCTTGCCGCTGGCATCGTCATGGGGATCATGATCATCCCCTTCGTGTCGTCGCTATCCGATGACGTCATCAACGCGGTTCCGCAATCATTGCGCGACGGGTCTGCCGGTCTCGGCGCCACCAAGTCGGAGACAATCCGCAAGGTTGTGCTTCCTGCCGCCCTTCCAGGCATCGTGTCAGCGATGATGCTGGCCATCAGCCGCGCCATCGGCGAAACCATGATCGTTGTCATGGCCGCCGGCCTTGCGGCAAATCTGACGATCAACCCTCTGGAAGCTGTCACCACCGTCACCGTGCAGATTGTCACGCTTCTCGTCGGCGATCAGGAATTCGACAGCGCCAAGACGCTGGCGGCCTTCGCCCTCGGCCTGGTTCTTTTCTGCGTGACCCTCGCACTCAACATCATCGCCCTGCGTGTGGTGAAGAAATATCGAGAGCAATATGACTGATACACTTGCCGGCGGCGCGACGCCGCAGAATAGTCAGCATACCAATGACGAGGCGCGCGCCCGCCTTCGCAAACGCTACGCAGCCGAAAGCCGTTTCAAATGGCTGGGCGCGGGTGCCGTCCTTCTCTCGGCATTCTTTCTCCTGCTGCTCCTGTCCACCATTGTGTTCAAGGCTTTTCCCGCCTTCCACGCCAATCAGCTGACACTGCCTCTGAACCTGTCGGCAGAGAATGTGGATCCCGACAATCTGACGGGCAGCAATTACGACACCATTGTCAACGACGCGCTGTTGTCGCTCTTCCCGCAGGTCGAGGGCCGGCAGGAGCGCAGACAGGTTCGCGGACTTGTATCAAGCGGCGCGCCAACCCTGGTCCGGCAGGCTCTGCAAAATGGAAGCCTGCAACCGGGGGGCACGGTCGACCATGCCGTGCCAATGGACGATTTCTCCGATCTCTATCTGAAAGGGTTGCTGGCTGCCGACAGCACCGAAACGACAGTTGAGACCCTGCAGAATGTCGCCATTGACGGCGCGGAAGCCACCTTGAGCTTTTCCGACGACAGCCTGCTTCAGACGGCCAGGGCCGCCGGCGCTGTTGAAGAGGATGCGGGCGCCCTGCGGCTGACGACGGGTGCTTCATCAATCATAGCCTATCTTGGCGATGGCGCCGTGAAGCTGACCGCTGTGGAGCCGGGCGACACCGGTGTGGTTGCGCGCGGTTCGATCCTTTCCCCGGTGGTGGCAGAGGCTGGCGGACCCGTCCGCCTGCGGGTCATCGCCACCCCGGAAGGGCAGCGCAAGATTTCCGACCGGGAGATCGTGTGGGTGGATCAGCTCGAGGCCGATGGACGCACGGCGAGCGCCTGGAACACGCAGTTCCTGTTTGGCGGCGCCAGCCGCGAAGCGGAAATGGCGGGCATCTGGGGCGCCGTTGTCGGCTCGGCCCTGACGATGCTGGTTACCTTGGCGCTCTCTTTCCCCATCGGCGTTTCCGCTGCCATTTATCTGGAAGAATTCGCACCGAAGAACCGTCTGACCGGTTTCATCGAGGTGAACATCAACAATCTGGCGGCCGTACCATCCATTGTCTTTGGTCTGCTCGGTCTCGCCGTCTTCCTGAACTGGTTCAACCTGCCTCGGTCGGCCCCGCTGGTTGGTGGCATGGTTCTGGCGCTGATGACCTTGCCGACAATCATCATCGCGTCGCGTGCAGCGCTTCGCGCGGTGCCGCCATCGATCCGTGAGGCCGCGCTTGGAGTGGGCGCGTCCAAGATCCAGACCGTCTTCCACCACGTCCTGCCGCTTGCCATGCCGGGCATCCTGACGGGGACCATCATTGGCATGGCACAGGCGCTTGGCGAGACGGCCCCGCTTCTGATGATCGGCATGGTCGCCTTCATCGTGGATATTCCGGGCGGTTTCACATCGCCGGCCACCGTGTTGCCGGTGCAGATTTTCATGTGGGCGGATTTCCCGGAGCCTGCCTTCCAGCAGAAGACCTCCGCGGCTATCCTTATCCTTTTGGGCTTCCTGGTTTTGATGAACGCCGTTGCGGTCGTCTTGCGCAAGCGTTTCGAACGCCGCTGGTAACGGAGTAGGAGATATGAACATGTTGACGGACGCGGCCGTGGAAGAAGCGGTGCAGAACAGGACAGAAGAGTTGCCGGTGAAGATGCGCGGGACCAAGGTCCGGGTTTTCTACGGCGAGAAGCAGGCGCTCTTCGATGTCGATCTCGACGTAAGACAAAAGCAGGTCACGGCACTGATCGGTCCTTCGGGCTGCGGCAAATCCACTTTCCTGCGCTGCCTCAATCGCATGAACGATACGATCGATATTTGCCGGGTGGAAGGTGAGATCGCGCTGGACGGGCAGGACATTTACGACCCGAAAGTCGATGTGGTGGAACTGCGCGCTCGCGTTGGCATGGTGTTCCAGAAGCCCAACCCGTTTCCCAAATCGATCTACGAGAACATTGCTTATGGGCCGCGCATTCATGGCCTTGTTTCCTCCAAGAGCGCGTTGGATGAGGTGGTCGAGTCCAGCCTGCAGAAAGCCGGTCTCTTCAACGAGGTGAAAGACCGTTTGCATGAGGCTGGAACGGGTCTCTCCGGTGGCCAGCAGCAGCGCTTATGCATTGCGCGCGCCATCGCGGTGTCGCCCGAGGTTATCTTGATGGACGAGCCCTGCTCGGCTCTCGATCCCATTGCCACTGCCAAGGTCGAGGAACTGATCGACGAGTTGCGCGAGAACTACACTATTGTCATCGTGACGCACTCCATGCAGCAGGCGGCGCGCGTTTCGCAGCGCACGGCCATGTTCCATCTGGGCAACCTTGTCGAGGAAGGTCCGACGGACAAGATGTTCACCAATCCGGATGACAAGCGCACCCAGGATTACATCACCGGTCGCTTCGGTTGACGCACAGATAAGGAACCAGATCATGGGTGAGCACACAGTCAGCTCCTTCGATGAGGAACTCGGTGAGATCGACCGCCTCATTCGCGATATGGGCGATCTCTCCGGTGCGATGACCCGCGCCTCCACCAATGCCCTTCTTCATTCCGATACCGCACTTGCGCAGCGCGTCATCTCCGATGACACGATCATGGATGCCAAGCAGCGTGATCTCGACGAGCGTGCCATCACGCTGATCGCCAAGCGCCAGCCAATGGCACAGGATCTGCGCAGCGTTGTCGGCGCCATACGCATGGCCGCGGATCTGGAACGTATCGGTGATCTTGCGAAGAACATCGCCAAGCGCGTCAGTGCCGTGGGTCAGAGCGCCACGCCGCGCACGCTTGCTCATTCAATCGATGCGATGGCAGGTCTGGTGCTGCGACAGGTCGATGCTGTGGTCGAACACTACGTCAAGCGCGACGCCAAGGCGCTGATCCAGTTGCGTGACGACGATGAGAAAATCGACATTCAGTACACGTCGGTGTTCCGCGAATTGTTGACCTATATGATGGAAGATCCGCGGAATATCACGTCCTGTACGCATCTTCTCTTCTGCGCGAAGAATCTGGAGCGCATTGGCGATCACGTAACGAATATCGCTGAGAATGCCTATTATGTGGTGACGGGGGAACAGCTTCCGGTCCAGCGGCCGAAGCTAGACGAAACACAGATGACGGTCGATGCGGATGCCTAGACGGCCGTAGCAATGCTTTAGGAGAATGCCTTCCATGATTGCCCCCAAGGTCATGGTCGTTGAAGACGACGAACCGCTTTGCGTCTTGCTGAAATACAATCTGGAGGCCGAGGGTTATCAGGTCGAGATGATTTCGCGCGGCGACGAAGCCGAGGTGCGCCTGCAGGAGAATGTACCCGATCTGCTCGTGCTGGACTGGATGGTTCCGGCTGTATCAGGCATCGAACTGTGCCGCCGGCTGCGCATGCGCCCTGAAACCGAGCGTCTGCCGATCATCATGCTCACCGCTCGCGGAGAGGAGAGCGACCGCGTTCGCGGGCTATCCACTGGCGCCGACGATTATCTGGTGAAGCCGTTCTCGACCCCGGAGTTCGTTGCGCGTGTGCGGGCGCTTCTGCGCAGAGCCAAGCCTGAGGTGCTTTCAACGGTGCTCTCTGTGGGTGATATCGTGCTCGACCGGGAATCGCATCGCGTCTACCGGCGCAAGAATGAGATCCGGCTCGGGCCGACCGAGTTTCGCCTGCTGGAATTCATGATGCAGCATCCCGGACGGGTATTTTCGCGCAGCCAGCTGCTCGACAATGTCTGGGGTGAGACGATTTATATCGACGAACGCACCGTCGATGTCCATGTGGGCCGATTGCGCAAAGCCGTGAACCAGGGCCGGCTTCCCGATGTGATCCGGACCATTCGCGGCGCAGGTTACGCCATACGAGAAGCCTGAGGCAGGCTGACATGGAAAACCCCGGCAAATTGCCGGGGTTTCGTTGAAGTTGCAGTCTGATCACTCGGTGAAGATATTCTTCTGACGCGCATGCCCGTTGTGAGCGACAGCGAAGCTGGTAACCGGCTCCAGTGAGGCCGTGAGCTGTCCATCTTTGGTGATGTCCCATTCCAGCACTGCGTCATCATAGACGAGTGCAGGATCCACAAAGACGCACGTTGCAATCACCCGCGGCGCTTCACCTTCAAGCTCACGCAGGGAAACCGGCTTCTCGGCCTCGCACTCCTCGAAGGTTTCATAGATCGGAGCAGGGGCGGGAAGTTCGCGGCATTCAGCCATGTTGCCGGAACAACCGACAACCAGAAGAAGCCCAGCGATGTGTTCCATGGCGTTCTCCTTTCACTGTTTTCCTGATGCGGAAGCCATGGAAGGTCCGCATCGTTGGTGCCGCGTATGTTTACGTTTTCTGTACTCGTTTAACGGCGGCCTCTCAGCAGTCCCATGATCAGGGAAATCGCGAGAAGGGCCAGAAAGATGTAGAACAGGATTTGCGCGATACCTGCTGAAGCGCCTGCAATACCGCCAAAACCAAGGGCGCCGGCGACAAGAGCGACGACGAGAAATATAAGGGCCCAGTAAAGCATTCTGTCTCTCCGTTTAGTTATGCGATTTAAACGTTATCCGCGAAGATTGGTTCCCGGAGAAAGAAGTCCGGCAAACAAAAAGGCCGCCAGAAGGCGGCCTTTTTCATCAGAAAAGCGCTGTGCTGCTCAGGCAGCCGCACGAGCCTGGTGGTCGAAGAAAAGCGCTTGGCTGATGAGTGCCTTGACCATTTCCGGACTGAAAGGCTTCGTGACGAGGAAGGTTGGTTCAGGGCGCTCGCCTGTCAGAAGTCGCTCCGGGAAAGCCGTGATGAAGATTACAGGGACCGTCGCTCCTTCAAGAATCTCATTCACGGCGTCGAGGCCCGAACTCCCGTCGGCAAGCTGAATGTCTGCCAGCACCATTTTCGGCTGCGTTTTAGCAAACATCTCGACCGCTTGCTTGTGCGTTCGGGCGTTGCCGACGACACGATGACCAAGGCTTTCGACCATTTCCTCGATATCCATCGCGATCAACGGCTCATCTTCGATAATCAGGATGTCGGTGGCCACCTGGCGGGAAATTTCCTCGCTGGCCTCATGCAGCATCGCATTGATGCCCTTCATGTCGGTTTCCAGAATTTCCGCCGCTTCTTCCGGGCGGAAGTTCTCGACGGCTACCAAAAGGAAAGCCTGCCGTGGGCGGGGTGCGAGTGACGACAGATTGCTGGAAGCGCGTTGTTCCCAAGCGGATGTCGGCGCACTTTCGGGGATACGCACATCGAGTGTCTCAAAGAGCGATGTGAAAAGCCTGAAGAGCGCGATCTTGTCTGTCGATGCCTCGGGGAAAATGCTCGTGTCGGCGATCAGCGCCTCAAGCGCCGCGGCCACCAGGGCGTCACCGCTCGTTTGAGAGCCGGACACAGCTCTGGAAAAGCGCCGCAGATATGGAAGGTGCGGTGCGATACGCGCTGACAAGGTCATGGATTTCAGGTCTCCCTCGTAATATGGCAATGCGAACAAAGAATATTTATGTCATGGGAAACGCTCGTTCCGCGAAAATGTTCCATAAGGAGGGAACGTTTTCTGCTCAGCAGCGTTCTATTCCGTATGGAAGAGTGGTGGTGCGGGCCATTTCAGTGCGTCCGCTTCATTGGGAGACAAGACTATATGGACAAAGACAGGGCATGAATTACGGCAAACCCAATACCCAACGGGGTCAGGAGAAGCGCGGGAAGGACAGCGATCCTCTTGGCGCAAACTCGGAGATCGGGCGCAAGCTCAGGCAGTACTATGACGATTTGATAGCGGAAGATATTCCGGACCGGTTCAGCGATCTTCTCAGCCAGTTGGAACAGAAGAGCAGCTCTGAAACGACCGGAAGCAAGGATTGATGTCAATGAGTGTATATCCTGGCTTTCGTGATGATCTTCTGGCCACCGTACCCAGCCTTCGCGCGTTTGCGGTCTCACTTTCGAAGAACGCTGACCGGGCCGATGATCTGGTTCAGGAGGCGCTCGTCAAAGCTTGGGACAAGCAGGCGAGCTACCAGCCGGGCACCAATCTGAAGGCGTGGCTTTTTACGATCCTGCGCAACGAATTCTACTCTCAGATGCGAAAGCGGAAGCGCGAGGTGGAAGATAGCGACGGTGCCATCACGGGGCGTTTGTCTGTCCACCCGGCTCAGGAAGGTTCGGTTGATCTCAAGGATTTTCGCCGGGCGCTGGAGCAACTGCCTGAGGATCAGCGTGAGGCGATCATTCTGATCGGTGCCTCAGGCTTCTCTTACGAAGAGGCTGCGGAGATCTGTGACTGTGCGGTCGGAACGATCAAGAGCCGGGTCAGCCGTGCACGCGCCCGTCTGCAGGAAATCCTGGAAATCACGGGCGAGAACGATTTCGGTCCGGATGCAATCTCGGCCCAGATAACGAACTCCGTCTTCACCGCTTAATCCGAGCGGGTACCATTCTGACACGATGAGCCGATCGCCTGCGCCAAAGCTTGGATCAGGTCGCTGTCCTTATATGGCTTTTCCACCACGGTTACGCCGTTGAAGGTCTCGAAGACCTGATGGTTGGCGGCGTAGCCGGTAGCGAAAATGAACGGGATTTGCCGGCTTTGCAGCAGCTGGGCGAATTCGTTTGTCCAATTGTCGGAAATTTTGATGTCGAGGATCGCCGTCGAAATCCGCCCGGATTCTAGGATGTCCGGATTGAGCGCGTTGAATGAAGTGACGGTCACGACGTCCTCTGCGCCGTGTTCCTTGCAGAGCTCTTCAATGCTCATGGCAATCAGCGCTTCGTCTTCAACCAGAAGCACTCGGGCCCCATCAAGGCTTTTTTTCAAACGGGCATCCTTCCGAAACCAGTGATATTTTCTCCTGAAATCTCATTAGTTGACTGACTTGTCATTAAAAAAAGACATGCTACCAAAGAAGCTGAGGGGATCGGCGGACGTGCTTCCGGATCCGCGGATCGAGGCAACCTGTGACCAAAGAACAAGAACGCGCTCACGCCAGTCTACCGTGTGAAAAATGCCCCTTGAGGAAGCGTGATCTTTTTCGTGATTTCGAGCAGGGTGAACTGGATTTTATCGGCCGCTTCAAGAAGGGTGACCTCGCGGTGAAAAAGGGCGCGACCGTCTTGGTCGAGGGCGCGCACAATCCACACCTCTACACCGTTCTTTCCGGGTGGGGCTTTCGATACAAACTGCTTGAAGACGGCCGCCGGCAGATCGTCAATTATGTGATGCCGGGGGACCTTGTCGGATTGCAGGGAAACCTGCTCGGCGAGATGAAACACTCGGTCGAGGCGCTGTCGAGCATGGTGTTGTGTGTGTTTGAGAAAGCGGAGCTCTTTTCTCTCTATCGGGAGTTTCCCGAGCTCGCTTATGACATCACTTGGATCGCTTCCCGAGAGGAATGCATGCTGGACGACAACCTTCTTACGGTCGGTCGTCGCACTGCGCTGGAGAAGGTCGCTTACCTGTTGATGTTCATTCTTGAGCGTAGCCGGCAATGTGGCCTGATCGGCAACGGTACTGTTTCGCTTACGCAGCAGCACGTGGCTGACACGCTCGGGCTGTCGCTTGTCCATACCAACAAGACTATTGCGCGCCTCGCCGAACGGGGATTTCTCAAATGGGAAGATGGAGGCTGCCGGATACTCAATCCGGAGGCCTTGGCCGAACTGGCGGACTGGACGGCTGAGAAAGTGGCGAAGCGGCCTTTTCTATAGGCCTCCGAGGTTCATGGGAGGGCGTGGACGAACGCGATTTTGTGGGCGCGGGAGGCTCGATGCCTGGAATGATGTTGCCGGCTATTGCATAAAGTGTCAGCAGCGCTGGGATGGCAATGAAACCTCCGATAGGCCCCCACATCCAGAGCCAGAAGGCAATTGCAAGGAAAACGATGAAGGGGTTTAGCGTCATCCGGCGACCGATCACGGTCGGCGTGACGAACTGCGCCTCGGTCGCGTTCAGTGCCAGATAGGTGAGAGGCGGCAGAAAGCTCGCTGTCAACGTATCAAAAGTGGCGAGCCCGACAGCCAGCAGCACGCAGGCCATGACCGCAGGGCCGATATAGATCACGAAGTTCAGCAATGTAGCCATTGCTCCCCAAAGCGCCGGGGAGGGAACCCCGAGCAGCCAAAGAGCGATGCTCACAGCGAGGCCCAGGCCAATATTGATGATTGTAATCGACAGAAGATAATCCGAGACCGCATTCTCAACGTCCCGGAAAATGTGCGCGACCCGCCAGCGCAAACGACGATTAAAACAGAGGCGCAAAATTGCCGCCCGCGTCTCGTGCCGTGTGGCCACGAAGAAATAGAGGCTGGCAAAGAAAATCAGCAATTGAGCCAGCAGTGATGGCGCAAGGACTGCGACATTTTCCACGGTGGTGTCTTCCTGCACGGCGACTGTCACGCTGGAGCCCCCTGTGACGGACCGGATCTGTTCCTGCAGCTCCTTGATTGTGCCGAGAGGCTGCCTCAAGCTCGAAAGCTGCAACTGCAATTCGTTCCATATCTGGGGCAGTCGGTCGGCCCAGGCAGTTAGCGGGGCTGCGATGGCTGTCAGGAACCCGCTGACAAGACCGATGAAGATAAGCACCACTGCCACAGCCGAGACGGCTGGCCAAATGCCCATTCGCTCAAGGCGGTTGGCAATGGGCCCAAGCATCAAGCCAATGAAAATAGCGAGCGACATCGGTGCCAACAGGAAGCGCCCGAAGTGCAGCGCGACAATCAGCGCCATCAGACCCAGGAGCAGAACGGAGCTCTGAGCGCCATAGGTCAGCGCCATCTCGAGAGTCATGATGTGCGAGCGTTTGCGCGATGTGTCCAGAGACTTTTGATCCATCCAGTTTTCCGCCGAGAGTTTCACTGAAAAGCGCGTCGGAAGCCAAATGGTTCCTTCGATGAGGGAACTTCGTTGAAGGTTTTGCGTTGGGCTGTGAGTGAACCCTGCCCGAAACATGGCGCCAGATATGGGAGATTTTACATGGCAACGACCACCGCGAAATCCGCACGAGCCCAGAACAACGATGCGGTAACGACCGGCGATCTGGAAAAAGATATTCAGCAGCTGCGCACCGACATGGCGCAGTTGGTCAGCCATCTCAAGGACATGGGTGGTCAGTCTGGCGAGGCAGCGCGCAAGGCGGCCGGAGAACGCATTGAGCAGTTGCGGGGGCAGGGTGAGGCGGCCTTGAACAGCGTGAAGGACAGTACACAGGAGCTTGAGCAGGAACTGGCTCGCACAGTGCGTGAGCGGCCGTTCACCTCGCTTGCGCTGGCTGTGGGGGCAGGATTTCTCATCGCTCTCGCCACCCGCCGTTAGGTCTTCGCCATGATGGCAAGGCTGTTGACTTCACTCGCGGCCGGAGAGTTCTCGAGTGTGTTCAAGCGCATGAAAGTCGCAACCGGTTTCTATGCGCTGGCGGCACTGCTTGGCCTTTTCGGGCTCGGCTTCCTGGTGTTGGCCGGGTTCATCGCGGCTTCGCGGGAATGGGGTGTGCTCGAGGCGTCACTTGGCTTTGGTATCGCCTTTGTGGCCATGGCGCTCGTCGTCCTCGTCAGTTTGAAGGTGTGGACCCGGATTCAGGTCCGCCGTGCGCGCCGCCGTCGCGTTTCCGATGCAGGTGTGCTCGCCGGCACGGCAGCCCTGACCTTGTTGCCCTCGGTTCTTTCGCGAACAGGGCGGCTTGGAACCATAGCTTTGCCGGTTCTGGCGGTCCTGGGATACGCGATCTTTCGCGAGAATTCCGGTCAAGACCCGGACAACCATTAGAGAGGCAGACGCAGCGCTGTTCCTGGATTTTGATGGAACTCTCTTCTGACCTCGGCATTGAATGAGGCACAGAAACAGGAGCAGTGATCATGCCCGAAACCAACAGAAAGACAACGCCGCAGGATGCCCGCCAGGGGCGTCGTGGCTTTCCAGTGCTGATGGTGCTGGTGTTCGGCCTGCTGCTGGCTGCCCTGGTCTGGTGGGGCGTCGAAGTTTACGGCCTGATGCTGGATGATCAGCAGGCCATAGAAATGCCGGCCGCACAGGATGAACCAGCGAGCTGACCCGGCCGGGTGTTCGCCAAACTACGTTAAACACAGGAGTATTCCATGAGTGATGCCGCCGAAGTTCTCAAACCGAAAACCCACGCCGAAAAGATGGACATCGGCCTGTCTGCCGCTGACAGGAAGGAAATTTCCGCCGGTCTTTCGGAAATTCTCGTTGATACCTACCGCCTCTTGATCAAGACGCATATTTACCACTGGAATGTCGTGGGGCCTCTGTTTCATTCGATCCATGTGTTGACGGAAGAGCAATACAACACGCTTTTCGAGGCGACTGACATCATCGCCGAGCGCGTGCGCGCACTCGGCCATCACGCTCCCATTCTGAGTGGCAAGGGTGTCGACACGTCGATCGAGCTTCGCGCGTCGGGCCGCTCGGCGCTCGAAATGGTGCAGGACCTGGTCGAAGATCATGAGGAAGCCGTGCGCAAGATGCGCGAAATCGGCACCAAGGCCGACGAGAAGGGCGACCTCGTTACCGCCGACATGCTCACCGATCGGCTGACCTTCCACGAAAAGGCGCTCTGGATGCTGCGTGCACTCATCGCCGATTGATAAGCGACATTTCTCCCAAGACTGCTTCCGGCCGGCTCGTTCCGGCCGGTTTTTTTTTAGGAGGGCTCACTCTCCTGCCTAGGCACGAGAACACGCAGGGCCTTCGGATGAAGGACGATCCGCGTCTCTTTGGGCAATGGTCGCAATTCGCCGTCTATGGCGCATTTGAAGCGTTGGGTTCCGGAGCGGACACGCACGGTGACCTCGCTCGCCTGATGGATCTCCACCTGTTCGTTCTTTCGCCAGCGGCCAATCCCCATATTGAGGAAGAAAAGAATCATTTCGGCGCGTGTACGAGCGTGCGTTATGTATATGCCGAGCTGGCCACCGTCTGGTTTGTCGGTGAAAGGAAGACGTTGACCTTCACCGTACAGATTGTTGGTGATAGCCAGGTTTGATGTGGTGGCGAGCATTTTCGTCTCGGGCAGTTCCAGTTCCAGCTCCAGTTTGGGTGGCCGTATCATCGTCACGAATGCCGCGCGCGCTGAAGCGAAGATCTTGCCCAGTCGGGACCGGAACTCCATGCGTTCGCGCAAGCGTATAAGCTGTGGGTGCATGCCGATCGACATCTGGTGCACATAATAGGTGCCATCTGCCTCCGCTATGTCTACCTGCTGGATCGAGCCATGCGCCAGAGACTGCATGGCCTTATGCAATTCCTGCGGAACGCCAAGGCTGCGCGCGAAAAGGTTCATCGTGCCAGCGGGGAGTATGCCCAGGGCCTTCTTTGAATTCGCAAGCAATCCAGCGGCAAGCGAGATCGTGCCGTCACCGCCACCGGCGAGAAGAACGTCCGCGTTCTCATCACTGGCTGCTTCTTCCATCATCGACACGATATCCTTGCCGGGACAGAGCCTGACCTCGATGGAATGGCCGGCTGTCTCGAAGATGTTTCTTATCTCTTCAGCGAGGGCGTCTGTGTCGAGGGTTCGGAGTGTTCCTCCGTTGCGGTTGAGAACGGCCAGAACATGCATCGGGGGTTTCCTAACGGTTTCTCTGTAGTCCGACCTTAAGGGGAGGCGGAAAGAATGGTTCCCGAAAGAAGACTGTCAGAGTGAGAAGAAAATCGCGGAACAAGAATCGGGGCGGCGCGTTCTATCGATGCAAACGGCCACACACCAATCCTCCCTGGCAGGTTCGGTTCGGTGCGTGGCCTGTACAGAAACACTGCACACGGAGAGCATATCATGTTCCGCAACCTTTTGGCGACCACCGCAATTGCAACTCTTGTGGCGACCGGCGCTGTCGCCCAGACGTCGACCACGACGGGAACTGGCGCACCGGCAGCTGCACCCACCGAGCAGCCCACCGAAATGGTGGTGCGCGCTGACGGCCATCTCGCCACCGACCTGATCGGCAAGACCGTTTACAACGGCACCGGCGAAGAAGCCGAGAATATCGGCGAGGTCAATGACCTCGTACTGGACGAGCAGGGCGACGTTAGCGCCATTGTTGTCGGCGTTGGCGGCTTCCTCGGCATCGGCCAGAAAGAAGTTGCCCTTGAGTATGATCTGGTTGAGTGGGCCGAACGGGATGGCGAGCGCTGGCTCGTCGTAGAGACCACGGCCGACGCTCTGGAAGCTCAGGAAGAATTCGACCGGTCCGCTTATCGTCCGATGCCGGCTGACGCCGACGTCTCGCACGCCGAGCCTGCGTCGAAAGATGATCTGGCAAACGCCCCGGCCGAAACTGACGAAAACGCTGAAGAGAGTGCGATGGCGCCGGCCACCGACGCGACAAGCGGCGATGAAGCTGTAAAGACCGATGGCATGGCCGCAGCGCCTGCTCCAGAGGCCGATGATGCTTCCAAGCCCGTCGATCAGGCGGCGGACACGCAGGATCAGGCTACCGACGAGACCATGACGTCTGCGATCGACCGTTCCAGCCTGAACGAAATGCCTGCGAATGAGATTCGTACTGAGGAACTCACGGGCACCACGGTCTATGGCGCCAATGAAGAGAACATTGGCGAGATTGGTGACGTGATCATCTCGCAGGACGGCAAGGTCGATGCGATCATCGTTGATGTCGGCGGTTTCCTCGGCATCGGGGAAAAAGAGGTCGCGATCGGCATGGACAATCTCGCTTTCATGAGCGACGGCAATGGTTCCCTCTACCTCTACACCGAGTTCACCGAGGAAGAGCTGGAGCAGCAGCCGGCTTATGACGAGGCGAGCTATGGTGAGCGTCGCGATGAAATGCGGATGCAGGTTCAGTAATCTGCGCGTACCGCATTACAACGAAGAGCCCCGTGCGATGCGCGGGGCTCTTTGTTTATGCGGCGTTGACAATGCGTTTGATCGTTGCCGCTTTTATCGACGCGTATTTATCGCCATCTTGGCGTCAGGGTTTGTCGCAGATATGCGACGGCCAAGCGCGAAAGGAATTGCCATGCTGACGCAGATTGAAGGCATTCATCACATCACTTCCATGGCGCGGGACGCGCGGGCAACGGACCGGTTCAGTACCGATGTGCTCGGCCTGCGCCGTGTGAAAAAGACGGTCAATTTCGATGCGCCGGACGTGTATCATCTCTACTATGCCAATGGCACCGGCCAGCCTGGCACCGTCATGACCTATTTCCCGTTTCCCAACATCGTCTCCGGCAGACGTGGTGCAGGCGAGGTGGGCACGACCGTTTATGCCGTTCCCGAAAACAGTCTCGATTATTGGGAGCAGAGGCTTTCAGAAAAAGGCGCGAGCAATATCTTCCGTGAGGGCCGTTTTGGAGAAAAACGCCTGCTCTTTGACGGTGCGGACGGCGACGGGTTCGCCATTGTCGAAACGAGCGATGACAAGCGGGCACCCTGGATCGGGGCGGGTGTTGACGACGCGGTGGCAATCCGTGGATTTCACTCCGCTTCACTGGTGCTGCGTGACCGCGGCGGCACCGAGGCGCTACTCTCGCTCATGGGTTACACGTCGCTTGGCGAGGAAGACGGTGTGCTGCGGATGGTCCGAAAGGGTGGCAATGGCGCTGATCTGATCGACCTTGAAACCCGGCCCGATGCCCCTGTGGCACGGCAGGGTGCCGGTTCGGTCCATCACATTGCTTTTGCTGTCGCCGATGACGAAGCGCAGATCGCCGTGCGTGACGAGCTTGTCGCGCAAGGGTTTCAGATCACGCCGGTCATCGACCGGGATTATTTTCATTCGATCTATTTCCGCGCACCCGGCGGCGTCCTGTTCGAGATCGCCACCAACGAGCCGGGCTTTGCCAGTGATGAAGACATGGAGCATTTGGGCGAGGCTTTGAAACTGCCCAAACAGCACGCGCATCTGCGCGAGCGGCTCGAAGCCTCACTTCCCAAGATCGGGGATTGAGCCGTGGCGACCGACAATTACGTGCATCACCTGGCCACGGCAGGGCCGGGAAAACCGCTCCTGTTCCTCTTCCATGGAACAGGCGGCGACGAGCGTCAGCTCCTGCAGCTGGGTGCGGAGCTGGCGCCCGGAGCCGGCATTGTTTCACCACGTGGCGATGTGAACGAACAAGGCGCGGCACGTTTCTTCCGGCGCACCGGCGAGGGGGTCTACGACATGGACGATCTGGCGCGGGCGACCGAGCGTATGCGCGCGTTCATCGACGCCCATGTGCAGCGGGAAGAGCCCAGCACGGTGCTCGGTCTGGGTTACTCCAACGGAGCGAACATTCTCGCTTCCGTGACCTTTGCCGCGCCACAGCTTTTCGATGCCGCGGTGCTGATGCATCCGCTCATCCCCTTTGCGCCCCGCTGGGGTGTGGGCCCTGTGACGACACGCTTTTTAATCACGGCGGGGCGAAAGGACCCTATTTGCCCTGCACGACTGAGCATCCGGCTTGGGGACTATCTCTCGAATTCCGGCGCTGTGAGCGAAATCGAGTGGCATGAGGGCGGACATGAGATCCGTCCGAACGAAACCCTAGCGGCAGGGCGGTTCCTGCATCCGTTTTTGAAGGGAGAAGAACAATGAGTGTAAGCGAAGCCATCCTCCGCGAGGACAATGACAGCAAGGGGCGATATCTCTATCGCGCCGATGGCCATGAGGCGGAGATGACGTTCTCCAAGATTGGCACGAGCCAGATCATCATCGACCACACCGAAGTGCCCGATGCCTTTCGCGGTCAAGGTGTGGGCGTCGCACTGGTCACGCGCGCCGTGGAAGACGCGCGCGCCAATGGCATCAAGATCAGGCCGCTCTGCCCGTTTGCCAACGCCCAGTTCCGGCGCCATCCCGAATGGGCAGATGTGCTGGCGCGCTAGAGCGGTTCACCGTTTCACGGAAACGCTGCTCCACTCAATCCATCGGTTTATCGGCATTTGTGCGGACGTCAGGTGATCCCACCTGACTGCAGAATGCTCTGGACAAACGGGTTACGTTGAAGGAAACCGGCTTAGGCCGCTTCCTTCAACGTCTCCTCCCCCTCTTCAATGAAGGCCCGGTGTAGCGCCTTGACGGCTTTTTCCAGGTCTTCACTGCGAACAAGAAACTGCACGTCGACGCCACGGCCCGTCTCCTGCGAGGCGAGCGGCTCCACTCCAGTTTCATCGAGAGCTTTCAGGCCTTCCAGCATGACGCCGAGTCCGGTCAGATCGCGTCCGATCACCGATACCATGCCAGCGCGGCGCGCCGTGATGCGCGCGGCGGGGTAGCGTTCGGCAAGATCGCGTTCCACGCGGCGCACGGATTTGAGCGTCGCTTCCAGATGGTGGACGATCGAATTCGCGTTCGAGCTTTTCGACACGATGCGCACGCGGTGGCGCGTAAGCGATTCGAGGATCGCGGCGTCATAGCCTTTCACGCCAACCATGTCCTGCTCGAAGAGTTCAAGAGAGGTGACAGGCAGTCCGGTAACCATCTCGACGCCCGCACCGTCGGCCGGCTCCGCATCGATCAGCGTGCCGGGGTCTTCCGGCTCGAAAGCATTGGCGACGCGCAGCGGCACACCGGCCTGGCGCAGCTTCTTCGCCGCCTTCGGGTGGATCGCTTCCATGCCCATATTGGAAAGCTGGTCGGCGACATCGTAATTGGTGCGGCCGATCTTGCGCACATTCTCCGGTCCGACGAGGCGCGGATCGGCGCTCGAAAGATGGAACTCCTTGTGAATGATCGCCTCGCGCGCGCTGGTGAGTGCCGCGATGGTGGCGAAGGTCACTTCGGAATAACCGCGGTCGAATTCGCGCATCAGCCCCTCACGGCATTGCGAATAGCCGGTGACGATGGGCAATTCGCGCGACAGATCGATCTCGTCGAATGCCTGGCCGATGCGCTCGTTGAGGGTCGGCTGGCTCTCATCGCGCCAACCTGTCAGGTCGATGAAACGCGCGTTCACGCCCGCCCGGCGCAGAAGCAGGGCCAGATTGTTGGCCGAATGCGCTTCGCCCAGCGCCGAGAGAAGTTCGCGGATCGTCTGCATGTGCTCGCCGAGCTGGAAATGCCCGTAGGAGCAAAGGCGCTGCAGGTCGATCAGACAGCCCCGCGCGCCCTCGATGCGTTCACGCACGAAATCGTCGGCGGCGTGGCGGTCGGCGGCCTCTGTGAACATCTCGTGATTGATCGTGTGCATGGCGCGGCTCACCGCGCTCAGCGCCTCCATCCAGCCGTGCTCATTGTCGGCATGGGCGAACAACGCATAGACACCGGGCTCGCCCGACTTCTTGTGCTCCAGCAGCTTGTCCGTGATGCCGCCGAAAGCGGAGACGACGAAGACGCGGTTGTAGAGCGCATCGCCCTTGCGCTTGCCAATCAGGATCGTGTCGAGCAGCTCGCGGGCACGGCTCATGGACGTACCGCCGATCTTCTCGACAGTGTGGATGCCACGTTGTTGCTGGTTGGTGCGGCCCTTTTCAGCCGCACCGCTTTCTTGTCGGTCAGTCATGATGTCCAGTTCGGTTGTGGCTTATGCCAGTTTCCCGGTCTTGATTTCGACAGGGGTTGGTTCGCCGCGCTCGGCGAGAAAGTCCGGCCGGGCCTTTCTTGCGCCATACGGCTCTTCAAGCCGGTTTGACATGGCGTTGAAAACGAAGAAGGCGTTGGAGCGCGGAAACGGCGTGATGTTGCCGTTGGAGCCGTGGATCGTGTTGCAGTCGAACAGCACCAGCGTGCCGGCCTTGCCGGTGGCGGCGGTGATGCCGTGCTCGCTCGCGAGTTTGCCCAGCGCCTCGTGCGAGGGCACACCCACCTCCTGCTTCTTCAGCGAGGATTTGTGGTTTTCATCGGGTGTCTCGCCCGCACAGGCGATGAAGTGTTTGTGCGAACCCGGCATCAGCATGAGCGGGCCGTTCATTGCGTCATTGTCGGTCAAGAGCAGCGAGGCGGAAACAGCACGCATGCGTGGCATGCCGTCCTCGGCGTGCCAGGTCTCGAAATCCGAATGCCAGTAGAATTCCTTGCCGGTGAAGCCCGGCTTGTAGTTCAGCCGCGACTGGTGGATGTAGACCTCGTCGCCGAGAAGGAAACGGGCGATGCCGGCAACGCGGCGGTCGCTGGCCAGGCGATTGAAGAGGGAGCTCTGATCGGGCAGCTTGAAGATGGTGCGGACCTCATCCGAGCCGGGCTCGGTGATCACGCTGCCATCCATCAGGTCACGCTCGCCATTGCGCATGGCGGCGGATTCCGCCTTCAGCGCCTCGACCTCTTCGGTCGTAAAAATGTCTTTGAGGATCAGGAAGCCGTCACGGTCAAACTGGTCGGCCTGCTGTGCTGTCAGGGGCGCATCGGGGCGCCACTGGCTCCAAACGGTTCGGTCCTGCCGGGGCAGCCAGCGTTCTTCGGGCAGCCTGCTGGGGTAGGGATCCTGACTTCTTCGGTCACGTTCCTTCGACATCGCTGTCATGGTCGTTCTCCTTTTCTTTCAGGGTTTTCGCCGGCGGATGCATGAGCCTGGCACCCCGTTTTGGAAGGGTGCCAGGCCTGGGAAAGGTTATGCATCCTCCAGCGCATAAGAGCCGTCGGCCTGGTGCACTTCCTTGCCGGAAACCGGCGGATTGAAGGTGCATGCCATGATCATCGGCTTTTCTGCGTCTGCGCGCAGAATGTGCTTGTCGTGCTTGTCGAGCGCATACATGACGCCCGGCTTGATCTTGTGGACCTCGCCGGTGGCGCAATCCTCGATGGAGCCCGTGCCGTCGACGCAATAGACGCATTCAAGATGGTTCTTGTAATGCATGTGCAGTTCGGCGCCGGCATGGATGGTGGTGATGTGGAAGGAAAATCCCATCTCATCCGACTTCAGGAGAAGACGCACGCTGTCCCACCCTTCCGAGTGGACGTGGCGTTCGGTGTTTTTCGCTTCGTTCAGGTCGCGCACGATCATATTGGTTACTCCGCTGCGATTTTTGTGTTCTGGGTCTTTTCGGCAACGGCAGACTGAAGAATGTCCAGCCCGCGCGCAAAGGTCTCCTGCTCGATGTTGAGCGGGCAGAGGATCTTCACCACCTCGTCATGGGCGCCGGACGTCTCGATGATCAGCCCGTCGCGGAAGCAACGCTTGCAGATGTCGCTTGCCAGCTCTCCTGAGCCCACATCCACGCCCATCATCATGCCCCGGCCCTTCACGCGGGCGTCGGGCAGAAGCGCGGCGATCTCGTTGAGGCGCGTTTCCATATAGGCGCTGCGCTCTGCGATCGTGGCGCGGAACGTGTCATCCGCCCAGTATTTCTCCAGCGCCACGCGTGCGGTGACGAATGCGTGGTTGTTGCCGCGGAACGTGCCATTGTGCTCGGCCGGGCCGAACACGTCGTATTTCGGCTTCACCAGAACCGTGGCAAACGGCAGGCCGTAGCCCGAAAGCGATTTCGCCATGGTGATGATGTCCGGCGAGATGCCCATCTCCTCGAAGGAGAAGAAATTGCCGGTACGGCCGCAGCCTGCCTGGATGTCGTCGATGATCAGCAGCGCGCCATGGGCGCGGGCGATCTCACTGACGCGGCGTACCCACTCGCGCGATGCGGCATTGAGGCCACCTTCACCCTGCACGGTCTCGAGCAGGATCGCTGCCGGCTTTTCAACCCCGCTGGAGGGCTCGGAAAGCATGCGGTTCAGAAGATCGGCCGTGTCGATGTCGCCGCCCATGGCACCGTCATAGGGGATACGCGTGACGTGGTTGAGTGGCACGCCGGCACCGCCGCGATGATAGCCATTGCCGGTTGCCGCCAGCGCGCCGAGCGTGACGCCATGGAAGCCATTGGTGAAGGACACGACATTCTGGCGCCCCGTCACCTTGCGGGCGATCTTGAGTGCGGCCTCGATGGCGTTGGCGCCCGTCGGGCCGGTGAAGAGGACACGGTGATCCATATCGCGCGGACGCAGAATGAGACGCTCGAAGGTTTTGAGGAACTCGGCCTTCGCATCGGTGTGCATATCGAGCCCATGGGTCACCCCATCGCGCTCGATATGCTCGATCAGGGCGGCCTTCATGTCCGGGTCGTTGTGGCCATAGTTCAGGCTCGAGCAGCCGGCCAGAAAGTCGATGTAATCTCGACCATCGGCGTCTGTCAGGGTCGAGCCCTTGGCCTTGGTGAACACGGTGGAGAAGCTGCGGCAATAGCTCCGCGCTTCGGATTCGCGTCGCGTGAAAATCTGTTTGTCGTCCGTCGTAACGGTCGTCATCTTTTTTCCTTCGGATTGTTCGGTCGTGCGAATTGGGACGCCGCCATCAGGCGGCGTCGTCGCTCCGGGCCTCGTCTGCTTTGCGCAGGGAAATCCAGTTTCCGCTGAGATCGTCGGATGCACCCTCGGCGAACTGGATTGTCACCATATGTTCGGTGGCATGTTTGCCATCGAAATGCGCATCCTTGCGGAAGTAAGGCTCGTGGCTCAGTTCACCGCCGCGTTTGCGGGCGAGCGAGGAGAACAGACCCCAGCTTGCCTTGTTGTCGGAGGTGATGGTGGTCTTGAGCGCCTGCACGTTTTCGCAGGCTTCACGGTCGAGCAAAGCGGCGAGCAGTTTCTTGCCGACGCCCATACCCTGAACGCTCTTGTCCACGGCAACCTGCCAGACGAACAAAGTGTTGTCCTCGTCAGGCAGAAGATAGGCCGAAACCCAGCCCACCAGCGCTCCATCGCTGGTTCTTTCGGCGGCGATGCATGTGTCGCCGAAATGGTCGCACTGCAACAGATTGCAGTAAAGTGAATTCTCGTCGAGCGGCTCGCAGGACTGAATGAGCCGCCACACATCCGCGCCGTCTTCCTTGCGCGGGGGGCGATAGACAATTTCGGGCGATCGCTTGCGTACAAGCTTGATATCAGTAATGGACATTGGTCTCCTCATAGCGCGCCGAATATTATGACTATCGAAGGATATTTCAACCGCCCAGGACGGATTTGGTTCCATAAAGAGCGTCAACCCGTTGAATTCCGGCTGCAAACCCATGGAATGTATAGGGTTCTGAGAAAAATTTTATTCGCTAATCAAATTAAAATTTCTCTGCTATCCATGGGTGAGGTGAGAATGGCGACAAAGAATCGCTGTTCCGGCATGCGAGCTTTGGGGTATCGCAAATGGAAGATCGTACGGAAACAAGCCTGATTGCCCTGCGGCGCATCCTGCGCGCGACGGAGTTGAATGCCCGGACTCTGGCGCGGGCGACCGGGCTGACCACGCCACAGCTTATCGTTTTGGAAATTGTCGCTGCAGCCGGTAGGGCGACGCCGAAGGATATCTCCGGCAAGGCCGGTGTCGGACAGGCGACCGCAACGTCCCTGGTCGACAAGCTGGAGGCGCGGGGACTTGTCACCCGTACGCGCAGCGAGCGCGATAAGCGTGTTGTCTGGGTAGCGCCGACGGAAGAGGGACGGGCTCTTCTGAAAGCCGCTCCCGATCCGCTTCAAAAGACGTTTTCAGAGCAATTTCAGGCCCTGCCCGATTGGGAGCAGGGCATGATCGTTGCGGCGCTTGAACGTGTTGGTGCGATGCTCAATGCCGGTGCGCTCGATGCGGCGCCGCTGCTTGATGTCGGTGCGGTCGATCGCAAGTAAAGGCGCTTTCAGAGCCTGCTGATGAATGCCCGAACCTCAGCATTCAGGCGATCCCGCTCGTCTTCGGCCGTCGTTCTTTCCTGGTTGAGTGCGGCGATCCGGTTTTCCTGCTCTTCGAGCATGCGCATGTAGCGCTCTGCCAGAGCGCTCTCGCGGGGAACGGAGCTCAGATTGTCGCGAATGCGGGCCTGGTCGCCGGCGGTTCTTTCCAGCGCTTGCTGGACATTCGCCACGGCGCGATCTGCCGCTGCGGCCTCGCGCTTGAGAGCAGCAAGGTCCTTCAGTTTTTTGTCGGTCTCGCTGTCAGTGGCTGAGCCGGCCCATACATACAGCGCATCCGCACTGGCATCGGCGAGAGCGAAACTTTCCATACGACTGCGTTCCATCACCGTTCTGACGGTGGATGTACCACCGGCCTCCACCGTGGCACGAAGGCGATAGTGGGTGGGCGTTGCACTATCGAGCGCGGACGCTTCCATCTGCCACCCATCGCGGCGCGGATGTTCGATCAATATTGTACGCTTCGCATCCGAAGCGCCCTTGATTCTGTAAGTGGTGGTGATCCGTGAGACCGTTTTCGCGCGCAGAACCCCCTCGCTTATGGCGACGTCGTCCACGATCTCCTGTGGTTTGGTTTCCGTCGTGATCTCGACCTTGCGGTCGCTGGCGAAGCTTGCCATGCGGCTCTCGCCGGCCGGAATGCCCAGAAGCTGCGCATCGCCCACATAACCACTCGCGAGATCGTAGACCGTCACGATACCCGGCGGCAGGCTGGCTTCAGTGCCGTTCTTGAGAAAAACCGCAGCAACGGGATGAATGCCGCCGCTTTCCGGTTGGAAGACGGACACCCGCTCAGCTTCGATCTCGGCGTCCACAAAGGGAAGAGAAAGGCTTTGCCCTGCGGCGAGGTGTACGGGGTTCGGCAAATGGTAGGTGGCGCTCGTCCGTCCCTCTTGCGCTTCAGTGCGATTGGTGGGGGCGGAGGGCTCTTGCATCACCATATCGGCCATCGGCGCGGGAGCTGCGGCGCCGCTGAATGCACGCATCTGGCGGGAAGCTGGCTCCATTTGAGCGAGCTCAAGGCCAGCTGCATCGTCCGGTCGTGGCGGTGCGGCGTTGCCGACGGCAACGGGAATGTCCGGGCGTTCGCTCCAATAGCGCTGATGCAGTTTTTGGGCGAGTGTCACTGGTGCGCCCGATGAGAGTGTAAGACCGACGCCATTCCAGTCTTCTCCGGTGGCGTTTTCAACCACAGCCCATGCCTGCAGGCGTGCTGTGTCTTCTCCGTTTGAAATGAGCCGATAGGCTGCTTTCCAAACCGGAGCAGGCACCACATAGGAAATTGCTATATCGCGTTCACCGGTTCCCGAGAGTGTGATCGCCACCGAGCGGATAGCATCCGTGCGCCCCCGCCCGCTTATCTTGGCCGCCTCGCGCAAACGTTCCTTCAGGGCCTCATCGAGTATGTCCAGCTTGGTATCCGTACCGAGCTTCAAAAGCTCCAGCGTTCCGTCCGCGGTCATTACGGAGAGCACCCGCTCCACACGCGGCGTTGTATCACTGCCTGTTTGCTCCGTGCTGACGCCGAGGATCATGCCTTCGACAGTGCGCCCGCCGGATGTGGCGCGCACGGAGATGCCCTGAAGCGCAGCAGCCAAAGCCGGCACAGATCCCATCTCGTCAGGGCTGAGGGGAAGGCGGCGAAATGTCTCGTCGACGGGGGAGAGCCCATCCAGCGTGACGGCATCGATAGTGCCTGCGGGATCCCTTACAACCAGGCTTTTCAGAAAGTCGTTCACCTGATCGAGGGGGATATCGATCCGCAGCATGCCGTCGCCCTCGATGCGGGCGGAACGCCTTATCTCGGCCAAACCGCCAGAAGAAAGCGTGATCGCCTTGATCTGACCGCTGTCTATGATTTCGGCAAAAGCCGATGGTGTCGCCTGCGCGAAGGCAAAGCAGACGCCGAACAGAGCGGCGCGAGCAAACGTCTGGTTCAAATTCCGGGATGGTTTCGCTGACACATCATCTCTCCACGCTGGCTGGGAAGGGGCTGGACAAGGCTAAACATCATTTCGCTAACAGTGCATCTGGATCGGATCGTGGCATGAGTTGGAAAAATGCGTTGCACGACCGGTGCAGCTTGCGAAGGCTCACCGACAGAAATCTCCAACCGGTTGACGTTGCGGAAGAAAGATAGGGAAACTTAACTCAAGTTAATTAAAAGCCGGCAAAATTGCGTTAGATCAATTGTATTCTATGGGCGGGGGCCTTGATAGTATCGCAATTATTGCGGGTATTTTAAGTACTCGACACTTAGCCGTTTAAGCTGGGTGTGGTTTAGGATGATCGAGGACGCGATGTGCCTCTTGGTTCCCCAGAAATTGCATTGTGTGGGTGAGTATGGGGAATTTTGTTTTGTTTGTGCAGGAATTTGCTGTCCCAATATCCGTAGTGTTTAGCTTTCTGGTCCTCGCAGCGATGCTGTATTTTCGGCCGATCGACATACGACGGTTGACGCTGGACCCTGTCAACATTCGTTCAGATGCAGGAGAGAGTGTCCAGGACAGCGAAGTTGAAAGCGCCATCTCCGTTGAAGAACTCAATCAACGTGACGAGAAGGGATCAGCGTGAAATGGCGATCCCGACAGGATTCGAACCTGTGACCCTCAGATTAGGAATCTGATGCTCTATCCTGCTGAGCTACGGGACCGCTGAGCCCTCTCATAACGCGATGAAGCCGGTTCGCCAAGATGAAATGGGCCTCGTGCCAAGGGCGCAGCTGCATCAACCCGCCAGGGCGGTTTCTGCCAGCCTCACCCAATAGCTGACGCCGTGCGGGATGATGTCATCATTGAAATCGTATTGCGTATTGTGGAGCGCGGCGCTGTTGCCATTGCCGATGAAGATCAGAGCGCCGGGACGTGCTTCAAGCATGTAGGAGAAATCCTCGCCACCCATCGTGGGGGTGATGTCTGTGTCCACATTCGCCGCGCCGGCAATCTCGCTGGCCACGGCACTTGCAAAGGCCGTTTCCTCGGCGTGGTTGAACGTCACCGGATAGTTGGAGTCATAGTCGATTTCGACCGAGGCACCATGGGCCGCCGCCACACCGGTGCAAATGGCGCGCATCCGGCTTTCGGCATCGACATTCACCTCCTTCTTGAGAGTTCGCACGGTGCCGGCCAGCTCCACCCTGTCAGGAATCACGTTGAAGGCATCGCCGGCATGGAACTTGGTGACCGAGACCACCACCGAATCGAGGGGGTGCACATTGCGCGAGGCAATGCTCTGGAGCGCTGTGACGATCTGGCTGGCTGCAAGAATGGGGTCGATCACCATATGCGGCATGGCAGCGTGGCCACCGCGTCCCTTCACGGTGATCGTGAACTCCGCCGTGGCGGCCATGATAGGCCCCGGTCGGATCGCGAATTGGCCGACCGGCAAGCCAGGCAGATTGTGCATTCCGAAGACGCGCTCAATGGCAAAGCGCTCCATCAAGCCGTCCTTCACCATTTCGTTGCCGCCGCCGCCGCCCTCTTCGGCGGGCTGGAAGATCACCGCGACACGGCCCTTGAAATTGCGTGTTTCGCAAAGGTACTTGGTCGCCCCCAGAAGCATGGCCGTATGACCGTCATGGCCGCAGGCATGCATCTTTCCAGGAAAAATGGAGGCCCAGGGCTTGCCCGTCATCTCCGTCATCGGCAAGGCATCCATATCGGCGCGCAGGCCAATGGTCGGGCCGCTGCCGAGCCTGCCCTGGACAATGCCGACAACGCCCGTCCTGCCAAGGCCTGTCACCACCTCGTCGCAGCCGAACGCCCGGAGTTTCTCCGTTACGAAGCCGGCGGTACGCTGCACATCGAAGAGAAGCTCGGGGTTGCGGTGAATATCGCGCCGCCATTCGATGATCTCCGCCTGCAGCTCCGCAGAACGATTCAAAATCGGCATGTTTTGTTCTTTCCTTCAAACTTTTGCCGGTATTCAGGCCTCACTGTGAAGTCGGTCTTGCAGCAGTGCCGGAGGGGCCGCATGCATCCCGCAGTCATCAGTCTGAGGTTTTGAAGCAGGTAAGATGTGATTCTGCGCGATTGCAAGCTGTTCCGCTTGGACCAGTTCCTGCTTTTGCGCATGCCGCAGCGGTGTCTTCAAGCGAGATTAAGGCGTCGGCATCATGGTTTTTTGCTATAACCACTGGGTTCGCGTTAAATGGACCCGGTTCATCAGCAGGAAACGAACAGCACTTAGGTCTGGTCGTCGACTGTGCGCTTTGGCGCTTCGGGTCATGATCGGTATACGGGTCAACAAAGGTGCCTGACATTTCAGGCGGACATGAAATTCGGATAATGCGCATGTGTTTCGCAAGGTTTGCCGCACCCGCTGTGGCCGGGGCAGTGATGGGGATGGTTGCGGCGGTTCTGCCGGCATCGGCAGGGCCGACGATCGTTCTCGATGTCAACAGCGGCAGGGTTCTCTCCCATGAAGATGCTTTCCAGCGCTGGTATCCTGCGTCGCTGACCAAGCTGATGACAGCTTACGTGGCCTTCGAAGCGGTGCGGGATGGCGAATTGCAATTCGATTCGCCGGTCACGATTTCGAAGCGGGCTACGCGGGAGCCGCCGAGCAAGATGGGCTACCCGGCCGGATCGGTGCTGACTCTCGACAACGCGATCAAGCTGATCATGGTCAAATCGGCCAATGACGTGGCGACGGCCATTGCCGAAAATGTTGGTGGTTCGGTTGGTGCGTTTGCAGAACGCATGAATGCGGCAGCGCGCAAGCTGGGCATGTCCGGCACGCATTACGTCAATCCGCATGGACTTTTCTCGACCGAGCAATACACAACAGCGCGGGATCTGGCGCTTCTCGTTCGAGCCATTCGCACCGAATTCCCGCAGCATGCGCACTATTTTTCGCTGGAGGCCATTCGCACCGGCGACAAGGTTTTGCCGAATTACAACTGGCTGATCGGCCGCTTTCCGGGCGCCGATGGCATGAAGACGGGTTATGTGTGCTCGTCCGGCTTCAACTTGGCGGCCACCGCCACGCGCAACGGCCGTACGCTCGCGACGATCGTGCTGGGAGCGCCGACACAGGTGGAGCGCGGCGAAGAAGCCGCCCGTCTGCTTGCAGAGGGTTTCAGGATCCAGGGCGCGGTTTCCCCATCCATTGCTTCTTTCGCCCCCTATGGCGAGGCTCGCGACGTGGCGGTGGACATGCGCCCCGAGGTCTGTTCCGAGGCGGCGGTCAAGGCGCGTTTCGAACGGGGTGACGACGACAATCTCCTGGTGGAGCGCTCGCCTTATCTGACAGAGATGGATCACGAGCCGCGTGCCGTGGCGATCAGCCTCGGGGGCGCAACCGGTCCTGCGCCATCCGTTCCGCGCTACGCGGATGTGCCGATCCCCACGCCACGGCCGGATTACCCGCTAAAAAGTGCCACGGCCGAAACGGCGCAGGGCGGTTGAGATTATGGCCAACACCATTGCATTGACGCTGGTCACGGGCTTTCTCGGTGCCGGCAAGACCACGTTGATCAATCGGCTTCTGCGCGATCCGGCTCTTTCGGACACTGCGGTGATCGTCAATGAGTTCGGTGCGGTCGGCATCGATCATCTTCTTGTGGAAGAGGCGTCGGACGGAGTGGTCGAGCTGTCGGATGGCTGTCTTTGCTGCACTGTGCGCGGTGCGCTGGTGGATACGCTGCTCGGTCTCGATGAAAGACTGTCGAATGATCGTGCAGCCAAGCTCAGACGTGTGGTGATCGAAACGACAGGCCTTGCAGATCCAGTGCCGGTCCTGCAGGCGCTCGCCGCGCATCCGGCGCTTGCCGCCCGTTTCCGGCTTGATGGCGTGGTTACCCTGGTAGACTGCATGTACGGGCGGGCGACGCTTGAAGCGCATGAGGAGGCCCGGCATCAGGTGGCGGTGGCCGACAGGCTGCTGTTGACCAAGACCGATCTGGTTGATGCGGATGCTCTCCGTGGTCTGAAAGCGTATCTGGCGGAGCTAGCGCCAGGCCTCGAACCTCTCTCCGTCGATGAGATGGATGCAGCGGCGCTTATCGATTGCAGCGCGCTCGAAATCGGTTCACGTGCTGCTCCGGTCCTGCGTGAGGCTTCACCCTATCACGACCACCACCATGACCACGATCACGATCACGATCATGAGCATGGGCATAGCGCTGCCTTCGACACGATTCTGCTGACGAATGACCGCCCCATCGTCGGTTCGGCGCTTGAGAATTTTCTCGACCTCCTGCGCAGTCAGTGTGGGCCACATATTCTGCGGCTTAAGGGCATCGTGGAACTTAGCGGGCGCCCCGAGCGCCCCCTGGTCGTGCAAGGGGTGCGCCAGATCCTGCATGAGCCGCGTTACCTTGCGGAATGGCCGGATGAGACGCGCGGTGTGCGCCTGGTCATCATCGGGACGGGGCTTGATGAGAGATATGTGAGGGGCGTGTTCGCGGCGTTTGTGGGGGAGGCGGCGGTCGATACGCCCGACCGGACTGCCCTTCAGGACAACCCGCTCGCCATAGCGGGCTTTCGCCCCTAGGATCCAGACCCTAGAGCATTTTGCAGTCAGGTGGGATCACCTGACACCCGCACAAATGCGGCAAACAATCCACTCTAGCCTCGTTCCACCAGAAAGCGGTGACCATCCGCAGTCGATTCTGTCTCGATGAGCATGTGCCCGTGTTCATTGCAGAAGGCCGGAATATCAATCACCGCCAGCGGATCTGTGGTTTCCAGCCAAAGCCGGGTGCCACTCGGCATCTGTGCAAGTCGCTTGCGCGCTTTGAGAACAGGCAAGGGGCAGTTGAGCCCCTTGAGGTCGTATGTCTGTGCTGCGGCTGGCACGATCAGCGGCTGAAGATATTCTGGATGCGCCGACGCAGCGAAGGGGCTTGGCCGCCGGTGGCCGGTGCCGGGACAGACGCGGTGCGTTCAGCGCTTGTGTCGGGCCGCGGTGTCGGATTGGGCACTGCGCCCTCCACAGTGGTTTCGGTCGCGACCGCAGCGGTGTTGTCCGCAGCCTCCTGTTGCTCAGGCTGGGCGGCGGTGGCGGCTGCGGCTTCCAACGCGCTTTGAAGGGGCGACGTGGGCTCGGCCGTATAGGCGGAAGCCGTGGCAGACACAGCGGGCGTGGATGCAGGTTCAGGTGCCTCGGCGACGGCCGTTGGCGACGGAATGTTGGGCGGCAGGCGCGAAACCTTTTCGCCCCGGGCGCGGCGCTTGCTCCAGTCGGCTACAAGGCGTGCTTCCTCGTGCCCGGCGATGGTTTCGGACGTTTCCACTGCCGCTTGCGTCTTGAGAGCCTTGTTGAACGCGATATCGTATAATGCCTGGTGTTGACGGTAGGCCGTGAGCAGCGATTCAGGCTGGCTCATTGGCGGGCATGCAGCGGTCGGCGAAAAGCTCTGGCCGTCGACGGGTTCGCTGTTGAACACGTACCGCTTGCCGCAAACATCGACCTTCGGAGGCATTTTGGTCAGTTCGAAGTGATCGTAGCCGACCTTGAGCATTTTCCAGAATTCATAATTCGGGTCGTTCCGATAACGAGCCATGTTTTCCGCCGTCATGCGGAACGGGAACGCTTGGACCTGGAACTCGCGTTGCCCGCCTTTGAAGGAATCCCGACCAAAAGCGTAGATCTCCGAGATCTGCTCATCGGTCATCGAATAGCAGCCGGCGGATGAGCAGGCGCCATGCACCATGAGGTGTTTTCCGGTGCGACCGTTTGCCTGGTCATAGGCATTAGGAAAACCGATATTGAAGGCAAGATAATAGCTTGATTTCGGGTTCATCTGGCCGGGACGGACCGTATAGAAACCTTCCGGTGCCTGGCGATCGCCCTCGGTGAATTTCGGCCCGAGCTGGCCCGACCATTTGCAGATGTCGTAGCTGGCGATGATGTCGTAGCGGCCATTGGTCTTGGCCTTCCAGACCTCCAGCTTTCCCTCTTCCTTGAAGATGCGCATCATGACGGGTGAGGTCTTGCTCATCCCCTTGGCCTTCATCGTCTGGACGATTCGTGCCGGTAACTGACGCTCGGCCTTCGGCGAGATGTCTTCAAGCGTTTCGTTGCATGCGGCGAGCGCGAGCGCCGTCGACAGCAAAAAGGCATATTTGATCAGGCGTGTCATGGAATGTTGTCGCGTCCCGCCTATTTGGGCCCCTGCGGAGATTCTAAAATGCCACTCCGCTTATAGAAAATGAACCCTTATGCTTTCGAAAAGATTACCCGGGTCATTAGGCATTGCAGCCATGCTGTGACCGTTTCGTGGCATTTTGTCGGGCTTTGTGGCCTTTTCGCGGCTTCTAGGCGAGGAATGGTCGGTACGCAAGAGAAGACTCCAGTTCCAGAGTGTGTTCCTGGGGCTGAATACCGACATTGAAACAGATCCGGCATGGCCATTGCGTGCTCAGAAACCCTTCTGAATTAGCATCCAATGCTACGAGGGTTGTGATTTATATAAAATAATGGCTTTTTGCATTGCTTTTATCGCCTGCTTATAGAATTTTTTTCTACACTTCCTATCTGTGCCGCACCAAGCAACAAGCAGGCGCAGGGCGCCGCTGGAGATTTCAATGCGCAAACTGGCACTAGCAGCAGCAATTTTCGCCGCCACCGTATCGGCATCCCAAGCAGAGACGGTTCGCGTCGGTATGTCGGGTGGCTATTTCCCGTTCACCTTCGTCAAACAGGACAAGCTTCAGGGCTTCGAGGTGGATTTCATCGATGCCGTGGTCAAGGAGACCGGTGACGAGGTGGAGTATGTCACGATGAGTTTTTCCGGCCTTGTCGGTGCACTCGAGTCTGGACGCATTGACACCATTGCCAACCAGATCACCATCACGCCGGAACGCGAAGCGAAATTCGCCTTCTCGCAGCCCTATGTGATCGATGGCGCGCAGGTGGTCGTGAAGAAGGGCAATGAAGGCGAGATCACCGGGCCGGAAAGCCTCAAGGGCCGTTCGGTCGCCGTCAATCTCGGCTCAAATTTCGAGCAGCTTCTGCGCGAATTGCCATACTCCGACGAGATTGAAATCAAGACCTATGAGAGCAATCTCGAGCAGGAAACGGCATTGGGGCGCGTTGATGCCTTCGTGATGGACCGTGTCAGCGCCAGCCAGGTGATCAAGGAAACGCCGCTGCCGCTTTCGCTTGCCGGCAAGCCGTTTTCCGAGATTCGCAATGCGCTCCCGTTCCGCAACGATGATCAGGGCAAGGCACTGCGAGACCGCGTGGATGCGGCCATCACGACGCTGAAGGAAAACGGAACGCTGAGCGAAATCTCGCAGAAGTGGTTCGGCACCGACATCAGCCAATAAACACGCAACGCCAATGAGAGCCGGGGACAATGAGACCGCTTGATCTCGACTACATGCTGGGGCTTGTCCCTGTGCTTCTCAAATATGTGCCGCTGACGCTTGCGATGGCGTCGGTGGCCATGGTCTTTGCACTGTTGCTCGCTTCGCTGATGGCCGTCGTTCGCGTCATGCGCGTTCCGCTTCTCGATGGTTTCACGCAGATATTCATCAGCTTCTTTCGAGGCACGCCGCTCCTGGTGCAGCTTTTCCTGTTTTATTACGGCCTGCCGCAGGTGTTTTCGTTCCTGACAGCCATCAACGGCGTCACGGCGGCGATTATGGGCATCACCCTGCATTTCGCGGCCTATATGGCCGAAAGCATTCGCGCCGCGATCCTCGGTGTAGACCGTTCGCAATGGGAAGCGGCGCGCTCCGTCGGCATGACAACAGCGCAGATGATGCGTCGCATTATCCTGCCGCAGGCGGCTCGAATTGCTGCCCCGACACTGGTCAACTATTTCGTCGACATCATCAAGAGCACCTCGCTTGCCTTCACACTGGGCGTGACGGAGCTGATGGGCGCTGCGCAGAAGGAGGCCGCCGGCAGTTTTCTCTATTTCGAGGCTTTCATCCTGGTGGCGGTCATTTATTGGGTGATCGTCGAGGCCCTTACGGTGGTTCAGCGCCAGCTCGAGGCTCGGCTCGGAAAGGCGGTGGCGCGATGATTTCTGTTCGGGCACTCACCAAGCGTTTCGGCGACAACACTGTTCTGGATGGCATCGATCTCGATATCCGTTCGGGCGAGCGTGTTGCCATCATCGGCCCGTCCGGCACAGGGAAGTCGACGCTGCTGCGCTCGCTCAACTTTCTCGAAAAGCCCGACGAGGGGACCATCACCATTGGCCCTGTCACTGTCGATGCGCGCCGGGCAAGGGCCGCAGAAGAGCTCGCGCTCAGAAGGCAGACCTCCTTCGTGTTCCAGAGCTACGCGCTTTTTGCCAACAAGACGGCGCGCGACAACATCGCCGAGGGGCTGATCACCGTCCGGGGCTGGGAGAAGGCGAGAGCACACGCCCGCGCCGAAGAGATTCTGGCTACCATCGGTCTTGCCGACAAGGCGCAGAGCTACCCGGCCGCGTTGTCCGGTGGCCAGCAGCAGCGTGTCGGGATCGGCCGCGCCATGGCGGCGGAGGCCGAGATCATGCTCATCGACGAGCCGACTTCGGCACTTGACCCCGAATGGGTGGAAGAGGTGCTTCAATTGTTGAAGCGCGTGGCCGATGCGCGCCAGACCATGCTGATCGTCACGCATGAGATGCAATTCGCCCGCGACATTGCAGACCGAATCCTGTTCATGGATGGTGGCAAGATCGTCGAGCAGGGACCTCCCGACGCAATGTTCACCGACCCGAAGGACCCGCGCACCCGCGCATTTCTGCGCAAGGTGCTTTGATCGGGCCGGTTGGCGTCACATGGCCGGCATGAGGCCGGGCACGTGGTCCGGAACAGCAAGGATGGCAAGCCCCAGGCCGATCAGTGCCAGACCCAGGATCGTGTCGATGGGCTCCCGTGGCGGCATGAGCTTTTGCGCGCAGATGACGAGCGTCACCACCACCATCCAGCCAAGGCTCATGATGCCGATGGCGATCTGCATCGCCATCAGCCCAATCGTCATGACGACACAGAAGGACCCGCACTCAAGACCAGAGGAGAGGGGGCCACGGCAGCATCGACGCCGCGCTTCCTTCTTGATCGGCGTGAACTCGTAGAGGCCTGCCGCAATCGTGACAATGCCCGCGATCACGGTGCCGTGGGGCTGGTAGAGCAGATAGACCGGCAGGCCGATCACAGCCCAGACGATCAGATAGGCCGCAACGAACCACAGAACGGCTGCACCGGAAGCACCGCCCCGGGCTGTTTTCACGACCGTTGGTGCGATGCCGGGCAACATCATTGCCGCCATCATTGTGATCCACATGGCGATGAAGGCAGGAAACGGGCCGGGCGATGCGACCGGTTTCATGTGCATGCCCCCCATCGTCTGTGCCATGAGGCCCCAGCAGAGCGCTGCCAGCCCCAGCGTTGATGCAAGGGCCAGAGCCACGGGCAGTGCTTTAGTATTTGTCATGATGGCGCCACCACATGCCCGTTTCATTGCGCCCCTTGGGCGCACGGTCGAGCCACTGATACATGCCCCACAGCCCGTCCAGTCCGCGGGAATATGTTGAGTAGGTATGGTAGACCACCCCGTCCTCCAGCACGAAGGTGCTTGCACCGGGACGTTCGCGTGTGAAGGTTGGCACGTCGGTCCCAGTCATCGCGGCGGTCTGGGCAACCGGGTTGTCGCCATCCCAGTTCGCCATCGTCTTGCCGGCGAGTGTGTTCTTCATCGGCGGTTCGCGCCGGAAGTTGTATTCGATGCCTTCGGCTTGCTGCTCTTTCGTGAATCCAATCCCGAAATCCTGGTTGAAGTCGCTCTGGCCGGAAGATGCCCACGGAAAGGACCATCCCATCCGTTTCCTGAAAGCCGTCAATTTTGAGAGCGGCGCACGGGATATGGCCATCAGGGTCACGTCGTGATTGGCCAGATGCACCACCGAGCCGTCAAACCCGTCCGCTATGGCAGAGCAGGAGGGGCAGCCCGCCTCATAGTCCGGGCCGAACATGAAATGGTAGACGAGAAGCTGCGAACGGCCCTGAAAAAGATCGGCCAGCGAGGCCTCTCCCATCTCCGTGTCGAAGCGATACTCCTTGTCGATGCGCACCCAGGGAAGTTGCTGTCGCTTCTGCGCCAGCGCATCGCTGCGTCTGGTGAGTTCCTTTTCTTCCTGTAGAAGCGCCAGCCGCGCCGCGCGCCATTCCTCATGTGTTCCTGTCGCGTGTATGGTCATGGTTTTCTCCTTTGCATGGCCGCCCTTCATCCGCGTCTTGTCGGGGGGCGGCTGTCCGCTAGAGTAGGGAATGGTAATCGGGGGGTGAGAGTGACAATCGTGGCGCGATTTAGATGGACGCTCTAATCACTGCGGCGGGCCGCGCGCTGGCGGCGGGCGATCCGCTGGGTGCGCTCAACCGCATTGCCCTGCGCAGTGATGCGCCGGCACTGGCGCTGCGCGGCATCGCCATGGCGCAACTAGGCGATCTGGATCTCGCCAAGGCGCTGCTGCGCCGCGCAGCGCGCGCTTTCAGCCCACGCGAACACAGGGCCCGGGCGCGCTGCGTCGTGGCGGAAGCGGAGATTGCCCTCGTCTCACGCGATCTCGGCTGGCCGGAGGCGGCGCTTCAACGGGCGCGCGAAACGCTGGAGCGGCAGGGCGACACCATCAACGCCGCCTATGCCCGTTACCTTTCCGCGCGGCATCTCCTGCTGATCGGCCGTTTGGATGAAGCCGAGCGGGAGCTTGAGGTGATTGATCCGGACTTGCTGCCGTTGCAGGCGCAAGCCGGCTGCGGCATGGTGGCTGCCGGCATCGCCATGCGTCGGGTTGAGGCAAGGAAGGCGCGGGCCGCGCTGGAGCGCGCTGCCGCCGCTGCAAGAGGGGCGGGTATTCCCGCGTTGGTGAGCGAGGTCGACACTGCCATGCGGGCACTTGAGGTGCCTGCGGCCAGGCTGATCTCGAGCGGGGGGGAGGAGTTGCTCCTGCTCGATCAGGTGGAGGCTCTTCTCGCATCCGGCACTTTCGTGGTTGATGCCTGTCGGCATGTGGTCCGCAGCGCAAGGGAAGTGATCGGGCTTGAGACACGTCCGGTTCTCTTCGCTCTTGCACGTGCGCTTGCCGAAGCATGGCCGTCGGACGTTTCCCGCAAGGTTCTCGTGGCAAAGGCGTTCAGAGGCAGGGTCGCGGACGAATCTCACCGCGCGCGCTTGCGGGTGGAAATAGGCAGGCTGCGCGCGCTGCTGGGGGATCATGCGGGTCTGAGCGCCACGGATGCCGGTTTCCTTCTCACTGTTCCGGAGGGACGGGACGTGGTTGTTCTGGCGCAGCCCGTGGAAGACAGCCATGCAGATGTCCTTGCCTTGCTGGGCGATGGCGAGGCGTGGTCCAGCGCAGCGCTTGCTCTGGCTCTGGGTGTCAGCTCCCGGACGGTCCAGCGGGCCCTTGAGCGGTTGCGGGAGGAGGGAAAGGTGCGATCCTTCGGGCGCGGGCGCGGGCGCGCCTGCCGCTGGGTCGTGCCAACACTGCCCGGTTTCCCGACAAACTTGTTACTCCCGGCCAAAATCACCGACGGATAGGTTCGGTCCATGATCAATCGGAAAGGAAATGGATCATGACCAGATCAAAAGCAGACATCATCCAGGAACTCGGCCCCTTCCCGGACGTGGAGGCCGTTCACGGCGTCACCCATGACGGACAGAATGTGTGGTTTGCTTCGGGAGACAGGTTGAATGCCGTCAATCCCGGAACAGGCCAGATCGTTCGCTCGATCGAGATGACGGCAATGGCGGGCACGGCTTTCGACGGCACGCACATGTTTCAGATCGCGGAAGACCGGATCCAGAAGATTGATCCGGAAACCGGCTCGGTGCTGGCCAGCATTCCTGCCCCACAGGACGGAGGCAGCTCCGGTTTGGCCTGGGCCGACGGCGCACTTTGGGTCGGGCAGTTTCGGGATCGGAAAATCCACAAGATCGACCCGGAGACGGGAGCGATCCTGCGCACCATCGAATCCAACCGCTTTGTCACGGGTGTTACCTGGGTGGATGGAGAGCTGTGGCACGGCACGTGGGAAGGCGACGAAAATGAACTGCGGCGCATCGACCCGGAAACCGGGGCAGTGCTGACCCAATTGGACATGCCGTCCGGGATGGGCATATCAGGTCTTGAGTCCGACGGCAGCGACCGCTTTTTCTGTGGTGGCGGAAACAGTGGTACCATCCGCGTGGTGCGCAGACCCGAACGTGCTTCCGCCGCCTGATCGAGGCTTACAACGTCCGGCCGATGGCGAGGAATTTCTCGCGACGATGCTCGCGATAATCCATCTTGCCGTCGGCCATTTCGGCAAATCCCTTCTCGATCTGCTCGCCGGCCGCTGCGATCACCTTTTCCGGTGCCCGGTGCGCGCCGCCGATCGGCTCGGGAATGATGCCGTCGATCACCTTGAGGCCCATAAGGTCCTGCGCGGTGATCTTCATGTTGGTTGCCGCGTCTTTCGCCCGGGCAGAGTCGCGCCACAGAATGGAGGCCGCGCCCTCGGGCGAGATCACCGAGTAGATGGCGTGTTCGAGCATGTAGACCTGATTGGCGGTGGCGATGGCGATGGCGCCACCCGAGCCGCCTTCACCGATGACAACAGCAATGTTCGGAACCTTCAGGCCGAGACAGCGGGATGTCGACTGGGCGATGGCTTCTGCCTGACCGCGCTCTTCCGCGCCGATGCCGGGATAGGCACCTGTCGTGTCGACAATGCTGATGAGCGGAATGTCGAAACGGTCCGCCAGATCCATGACGCGCACGGCCTTTCGGTAACCTTCGGGCCGGGCCATGCCGAAATTGTGCTTCAGACGGCTTTGCGTGTCGTTGCCTTTTTCCTGGCCGATCACCGCAACGGATTGGCCGTTGAAGCGGGCGAAACCAGCGATGATCGCATTGTCTTCGCCGAAGGCCCGGTCCCCGGCAAGCGGCGTGAAATCGGTGAAGAGACCGCGCACATAATCAAGACAGTGCGGGCGGTCGGGGTGGCGGGCGACCTGTGCCTTCTGCCAGGGCGTCAACGACCGGTAGATTTCTACCAGTGCATCCTTGGAACGCTTCTCAAGGCGTGCGATCTCATCGGCGACGTCCACCGCTTCGCCGCTTTCGGCGAGCTTTTTCAGTTCAAGGATCTGGCCTTCGAGATCGGCAACGGGCTTTTCAAAATCGAGATAGTTGTACATTCACTCGCCAAATCGAACACGAGACACTGCGATAGAGGCATCTCTGGGTTGAACACGGCCTGCCGCCGGTAATGTGACGCTCCACATAACGTTCATGAAGCTAATCGGCAAGCGGATGGTGCTTTTGAACCAGCTCGGCAAGGCGTTTTTCAAGCACATGCGTATAGATTTGCGTCGTGGATATGTCCGAATGCCCCAGCAATTCCTGCACGGCTCGCAAATCCGCGCCATTCTGCAGAAGATGGCTTGCAAAGGCGTGGCGCAGCACATGCGGTGAGATCTTCGCCGTGTCGACGCCTGCACGCGCCGCGACCGCCTTCAATTCCCGAGCGAAGACCTGCCTTGGCAAGTGACCGCTTTCCGAATTCGCAGGAAAGAGCCAGGTGCTCTCGGCCCAGGAAGGGTTTGCTTTCCGCACGGCGAGCCAAGTCTGCATGGCTGCGCGCGCCTTGCCGGAGAGCGGCACAATGCGTTCCTTGCCGCCCTTGCCGCGCACAGCGAAGAAACGCTCATCCCGAAGCGCCACCGTTACCGGCAGGCTTACGAGTTCGGACACACGAAGGCCCGAGGCATACAGCACCTCAAGCAGCGCGTGGAGCCGCACCGCTCCGACGTGCTCCGGTGTGTGCGGCGCGGCCTCGCGAGCGTCCGTTTCAGCCCGTTCAAGCAGGTTTCCTGTCTCTTCCTCGCTCAGTGTTTTCGGCAGGCCGCGTCCTTTTTTCGGGCTGTCGAGAACTCCCGTCGGGTCATCGCCGCGCAGCCCTTCCGCGTAGAGAAACTGGAAAAACTGTCTGAGAGCAGAGAGCTTGCGGGTCTGGGTCGTAGCCGCAAACCCCTGTGCGGAAAGGGTGCTGAGAAAAGCGCGCAGATCATCCGCGTCGGCATCTTGCAGGGTCCTGCCATCTCTTGCGATGTGCAAGGCGGCATCCTCCAGGTCACGGCGGTAGGAGGCAAGCGTGTTGTCGCTGGCGCCGCGTTCGGCCGCCATCATTTCCAGAAAGGCCTCGATCCGCGCGCCGCTGCCGATCCGGGAGCTCATTGCGATGGATTCAACTTTTCTGCTGGAATTCGCACGCTCATCTCGCCGGTTTGCGGTTCGACAAAGGTCACGAGGGCAACCATGGCGCCATAAACCAGCCCCGCGAGTACCGCGATGATCATCAATAGCCGAAAAAGCGTCGGCATGCCTTCAGTGCCCCGTTCTGTCTTCCCTACCCAGTCTGTTTATGGGATGCCGCTTCCTCCTTTGCAAGCAAGTATGTGGTGTGCACGACAGTCAAGCGCTTGACGGATCACGGCTTTTGTGTCGAAACCGGCAGGCAGAGGCGCGAGCATGACAGTCACCGATAACCTATCGATTCCAGATACCGAAATTCTCGCTCGCCGGCTGGGCAGGCGATCGCTTGTCTTTGTCGGCCTGATGGGCGCCGGCAAGACGGTGATTGGCCGGCGTGTGGCCGATGTGCTGAAATTGCCTTTCATCGATAGTGATCACGAGATCGAGACGGTCTCGCGCATGACGGTGCCGGATCTGTTCGCGGCCTATGGGGAAACCGAGTTTCGCTCGCTGGAGCGGCGGGTCATTGCGCGATTGCTCAAGAGCGGGCCGCGCGTTGTTTCCACCGGCGGTGGCGCGTTCATGAACGGCCAGACGCGCCGCGCCGTCGCGCGCCGCGGTGTCTCGGTCTGGCTGAAAGCCGACCTGCCGACTTTGATGGAACGTGTGGGGCGCCGTTCCAACCGCCCCCTGTTGAACAATGACGATCCCGAAGGGGTGATGCGCAATCTTATGGATGAACGCTACCCGCTCTATGGCGAAGCAGATATCGTCGTTCATTCACGCAACGAGCCCAAGGAAGTCATCGTGGCTGAGGTGATTGCCGCCCTCGACGCCTATTTGCAGGACGAATGCCGGAAGGACACCCGATCATGAGTGATGTGAATGCTGCGCCCGCCAAGGTGCATGTCTCGCTTGGTGCGCGCTCCTATGACATCCTCATCGGACCAGGCTTGCTGCAGCGGACAGGTGCGGAAATTGCCGCGCGCCTTCCCGGTGTGCGTGCAGCCATCGTTACCGACTCAAATGTCGCGGCAGATCATTTGGCGCCCCTTCAGGAAAGCCTCGCTGCAGCCGGTGTGGAATCGGCTGCGATCACCGTGGCTCCGGGGGAACGCTCGAAGAGTTTCGCAACGCTGGAAGAGGTTGTGTCCGGTATCCTCGATGCCAGGCTTGAACGCGGCGACATTGTCATCCCGCTTGGCGGCGGCGTGGTGGGCGATTTGGCGGGCTTCGCTTCCGGCATCGTGCGTCGCGGGATGCGCTTCGTTCAGGTGCCCACCTCGCTACTCGCTCAGGTGGATTCTTCTGTCGGTGGAAAGACCGGCATCAACACTGTCCATGGCAAGAACCTTGTCGGTGTATTCCACCAGCCGCAGCTCGTCATCGCTGATACAGCCGTGCTCGACACGCTTTCCCCGCGCGAGTTCCGTGCCGGTTATGCCGAGGTCGCCAAATACGGGTTGATCGACCGGCCGGATTTTTTCGCTTGGCTGGAGAAAAACTGGCAGGCGGTTTTCGCGGGCGGTCCGGAGCGGGTCGAAGCCATTGCGCAGTCATGTCAGGCCAAGGCAGATGTGGTGGCCCGAGACGAGCTGGAGAAGGGCGACCGGGCATTGCTCAATCTGGGCCATACGTTCGGCCACGCGCTGGAGGCGGCGACGGGCTATGACAGCGCACGCCTCGTGCATGGCGAAGGCGTGGCCATCGGCATGGCGCTGGCGCATCGCTTTTCCGCGCGCCTCAATTTGGCAAGTGTGGATGATGCCGAGCGCGTTGAAGCGCATCTTGCCGCTGTCGGTTTGCCCACGCGGCTGTCCCACGTACCCGGCGGCCTGCCTGGTGCCGAACAGCTTTTGACCTATATCGCGCAGGACAAGAAGGTATCGCGCGGCGCACTCACCTTTATTCTCACTCGCGGCGTCGGCCAGTCTTTCGTAGCGAAGGACGTCCCGGCAAGCGAGGTTTTGTCCTTTCTTGAGGGAGCTTTATCGCAATGACACCCGAGATGTGGATCACAGGCGGCATCATTCTGGGCCTCATAGCGCTTTCTTTCCTCTTTTCGGGAACCGAGACGGGCATGACGGCTGTTTCGCGCGCCAGGCTTCACACGATGGAAGCAAATGGCGATGCGCGTGCCGGTCTGGTCGATCGCCTGATCCAGCGGCGAGACCGGCTTGTGGGCGCCCTTCTGATCGGCAACAATCTGGTCAATATTCTCGCCTCTGCGCTCACGACCAGCCTGTTCCTGAAAATCTTCGGTGATGCGGGCGTGCTCTATGCAACCGTCATCATGACTGTCCTTCTGGTCATTTTTGCCGAGATCCTGCCGAAGTCCTGGGCGCTCGCAAAGCCCGAGATGTTCGCGCTCACCGTGTCGCCTTTCGCGCGTATCGTGGTGGTTCTCTTCGGCTTCCTGTCGTCGCTTGCCAACGGGATCGTCAGGCTTCTTCTTTCAATTTTCGGCGTCGATCTGCAAAGCCGCGAGTCGATGCTGTCTGCCCATGAAGAGCTGCGCGGCACCGTTGAGGTGCTTCACCGTGAGGGCGCGGTGGTGAAACAGGACCGCGACCGTGTCGGCGGGCTGCTAGACCTGCATGAGCTGGAAGTGTCCGACGTCATGATCCACCGCACCAATATGCGTTCGGTCGATGCGGATGAGGCCCCGGAGGTCGTGGTGCGTGAAATCCTGCGCAGCCCCTACACCCGCATTCCGATCTGGAAGGGTTCGACGGAGAACATTGTCGGCGTCGTACACGCCAAGGATCTTTTGCGCGCGCTGGGCGATGTTCAGAACGACTACACGAAGATCGACATCGCCAAAGTGGCCTCCAAGCCGTGGTTCGTTCCCGACACCACCACGTTGCAGGATCAGCTCAACGCCTTCCTGCGCCGGAAGGCGCACATTGCCATTGTCGTCGATGAATATGGCGAGGTGGAAGGCCTCGTTACGCTCGAGGACATCATCGAGGAAATCGTCGGCGACATTGCCGACGAGCACGATGTGGAAGTTCAGGGCGTCAAGCAGGAGGCCGATGGCTCCATCGTGGTGGAAGGCTCTGTGCCGATTCGCGACCTGAACCGCGCGCTCGACTGGAACCTGCCCGACGAGGAGGCGACGACAATCGCCGGTCTCGTCATCCACGAAACCCAGACGATCCCCGAGGAAAAACAGGCCTTCACCTTCTTCGGCAAGCGCTTCATCGTCATGAAACGCGACAAGAACCGCATCACCAAGCTTCGGATCAGGCCGCTCGCCTGAGCCCCTGTCTTCGCTGAATCACCAACGTGTCGGCTCGCCCGGCGCTGCCGGTTCGATGGCCAGTGCGTGCACGGGGTCCCTGAGCTCTTCGGCAAGCAGTTCGTTAACGGCACGGTGCCGCGCGACGCGGCTCATGCCGCTGAAGGCTTCTGCGACAATTCGCACACGAAAATGCGTCTCTCCCGTTCCGTCGAAATGCTCCTGATGACCCGCATGGAGATGGCTTTCGTTGATGACTGCAAGCCTCTCTGGAGAAAATGCGTGGGTCAGCTTGCTTTCTATCGTCGACTGGATGGACAATTCCGTCTCCTCACACCATATGGGGTGCATCCCCAAATTCACGTTCGATTCAAGCGCTAGGTCGAACTTTGACCAAAAGTCAATTCTTGTATCCCGGCGCTGAGCGGCCATACTTCCACACTGATTTGGTGACACGCAGACCGATATGAAACCCTACTCGAAATATTTCGAGAAAATTCGCATTCGACCCGACCCCCAAGCGGAGGCGAAGTCGCGCGCGCCCCGCTGCCAGTGGGACGGGTGCGATGAACCCGGTCTCCATCGTGCCCCGGTGGGGCGCCATGCGGAGGGCCAGTATTTCCGCTTCTGCGTTGACCACGCGCGGCAATACAACAAGGGCTACAATTATTTCTCCGGTCTGAGCGACACGGAAGTGGCGCGCTACCAGAAGGAAGCGCTGACGGGCCATCGCCCGACATGGAAGATGGGCGGTGACAGCGAGGCGCGCGCCGCTGCCGATTTCTCCTCCTATCGTTCAGGCCGGGCTGCCTATCACAACCGTGTGGGCGACCCGTTCAATCTTTTCGGTGACAAGCAGGCCGAGCGCAAGCCTAGAGAAAAGCGATTGAAGCCGCTTGAGGCCAAGGCGCTCGAAACACTGGGCCTGGGCGCACAAGCCACTAGCGAAGAGATCAAGTCGCGCTATAAGAACCTTGTGAAACAGCACCATCCCGATGCGAATGGTGGTGACCGGGGATCGGAAGAGCGCCTTCGAAGCGTGCTTGAAGCATACCGTCTGTTGAAGCAGGCGGGTTTCTGTTAAAGCGGGCGTCTGGTAAGACGCGTCGAACGATGTCCGATGAGACGTCCCGGAAAAACAAAACGTTCAAGCGATGCAGGCAAGGGCCTGGCCGCTGGAGGCATGATGAACAAGATTGATCGCGATATCGCCAATTTGCCCGACACGACCGTTTCGGTGAAAGACACGTTCGGGTTTGACTCAGACATGGTCGTGCCCGCTTTTTCGGTGGCCGATTCCCATGTGCCTGATGTGGATCCGGACTATCTGTTCGACAAGCAGACGACGCTCGCCATTCTCGCCGGCTTCGCCCACAATCGGCGTGTCATGGTCTCCGGCTATCACGGCACCGGCAAGTCCACCCATATCGAGCAGGTCGCCGCACGTCTCAACTGGCCCTGTGTCCGCATCAATCTTGACAGCCATGTCAGCCGTATCGACCTCGTCGGCAAGGACGCCATCGTCGTCAAGGAAGGCAAGCAGGTCACCGAGTTCAAGGACGGCATCCTGCCCTGGGCCTACCAGCACAATGTCGCGCTCGTCTTCGACGAGTATGACGCGGGCCGTCCCGACGTGATGTTCGTCATCCAGCGCGTTCTGGAATCGTCGGGCCGCCTGACCCTGCTCGACCAGAGCCGTGTCATCCGTCCGCATCCCGCCTTCCGCATTTTCGCCACCGCCAACACGGTTGGCCTGGGCGACACGACCGGGCTCTACCATGGCACACAGCAGATCAACCAGGCGCAGATGGACCGCTGGTCCATCGTCACCACGCTCAACTATCTGCCGCATGACGATGAAGTCGCCATCGTTCAGGCCAAGAACAAGCATTTCCAGAACGAGAAGGGCCGCGAGACGATCTCGCGCATGGTGCGCGTTGCCGATTTGACGCGCTCGGCGTTCATGAATGGCGATCTCTCCACCGTCATGAGCCCGCGCACGGTGATCATGTGGGCCGAAAATGCCGAGATCTTCGGCGATGTCGGTTTCGCTTTCCGCCTTACCTTCCTCAACAAATGCGATGAGCTGGAGCGGGCGCTGGTCGCCGAGTTCTACCAGCGCGCCTTCGGCGAGGAACTGCCGGAATCGGCCGCCAACGTCGCGTTGAGCTAGCGTCGCGCCAAGGCCGAGAAAAGACGACCCGTGAGCCAGACCAACCGAAAGCCCGGACAGCCAGCCGAAGCGCCGCTCGACCCGTTCAAGCGGGCCACCACCGCATGCATGCGTGCCGTTGCCGGCGATCACGAGCTTGAGGTCTCCTTCTCCAAGGACAAGCCATCGCTGACGGGCAGCCGCGCCCGCCTGCCGGACCTGCCCAAGCGGGCGAGTGCCGAAGCGCTCACCATCACCCGGGGCATCAGCGATTCGATGGCGCTGCGCCGTGCCTGCCACGACACCGATCTGCATCGCCGTCTCGCACCGGAAGGCAATGAGGCCCGCGCCATTTATGACGCAGTCGAGCAGGCGCGCGTCGAGGCGATCGGTTCGCGTGCCATGCAGGGCATGGGCGACAACATTGCCGCCATGCTGCAGGACAAGTATGAGCGCGCCAACCTCGCCGAAGTGACCGACAAGGCCGATGCGCCGCTTGAGGAAGCCATCGCGCTGATGGTGCGCGAAAAGCTGACTGGCCGTCCTGCCCCGAAAAGCGGCGAAAAGCTCGTGTCGCTCTGGCGCGATTGGGTCGAGGACAAGGCCGCGGCAGATATTGACGCGCTTGCCACCCAGATCGACGATCAGAACGGATTTGCCCGCGCGGTGCGCGATCTTCTTTCGTCCATCGATCTCGGCGAGGATCTCGCCGAGGAGGAGCAGACCGAAGAGAGCGAGGAAGACAGCGACGCGCCGGAGGCACAGGAACAGGCCGAGCAGAGCGAAGAGGACGAATCCGGCGGCGAAGAGAGCGAGGGCGAGGAGTCTAGCGGCGAGAGCGAGGACACCGAGACCGGCGAGAGCGAAGCTGGCGACACCACTGCCGACGATGTCTCTGAAGACGACGAGCTCGATTCGGAAACGCCTGGTGAGGCGCGCCGTCCCGACAGCCCGTTCGACCAGGCCGCGCGCGACATAGACTACAAGGTTTTCACCACCGAGTTCGACGAGACCATCGGTGCCGAAGAGCTTTGCGACGAGGAAGAGCTCGATCGCTTGCGTGCTTTCCTCGACAAGCAGCTCTCAAATCTGCAGGGCGTGGTCGGGCGTCTCGCAAACCGCCTGCAACGCCGTCTGATGGCCCAGCAGAACCGCTCCTGGGATTTCGATCTGGAAGAGGGCGTGCTCGATACGGCTCGCCTCGTGCGCCTCGTGATCGATCCCATGCAGCCGCTCTCCTTCAAGCAGGAGCGCGACACCAATTTCCGCGATACGGTGGTGACGCTGGTGCTCGACAATTCGGGCTCCATGCGCGGCCGGCCGATCACGGTGGCGGCCACCTGCGCCGACATTCTGGCCCGCACGCTGGAGCGCTGCGGTGTCCGCGTCGAGATCCTTGGCTTCACCACGCGAGCGTGGAAGGGCGGGCAGGCGCGCGAGAAATGGCTGAAGGATGGCAAGCCCGCCAATCCCGGCCGTCTGAACGATCTGCGCCACATCATTTACAAGAGCGCCGACGCCCCCTGGCGCCGCGCGCGGCGCAATCTCGGCCTGATGATGCGCGAGGGGCTTCTGAAGGAAAACATCGACGGCGAGGCGCTTTTGTGGGCGCATCAGCGCCTGATGGCGCGGCCCGAGCAGCGCAAGATCATGATGATGATTTCAGACGGTGCACCGGTTGACGATTCCACCCTGTCGGTCAATCCCGGCAATTATCTCGAGCGGCATCTGCGCGGCGTCATCGACCTGATCGAGACCCGCTCACCGGTCGAACTTCTCGCCATCGGCATCGGCCATGACGTGACGCGCTATTATCGCCGCGCCGTCACCATTGTCGATGCGGAGGAACTGGCCGGCGCCATGACCGAGCAGCTTGCCTCGCTCTTCGAGGAAGAGGGCGCGCGCCGCGGCGGCGGCGCGATGCGGCGTGCGGGCTAGGCTTTTTCCCTTTCGACTACGCCTGTTTCTTGCGGCACTGATCTTCTTGGTGGCAAGCCCGGTTAAGGCTCAGGAACCGTCCATCCCCATGGCGGTCAATGCGGTGCCCATCCGCCATTTCGCCATTGGTTCTCATGAGACGCGCTTTGGGCCGCTGGAGTTTTCCGGTGGTCTGTCCATGACTTCTCCCATCGATCATTTTGGCGCGTTTTCCTCGTTTCGCTTCACCTCGCCAGGCAGCGATGTGATGGGCGTTTCCGACACGGGTTTCTGGTTTTTCGGTAGCTTGACGCGCGACGCCGAGGGGCGTCCGTCGGACTTTACCGATTTTTCCATGCAGCCCATGGTGGACGGCGATGGCAATTCCACGCGTGAGAAATGGACCACCGATGCCGAGGGCATTGCCGTCAGGGGCGAACTGGCGACCGTGAGCTTCGAGCGCGTTCAGCGGATTGCCGAGTTCGAGATCGAACGCGATGCCATGGGGGCTGCCATCCGCGATCTGGATTATCTGGTTCCGAGAGAGGAGTTGCGCAGCAATCGCGGCTTCGAGACCATCGCCTATGCGCCGCCGGGCGGGCGGCTGGACGGGGCGCGTGTCGTCGTCGCCGAGCGCAGTATCGATGAGGATGGCAATTGCTTTGCCGCCATTCTCGAAGGGCCGATGAAAGGCGTCTTCACCGTCGCACGTTCAGAAGGCTTCGACATCACCGATGGCGCGTTTCTGCCCGATGGCGATCTGCTTCTGCTGGAGCGCCGTTTCACCTTCGCCAGCGGTGTAGCCATGCGCATACGCCGGATCGATGGCGCAACCATTGCCCCCGGAAGCGTGGCGGACGGGCCGGTGCTCTTCACCGCCGGCATGGATCATCAGATCGACAATATGGAAGCGCTCGATGTCTGGCAGCGCGCCGATGGCGCGACCATGGTCTCGCTCATGTCCGACGACAACCATTCGCTCCTGCAGCGCAATCTCTATCTGGAGTTTCGTCTGCTTGGAGAGTGAGTGGGGAGGTTCGGTGCCAAGCGCCCTCGCCCTTCGACAGGCTCAGGATGAGGGCTACTTGAGCGTCGTCGCACGAAGCAACTGCTGAAACACGCCAGCATATCAACAGCCCTCATCCTGAGCCTGTCGAAGGGCGAGGGCGCCTGGCTCAACCCTCTCAGCCGCCGCGCTTCGCCAGCGTTGCCACTTCGTCCACCGCCTGACCATCCGCGCTCAGCACCACGCCAAACAGCGCCTCGGCTTCGTCTGCCGTGTAATACCCCAGCGCCACATCGCGCAAAACCTTTTCCGGCGCACGCTTCAGAGGATCGCCATAGCCGCCGCCGCCGGGCGTGCCGACACAAACCCGGTCACCGGCTTTCAGTGGAATATCCTGTTCCTTGGAAAGATGCGGCGGCACATGGGCTTTGCCATCGCGCCACACCGTCACCTCGTTCACCTTGCCGTCCCTGCCGCCGAGCACGCCCTGCGGGCCTGTCCGGCCATGGTCCATCACGAAGGAGGCGCGGGCATCACCGCGCAGGATCTCCACCTCGTAGGAAAGACCGAACCCGCCGCGATGCTCGCCGGCGCCGCCCGAGCCCTCGCGCAGCGCATAGCGCCGGTAGAGCACGGGAAAGGCCTGCTCCATCACCTCCACCGGTGGCGATTTGGAAATGCCGATGGTGGAGCACCCATTGGTCAGGCCGTCATGGTCGGCATTGCCGCCATAGCCGCCGCCGGAGATCTGATACATGACGAAATCGCGCCCACGCGCCGGGTCATGCCCGCCAAGAGCGAAATTGCCGCTGGAACCGGCAGGGGCCGCGGTCACCTTTTCCGGCAAGGCCTTCACCATGGCCGCAAACACGGCCTCCGCAATGCGCTGCGACACCTCTGCCGCGCAGCCTGAAACCGGACGCGGATAGCGCGCATCAAGAAACGTGCCCTCCGGCCGCTTTATGATCAGCGGCTCGAACGCGCCGGCGCTCAGCGGCACTTCGGGAAAGATGTGGCGCATGGCCAGATAGACGGAGGACAGCGTCGTGGCGAGAACGCTGTTCATCGGCCCCATGCAGGGCGGGCTTGATCCTTCGAAATCGAAGGTCAGCGTGTCGCCCTTCTTTTCGATGGCGAGCGCGATGGTCAGCGGCTCGTCCACCACGCCGTCGGAATCCACGAAAGCCTCGCCGCAATAGACCCCGTCGGGGATCGGCGCGATCAGCGTGCGCATCTGTGTCGCCGCGCGGGTGCGCAGTTCGGCGATGGCCTGCCGCACCGTCTCGTCGCCATAGCGGTCGAGCACCTGCGCCAGCCGCTCCGCGCCCACTTCCAAAGCCGCGCCCTGCGCCCGAATATCGCCGATGCGCTGGTCGGCAACGCGGATGTTGGAGCAGATGATGGCGTAGATTTCGGGATCCAGTTCGCCCTTCTTGAAAAGCTTCACTGGCGGCAGGCGCAGCCCTTCCTGTTCCACCGCCGTGGCGGAGGCGGAAAAGCCGCCCGGAACCGCGCCGCCAATGTCCGGCCAGTGCCCGGTGTTGGAGAGCCAGCAGAAGATCTTCCCATCGCGCCACACGGGCATGGCGAAGCGCACATCCATGAGATGCGTGCCGCCGAGATACGGGTCGTTGACGATGTAGATGTCGCCCGGTTCGGGCGCCGCCGTCTCGCCACCCGCGATGCGCTCGATGAGCGTGCGCGTGGAATACTGCATCACGCCGACAAAGACCGGCAGCCCGGCCGAGCCCTGCGCGATCAGCGCGCCGTCTTCGGCGGCGTAGATGCCGTCCGAACGGTCGTTTGCCTCGGCGATCACGGGTGAGAACGCGGCACGCGAGAAGGTCAGGTCCATCTCGTCGCACACCTGCTGGAGCGCCGCCTGGATCACCGAGAGCGTGATGGCGTCGAGGGCGGGGGTGTTAGTATCGGTCATCCGTGCCTCCCTTTTGCGTTGACGCCATGCCCCTCATCCCCCTGCCGGGACCTTCTCCCCGCAGGCAGGGAGAAGGAGGCTTGCTTCGGCGTTGCGGCCATCGTTCTTCTCCCCGTGAACGGGGAGAAGGTGCCGGCAGGCGGATGAGTGGCGAGCTTTGCGTTCATCAGCTCGCTCCCACCGTGATGATGATGTTCCCATCGGCATCGGATGCCGCCCGGTCGCCGGGCTCGATCACCGTGGTCGTGTCGAGCTGTTCGAGGATCGCCGGCCCCTCGATCACCGCATCGAGCGGCAGTTTTTCGCGGGCATAGACCGGCGTGTCGTGCCAGTCGCCGGCAAACCAGACCCGCCGCTGCTCGTTCAGCGCTTCGGCGAGCGTTGCGACACGTCCTGCCGGGTCGATCAGGCTGGCAAGATCGATGTCCGCGCGCACGCCGATCACGGAGGTGTTGAGATTGACGAGATTGGCGCGGATCTCCGGCAGCCGCACCTTGAAGCGGGCGAAATAGGCTTCTTCAAAGAGCGTCTGCAGCGTGTCGCGGTCGATCTCGGGGCCGGGCAGGGGCACATTGATGAGATGCGTCTGGCCGACAAACTGCATGTCCGCCGTGTGTACGCACTCAATGCGCTCCGGCTGCACCGTCTCTTCCGCGATCAGCGCCTCGCCTTCGGCGCGCTGCTCTTCAAGCACGCTTTTGACGAGTGCCACGTCGAGGCTCGCCACGGGGCGGTTCACCGTGCGCACGAAATCGTGCCGCAGATCGGCGACCACGCAGCCAAGCGCGTTGGTGATGCCGGGGCGCGCGGGAACCATCACGCGCGGAATACCCAACTCGCGAGCGAGGGCCGCCGCATGCAGCGGCCCCGCGCCTCCGAAAGCAAAAAGCGCAAAATCGCGCGGGTCGTGCCCCTTGCCGAGCGAGACCATGCGGATCGCGCCCGCCATCTTGATGTTGGCGATCTGCAGCACAGCACCCGCCGCCTCCACGCCGGAAAGCTCGAGACGGCTTCCGAGCCTGTCTGCAAAGATCGCCTCGACATCGGAAACGGAAACCGGATTGTCCACCGAGAGCAGTTTTTTCGAGTTCAATCTGCCGAGAAGAAGATTGGCGTCGGAGATGGTCGGCTCCGTGCCGCCGCGGCCATAGCAGATCGGGCCGGGCTTCGCACCGGCGCTCTGCGGCCCCACTTCCAGAAGTCCCGCATCGTTGACGCGCGCGATCGATCCGCCGCCGGCACCCACCGTGTGTACATCCACCATCGGCACATGGATCGGCATGGCATACTCCACCTCAATCTCGTTGGAGACTGCCGGTCGCGCGCCGCGCACCAGAGCCACATCGGTGGATGTGCCGCCCATATCGTAGGTGATGAGATTGTCGACGCCCGCCCGCCGCGCCGTGAAGGCTGCGGCCATCACGCCCGAGGCCGGGCCGGACATCACCGTCTTGGCGGCCTCACGGGCCACATGGGCGGCGGAGATCATGCCGCCATTGCCATTCATCACCAGAAAGTCGCGCGCATAGCCGAGGCCCTGCAATTCGTTCGAGAGGCGGGCGATGTAGCGCTCGAGAATTGGCTGTACCGAGGCATTGACGGCAGCCGTTACGCCGCGTTCGAATTCGCGCGCTTCCGACAGAAGTGCATGTCCAGTGGTGATGTAATCGTTGGGCCAAAGTTCGGCGGCAATTTCAGCCGCGCGCTTTTCATGGGCCGGGTTGGCATAGGCGTGCAGGAAGTGAATCACCAGCGAAACGCAGCCCTGATCGAGCAGCGCCTTCACCGCCGCGCGCACGCCATCCTCATCGAGTGGTGTGAGCACGTTTCCGGCGGCGTCCAGGCGCTCATCCACCTCGAGCCGCAGATTGCGCGGCACCACCGGAGTGAAGGTCCCTGTCATGCCATAGGCCTGTGGCCGTGTGCGCCGCCCAAGCTCGATGATGTCGCGAAAGCCGGCGGTGGTGATCATGCCTGTTCTGGCAAGCTGCCGCTCAAGCACCGCATTCGTCGTGGTGGTCGTGCCATGCACGATCAGCCCGATCTCGGAGGCCGGAACCTCGGTCTCGCGTATAGCGTTGACCACGCCGAAAGCCTGGTTCTCGATGGTGGTGGGTGTCTTGGCGACCCTGACACCCCCATCCGATCCCTTGCGGGTATCGATCAGGATCAGGTCGGTGAAGGTGCCGCCCACATCGATGCCGACGACAACGGAACCCGAATTGATGCCTTTTTTCTCATTCATGGGTGAAATCCGGAATGTGAAACCTTTGTTGACCCGACGAATTGAAATAGGTGTCGAACGCACGAAACTTGACGTCAAATTCATTTGTATACTAATAATTTCGACAGGCAAGAGCAGCCATCGGTACCGCGATTTGGGTTTGCATCCGAACCGGAAACAGGCATAGAGACTTCCGACCGAACGAGGACAGTATTCATGGACAGCGCTGCGCTCCGCGAGAACGACGCCGAAAAGACCCCTGAATTCCCGATTCCCGCCGGCTGCTTTGCCGAGCGCGTGACGTCGGTGAAACATTACACGGACAATCTCTTTGCCTTCCGCATCACGCGGCCGCAGAGCTTCCGCTTCCGCTCCGGCGAGTTCGTGATGATCGGCCTGCCCAATGCGGAAAAGCCTGTCTTCCGCGCCTATTCCATCGCCAGTCCCGCCTGGGACGAGGAAGTGGAGTTCTTCTCCATCAAGGTGCCGGATGGTCCTCTGACCCAGCATCTGCAGAAGATCCAGCCCGGCGACACGGTGCTCATGCGCCAGAAGTCCACGGGCACGCTAGTCAACGATGCGCTGACGCCGGCGAAAAACCTCTACATGATCTCCACCGGCACAGGCATCGCGCCTTTCGCGAGCCTGATCCGCGATCCGGAGACCTATGAGAAGTTCGACAACATCATCCTCACCCACACCTGCCGTGACGTGGCCGAGCTCGATTACGGCAAGGAACTGGTGACCGCTCTCAAGGACGATCCGCTGATCGGCGAACTGGTTGAGGGGCGCCTGACCCATTTCACCTCCACCACGCGCGAAACCTCACCCGCGATGGGGCGTATCACGACGCTGATCGAGAATGGTGAGCTGTTCAGGGCGCTCGGCACCGAGCCTTTCGACCGCGAGAATGACCGCGTCATGATCTGCGGCTCCATGGCCATGCTCAAGGATGTGAAGGCGCTGGTCGAGAAGGCGGGCCTCAAGGAAGGCTCCAACGCCGAGCCGGCCGATTTCGTCGTCGAGCGCGCCTTCGTCGGCTGAGGTTGTGTTCAGGGCAGGGCGTCTCGGCCCCTTCGCCTCTTGAACCTGCCGAGCGGATAGGGGCTCCCACCCCGCCCCGCACTCCCTCGTCATCCTCGGGCTCGACCCGAGGATCCATGCCGTAGCGCCGGGGATAAACCGCAGCCCTTCAAGGCGACACGCAATTTTCCTCACTCCTACCCCGTCACCCCCGCAACGGCATGGATCCTATGGTCAAGCCATAGGATGACGAGGGAGTTGAAGCGCGTTCCCTACTCGCTATTCGCTACTCCCTATTCGCTCTTTTCTTCCCCACCCCCTCTGCAGAACGCACGCCAGCGTCAAACGCCCCCTTCTCCCCGCGAGCGGGGAGAAGGTGAGGATGAGGGGCAGGCACCATCATTTGCAAGGATACCGACAGAGGTGGAATAGATCGCAAGGCACCAACTGCCCCTCATCCCCCTGCCGGGACCTTCTCCTCGTCAGAACGGGGAGAAGGAGCTCGTCATCCCGGACTTGACCCGGGACCCAATGGGAGAATGTGCAAGAGCGCGGCCCGGTTTTCATCCAGCCACCTCCCAATGCATCTTGACGCCATCCCGCGACCATGCGAAGAACCACCCATATTAATCGATAAATCCGGATATTTCGATAATGCAGAAAGTCGAAGCCATAGAAGCACTCGCCGCGCTCGGTCAGGAGACCCGGCTCGAAGTGTTCCGCCTGCTTGTCAAGGCGGGGCCCGAGGGGCTGCCGGCGGGGGAAGTCGCAGCGCGGCTGGGCGTTGTCCAGAACACCGCCTCCGCCCACCTCAAGATCCTGTCGCAGTCAGGCATGATCCGTGCGGAACGGGAAGGCCGCATCATTCGCTACTGCGCCGACATGACCGGGTTTCGCGATCTTCTCGCTTTCCTCATGGAGGATTGCTGCAACGGAAACCCCGATCTGTGCCGCCCCGCCATCGAGGCGGCGACCTGTCACTGCTAGGAGGCCTGAGCCATGAGTGATAAAACCTTCAACGTGCTCTTTTTGTGCACCGGAAATTCTGCCCGCTCCATCTTGGCCGAAGCGGTTTTGAACCGGGTCGCCGCCGGGCGCTTCAACGCTTATTCAGCCGGCTCGCAGCCCAAGGGTTCAGTCCATCCTTATGCGCTGGAACTGCTCGAGCGCATGAACCACGACATCGCCTTTGCACGCTCGAAAGACTGGGAGGAGTTCGCAACGCCGGATGCACCCAAGCTCGATTTCGTCTTCACGCTTTGCGACAGTGCGGCGCAGGAAGCCTGCCCTGTCTGGCCCGGCCAGCCGATGACGGCCCATTGGGGGCTGCCCGACCCGGCAGCGGTGACCGGAACAGAGGCCGAGAAGCACCTCGCTTTCGCCGACACCTATCGCATGCTCAACAACCGCATTTCCATTTTCACGGCGCTGCCGCTCGCCTCGCTCGACCGGCTGTCCCTGCAGCGCCGTCTGGATGATATCGGCCGCACACCGGCCCTCTCCGAATAGGAACACGTTGAATGACCGACCACATACTGAACCGCGATGAAGCTCCGGCGGGCGGCATCGGCTTCTTCGAAAAATACCTCTCCATCTGGGTGGCGCTGTGCATCATCGCCGGCATCGCCCTTGGCAACCTCATGCCCGGCCTGTTCGGCTTCCTCGCCTCGCTCGAATACGCCTCGGTCAATCTGGTCGTCGCCGTGCTCATCTGGGCCATGGTTTTCCCGATGATGGTCAATGTCGACTTCGCGAGCCTCAGCCATATCGGCGACCGGCCCAAGGGGCTCGTGCTGACGCTCGCCGTCAACTGGCTCATCAAGCCCTTCACCATGGCAGCACTCGGCGTCCTCTTCTTCGAATATGTCTTCGCGCCATGGATCGAGCCCGCCGACGCCCAGCAATACATTGCCGGCCTCATCCTTCTGGGTGCTGCCCCCTGCACGGCCATGGTTTTCGTGTGGAGCCAGCTCACCCGGGGAGACGCCACCTACACGCTCGTGCAGGTCTCGCTCAACGATGTGGTGATGATCTTCGCCTTCGCGCCCATCGTCGCGCTGCTGCTCGGCGTGACAGACATTTCCGTGCCGTGGGAGACGCTGCTTCTGGCCACCGGCCTCTATGTGGTGATCCCGCTCGTCGCCGGCTTCCTGACCCGGAAATGGCTGACCGGCCGCGCCTCGGGTGCGGAGGCGCAGAAGGCGGTCTCGGATTTCACCGCGTCGCTGAAACCCGTTTCCGTCATCGGCCTTCTGGTCACGGTCGTTCTGCTCTTCGGCTTCCAGGGGCATGTGATTGTCGAACGGCCGATCCTGATCGTGCTGATCGCGGTGCCGCTGCTGATCCAGTCCTACGGCATCTTCTTCCTGACCTATTTCGCCGCCCGCATCTGGAAGGTGCCGTTCAATGTCGCCGCGCCCTGCGCCCTCATCGGCACGTCGAACTTCTTCGAGCTTGCGGTTGCCGTCGCCATCAGCCTGTTTGGCTTGAATTCCGGTGCCGCCCTTGCCACGGTGGTCGGCGTTCTGGTCGAGGTGCCGGTGATGCTGTCGCTGGTGGCCTTTGCCAACCGCACCCGAGACTGGTTTCCCACGAGCTGAGCGAGACAAACATGACCGTCACCATCTATCACAATCCGAAATGCGGCACCTCGCGCAATGTGCTGGCCATGCTCCGCGAAGCCGGTGAAAAGCCTGAGGTGATCGAATATCTCAAGACCCCGCCCGGCCGCGAAAAACTGGTTTCGCTGATTGCCGCCATGGGCGTGTCGCCCCGCGCGATCCTGCGCCAGAAGGGCACGCCTTATGACGAGCTGGGTCTTGGTGAAGACAAGTGGAGCGATGACGAGCTGATCGACTTCATGGTCGAGCACCCGATCCTCATGAACCGGCCCATCGTGGAAACCCCGCTTGGCACAAAGCTCTGCCGCCCGTCCGAGACCGTGCTGGAGCTCCTGCCTGAGGGCGCGGTGAAGGCCTTCACCAAGGAAGACGGCGAGGTGGTGCGGTAGCACAGGCTGCGACGTGTTCGCGCGTTGACTTCTGCTCCGGGCCGGTTGAGAGTTTCGGCCCGTGAGCACGGATCGCAAGACACCGCCGCCGGCCATCCCCGCGCGGATATGGAAGATCGCCGCCGTCACCGGTGCCGGCGCGTTCATGGCGATGCTCGATTCCACGGTCGTCAATCTCGCGCTCGAAACGATACGGGAAGATCTCGCCACCACGCTGCCTTTGATCCAGTGGATTGCCACTGGGTATCTGGTCGCGCTGGCAATCTCCCTTCCGCTCGCCGCCTGGCTCGGAAACCGTTTCGGCTATGGCCGCCTTTGGGCGTTCAGCCTTGCGGGGTTCACGGGCGCATCGGTGCTCTGCGCCATTGCGCCCGGGCCATGGTCGTTGATCGCCGCCCGTTTTCTTCAGGGTCTCGCCGGTGGTCTCATGGTGCCGGCGGGACAGGCGATCATCGGTGCGACTGCAGGCCCCAGGCAGCTTGGCCGTATCATGGGCGCGCTTGGCCTTGTCGTTGCGCTGGGACCGGCCATCGGCCCGGCGATTGGCGGGCTCCTGCTCGATCATGCGTCATGGCGCTGGCTGTTCTGGATCAACGTTCCGGTCGGCGTTGCAGCGCTTCTTCTCGCAAAGGGGCTTGTGCCAGCCGGCGACCGGGACGAGACGCGGCGTCTCGATATTGCGGGTCTGCTTCTGCTCGGCGCCGGGCTGCCGCTCTTCCTCTATGGCGCCACCGAATTCGGCGCCGAAGGTCTCACACGCATCAATCTTGTCTGTGTCGTCGCCGGCCTCGTCCTCGTCGCAGGTTTCGTTGCAAACGCCACACGTGCGCGGCCACCACTTATCGACCTCTCGCTTCTTCGGCGGCCGGTCTTTGCCACGGCCACGCTCACAACCGGCCTGACCGGTGCCAACATGTATGGCGGGCTCCTGCTCCTGCCGCTTTACCTCCAGGTGATCGCGGCCCGCGACACGGTGGAGACCGGATTTCTGCTTTTAGCCATGGGGCTCGGCAGCGCTCTGGCCCTGCCGGTCGGCGGCGCGCTGACAGACCGTTTCGGCGCGGGACGGGTAACGCTCGCCGGCGCACTTGCGCTCCTCTTGAGCACATTGCCCTTCCTTCTGCCCACGCCGCTCCCGGCGCTTTGGCTGGCACCGCTTCTCGTCGTCAGGGGCATCGGCATGGCGCTTGGCCAGATGCCGGCCATGACGGCTGCCTACGCCGCCGCGCATAAAGAGGAAATGGGCGATGCGGCAACGCTGGTGAACATCGTTCAGCGTGTCGGCGGCGCAATCGGTGCTGTCCTGATCGTCGTTCTTCTCGCCCATGCGGATGGTGCCGGGGGGTATTTCAATGCGTTCGTGATGCTCTCGATCATCTCGGCGCTCACCATGCTTCTCGCCCTGGTCATGATGCGCCTGACGGCACGAGACGAGCGTGAGGCCGCTGCCGGCTGAGCGTTCGAAGCAAAGGGAATTTGACACTCCCCGCTGTACATTTGCCTCCGACACGCGTAGTAGGGCGCAAAAGCGTTGGTGAAATCGCCGCGCTGCGCGCCCTCCAGACCATCTGACACAGACGATCTCACAAAGCGCGCTCATTTCCGAAAGAAGATGAATGACCGAGTTCGAAGGCATTGTGCCAGCGCTTGGCCGGGCGTTGGACAAGCGCGGCTATACCGAATTGACCCAGGTTCAGAAGGCTGTTCTGGAACTGGAACCTGCAGGCGCCGATGCGCTTGTTTCCGCCCAGACCGGCTCCGGCAAGACCGTTGCCTTCGGCCTCGCGCTGGCACCAAGCCTGCTTGACGGCGCGGAAAGCTTTGACCGTGCCGCCGCTCCGCTCGGCCTCGCCGTTGCGCCCACGCGCGAACTGGCGCTTCAGGTCAAGCGCGAGCTGGAATGGCTTTACGCCGAAACCGGCGCCGTGATCGCCTCTTGTGTCGGCGGCATGGACATCCGCACCGAGCGTCGGGCGCTGGAGCGCGGTGCCCATATCGTCGTCGGCACACCCGGCCGCCTGTGCGACCACATCCGCCGCAATGCGCTCGACATGTCGGACCTGCGCGCCGTCGTTCTGGACGAGGCGGACGAAATGCTCGATCTCGGCTTCCGCGAGGATCTGGAGTTCATTCTGGATGCAGCACCCGCCGAGCGCCGCACGCTCATGTTTTCGGCAACCGTCTCGCGCACCATCGCCAATCTGGCGAAGAATTATCAGCGCGATGCGGTGCGCATCACCACGGCAGCCGAGCAGAAGCAGCACGGCGATATCGAGTATCGCGGCTTCCTCGCCATTCCGCAGGAGCGCGAAAACGCCATCATCAACGTGCTGCGCTATTACGAAGCGCGCAATGCGCTGGTGTTCTGCAACACGCGCGCCACGGTCAATCATCTGACCGCGCGGTTCAACAATCGCGGTTTCTCGGTCGTGGCCCTCTCAGGCGAGCTCAGCCAGAGCGAGCGCACCCATGCGCTGCAGGCCATGCGCGACGGGCGTGCCCGTGTCTGCGTGGCGACGGATGTTGCCGCCCGCGGTATCGACCTGCCCAATCTCGAGCTCGTGGTGCACGCGGATCTGCCAACCAACTCCGAAACGCTGTTGCACCGCTCGGGCCGCACCGGGCGGGCAGGGCGCAAGGGTGTGAGTGCGCTCATCGTTGCGCCCAATGGTCGCCGCCGTGCCGAGCGCCTTCTGCGCGATGCCAAGGTACGGCTTGAGTGGACCAGCCCACCCTCCGCCGACGAGGTTCTTCAACGCGATGACGAACGTCTGATGGCCGACCCGCATCTCGAGGACGCCATTCAGGACAACGAGACCGATTTCGTCAAAGCGCTTCTTGAAAAGCATGGCGCCGAACAGATCGCGGCGGCCTTTGTCCGGCTTCACCGTGCCAAGCTCTCCGCGCCGGAAGACGTGACCGAAGTGACCGTCCAGGATGGTGGCGGCATGCGCGAGGAACGCGCGCCGCGCCGTGAAGAGTTCGACGAGAGCGTCTGGTTTTCGCTGTCGGTTGGCCGCAAGCAGAATGCCGAGCCGCGCTGGCTCATCCCGCTTCTGTGTCGTGCCGGCGAAATCACCAAGCGCGAGATCGGCGCGATCAAGATGCAGCAGGACGAGACCTTCGTTCAGCTCGATGCCGCCTGTGTTGGCCGTTTCCTTGCCGCCATCGGCCCGCAAGCGGTTCTGGAGCGCAGCATCCGGGTTGTGCAATTGGATGGAGCGCCCGAACTTGCGGCGCGCGGCAATGGCCCAAAACCTTTTGCGGGAAAGCGCCGGCCGGCCGGCAAGCCGCATCGCAAGGGTGGCGAATGGCGCGACGATGCCAAGCCCTGGGCGAAGAAAGACGGCAAACCCGGCAAGCCGAAATTCGCCAAGCCCGCAGGCGGCAAGAAGAAGGCGCGCAAAAAGCCGGACTGACGCGAGCGTCTTCAGGAGACGAACAATGTTGCGCCGCAGCATCATCCGGGTTAAACACCGCGCATCCGCTTAGGACCCGGTGAAACTCCGGGTGGCTCTGCCGGCCGCTGATCCGCCGGCGCAACCTCGATCGTTTCTGTCTTTCCCGGCCGCAGAAGCCTGTCGGCGGTTGGGAGGTCATGTCTCCTGAAGGTTCCATGTTCTCGCTTTCCCATTACCGTGACGAATGGTTCGGCAATGTCCGGGCCGATCTCCTCTCCGGCCTCGTGGTCGCGCTTGCGCTCATCCCCGAAGCCATCGCCTTTTCCATCATTGCCGGTGTCGATCCCAAGGTCGGGCTCTACGCCTCCTTCTCCATCGCGGTCATCACGGCCATCGCCGGTGGCCGGCCGGGCATGATCTCGGCGGCGACCGCCGCCACCGCCGTGCTTATGGTCACGTTGGTCAAGGAGCACGGGCTGCAATATCTGCTCGCCGCCACGGTGCTGGCCGGCCTGTTGCAGATCGGGGCGGGGCTCTTGAAGCTCGGCCATCTGATGCGGTTCGTCTCGCGCTCGGTGATGACCGGCTTTGTCAACGCTCTCGCGATCCTGATCTTCATGGCGCAGCTGCCCGAGCTGATCGGCGTGCCGAACCTCACCTATGTGATGGTCGCCGCCGGCCTTGCCATCATCTATCTGTTTCCGCGTCTGACCAAGGCGATCCCGTCGCCGCTCATCTGCATCATCGTGCTGACCACGGTGTCCATCGCCTTCGGCCTCGATGTACGCACGGTGGGCGACATGGGCGAGCTGCCCTCCACCTTCCCGGTCTTCCTCATTCCGGACATTCCGCTCAATCTGGAAACGCTGCAGATCATCCTGCCCTATTCGGCGGCAGTGGCGGCGGTCGGGCTTCTGGAATCGCTTATGACGGCCTCGCTGGTTGATGAGCTCACCGACACGCAGAGCGACAAGAACCAGGAATGCATCGGACAGGGCCTTGCCAACACCGCCACCGGCTTCATCGGTGGCATGGCGGGCTGCGCCATGATCGGCCAGTCGATGATCAATGTGAAATCCGGCGGGCGCGGGCGTCTTTCCTGCTTTGTCGCCGGTGTCTTTCTCCTGTTCATGATCGTCATCCTGGGTGAATGGGTACGGCAGATCCCGATGCCCGCACTTGTCGCCATCATGATCATGGTCTCGATCGGCACCTTCTCATGGTCGTCGATCAAGAACCTGCGCGAGCACCCGCTGTCGTCTTCCGTGGTCATGCTCGCCACGGTCGTCTGCGTGGTCGCAACCCACAATCTCGCCATTGGCGTGCTGGTCGGCGTGCTTCTCTCCGGCATCTTCTTCGCGGGCAAGATCGCGCAGATCTTCCGCGTCACCTCCACCCTGTCGGAAGACGGGCGCGAGCGCACCTACCGCGTCGAAGGTCAGCTTTTCTTCGCATCCGTTGAGGACTTCAACGCCGCCTTCGATTTCAAGGAGGGGCTGGACAAGGTCACCATCGATGTTTCGCGCGCGCATATCTGGGACATTTCCAGTGTTGGCGCACTGGACATGATCGTGCTCAAATTCCGCCGCGACGGTGCCGAGGTGGAAATCATCGGCATGAACGAGGCCAGCGAAACCATCGTCGACAAGCTTGGCATTCACGACAAGCCGGGCGCGCTCGAAAAGCTGATGGGCCATTAGATCGCCGTGCGTCCTTTTGGACGCACAAAGGACGATCTGAATTTTTAATTGAGCATCGGTATACCCGAAAACCGGGTTCCACTTTTCGGCCCGATGCTACTGGAGGGGACAATGTCAAAGATCACCGCATTCATCGATGGCTCCATCTATGCGCAGAGCGTGTGCGAACACGCGGCATGGATCGCCGGCAGGCTCGAAGCCTCCGTGGAGCTTCTCCATGTGCTTGGTCGCCGTGAGACGGGCAGCGCCCCGTCCGATCTCTCCGGTAACATCGCGCTTGGCGCGCGGTCATCGCTTCTGAAGGAGCTGTCCGAGCTTGACGAGCAGCGCGCGCGCCTTGCCATGAAGCGCGGCCGTGCCATCCTCGAAGATGGCGAGGCTGCCGTGCGCGCCGCCGGCATCGAAAAGGTCTCGGGCCGCATTCGCCATGGCGATGTGGTCGAGACGGTGGCCGAAGTGGAGGAGGATTCCGACCTTCTGGTGATCGGCAAGCGCGGCGAGGCGGCAGATTTTGCAAAACTCCACCTCGGCTCCAATCTCGAGCGCGTGGTGCGCTCGAGCCATCGCCCAGTCTTCGTCGCCAACCGCGCCTTCAAGCCGATCGAAAAGGTGCTCGTCGCCTATGACGGCGGCGCAAGCAGCATGAAGGCGGTGGACGCCATGGCGCGCTCACCGCTCTTTGCCGACCTCTCTGTCAAGCTTCTCACGGTGGGAAGCGACACCAGCGAGGCGCGCAATCGTCTCGCCGATGCCGAAGCGGTGCTGCGCGGCGGCGGTATCGAGGCGACAAGCGAGGTGCTGCCCGGCCAGCCCGAGACGGTCATCTCCGAGCGTGTCGAGAACGAGAATTTCGGTCTGCTCGTCATGGGCGCCTATGGCCACTCGCGCATCCGCAGCCTGATCATCGGGTCCACGACGGAGGCGATGCTGAGAGCTTGTCTGATACCTGTAATGCTTTATCGTTAGGGTTGAAATTCAACCATAGCGGGCGGGAATGATGTTTGCAGCGCATTTCATCAGCAAGATTGATGAGAATATGTCAGTTCTCAAAATGCCGATCTATGAAAGCGGCTATTGGGACCTCAAGCCTGATGAAGCAGAATGCCTGAAAGGTGGCCGCGCTTATTTTCACCAAACCAAGCAAGATAGCTCCTACATTGGCGGGAAGGTTCTGGACTGGCGCAAAGAGGAAACGGATGCTGCACATTCCGAGCGGATCGTTTTCACCTTCGAAGCCGATTTTGACGGTCGCGGCAAACCATGGCGTGGCCGGGATCATTCGATGGCTTGGTGGAGTGGATTGGTGTCAGATTGATCTGTCGAAATTAGCATCATACCAAAAGGACGAATGAAGTGGCCGAAACCTTCGTCATCGCCCAGGGCGGCGGTCCCACCGCCGTCATCAACCAGACTGTTGCCGGCGCTGCGCTGGAAGCCATGAAGCTCTACCCCGGCTGCCGGGTGCTCGGTGCTTTGCATGGCGTGCGGGGCATCCGCGACGGTCGCTTCGTCACCCTGTCCGAGCTTTCCGAGACCGAGCTTCTGCGCATCGCCGCCACGCCGAGTGCGGTGCTCGGCTCCACTCGCGACAAGCCTGACGCGGCCTATTGCGAAGAGATCATGAAAGGCCTGAAGGACGTCGGCGCCGACGCCTTCATCAATATCGGCGGCAACGACACGTCCGGCACGCAGGCCATTCTCCGCGATGCTTCCGGCGGTGGCATGACCTTCATGCACGCGCCAAAGACCATCGACAACGATTTGATGGAAAACGACCACACGCCGGGCTTCATCTCGGCCGGTGAAATGGTGGCCGGCGCCTTCCTGAGCATCGATCTCGATTTCCGCGCTCTGCCGGGTGTCTATGTCGGCATCGTGATGGGTCGCCATGCAGGCTTTCTCACGGCAGCCGCTGCCGCCTGGGCGCTCGATGAGGAAAGCGGCCCGCATCTCGTCTATGTGCCTGAGCGCGCCTTCGAACGCGCCCGCTTCATCGAGGATGTCAAGGCGACTGTCGCCCGCCACGGGCGCTGTGTCGTGGCCATGTCGGAGGGTGTCTCCGATGCCGACGGTCGATCGCTCGTTGAAACGCTCGTGCCCGCCGAGATGCAGGAGCGCGATGCCCACGGCAATCTCAAGCTCTCCGGCAGCGATCTTGGACAGGCGATCGAGCGCATTCTGGCCGAGGATCTCGCGGGCCAGCGCGCCCGCGTCGACACGTTCGGCTATCTGCCGCGCGGCAACATCGCCACGATCAGCGAGACCGACGCGCGAGAGGCTTTCGAGGCCGGCGCTTTCGCTGTCCGTTCGGTGGAAAAGGGCGATGGATCCGTCGCACTCCAGTTCGATGGCGAAAGGACCGTGTGCCGTCTGGTCGATCTCGACGCCGTTGCCGGCAAGACGCGCCACATGCCCGAGACCTATCTCAAGCCGGATGAAAACCGACTGTCAGACGAGGGCCTCGCCTATCTGCACCGCCTCCTGCCACGCCGCTACGATCCGGCGACGCCGTTCGTGTAAGCCTCGCTTTCGTGGATCGTGTCGCGCTTGCGGTGGTGAGACGTTGGAGGTCTAGCGCTTGCGAACGAATTCCGTGCGCAGAACGAGACCCTTGATGCCTTCATGACGGCAGTCGATCTCATCCTTGTTGTCCGTCAGGCGGATCGTCTTGATCACCGTTCCGCGTTTCAGCGTCTGGCCCGCGCCCTTGACCTTCAAATCCTTGATCAGCGTCACGGAATCGCCATCCGCCAGCGGATTGCCTTCAGCGTCGACGACCGCGCCGCGCTGCGCCTCAAGCGCTTTCATTTCCGAAGCCGGCATCCACTCGCCGGTTACCTCGTCATACACATAATCGTCATCGCTGTCGGACATATCGCGCCTTTCTGAAGCCGGGGTTCCGGCATATCGACAGCGCGTCCCTTACTCCAACCATGCGATCTTGGCCACTCTCTTGAATGAATGGTCAGCAGGCCGCGCTGTGGCGCCGGTTCAGTTTTCCTGTTCGAGATCGGTGATCAGGCTCTTCATCTCATCGATCTCACGCAATTGAGCATCGATGATCTCGTCAGCCAGTTCCCGCACGCGCGGGTCTGAAATATTGGCGCGCCTGCTGGTGAGGATGGCGATTGAGTGGTGTGGGATCATCGCCTTCATGTAGTCAACGTCATCCACGGTCGTCTGGTTGCGCACCAGCCAAAGCGATAGTGCAAACACGATGACGGAACCCGCGACGAAGGCAAGATTGGCTGCGGAGTTTTGATACATGCTCCACATGAAGCCGAGCATGACGAGAGCCATGGTCGCCCCCATCAGCAGTGCCATCCAGGCCCGTGTTTCGCTCCAGAATATGTGATCGAACGCATATGTATTGAGATACATCAGACCAAGCATGACGATCGTCGACGTTCCGATCATCGCGGCAAACCGGCCATAGGACATGGATCTGGGCTCCCTTCTCCGATCCGGATGTCCTTTCAACTCGCACCGGGGGGCGAGGTTCCTCAGCCCGTTCGTCCGGATTACTGCCGGACGAAGGTTCCGTCATTGTACGCGTTGAAATATTCCACACGCACCTCATTGGCCAACGCGCCATCGATCGAAAACGGAACCGATGAAACCGATCCCGGCATGGCGTTCTCGTTCAGCGGGTCAAAGACGAACTCGTCGCCCGTCCAGTGTTCGAGCTGGAAGGTGCTGGGTGTGCCTTCCACGGTCATGGTGAGGCCGCCTTCGGTTTCTTCGACAACGAGATTGCCGAAATAATCATTGGTAAAGGTGCCGGTGTAGTCCGCGAGTTCGCGTGCCGGCTTTGCGTCCTTCGGCGCTTCCTGTCCGGCAAGTTTTCCCACCGGGTCCAGCATTGGGCCGAAGAGCACGGGATACATGGCCAGCCAGTCGCGCTGGATCTCGCCAAACTGTACAAGATCCATGAAGCTCATGGAGATGCCTTCGGCAAGTCCGATTGGCTGTGCGTTTGTCAGGACCACAATGCCGACATCGGCCGACGGGATCATGATGTAATTGGTGGCGGCACCCAGCGCAAAGGCGCCCGAATGGCTCAGCATCACGCGGCCTGCAGGCGAGACGCTCACCCCGAAGCCGTAGCCGTAAAAACCTGCGCGGGCAGCGGGCGTGGCGGGGTGGCCCGACACTGCCTGCGGGCTGAGTGCCGGCAGAAGTGCTGCTGCGTCCACGATCTGCTCGCCCTTATACGCGCCATCGCCGAGCACCATGCGCATCCATTTGGCCATGTCGTTCACACTGGCGCTCACACCGCCGGCCGGTGACTGCGGATCGGGATCGCGCTGGAAACGCACCTCCCAGGTTTTGCCCTTGCGCACGTGGTTGTAGACGCGGTTGTCGCGCGCCAGAAAATCGCTCAGCCTTGAAGAAGTGTGCTCCATGCCCAGCGGCTTGTAGATCGCGTCTTCGCTCAGCGTCGCCCAGTCTTTGCCGGCCACGCCGGCCACGGCTTCGGCTGCAGCCGTCAGCCCGAAATTCGTATACGCGTATTGGAGGCGGAGTGCGCCGGTTTCCAGATAGCGCAGCTGTTCCAGAATGATCTTCTGCGGATAGCCCAGATCTTCAAGATCGTCGCCTGCGTGATCCGGCAGGCCCGAGCGGTGCGCATAAAGATCGCCCACGGTGAGGAGCGCCGTGCTGTCAGGATTGGACAGCTTGAACCAGGGCAGGATGGCCGACATCGGCGTGTCCCAGTGGACGAGACCCTTGCCCACCTGATTTGCAACCACGGTTGCGCCTACGGACTTGGAAAGCGATGCGAGCTGAAAGACCGTGTCCGTGTCGACAGCGTCCTTCTCTCCCGCCTTGCGCACGCCATAGCCTTTGGCAAACAGAACCTTATCCTTGCGCACCACTGCGACGGCAAGGCCGGGAACCCCGGTCTCCTTCATGGCCTGTTCGATCAAGCCGTCGAGAGCTTCTACCGCTTTGTCGATCTGCCCTTCCGGTATGGCAATGCCCGCTGTCTGTGCAGGTGGCGGGAGGTCGCTGGCCCTGGCGGTTGCTGGTGCGGCAAGCAAGGCCAGCGCGGCTGCTCCTGCGAGAATGCGGTGTGCCATCGATGAATCCCCCTTGTGAACCGGTATCCCCTTCCGTTCTCATGGCAAGACTTTAACGAAAGTAAAACGACCGGCTCAGCAAAAGAGATGTCTTTCCTTCTCCACCAGTTCGCCGATAAAGGCCGATGCAACCTGGATCCGGCGCATGGGACGCATGGATTCGTGATAGACCGTCCAGTAACTGCGGCGGATCGGATTGCCCAGATTGAGCGCGATCAGGTCATCATGCTCACGCGCGATGAATTTGTGAAGTATGCCGATGCCGGCACCCGATCGCACGGCCTCCACCTGGCCCATGGCTGAAGAAACGGCAAATGTGGCATTCCAGTTTTCCGAAATCTCCGCAGCGTAGTCGAGCGTCGGGCTAAACACGAGATCGGGCACATACCCGACCAGGCGGTGACGACCAAGGTCGCTTCTGGATTCCGGCAGGCCGTGTTTTTCAGCATAGCTGCGAGAAGCGTACGGGCCCAGCGTGTAATCGACCAGCTTGGCCGCCACCAGCCGCCCTTCGGTTGGCCGGTCGACCGTAACGGCGATATCGGCTTCACGGCGTGAAAGCGAAAAGGAACGGGGGACGGGCACAAGCTGGACGGAGAGGCCTGGATACCGCTCGGCAAGTGCTCCAAGCCGGGATGCGAGAAACGCGACACCAAACCCGTCGGGCGCGCCAACCCGCACAATTCCCGACACGTCTTCACTCTCTCCGGCGATGTCCGCCCGAGCAGCGATCATATCGGCTTCCATGCGCTCTGCGGTGGCCTGCAACTGCTCGCCCGCCGCGGTGAGTTCGGTTCCCGTCGTCAGCCGGTGAAACAGTTTCGCGCCTATGGAATTCTCAAGTGCGGCGACCCGACGCGAGACAGTTGCGTGATTGAGGCCGAGCCTCTTGGCAGCACCGAGAATTTGCCCCGCCCGGGCAACCGCCAGAAAAACGCGCACATCGTCCCAATTCATTCCAGCCTCCCGCTTTCGACATTTTTGCACGCGACATAATATTTCGCCATTAATTTTTGCACAACGGCTGCTGTCAACGTCGCGTTGCAATTCCACGTTCGAGTGAAGAGAATGGGCGACGATAAAATCAGGGAGAGACCTCATGGAGGATTTCGGTCATTTCATCGGTGGCAAGCGTGTCGCCGGCACCAGCGGGCGCAGTCAGAATGTGATGCAGCCCATGGATGGGTCCGTGCGGGGCAGTGTCGCTCTGGCCAGTGCGGCAGAGTTGCGTGCTGCCGTCGAGAACGCGAAAGCGGCCCAGCCGGCGTGGGCGAAGACCAATCCGCAGCGCCGCGTGCGTGTGCTCATGAAGTTTCTGGAGCTCGTCCATCGGGAGTATGACGAACTTGCCGAGCTTCTGGCGCGGGAACACGGCAAGACGATCCCGGATGCCAAGGGTGACATTCAGCGCGGGCTCGAAGTGGTCGAGGTCTGCATCGGTGCCCCGCACATGATGAAGGGTGAATACACCGAAGGCGCCGGCCCGGGCATTGATGTCTATTCCATGCGCCAGCCGCTCGGTGTCGTCGCCGGCATAACACCGTTCAACTTTCCAGCCATGATCCCGCTTTGGAAGATTGCCCCAGCCATCGCGAGTGGCAATGCGTTCATTCTGAAGCCGTCGGAACGCGATCCGGGCGTGCCAATGCGCATTGCGGAGCTCTTCATTGAGGCCGGCCTGCCAGCGGGCATTCTCAATGTCGTCAATGGCGACAAGGAAGCCGTGGATGCCATCCTCGATGACCCTGACATCAAGGCCGTCGGCTTCGTCGGCTCGACGCCGATTGCGCAGTACATCTACAGTCGCGCTACTGCCAATGGAAAGCGCGCTCAATGCTTCGGCGGCGCGAAAAACCATCTGATCATCATGCCCGATGCCGACATGGACCAGACGGTCGATGCGCTGATCGGCGCCGGCTATGGCTCCGCCGGCGAGCGTTGCATGGCGGTCTCGGTGGCCGTTCCCGTTGGCAAGGAAACGGCCGACAGGCTGGTTGAAAAGCTTGTTCCGCGGGTCGAAAGCCTGAAGGTGGGGCCGTCAACGGATGCGGCCGCCGATCTCGGCCCCCTTGTCACCCAACAGGCGCTGGAGCGTGTGAAGGGCTATGTCGATCTTGGCGTCAAGGAAGGGGCAAAGCTCCTGGTCGATGGACGCGATTTCAGGATGCAGGGCTATGAGGACGGCTACTATATGGGCGGCTGCCTCTTCGACAATGTCACAAAGGACATGCGCATCTACAAGGAAGAGATTTTCGGCCCCGTGCTTTCGGTCGTCCGGGCCAATACCTATGAAGAGGCGCTGGCGCTGCCGAATGATCATGAATATGGCAATGGCGTTGCGATCTTCACCCGCGATGGTGATGCGGCGCGCGACTTCGCAGCCCGTGTCGATGTCGGCATGGTGGGTGTGAATGTCCCCATCCCCGTGCCGATCGCGTATTATACTTTCGGAGGGTGGAAGGCTTCGGCCTTCGGCGATCTGAACCAGCATGGGCCGGATGCGTTCCGCTTCTACACCAAGACCAAGACGGTCACCTCGCGCTGGCCGTCTGGTGTGAAGGATGGCGCCGAATTCGTCATCCCGACAATGAATTAAGCGGGTTTTCCGACCCATTTTCCTTGTTCTTGAGAAGCCCGCACCGGTGGCCGGTGCGGGCTTTTCGTTTGCCGATGCATATGGAACCGTTTTGTTCTTTTTTGTCTCAAACTTGCAATATTGATGCGTGAAAGCGGCATATCTCGAGAGAATTCGCGAGAAGCACTCACTTTTTTTCCTTCAATGCAATGACATTGCATTGGTCCGGTGCTAGCTTCCCGCGTCAACAAGAGCCGGAAAAACCGGCCTTCGGTTTGGAGCCGGTCGTGGGAAATTTGCCGTTGCAATCGGGCGTCATTCCTCTACGACTATCAAGGGGAAAGAATAAGAAATGCGTCTGAAAGGCGACATTTCAGGGGAGTTGCATATCACATGGAATATTTCGTCCAGCAGCTTATCAACGGGCTGACGCTGGGTTCCATCTATGGGCTGATCGCCATTGGCTACACCATGGTCTATGGCATCATCGGAATGATCAATTTCGCGCATGGCGATGTCTTCATGATTGGCGCGTTCATCGCTCTGGCGATGTTCCTGATCCTGACGACCGTGTTCGGTTTTGTGTTTCTGCCTGTGGTGTTGCTCATCGTGCTCATCGTGGCCATGATCTTCACGTCTGCCTGGGGGTGGACCGTCGAGCGGCTTGCATACAGACCCCTTCGCGGTTCGTTCCGTCTGGCTCCATTGATCACCGCAATCGGCATGTCGATCGTTCTGCAGAACTTCGTGCAGATCACGCAGGGCGCGCGCGTCAAGCCGCTGCCGCCGCAGATCCAGGGCGGCATAACGCTGATGGAAGGAAGTGCGACCGGCATTTCGGTTCAGCTTTCCTATATGCAGATCATCATCATCCTGACGACCATTGCACTGATGGCAGGCTTCACGCTTCTCATCACGCGTACGCCGCTCGGTCGAGCCCAGCGCGCCTGTGAGCAGGACCGCAAGATGGCTGCGCTTCTCGGTATCAATGTCGATCGGACCATTTCCCTGACCTTCGTCATGGGCGCGGCACTTGCCGCCGTGGCGGGCCTGATGTTCGTGCTGCTCTACGGCGTGATCGACTTTTACATCGGGTTCCTGGCGGGCGTTAAGGCCTTCACCGCGGCGGTTCTCGGTGGCATCGGTTCGCTTCCCGGCGCCATGCTGGGCGGTCTTCTGATCGGTCTCATTGAGGTGTTCTGGTCGGGCTATTTCTCGGTCGAATACAAGGACGTTGCGGCGTTCTCGATCCTGGCAATCGTGCTGATCTTCCTGCCTTCCGGTCTTCTCGGGCAGCCTGAAGTGGAGAAGGTCTGATGGCAGTGAACGGTTCGAACAAGACGGTCGGTGCACAGCAGAACGACCCCAATTCCTTTGCCGCTTCGCTCAAGGATGCCGCCATGGCAGGTTTCCTTGTCGCGGTGCTCGGCTTCTTCTTCATCGGCATACGCACTGACATCGCTCCCGGCGGTCTCGATCTCAAGATGCGCTGGGGGGCCTGGATCATCTCGATCCTCGTTGTCTTCGCGGGCCGGCTGCTGCTCAATCTCTTCGTGCTGCGGACGGACAGTCCGGTCACGCGGAAGATTGCCGGTGCCATGCCCAGCGGTTCGCGGTTTGCCGGAACGGGCAAATGGCTCATGCGGGCGCTCTTCGCCTTCGCACTCATTCTGCCCTTCTTCTTCACCACCTTCTTCCCGGGCAAGGATCGCCAGTTCATCGATCTGGCCATCCTGATCATGACCTACATCATGCTCGGCTGGGGGTTGAATATCGTGGTTGGCCTCGCCGGTCTGCTTGATCTTGGTTACGTGGCCTTCTACGCGGTCGGTGCCTATTCTTTCGCGCTGCTCGCGCAATATCTCGACATCGGCTTCTGGTTCGCCCTGCCGCTCGCTGGCATTTTGGCGGCCTGCTGGGGCATCGTGCTCGGCTTTCCGGTGCTCAGATTGCGCGGCGATTATCTCGCGATCGTGACGTTGGCTTTCGGCGAAATCATCCGCGTCGTTCTGCTGAACTGGTATGAGTTCACGAATGGCCCAGATGGCATTTCGGGCATTCCGAAACCGACATTCTTCGGCCTGGAACTCAAGCGGGGCGAGGGCGGTTTTGCCGATTTCTTCGGCATTGCCTACGATCCGATCCAGCGCTTCATTTTCCTCTACTACATCATCTTCGTTCTGGCGCTGATCACCAACTTCGTGACCATGCGTCTGCGCCGCCTGCCCATCGGGCGCGCCTGGGAGGCACTGCGCGAGGATGAGATTGCGTGCCGCTCGCTCGGCATCAACACGCGCAACACAAAGCTCACGGCCTTTTCCATAGGCGCCATGTTCGGCGGGTTTGCGGGCTCGTTCTTTGCCACACGGCAGGGCTTCATTTCGCCCGAGAGCTTCACCTTCCTGGAATCGGCGATCATCCTCGCCATCGTGGTTCTGGGTGGTCTCGGCTCGCAGGTGGGTGTGGTGATTGCATCGATCGTGATGATCGGCGGTATCGAGATGCTGCGCAATCTCGGCTTCCTTCAGCAGGTCTTCGGCTCCGGTTTCGATCCGGTGCAGTATCGCATGCTGATCTTCGGCCTTGCCATGGTGCTTATCATGGTGTGGAAGCCGCGCGGTCTGATCTCGACCCGCGAACCCTCCGTGGTTCTGAAGGAAAAGAAACGTATCGGCGCCGATATGGTGGCTCAGGGTGAGGGACACTGATGGACGCGGCAACGACTATGAAAAACTCTGATAAGTCGACGCCAAACTGGGATCGGGATCCGGTTCTCAGCGTCGAGCATCTGACCATGCGTTTCGGCGGCCTCGTGGCCGTCGGAGACTTGTCCTTCAATGTCGGTCGGGGCGACATCACCGCCCTGATCGGACCCAACGGCGCGGGCAAGACCACGGTCTTCAACTGCGTCACCGGCTTCTACAAACCGACCGAGGGCCGCATCGTGATGCGGCACGGGCCGGGCCGGCAGCAGGAGGACGTGGAAACGCTGACCGATAGCGGCCAGCGCTGGAAGACCACCGGAAACGGCGCCGTATACCTGCTCGAGCGCATGCCCGATCACGAGATCTCGCACAAGGCCAGGGTGGCACGCACATTCCAGAACATCCGCCTGTTCGGCGGCATGACCGTTCTGGAAAACCTGTTGGTCGCCCAGCACAACCCGTTGATGGTGGCCTCCGGTTTCTCCATCGGCGGCATTCTGGGGCTGCCGAGCTACAAGAAGGCGCAGCAGGAGGCCGTCGACAGGGCGGTGTACTGGCTCGAGCATACAAATCTCATCGATCGTGCGGATGATCCGGCGGCCGACCTTCCCTATGGCGCGCAGCGCCGTCTGGAGATCGCACGCGCCATGTGCACTAAGCCGCAGCTTCTTTGCCTGGACGAGCCTGCGGCGGGCCTCAACCCGCGTGAATCCGCCGAGCTCAACGAGCTGCTGAAATACATCCGCGACGAGCACAAGGTCTCGGTTCTCTTGATCGAACACGACATGGGCGTGGTGATGGAAATCTCCGACCATGTGATCGTGCTCGATTACGGCGTGAAGATCTCTGACGGTCCGGCCGAGTTCGTCAAGAACGATCCGAAGGTCATTGCCGCCTATCTGGGTGTCGATGACGAGGATGAAATCGATATGCCGGAAGTGCGGGAGGACCTTGAAAAGGCATCCTCAGCCGGCTCGAAGAAAAAGACGACGAAAACAGGCACTTCATCTGCAGGGGCACCCGCCAAGGATGCTGCTTCCAAAGGCACCACCAGGAAGAGCTCATCGACGAAGGCCACGGCAACCAAAGCTTCTGGCAGCAAATCTGCCGCCGGGAAAGCGGGGGGCACCGGGGCGGCCCCCACAAGAAAGGCCACCTCAAAGGCGTCGGTCAGTGGGGCGGCTTCGGTCGCTGCTAAGCCTTCCAGGAAGGCTGCTGCACCGAAAGCATCCACGCCGCCTGCAAAGGCGTCCAAGTCCTCGAACGGCGCAACCTCCGCCTCTGCTTTCGTGGGGGATACCCCCCCTGCAGGCAGCGCTTCTGCCGGCCGAAAAACCGCCACCAAACCGGCATCGGGCCAGGCCGCTGCAAAGTCCAAAGCAGCGGCAAAGCCCAAAACCGCCGCGAAACCGAAAGCCGCAGCAGCGGCCAAGGCCGCACCCGCCGCCAGCGAGGTCAGGATCGCCAATGCCGGCGATTATCCGGGCAGCCAGCCGCACGGCACCAGGAAGCCGCGTGAAGGTGGCGCGAACAATCTCACCCGCGTGAAGGGCATCGGGCCGGCCAATGAGAAAAAGCTGAACGCGCTCGGCATCTGGCATTTCGACCAGATAGCCGCGTGGAAGAAGGCAGAGGTGCAATGGGTTGGTTCCTATCTCGCCTTCCCCGGCCGTATCGAGCGGGAGGAGTGGGTCAAGCAGGCCAAGGTTCTCGCAAAGGGTGGTGAGACCGAGTTCTCCAAGCGCGTCGACAAGGGCCAGGTCGCGACAAGCGTGCCCGGCAAGCGGGGCGCTCAGCCCAAGAAGAAGACCACCGCTAAGGGAGGCAAGGCATGAGCTCTCAGAACGAACCCTTGCTCTCGGTGCGTGGCGTCGAGACCTATTATGGCAATATCGTCGCCTTGCGGGGCGTCGACATGGATGTTCATCGCGGTGAGATCGTCACCATGATCGGCGCCAATGGTGCCGGCAAGTCGACGCTGATGATGACCATTTGCGGCGATCCGCGGGCCCGCAACGGCCAGATCGTCTATGATGGCGTGGACATCACAAACATGCCGACGCATGACATTGTCAGCCTTGGGATCGCGCAATCGCCGGAAGGGCGTCGCATCTTTCCGCGTATGACGGTGATGGAAAACCTGCAGATGGGCGCGGCTCTGGTCGATCCCGAGCATTTCGACGAAGACCTTGCCAAGGTTTTCAAGCTGTTCCCCCGTCTCAAGGAGCGCATCGGCCAGCGGGGCGGGACGCTTTCTGGTGGCGAGCAGCAGATGTTGGCCATTGCGCGCGCGCTCATGAGCCGGCCCAAGCTACTGCTTCTCGATGAGCCGTCGCTTGGTCTTGCTCCGCTGATTGTGAAGCAGATCTTCGATGCCATTCGTGAGCTGAACGAAAAGGAAGGGCTGACGGTCTTTCTGGTCGAGCAAAACGCCTTCCATGCGCTGAAGCTCGCCCATCGGGGCTATGTCATGGTCAACGGCAATGTGACCATGAGCGGCACCGGCGCGGAACTCCTCAAGAAGGAAGAAGTACGCGCGGCATATCTGGAAGGCGGGAGGCACTGATGGAACACGCAAACGGACTGATCTGGGAAGTCACTTTCTGGGAGTTCCTTTTTGTCACGGTGCTCCTGGCGGGCAGTGCGGCCTATCTCACGGGGCGGGCCATGGCGCGCACGTGGCAGGGCGATGCGCATCTCGCCTTCTATATCGTGCTTCTGACTGCTGCCACGCGCTTCATCCATTTTGCGCTGTTCAGCGGCACGTTGCTCTCGCTCCACTACTACATTGTTGACCTGATCGTTTTGCTGATCATCGCCTTTGTCGGCAAGCGGATCACCCGTGCCGGACAGATGGCAACGCAGTATAGCTTTCAGTATCGGCGCAGTGGACCTCTTGGCTGGGAGCGTTCGAACTGACCGATTCATGATTAACCGGTGTGAAGCCTTTATTTCTCTTTTGAATTGAGGTTTCATGTCGATTAAGCGGGCCGGCGGGGTCCGCACAGGCCAAACCGGAAAGCCAAACACCATTTCCGGAAAGCCAAGGGAACTTCTGGTGTTTTTTAAGGGAGAAGTCATGAAAAAGGCACTTATGGCTGGCGCAGCACTCAGCCTGATGATGACGGGTTCCGCATGGGCGGACATCACGATTGCAGTTGCTGGCCCCATGACGGGGCAATACGCTTCATTTGGCGAGCAGATGAAAGCCGGTGCCGAGCAGGCAGTGGCCGACATCAACGAAGCCGGTGGCGTCAATGGCGAAATGCTGAAGCTTGAAGTGGGCGATGACGCCTGCGATCCCAAGCAGGCTGTGGCTGTCGCCAACCAGTTTGCAGGGTCCGGCGTCGCGTTCGTTGCGGGCCATTTCTGCTCCGGTTCGTCCATCCCGGCTTCGTCGGTCTATGCCGAGGAAGGCATCGTCCAGATTTCGCCGGCCTCCACCAACCCGGCATTCACCGACAACCGCCCCGGCCCCGGCGTCTTCCGTGTCTGCGGTCGTGACGACCAGCAGGGTGATGTTGCAGGCAAGTTCCTTGTCGACAACTTCGCCGACAAGAAAGTCGCTTTCGTTCACGACAAGACCGCCTATGGCAAGGGCCTTGCCGATGCGACCATGGCTGCATACGAGGCCGCTGGCGGAACGCCGGCTCTCTACGAAGCCTACACCGCTGGCGAGAAGGACTACACCGCACTCGTTTCCAAGCTGAAGCAGGAAGGCGTTGGCGTTCTTTATGTTGGTGGCTATCACACGGAAGCCGGCCTCATGGCGCGCCAGATGCGCGAGCAGGGCATGGACACGGTGCTCGTCTCCGGTGACGCTCTTGTTACCGACGAGTACTGGGCCATCACCGGTGAGGCAGGTGAAGGCACGCTGATGACCTTCTCTCCCGATCCGCGCAAGAACGAGATCGCAAAGCCGGTCGTCGACAAGCTGCTTGCTGCCGGCAAGACCGCTGAAGGTTATGCGCTCTACACCTATGCGGCCATCCAGGCATGGAAGGATGCCGTCGAGGCAGCCGGTTCCACGGATTACGATCCGGTTGTGGCCGCGCTCAACGACGGCAATTTCTCGACCGTTCTCGGCGACCTATCCTTCGACGACAAGGGCGATGTAACGCTGCCCGGCTATGTCTTCTACGAGTGGAAAGACGGCAAGTACGATTATCTCGTGCAGTAGACCATTGGCCTGATGTGAGGTCTGGCGGCCCGGCAGAGATGCCGGGCCGCTTTCTTTTGGTGAAGGGCCTGCCACGCCGCTCTCTTCGTCATCTTCGGGCTTGACCCGGGGATCCATGCCGTAGTGCCGGGGATAAACCGGAGCCCTTCAAGGCGAAACGCGATTTTTCTCGGCCGTACCCCGTCACCAGCGCCACGGCATGGATCCCATGGTCAAGCCATGGGACGATGACGCAGTTGAAGCGCGATCCCTGCTCGCTGTTCGCTGATCCCTATTCGCTCATTTCTCCCCACCCCCAAAACCGCCGCTAGACTTCCCCATCGCCCCTGTCGGGAACCGGGTCCGGAGCCGGGGATCAGGAGGGGCGACGGCAGCCTCCCCCTCGGGTTCGGTGACCCGAGGCCTGTGAGGGCCCGCAAAAGGCCGGCGGCCGGCATCATGTCGGTTGCGGAAAAGCCGCTAGGGCGCAGATCGCCCGAGTGACCGGTCGGCAGTCGGGACAGCGGCCGGCGGGGCGCGCTTTTCGCGCCACTTCAATTCCCAACAGAGAGGCACGAAAAACGCGCCCCGTTTCCCGAACTGATGGCAAACCCCGGCGGCTCCCCCCGCGCGGCAACGATGGAGCCTGCCGATTGCACCGCGACGTCAAACGCCCCGTCTCTCTGCTCGGCCGGGATCAAGAGGGTGGAGCCGTCCATGGAACCGGAGCAAGAAGGGCGGGAACGGGCAGAGCTGAACGCTGCTGTTTCCCAACTCGGGAGTCTTCCCTCGCTTCAAGAAAGTTTGCACCGCAGCATAGTCCACGCTAATCATACCGCGTCGTTTTGGCGCGGAGGGGATTTTCGCGCCGGGCAATCCCAGACAAACCTTCTTTCCCGGAGTTTTTGCCAGTGCAGATTAAGAAGATCCTCGTCGCAAACCGTTCCGAAATCGCCATCCGCGTTTTCCGCGCAGCCAATGAACTCGACATCCGAACGGTAGCCATCTGGGCCGAGGAGGACAAATATTCGCTGCACCGGTTCAAAGCGGATGAATCCTATCAGGTGGGGCGCGGACCGCATCTCGAGCGCGATCTTGGTCCCATTGAAAGCTATCTGTCGATTGACGAGGTCATCCGTGTCGCCAAACTGTCAGGGGCCGATGCCATTCATCCGGGCTATGGCCTCCTGTCCGAGAGCCCGGAGTTCGCCGAAGCCTGTGCGCAGAACGACATTATCTTCATCGGCCCAAAACCCGAGACCATGCGTCGCCTTGGCAACAAGGTTGCGGCGCGCAACCTTGCCATCGAAGTCGGCGTCCCCGTTGTTCCGGCCACGGAGCCACTGCCTGATGACATGAGCAAGGTTGCCGAGATGGCTGAGGAGGTCGGTTTCCCGGTCATGCTCAAGGCCTCCTGGGGCGGTGGCGGACGCGGCATGCGCGTTATCCGCGGCCGCGAGGATCTGGAGCACGAGGTTGTTGAGGCCAAACGCGAGGCCAAGGCCGCCTTCGGTAAGGACGAAGTCTATCTTGAAAAGCTGGTCGAGCGTGCGCGCCATGTGGAAGTGCAGGTGTTGGGCGACACGCATGGCAATGCCGTCCATCTGTTTGAGCGGGATTGCTCCATCCAGCGCCGCAATCAGAAGGTCGTGGAGCGTGCACCTGCTCCCTATCTCAACGATGAGAAGCGTGCCGAACTTTGCGGTTACGCGCTGAAGATCGCCGAAGCGACAAACTATATTGGTGCAGGCACGGTCGAATTCCTTATGGATGCCGACACGGGCGCTTTTTACTTCATCGAGGTCAATCCACGTATCCAGGTGGAGCACACGGTCACCGAGGAGGTGACCGGCGTCGATATCGTCAAGGCGCAGATTCACATTCTCGAAGGGGCGAAGATCGGCGACGCAGCCTCAGGCGTGCCGGCACAGGCCGACATCCGTTTGAATGGTGACGCGCTCCAGTGCCGTATCACGACCGAGGATCCCGAGCAGAACTTCATCCCCGATTACGGCCGCATCACCGCCTACCGGGGCGCCACCGGTTTCGGCATCCGTCTGGACGGCGGCACGGCCTATTCAGGTGCGGTCATTACCCGGTTTTACGATCCGCTGCTGGAGAAAGTCACCGCATGGGCGCCGACGCCTGAAGAGGCGATCGCCCGCATGGATCGCGCCCTGCGCGAGTTCCGCATTCGCGGTGTGGCGACCAACCTGACATTCCTTGAAGCGATCATCAGCCATCCGAATTTCCGCAACGCCTCCTATACGACCCGCTTCATTGATGAGACGCCGGAACTCTTCAGCCAGGTCAAGCGGCGCGACCGCGCGACGAAGCTTCTCAACTATCTGGCGGACGTTACCGTCAATGGTCACCCGGAAGCACGCGGCCGCGCTTTGCCCAATGCCGAGGCTGCGGCGCCGCATGTTCCCTATGTCGACATGCCGGTGCCGGATGGAAGCAAGCAGACGTTCGACAAGCTCGGGGCCGAGGGCTTCTCCAAATGGATGCGCGATCAGGAGCGTGTGCTGGTCACCGACACCACCATGCGCGACGCGCACCAGTCGCTGCTCGCGACACGCATGCGCACATTCGATATGGCGCGCATTGCCGGCGTTTACGCCCGCGCGTTGCCCGAGCTTCTGTCGCTGGAGTGCTGGGGTGGAGCGACCTTCGATGTCGCCATGCGCTTCCTGACGGAAGATCCGTGGGAGCGACTTTCGCGCATTCGCGAGGGCGCGCCGAACCTGCTTCTACAGATGCTGCTGCGTGGTGCCAATGGTGTGGGCTACACCAATTATCCCGACAATGTCGTGCAGCATTTCGTCAAGCAGGCGGCTGCGGGCGGCATCGATCTCTTCCGCGTCTTCGACTGCCTCAATTGGGTTGAAAACATGCGCGTGGCGATGGACGCCGTGCGTTCGGAAGGCAAGCTTTGTGAGGCGACCATCTGCTACACGGGCGACCTTCTCGATCCGGATCGTTCAAAGTACGACTTGAAATACTATGTCGGCCTTGCCGGCGAGCTTGAGGCGGCGGGTACCAACATCATCGCCATCAAGGACATGGCAGGTCTTTTGAAGCCCGGCGCGGCGCGCGCATTGTTCAAGGCGCTGCGTGAGGCGACGGATCTGCCGTTGCATTTCCACACGCATGACACTTCCGGCATTTCCGCAGCCACGGTGCTCGCAGCGGTGGAAAGCGGGGTCGACGCCGTCGACGCGGCAATGGATGCGCTCTCCGGCAACACATCGCAGCCCTGTCTCGGCTCCATCGTCGAAGCCCTGAAGGGCGACCCTCGCGACACTGGGCTCGACCGGGAGTGGGTGCGCCGCATCTCCTTCTATTGGGAGGCCGTGCGCAATCAGTATGCCGCCTTCGAAAGCGACCTGAAGGGGCCGGCATCCGAAGTCTACCTGCATGAAATGCCTGGCGGCCAGTTCACCAATCTGAAGGAGCAGGCCCGCTCGCTTGGGCTTGAGACCCGCTGGCATGAGGTGGCCCGTGCCTATCATGACGTCAACATGATGTTCGGCGACATCGTCAAGGTCACGCCATCCTCCAAGGTGGTCGGCGATATGGCGCTGATGATGGTCTCGCAGGATCTGACCGTGGCGGATGTCGAGAACCCGGAAAAGGATATCGCCTTCCCGGATTCGGTCGTTTCCATGTTGCATGGAGACCTTGGTCAGCCTCCGGCAGGTTGGCCGGTTGCGCTGCAGAAGAAGGTTCTGAAAGGGGACAAGCCGATCAACGTGCGCCCCGGCTCATTGCTTGAACCTGCCGATCTCGATGCGGACCGCAAGGCGCTTGAAGAGAAGCTTGGCCGCAAGGTCAGCGAGTACGAGTTTTCGTCCTGGTTGATGTATCCGAAAGTCTTTACCGACTTCGCCGCCGCATCGGAAAGCTACGGTCCAGTCAGTGTGTTGCCGACGCCCGTCTATTTCTACGGCATGGAGCCGGAGGATGAGATTTTCGTCGAGATCGAGCGCGGCAAGACGCTCGTCATTCGCTGCCTTGCCGTTGGCGACGTTGACGAAAAGGGAATGGTCACGGTCTTCTTCGAACTCAATGGCCAGCCACGCCGCGTCAAGGTTCCTGATCGGGTGCATGGTGCCTCGGCATCGGCCGCGCGTCGCAAGGCGGAGGCCGGAAACGAGGCACATGTGGGTGCGCCGATGCCTGGGGTCGTCTCAACGCTCGCCGTCAAGCCGGGGCAGACCGTCCAGTCTGGCGATGTGCTTCTGTCCATCGAGGCGATGAAGATGGAAACCGCGCTTCATGCGGAGCGCGACGGTACGATCGCCGAAGTTCTCGTGGGCGCGGGCGATCAGATCGATGCCAAGGATCTCCTCATCGTGTTCGAAAATGGCGACTGATGCCATGGATTGACGAGCACGATTAAACCGATTTAGATGCGGCGCGGGCCGGGGTTTCCCAGCTCGCGCCGTCTTCTTGTGGAGCCTGTCATGTCTTCCCGCAATGCGTCCATCGGGCGCTGGGCCGTAGCGGCCTGCTTCTTCGTCAATGGTTTCATGGTTGGTAGCTGGGCACCGCAGATCCCGGTTGTCGTCTCAAGATTTGAGCTGAGTGAATCAGCACTCGGTTTGCTCATTCTCGTTTTCGGCTGTGGTGCTGTGGCGGTTATGCCGCTCTGCGGCTATCTGATTGGCCGGTTTGGCTCCCGCATTGTCCTGCGCATCGCCGCTGTTGTGTGCGCGTTGTCCTTTGGCGGTCTCGTTGGAGCAACGATGATCTGGCAGATGGTTGCTGCACTTATCTTTTTTGGCGCATTCTTGGGTGCCATGGACATCTCCATGAATGCCAACGCTGTGGCCGTGGAGCGTTCGCTTGGGCGTGCGGTGATGTCTTCCTCACATGGGTTTTGGAGTCTGGGCGGGTTTGTCGGTGCCGGGGCCGGCGGCCTGTTGATCGAGCGTTATGGCTATATGGCACATGCCGGAATGGTGGTGGCATTTGCCTTCGTACTTGTGGTCATCACGCTGCCATTCCTCATAGTCGAAACCCGCTCCGTGGGCGGGGAGGATGGCCATGGGCATAAGGGAATGCCGCGCAATCCGATGGTGTATGTGACAGGTCTCGTCGCGCTTTTCTGCATGTTGCCGGAAGGCGCGATTCTCGATTGGGCCGCGCTCTACCTGCGACAGGAAATGGGCGCAGGTATCGCCGAGGCGAGCCTCGCCTTCACCGCATTTTCCGGCTCCATGGCGATCATGCGTTTTGCCGGCGACCGGCTGCGCAATCGCTTCGGTGCAGTGCGCACGTTACGCTATTCAGGCATAGTGGCGACGATTGGTATGCTTGGTGCAGGGCTTGCACCATCACCCATGCTGGCAACGATCGCCTTCGCCCTCAGCGGGATGGGGATTGCCAACATGGTACCGATTGTCTTTTCCGCTGCGGGCAACCAACCGGGACTTTCACCGGGGGCAGGCATGAGCGTGGCCACCACCATCGGCTATTCCGGAATGCTTGTTGCCCCCTCATTGGTGGGCTTCATCGCGGAGCGCACCGGATTCGTGCCGATCTTCCTGGCTTTTTCCCTGCTGCTTGCCAGCGTTCTGATGCTGGCCAATCTTGTCAGGTCCGCTGACACGATTGCCGTGCAGCCCGCCGGTGGAGCCTGATCTTTACCGGGTGCTAAATGTTGCCCATCAGCATCAATATCAGGACAATAACAAGGATCAGCCCCAGGATGCCTGATGGCCCGTATCCCCATCCGCGCGAATGCGGCCAAGCGGGGATGGCGCCAAGTAGAATCAAAATCAGAATGATGATGAGGATTGTGCCGAGCGACATCGCGTTCTCCTCGCTGTGTTGAAAGCCTTGCATTTCAACGTGTCAGGTGCGCTCGGGTTCCCTCAAAAAGCAAAGGAGCCGGCACGCCGTCTGAGGCGTGCCGACCCCTGATGTTGAAACAGCTGGTGATCTTGAAATGGCTGGGCTGTCACTCGGCTGGGTTGGGGAAGGGGTCTTCCGGAACGTCGGATGTCTTCACGGATCCATTGTTCTGTTCACCGCGCCGGAACAGTCGAGCAAACAGACCGCGTCGCTTCTGACCCGCCGGCAGGGTTTCGCGTGTGAACACCATCAGCGCAGATGGCGTGACGATCAGTGTCAGAGCCGTTGCAAAGGTTAGGCCATACACAATGGCGCCCGACAGCGAAATCCACCATTGGGTCGAAGGCGCTCCGATGGTCACTTCCTGATGAAACAGTTCCAGGCCGAGGCCAAAGGCGATTGGCGCCACACCAAGCACGGCGGAAATGGCGGTCAACATCACCGGGCGCGCGCGCTCGCGGCAGGTCTGAAGGATGGCTTCCTGCTTTTTCCAGCCTTCGCGCCGCAACCGGTCATAGGTGTCGATCAGAACGATGTTGTTGTTCACCACCACGCCGGCAAGCGCAATGACACCAATGCCGGACATGACGATGCCGAAGGGCTGCCCGGTTATGAGCAATCCGAGGAATACGCCGATTGTGGCCATCACCACGGTCATCAATACCAGGAACACGCTGGTGAACTTGTTGAACTGGGCAAGAAGCACCACGAAAATCAGAAAGATTGCAGCACCGAATGCTTTCGACAGGAAGGCGCTCGCTTCCTCGCTTTCCTCATTCGACCCGGCGAGTTTCCAGCGTGTGGCGCCAAGGTCCATGTCGCCAAGCGTCTGCGTGACTTCGGCCTGGACGGCCGAGACCTGATAGCCGCTGGCGACATTGGCTGTGACGACGATGGTGCGCTGTCCGTCGATCCGGTTCAATATGCCTGTCGAACGTTCTGGCTCGCGTGACACGAAGTTGGAGATTGGGACCGGACCCTGTGATGTCTGCACCCGTAGTTGATCGAGGGCAGAAAGGGTGCGCCGGTCTTCCGGAAGACGGAGGCGGATATCGACGGCATCGTCGACACCGGCAGGGCGATATTCTGACAGCTTCAACCCGTTGGTCACAAGCTGGACCACCGTGCCGACAGACACCGGGCTGATTCCGTATTGTGCGGCCTTTGCGCGATCCACCTTGATCGCCCAGTCGATGCCGGGTGGCGGGAGGCCGTCAGCGATGTCGATCACGCCCGGCACGTTGCCAATCGCCCTCGCGACCTCCGCCGCCTGGGTGTTCAGGTTTGTCGGATCCGCGGCTGAAAGGCGAACCTGAATCGGCTGGCCAGTCGGGGGACCGCCTTCGGGTACGCGAACCTCGATTTCGACACCAGGGGTGCCGGCAAGCTCCCGCCGCAAATCATCAAGGATCTTGCTTGCGGGCTCGCGCTCCCGCCAGTCGATAAACTCGTATTGGATGACGCCGATGACATCTTCATCGATATCCTGCCCGCCGCCACGCGTCTTGCCGACGCGTGTGTAGACGGATTCAATGCCTGGCCAGTTGAGCAGCTTTTCCTCGGCTGGCTTTGTCAGCCGGTCCATCTCTTCGAGCGAGAGATTGCCACGGGCATGCACATACATGAGGCCGTATTCCGGCTCCACATTGGGGAAGAATTCAACGCCGGCGCCGTATTGAGAGTAGGAGTAGATGATGCCGCCGAGAAGGCCGACCGTGAGCAGAAGAACGGTTTTGGGAAAGCGGACAGCCTGCTTCACAAGCCCCATATACCACCCGTCCGGCTTCTGCTCTTCCTCCACGTGGGCCTTGGCGAAGATCGCGCCGAGCGTGGGGGTGAATATCAGCGCATAGATCATCGACGCACTGAGCGTCACGATCAGCGTGATCGGCAGGTATTTCATAAATTCGCCGACAATGCCCGGCCAGAAAAGCAGGGGCGAGAAGGCCGCGATGCGGGTCATGGTTGCGGCAATAACAGGGCCGGCCATGCGTTTGGCTGCCAGTTCGAAGGCCTGCGCCTTGTCCATCCCCTCGGTCATGCGCCGTTCGGCGAACTCCGTTACGATGATGGCGTCATCAACCAACATGCCGACGGCCAGGATGAGGCTGAACAGAACCACCATGTTGACGGTGAAGCCACCGAGCGAAAGAGCATAGATGCCCATCAAAAAGGACGCGGGAACGGCGAGGCCGATCAGCAAGGAAGCGCGTCCGGAGAGGGTGTAGAGGACAACGATGAAAACCAGTATCACCGCGATCAGGACATGGTTCTGCAGGTCGTTGAGCATATCGCGGATCATCACCGATTTGTCCTGACTGTAAGACACAGTGATGTTGCCATCAGTAACCTTCTCGAATTCGCTTGCCGCAACCTTCACTGCATCAACCGTGTCGACAAGATTCGCGCCTACCCGCTTCTTGACCTCGATGGCGATTGCGTTCCTGCCGTTCAGGCGGGTGATGGTCTCAGCATCCTTGAACGTAGAGCGGATCTCCGCCAGATCACGCGCGCGCACCACGGCACTTGGGCTGGAGACGATCGGCAGATTGGCCACATCTTCCACAGTCTCGATCAGCGACGGCACCTTGACTGCATATCGTCCGGCCTCGCCTTCCAGCGAACCGGCTGCAACCAGACTGTTCGAGGCGTTGACGCCATTGATCATCTGGTCGAGCTGCAACCCGTAGGAGGAGAGCTTCATCGAGTCGATGAGAATTTCGACCAGTTCGTCGCGCGAGCCTTGCAACGTGCCTTCGAGCACGCCGGGAATTTCTTCAATCCGGTCTCGCAGCTCTCGCGCCGCAGTGGAAAGAACGCGCTCGGGCACATTGCCGGCAAGCGTTACGACAAGAATCGGAAATTCGGAAATGTTGACTTCATGCACGGAGGGCTCGTCCGCACCCTGTGGCAGTTCGCGCCGTGCGTCGGCCACCTTGGCGCGCACATCCTCAATGGCATTGGAGAAGTCATAGCCCGCCTGGAATTCGACAAGAACGAAACCACCGCCCTGATAGGCGGAGGATCGCATCTCCTTGACGCCTTCCAGGCTTTTGAGCCGGGTCTCGATCGGGCGCAGCAAGAGCCGCTCCGAATCCTCCGGTGAGATGCCTTGGTAGGTCAGGCTCACATAGATGATCGGGATCGGTACATCCGGCTCAGCTTCCTTTGGGATGCTGATATAGGCGAGTGATCCGGCGATCACGAAGAAGAGCAGGATGGATAAGGTTAGCCTGGCATTCTGAATTGCTATACGGACGATGTCCACGGGCAGGTCCTGTCTTGTGCCGTCAGCGCGCTTCAGTGTTTCTCCTGATACCGGAGGCGCTTTATTTCAATGGTATGCAGTCTTCGAGAGAGCGAGCTGTTTTGCGCTAAAGCAGACTATCTCAACGGGTGGTCATCTCGGAGGCGAGGACGCCCGCAAGTTCGCGTATCAACTTCTGATCGGCGATTTCCGTCTTAACCGTATCGCCCTCGGTCACGAGATCCTGACCGGCCACGATCACCTGAGCGTTGGCCGGTATGCCGGCAAGGAAGAGAGCTCTGGGAGTGTCGTCGACCAAGTCGATGGGGTAGAAAATCACCTTGCTGCCATCATCGACTGCGCGGACGCCAAGCTCGCCATTCTCGTTCAGTGTCACCACGGAGCGCGGCAAGGCAACAGCTTCCACCGGCTCAGCGTGGATGTTGATTTCCGCGGTCATACCAGCAGGAATGCTGCCGTCCTGATTGGGGACCGCTACCTCGATGCGAAATGTCCGGGTCTGCTCGGAAGCCTCGCGGCTGACGAAGCGTACTTCACCGCTGACTTTCGTGCCGTTAACCAACCGAACGTCTGCCTTGTCACCGACATCGACAGACCCAAGATCGTGTTCGCTGACTTCGCCTACGGCGATCACCGGGTCGAGCTTGATCAGCGTAGCAACTTCCTGGCCCTGCATCGCAGAGGAACCCAACTCAACATCGACCTTGTCGATAATGCCTTCGAAAGGTGCGCGGACGGTAATGCGTGCGAGGTCGGCTTCAGCAGCTTCAAGTTGGGAACGGGCAGTGGCGAGCGCCGAGCGAGCACTGTCCAACTGCAGGCGGGCAAGATTGCCGGACTTGGCAAGGCGGTCGGCAGCCTCGGATTCGGCCTGCCTCTGGGCCAAAACCTGACGCGCGGTCTCCACCGCCGCTTCCTTTCCTTCGGTCTCAAGACTCAGGATCAGGTCGCCTGCCTTTACTCTGTCGCCTTTGGAAACCGGTAGCTCAGAGACAACACCGCCGGCGCGTAGAGCCAGCGCCGAACGCTTGTCAGCAGCGGTCTTGCCCGAAACGCGGATTGTTCTTGAATGATCGATACGTGGCGGCGTGGCCACCGTCACCGTCTGCGCCTCAGTCGGCTTGTTTTCAGGTCGTTGCGCCACAGTCTGTGGTTCTTCGCTGGCGCTACCGACAGAGGAAAACTCCCCCGTGGCGATCCATGCGGCTGTCGCGACAAGCACGGCAATCGCGGCAAGTTTGTGCAACCTAATCTTCGGCATGTCGTTTTCCGATGCGATAGAGCCGGCCTGTCGACTGAGGTCCGACCCAATATGGGGACTGCCCACGCAGAGTTCAAATCGCCAAAAGCGCAAGGGCAAGACGCGGTATCTTGCGACAAAAGAACGCTCATATATCGCAGACGCACACATTACAAAAGCCGAACGGCAAAGGCTCCTGACATCAACGAACGTTGGCCCGATGCCAGGGTGCGAGCAAATAAAAACGCCCTTTGCGCGTTGAATGCGCGAGGGTGGGACATATTGACAAAATTCGTTATTTTGTCAATCGTCATTGAGAGAAAGTGCAGACCATGAATTTGATTGCCCAATGTACCGATGACCCCAAGCGGGAGCGCATCCTAGATGGCGCCATGAAGGTGTTTCTTGCCTATGGCTTCGCCCGAACCACGATGGATGACATTGCCAGATCAGCCGATGTTTCTCGGCCGGCGCTGTACCTGCAGTTTCGGAACAAGGCGGATATTTTCCGTGCCATCGGTGCATGTGTTCTTGAGCAATCGTTGGAAGGCGCGCGGCAGGGGTTGGCTGAAGAGGGCACCTTCGGCGAGCGGATGATGACGGCGCTCGACCGGGCCCTGTTCGAGCTGATCGAGACCATCGATCAGTCGGCGCACGGACAGGAAATTCTCGATATGGAGAACAAGATCGCCGCAGATATTATCGCCGATTGGCGCGCGGGGCTGACGGGCATTGTTGAGGCTGCAGTGGCGGAAGAAGCATCGCGAACAAATGCCGACCTTGAGAGGCAGGGGCTTTCGGCACGTGGGCTGGCGGAAATTCTCCTGGATGGTCTTGAAGGTATGCGTATACGCGGCCTTTGCGGCAAGCCGGCGATAGACGGAGCGCGGCGACTTGTGCGGGTTCTCGAAATTTCCATGGTCGCAGCGCAGCCGCGTTTTGGTTGAGGCGGGCTGTTGGCTGATGACTGTCAATCGTCGCTACTGCGCTGTCCAGCCGCCATCCATAGGCAGACTTGTACCTGTCATTTGCGATGCGTGATCGGAACACAGAAACACAACCAGACCGCCCAATTCCTCGACAGTGACAAACTCCCGCGTGGGCTGCCTGGCAAGCATCACTTCACGCACGACCGTTTCACGATCCATATCGTGCAATTTCATCTGGTCAGGAATCTGCTCTTCCACCAGCGGTGTCAGGACGTAGCCCGGGCAGATGGCATTGCAGGTTATTCCGGTCTCCGCGAGTTCGAGAGCCACTGTTTTCGTCAGACCCACCACACCGTGCTTGGCGGCCACATAGGCAGATTTGAAGGGCGAAGCGCGCAGACCATGCGCCGAGGCAATGTTGATGATGCGTCCGTGACCTGCCTTCTTCATGTGCGGGATCGCAGCGGCGATGGTATGGAAGGATGAAGAAAGATTGATCGCAAGAATGGCATTCCATTTCTCGATGGGGAAATCTTCGACAGGGGCCAAATGCTGGATGCCCGCATTGTTGACGAGAATGTCGAGGCCGCCGAAGTGCTGCGCCGCCTTGTCAACCAGCTTGCGGCAGGCATTCGGGTCTGACATGTCGGCGCTCACATAGGCTGCTTCCACCCCGTGATCATCGGCAAGTTTTCGTGCAAGAGCATGGTCTTCGGAGCTATCTGTGAATGAATTCAGGACAATGTTGCAGCCGTTGGCTGCCAGCGCTTCGGCAATTCCGAGGCCGATGCCTGACGTTGAGCCGGTGATAACAGCCGCCCGATTTTGCTTGCCCGGTTGGTGCTGCATGGCATGGCCCTTTGTTGAAGATTGAAAAATGGAGTGATGCTGCATCGCAGCAAAGCGACGGAAGGAGACACTGTCAAGCGAGGCGATCTGCGCAAATGCGCTTCTGCGCCATTGACATTCCGGCCTGTCTCGGCCACCTCAAGCCCGATACGGCTGAAAACGGGACAGTTCCCCCATGACCGGAACATTCACGGCCAGTAAATCTGTGAGCGGCTACTTCTCTTCACCATTTCCGCGGCGCGAGGCCGTTGGCGTTGCCGTGGGCAATGTGATTGTTGGTGGGGATGCACCCGTGGTCGTCCAGTCCATGACAAACACGGATACGGCGGATGTGGACCGCACGGTAGCGCAGATTGCGGCGCTTCATCGCGCCGGTTCTGAATTGGTGCGCATTACCGTTGATCGCGATGAAGCTGCGGCTGCCGTGCCGCGCATTCGCGAGCGGCTGGAGCGCGTCGGTATCTTCGTGCCAATCGTCGGCGATTTTCATTACATCGGACACAAGCTGCTGGCTGATCATCCCGCCTGCGCAGAGGCTCTGGCCAAGTATCGTATCAATCCCGGCAATGTTGGCTTCAAGGACAAGAAGGACCGACAGTTCGCCGCGATCATTGAAACGGCGATCAAGTATGACAAGCCGGTGCGCATCGGTGTTAATTGGGGTTCGCTCGATCAGGAGCTGCTGACCCGTCTGATGGACGAGAACCAGAACAATGGCTCGCCCATGACAGCTCAGGAGGTGACGCGAGAAGCCATTGTGCAGTCGGCGTTGCTTTCGGCCGAGCTAGCCGAGGAGATTGGGCTCGGGCGCGACCGCATCATTCTGTCGGCCAAGGTCAGCCAGGTTCAGGATCTGATAGCCGTCTATACCGAGCTTGCGCGGCGCTCCAATCACTCGCTGCATTTGGGGCTGACCGAAGCCGGCATGGGCACCAAGGGGATTGTCGCCTCATCAGCCGCGATGGGCATCCTGCTGCAGCAGGGGATTGGCGATACGATCCGCATTTCACTGACGCCGGAGCCAGGCGGCGACCGCACCCGTGAAGTGCAGGTGGCGCAGGAGCTTCTGCAGACGATGGGGTTCCGCCAGTTCCTGCCGGTGGTTGCGGCGTGCCCGGGCTGCGGCCGAACGACCTCGACCGTCTTTCAGGAACTGGCCCAGAAGATCGAGCGTGATCTGCGCAAGAACATGCCGGTCTGGCGCAAGAAGTATCCCGGTGTGGAGAGCCTGAAAGTTGCGGTGATGGGCTGCATCGTCAATGGACCCGGCGAATCCAAGCATGCCGACATTGGCATTTCATTGCCGGGTACGGGGGAAACGCCCGCTGCTCCGGTTTTCGTCGACGGCAAGAAGGCGGCGACGTTGCGCGGTGAGAACATCGCGGCGGAGTTTGAAAAGATGGTCGCTGACTATATTGAAAAGCGTTTCGGCCCCCGCGAGGCAGCGGAATAGGAAGTCACTTTTGTCGATCAGCCAGGGATGACATCACCGTATGGGTCAGTTCGCGCAGCAGCTCTTCAAGTAGCTCGCGGCGCGCCTGGGGCATCGCGGCAAAAAGTGCAAGCTCGCTGGCCATGTCGGTCCTAAACGCTTCCTCGGCGCGGGTTTTGCCTGCGGATGTCAGCTCAACCATCATGCTGCGCCCGTCTTCGGGGGAGGGTGTGCGCTTGACCAGTCCAGCCTTTTCAAGCCGCTTCAGTCTGTGCGTCAAGCCACCTGACGTGATCATCAGGGATTTATAGAGCTCGGTCGGCGTCAGGCGGTAGGGCGCTCCGGCGCGGCGCAGCGTGGCAATAACGTCGAACTCGCCCCGATCAAGGCCAAAGGCGGCGAAGGTTTCCTCGATACCGGGGCGTACAAGCATCGATAGCCGGTAAACACGGCCGAGAATGCTCATGGGGTTCGTGTCCAGATCTGGAAGCTCACGCGCCCACTGCGCCCGCAAACGATCGACATGATCCTCGCCGGTTTTCTGGTTATTCATTAAGGCTCCTGATCGTCTGCGTGTCTCGGTGTCCTACTATATATCTTGACGTAAAGATAGAATGCAAATATCTTAGCGCGAAGATATTAAGAGCCCGGCTTTGCGGGGGTCGGAGGAAGAAGGGAACAGCCATAATGTTTGAGATCATTCGCCACTCTGAGCAGAAGCCGAGCCCCAAGGGGACGGTGACATTCGAGGGGGAGCCCTATGGCGGTCAGGTCTCTATGTTCGTGATGAACAGCCCGCCCGGCCACGCTACCGGCCTGCACAAGCATCCCTATTCGGAGACCTGGGTGCTGCATTCGGGTGAAGCCGAGTTTACGGTCAACGGTGAAACCGTCCGGGCGCATGCGGGTGACATCGTTGTCGTTCCGGCCGATACACCCCACAGTTTCGCAAATGTCGGACGCGACCGCCTAGACATCGTCTGCATTCACGCGTCAGGGCGTATCCAGCAGGAAAATCTTTGACGGTTGAAGCTCCTTCAGGCTTCGCAAGCCCATCTTAGGCGCTCGCAGAAAGCCGCTGAGTGTCGTTTCGCCAGTGGGTGATCTTGTCAGACAGTTTCTGGGGGGAGATCGGTTTGGGCAGGTAATCGTCCATGCCGGCACCCAAACACTTCTCCCTGTCGCCCCTCAAAGCATGGGCGGTGATGCCGATGATGGGTGTGTGCGTGCCATTGGCGGCTTCCAGTTCACGGATCGCAGCCGTCGCCTCGTAGCCGTTCATTTCCGGCATTGAGACATCCATAAGAACCAGTCCGGGTTTCAATGTGCGCAGCATCTCGACTGCTGTCTTGCCGTTGCTAGCGATCCTGTATTTCAGGCCCATCCCATCGAGAATCTGACTGAACACGAGCTGGTTTACTTCGTTGTCCTCAGCCACCAGCACATCGAGCGGCCCGCTGTTCCCGCGTGAACCTGACAGGCCTCGCTCAAGTGGCGTAGAGGCGTGGATTTGAATCGGTTTGGTCTGAGCGGGAGCTTCGGGGTGGTCCTGCGCGGGGAGGGCGCGGCTCACCTGCATCACGGAAACCAGTGTTTCCAGAAGCATTGAGGCACGGGTGGGCTTGTTTAAGTGAGCGGCAATTCCGCATTCGCTCATGAGGCGGGCGGTATCGGTCTGGTCGACCGATGTGAGAAGAACGAGCGGAATGCCGGCGAGCGATAGATCCGCTTTGATCTTCTTGGCGACATCAGCGCCATTCATTTCGGGCATCTGGTAGTCGAGAATGACACAATCCACCCGCGCATCAAGTTGGGCTGAACGTTGAAGGAAGGCGAGGCCAACGGCGCCGCTTTCTGCAGCCGCGCACTCAAAGCCCCAGCTGTTCAGTTGCTCCAGCAAAATATCGCGGTTGATCGGGTTGTCATCGATGACAAACACGCGTGCCCCCGAAACATCCACCGGCGCAGTCACCTGGGCGGCATTGGCCGCGTCTACGGCAAACGGAACGGTAAAGACGAATGTAGAGCCTTTTCCCACCTCACTGGATGCTTCGATTGAACCACCCATCAGTTCGGCAAGCTTTACGGCGATCGCCAATCCCAGCCCCGTTCCTTCGTGGCGACGAGTGGACGATGAATCGACCTGTGCGAATTTGTCGAAGACCACGTCCAGCTTGTCTTGAGGAATGCCGATTCCGGTGTCTTCCACCCGAACTGTGACCTGGGTGGTTTCCCCGTCCGATCTCCCCGAGACGTCGATCAGGACATGGCCGCGCTCGGTGAATTTCACGGCGTTGCCAACCAGATTCGTGGCGATCTGGCGGAACCGGCCCACATCGCCAATGAAGGAGGCGGGAAGCTCCGGATCCACACGAACGATGAGCTCCAGGTCTTTTTCGGCCACGCGGGAGGAGACAAGAGCTGCCACATCTTCAATGGCCTCGCCAAGCCTGAACGGCGCTTCGTCCAGCTTCAACTGGCCGGCATCGATCTTCGAAAAATCGAGAATGTCGTTGATGATGGTCAACAGAGCGGTGCCCGATTTGACGATTACGTCAACGAACATGGCCTGGCGTTGGTCAAGATTCGTGCGCGCCAGCAGTTCTGCCATGCCCATGACACCGTTCATGGGCGTGCGGATCTCGTGGCTCATATTGGCTAGGAATTCTGACTTCGTTCGGTCCGCCGACTGCGCTTTTATCTTTTCGGCTGCGAGCGAGATATTCGCGCTGTGCAGATCCTGATGAGCTTTCGAGATACGACGGATCATCGGCTCGAAAATGCGGAGCGCAAGGATGAGGCTCGCTGTCACCATAGCCACGGCGACGCCAAAAAGACCCCACTGGAGGGTGCCATGGCTTTCTATCATCCCAGAATTGAGAAGATCGGAGATGCGTTTCAGTTCCGGGCGCACCTGGGTGTTGGCGAGCGTCTGGAGCTGTTTGAACACACGTCGCGCCGTCGCATTGTCATAATCGGTAAAAACCTCAAGCCTGTTGGCGAGTGAGATGATATCGCGGATCTGTGTACGGAGCGGGACCTCTCCAGTCTGGCCAAGCCAGATATGACGTACAGAAGCGGGGACGGCATGGCCCGTGATATCCGTGGCGGTGGGCATCGTCTGCGAGATAGGTGCGCCTGTATCCAGTCCAACTTGAAGATTGGTCAGGCGCTGACTTTCCAATGTTGTGACTTCACCGCTGACCGCGAATTCGAGCGCCTGATAGGCGTCGTTCAGTCGCGTCAGCGCCAACTCGAGTTCGCTATGGCTCGATTCTGTCTCTGATGCGTCACCACCCGAACGAAGCTCGGCCTGCTCCAGGCGCAGGGCATTGTGAATCACATCATTGGTGGCGTCGGCCATGTGACTGATGAATGCGCCGAAACGCACCTGATTCTTGGTGGTCTGCGTTTGCCACAGCAAGAAACCGGTTCCGAACGCGACTGCGATGACGAATCCGGCAAGCAGCACGAACAGGCGTCCGCGCATATATTGTTGTGTCCCCAGGGTAGGCATTGCTGATCCCAAGACGTCCCCATTTTCCGTAAGAATTGAACATCCTGATTAATGCCCGATTAACGCTAAAAGAATGGGTTTATACATGACCCTGCGGCCAGCGGGCATGAATGAGCAGTCATGTTGGAAGAACAACAAAGCAAGACAGATCGCGCCGTCGCGCGTGTTTAAGAAAATGTCGGCGGGAAAAGCCTTTATTTCTGCCGATTGGCCACAAAACGGGCGGCTTCGCGCAGTGTCTCGGCACGTTCGCCAAACGGCTCAAGAAGCTCCTCGGCCTGAGCGACGAGGCCATTGAGTTGACGGCGGGTCCACTCGATTCCATGCAGGCTTGCCAAAGTTGCCTTGCCAGCGGCGGCATCTTTGCCGGTCGCCTTACCCATCGTTTCGCTGTTGGACGTGAGATCGAGCAAATCGTCGGCCAGCTGGAAGGCGAGGCCGATGGCAGAGCCGAACTCAGCAAGCCTTTCCGTTTCTAGAGGTTGCGCACCCCCTACCAAACTGCCGGCCTCGCAGGCAAAGCGAATGAGGGCGCCCGTCTTCATGGATTGCAGAAGAAGTATTTCTTCTTCCTTGAGGCTCGAGCCTTCTGCAGCCAGGTCCAGTGCCTGGCCTCCGGCCATGCCGCCCATGCCAGAAGCGCGGGCCAATCGGTTGACAAGCGTTAGCTTCGCCTCGGCAGTGAGATCCGTTTCGGAGGCGCTAATGATGTCGAAGGCGAAGGTGAGGAGACTGTCACCGGCCAGGATCGCAGCGGCTTCGTCGAAAGCGCGATGAACAGTGGGTTGGCCCCGCCGCAGATCGTCATCGTCCATTGCGGGCAGATCGTCATGGACGAGAGAGTAGCAGTGGACGCATTCGAGCGCGGCCGCCACGCGCAGTGCAGCGCTCTGTTTGTTTGTCTCAAACAGTGCGGCAGTCTCGAGAACGAGGAAAGGCCGTAAGCGTTTGCCGCCATTCAGGACGCCATGACGCATGGCCATCAGCAGACGTTCGGGTCGATGCAATTCGCCTTCGAGCGTTCGAGGAGCGAGCAGATCGTGCAGCGTGTTCTCCACCAGACTTGCGCCGGCGGCGAGTTTGATCTCGAAGGGGAGGGTCGGTGTCTCTTCCATGCGCGGAGCGATGCCGTTATTGGGCGTCGGGGTCAAGTCCGATTGTTGGTGCCATTGCGCCGCAGGCATTGGAGCGCTATGCGGAAAGCAGTTTTTGTGGCGTGTTAGATGCGGGGAAACAGGATTGAGCGGCCCGACAGTCGATCCCGAAAAAAAACCGTCGACCATGGGCAGCCGGCGTCGTGGCCGCAGCGTTAAAGTGCGGGCTGGATCCGCGCGTGGCTGGAGAAGGCGGCTTTTCCGCTTTATCGTGACAATGCTCGTCGTGCTCGCCTTGATACCGGCCGGATTGACGCTTCTTTATAAAGTCCCGTTTGTTCACCCTCTTTCCACATTGATGATGCGCGATCTCGCGACACTTCAAGGATATGACCGCCGCTGGACTGCGCTCGATGAAATGGGGACGCTAATCCAGCATTCCGTCATGATGTCGGAAGACGGGCAGTTCTGCGCGCATGACGGGATCGACTGGGCCGCTTTGAACCTCGTCATCAACGATGCGTTGTCGGGCGAAAAGGCACGGGGTGCCTCCACCATACCGATGCAGACAGTGAAGAATCTATATCTATGGCAGGGCCGATCCTTCGTGCGGAAAGGTCTGGAGCTGCCGCTGGCATTTTATCTCGATCTTGTCCTTTCCAAGCGACGTATCCTGGAAATTTATCTGAATATCGTCGAATGGGGCCCAAACATTTATGGAGCGGAGGCCGCGGCGCAACACTATTTCGGACGGCGGGCTTCCGAGCTTACGCGCCGTCAGGCAGCGCTGCTGGCGGTGACGTTGCCCAATCCGCTGGAGCGGAATCCGGCAAGGCCATCCGGCGGTCTCAATCGGCTGGCTGCAAACATTGAGCAGCGGGCGCGCAAGGTAGGCGGTTATGTGGGGTGTCTGAAACCCTGATTGCGGCGATTCTCCAAAAAATGTGCTGCGACCCACTGGCCAAAGGCCGTTTTGACGTGTATAGGCACGCCGACTTCCAATTCCCGGCCGAGATGCTGGGCCCTGGATCAAGGGGCCGCAACGGCCTTTGACTGATTAGCGGAGCAGGACAATGGCTGTACCAAAAAGGAAAACGACGCCTTCGAAGCGCGGCATGCGCCGCTCGGCCGATGCCATCAAGGCACCGACCTATGTCGAAGACAAGAATTCGGGCGAGCTGCGTCGTCCGCACCACATCGACCTGAAGACCGGCATGTATCGCGGTCGCCAGGTTCTGGAGCCGAAGGACGCATAAGCGACTTTCTCCAGTGAATTGCGAAAAGGCCGGTCTCTGACCGGCCTTTTTCTTTTGGGCTTACTCGTTCACCGCATTCGCCTTGGCGCGCTGTTGAACGTTGAGAAGGACCGAGAGGGCCTTTTCCGCCAGCTTCTCGGGCACGAAGATATGGTCGTGATGAAAAGCGGCGATCATATTACAGGGGATATTCTTCTCTGCCAGCGCCGTGGCGACGGACCCGGTTAGTCCCACACCGTCGAGCGCCGAATAGACGTTAAGAACGATCCGGCGCATCGGCATGTCTGTGTCAAAGCCATGTGCTCTGGCCTGTTCGAGGGAGAGGACAAGCGTCACCCCTTCCTCTTCCTTGAAAGCGCCGAGGGCGTCCTTAAGGAGTTCTCCAGCGGTATCCTGGCGGGCGGTGCAGAAAACATAGACGCCTTCACTCAGCACCGGCCTCAGGCCTGAAAGCATAGAGTGCCGCTCGCGAATGGGATCGGTCATATCGTGCAGCCGAAGGGGGGGCAGATGGGGAGGAGCTTCAGGTTAGGAATCGCCCATTGAATCAATCTTGCGCTGCATGGCCGCGATCTGCTCACGTAAATCTTTGAGATCGTCGGAACGGTGTGTGTCATTGCCCGCGTCCCTTTCCGGAGCTGCGGGTTGCTCCGAAGCACCAGGCATCGGTGTGAACATGCGCATGGCATTTTGAAACATCTCGATGTTTCGGCGCGTCTGCTCTTCCACCATTTTCATCGGAGCCGACATGCCAATCATGTCTATTGAGGAGGTCCCAAAGGCCTTGTTCATCTGCTCACGCATGCGCTCCTGCTCTTTCGAGAAGGCCATCATGGATTGTTCGAGGAAGCTTGGAACAACCATCTGCATCTGATCGCCGTAAAAGGCGATGAGCTGGCGCAAGAAAGAAACGGGTAACATGTTCTGGCCGTTGCGGTCGTTCTCCAGTTCGAAAATGATCTGGGTGAGAACCGAATGGGTGATGTCGTCGCCGGACTTCGCGTCCTGCACGACAAAGTTTTCATCGCGTTTCACCATTTCAGCGAGATCTTCCAGCGTCACATAGGTGCTGGTGCCGGTATTGTAGAGACGGCGATTGGCGTATTTCTTGATGACGATCGGGTCGTCCTTGGCTGGCATTACTGACCTCCCCGTAGCACGGTGTCTATGGCATCGAATACGGTCGTCTCTTCCGTCGACCTGGAAAAACGATGCCTTGGATTCAAGGACCAGGGGCAGGATATGCGCAAAATCCGCTCGAATGAAAGCGGTTTTCGCAGTGGCGAAGACGCGGCCGCTTTTCTTCAGCGGAGTGCAACAGTTGTTGCGGTGCACACTACCGTTTGACTCCTAACTTATTAGCCGCGACAAATGCGGACAAGGTCAGTCCGTTGTGCGGGCTGCGCATTTTGCATATCGCCTTTGTTAGGGAGAAGCCTTCATGTCGACAACTGAAGCCATCGTCGTCGCCAGCGCCGCTCGGACCCCGGTTGGTTCCTTCAACGGAGCTTTTGCCACTGTGCCAGCGCACGAACTGGGCGCCACTGCCATCAAGGAAGCGCTTTCGCGCGCTGGCGTGGCAGCGGAGGAGGTGAATGAAGTCATTCTGGGGCAGGTTCTCACCGCGGGGCAGGGGCAAAATCCGGCGCGACAGGCGTCGATCGCCGCTGGCCTGCCGAAGGAGACAACGGCCTGGGTGCTCAATCAGGTCTGTGGTTCGGGCTTGCGCACCATCGCCATCGGCATGCAGCAGATTGCAACCGGCGATGCCGACATCATCGTGGCCGGCGGGCAGGAATCCATGACGCTCTCGCCGCATTGCGCATATCTGCGTGCCGGTGTGAAGATGGGTGATTATGCCATGATCGACACGATGATCCGCGACGGCCTTTGGGACGCCTTCAACGGCTATCATATGGGCATCACGGCGGAGAATGTGGCGCGGCAGTTTCAGATCACGCGTGAGGAGCAGGACGCCTTCGCGCTGGCGTCGCAGAATAAGGCGGAGGCCGCTCAGAAGGCCGGGCGCTTCAAGGACGAGATCGTGCCGGTGACCGTGAGGAGCCGCAAGGGTGAAACCATCGTCTCCGAAGATGAATACATCCGCCATGGCGCAACGCTCGAGGGGATGCAGAAGCTGCGCCCGGCCTTCGACAAGGAGGGCACCGTGACGGCAGCCAATGCATCCGGCATCAATGACGGTGCTGCCGCGGTGGTTCTCATGCGCGAAAGTGAGGCGGAGCGCCGTGGTTTGACGCCGCTCGTACGCATTGCCTCCTGGGCGACGGCAGGTGTCGATCCCGCGATCATGGGTACGGGGCCGATCCCTGCCTCGCGTCGTGCACTGGAAAAGGCTGGCTGGAAGGCGGAAGATCTCGACCTGGTCGAAGCCAATGAAGCATTTGCCGCACAAGCCTGTGCCGTCAACAAGGATATGGGTTGGAACCCGGAGATCGTGAACGTGAATGGCGGTGCGATCGCCATTGGTCATCCGATCGGGGCTTCGGGCACCCGCGTCTTCAATACGCTTGCTTTCGAGATGCGGCGTCGTGGCGCCAAAAAGGGTCTCGCAACGCTGTGTATTGGCGGCGGAATGGGCGTCGCCATGTGCGTGGAAGCGCTGTAGATTGTTTGCCGGCGCGCGGTGGTAGACGCCGCGCGCCAGCCGGCTTATCGCTCAGGCACAACGGGGCGAAGGCGGAGGGGACAGTTCATTTTCAGGGAGGCGACCTGCATGAAGACGGCACTTGTTACCGGTGGGACCCGTGGCATCGGTGCGGCAATAGCAACAGCTCTTAAGGAAGCAGGCTATCAGGTCGCGGTAAATTATGCGGGCAATGACGAGGCGGCAGCGCGGTTTGCCAAGGAAACCGGTATTGCCGCCTACAAATGGTCGATTGCCGATTACGATGCGTGTGCCGAAGGTGTGGGGAAGATCGAGGCCGACCTCGGCCCGGTCGACGTTCTGGTCAACAATGCTGGAATCACACGCGATGTGATGTTTCACAAGATGACGGTGGAAGACTGGCGCGAGGTTGTCGATGTCAATCTCAACGGCGTCTTCAACATGACGCATCAGGTTTTTGCCGGCATGCGTTCACGCAGGTTCGGCCGGATCGTCAATATCTCTTCCATTAACGGCCAGAAGGGCCAGATGGGACAGGCCAATTATTCGGCGGCAAAAGCAGGCGAAATCGGTTTCACCAAAGCGCTGGCCCAGGAGGGCGCCCGGTTCAACGTGACGGTAAACGCGATTTGCCCGGGTTATATCGCCACCGACATGGTGATGGCCGTCCCAGAAACCGCGCGCGAGAAAATCATTGCTCAGATCCCGGTGGGGCGGTTGGGCGAGGCCTCAGAGATCGCGAGGTCTGTCATGTTTCTGGTGTCGGACGACGCCGGTTTCGTGACCGGGTCGACATTGACCGTCAATGGTGGACAGTACTTCGTCTGAAGAAAGAACTGCCGTGATGTGCGCCTGATTCCCCGGGCGTTGAGAGAAAAGCGCGCGCCGTGTTTCGCCTGCTTCTGTGCCGAATTGAAACAATTTGTTTAACGCGGCGTTCATCCTGTCGTTTCCTGTCTGTGGATAAGCTGTTCCTTATCTGTCGAAAGGTGGTGGAAAACACCAGATGTAGGGGTGAACATATCAAGAACATTCCGATATCACTGATTCGTCGCCGATTCGTTCCGGGTTTGGTCGAAGTGTTAACTCGATACTCTTTGATGTGCCGGGGGACCGTTAACGGTTCTGCAAATTTTCCTAACAAAATCTTATGTTTGTTCGGAGGGGAGAAGTACGCTCTTCGGCTTGCCGTTCAAAAGTTAACGCTCACCGCAGATTTCCCACCAGTTGTATGACGCACCGATTCAGCATCTAGGTGACGTCGCTTTGCATGGCACAGTATGTGGGGGTGAACAAAGCAGGAAACGTTGGAAGTCAGTGATTCGTCGCTGATTCGTTCCAGTCTCGTTCCAAACCTTAACAGGACTATCGATTCCGCGACCGTTTTGGCAGCCTTTGTCGGCGGAGTGTCAGTCTTGCCTTGGAATGCGGAGGCAAAGCGTGCTAACCCGTGTGCTCGCCTTTTTTCGCTGAGGTAGACGGCTTTCCGGGCCCTATGAATTTCCAGAATCAGAACGCCAGTCCCCGGTCACTATCGGGGCGCAACGTCACAGCCATCCTCGGCCCCACCAATACGGGCAAGACGCATCTCGCCATTGAGCGGATGGTGGCGCATTCGAGCGGCATCATCGGCCTCCCACTGCGCCTTTTGGCGCGCGAGGTTTATACGCGCGTGGTTGCTAAGGTGGGCGAACAGCATGTGGCCCTGATCACCGGTGAGGAAAAAATCTCGCCGCCCGGAGCGCGCTTCTCCGTTTGTACGGTGGAGGCGATGCCACGCGAGGCGGATGTGGCCTTCGTTGCCATTGATGAAGTGCAGCTTGCCGCCGATCTCGAGCGTGGGCATATCTTTACCGACCGTATTTTGCACCTGCGTGGACGCGAGGAGACGCTGCTGCTTGGTGCCGGTACAATGCGCGGCATTCTGGAAAAGCTTCTGCCGGGCCTTTCCGTCATCACCAGGCCGCGAATGTCGGTCCTCACCTATTCCGGCTCACGCAAGATCACCCGGTTGCCTCGCCGCTCGGCGATTGTAGCGTTTTCCTCTGACGAGGTTTACGCGATTGGCGAATTGATCCGCCGCCAACGTGGCGGTGTCGCCGTGGTGCTTGGCGCATTGAGCCCGCGCACCAGGAACGCTCAGGTGGCGCTCTATCAATCCGGCGATGTCGATTATCTCGTGGCGACGGATGCAATCGGCATGGGGCTCAATCTCGATGTCGATCACGTTGCCTTTGCGCAGAACCGCAAGTTCGATGGATTCCAGTATCGCGATCTCAATCCGGCAGAGCTGGGCCAGATCGCCGGACGTGCAGGCCGTCATTTGCGGGACGGCACGTTTGGTGTGACAGGCCAGGTGGATCCGCTTGCCGATGAACTCGTCCATCGCATTGAGGCGCATGAATTTGATCCGGTCAGGGTGCTGCAATGGCGCACCGCAGCGTTTGACTTTTCCAGCCTCGACACGCTGAAAGCATCTCTTGATACGCCTCCTCCGGTTGAGGGGCTCACCCGCGCACTGCCTGCTGCGGATGCAAAAGTGCTCGAATTCCTGTCGCGCGATGAAGATATTCGCAAGTTGGCGGAGGGGCGCGAACGTGTCGGGCTACTGTGGGAAGCCTGCGTGCTGCCCGATTACCGGCGCATCGCACCGGCCCAGCACGCGGAAATTGTTGGTGCAGTCTTTTCTGATCTGGCGCGAATGGGCCATGTCGATGAAGACTATATGGCTGAACAGGTCAAACGCGCCTCGTCCACCGAGGGGGACATCGACACTTTATCACAGCGGATCGCCCAGATCCGCACATGGACATTTGTCTCGCATCGACCCGGATGGTTGGCCGACGCGACACACTGGCAAGAGAAAACACGAGAGATTGAGGACAGTTTGTCCGATGCGTTGCATGAGCGATTGACGAAACGCTTTGTGGACCGCAGGACTTCCGTGCTCATGAAGCGCCTGAGAGAGAATGCAATGCCGGAAGCAGAAATCAGTCCCGTTGGCGAAGTCCTTGTCGAGGGGCACCATGTTGGTGAGATGCTAGGGTTCCGCTTTACTGCCGACCGTTCAGCGGAAGGCGAAGACGCCCGGGCCGTCAAGGCAGCGGCGCAGAAAGCGCTCGCGGCCGAGTTTGAAACCCGCGCGGAGCGTTTTGCTTCCTCGGGTAATGGAGATTTGGCGCTGGACTCCGATGGCCTGCTACGCTGGCTGGGGCAGCCTATTGCCACCCTTGTGGCCGGTGAGGATGCGCTGAAGCCGCGCATCGTTCTGCTGGCCGACGAGCAGTTGACCGGACCCGCGCGCGACAAGGTTGCCGCCCGTGCCGAGCGCTTTGTGACCTACCAGGTTGAATCGCTCTTGAAGCCATTGGTTGATCTGCGCGATACGGAAAGTCTGTCGGGGATGGCGCGTGGGATCGCCTTCCAGCTTGCCGAGAATTTTGGTGTTCTTAACCGCCGCACCGTGGCCGAAGATGTGCGCGCTCTGGATCAGGATGCACGTGCTTCGCTCCGCCGTTTGGGTGTGCGCTTCGGCGCGTACCACATCTTTGTCCCGGCGCTGATCAAGCCGGCGCCGGCGGGTCTGCTGTCGCTTCTCTGGGCGCTGAAGAACGATGCCAAGGACAAGCCGGGCTATGGCGATGTGGTGAATGCGCTTGCCGCGGGGCGGACGTCCATTGTCACCGATCCGGCATTTGAGAAAGCGTTTTACGGTCTTGCCGGTTATCGCAATCTTGGACGCCGTGCGGTGCGTGTCGATATTCTTGAGCGTCTTGCAGACCTCATTCGTCCCGCGCTGTCGTGGAAGCCGGGATCGGGCGCGCGGCCGGAAGGTGGTTATGACGGCGCTGCCTTTGTGGTCACGCCGGCAATGATGTCCATTCTTGGTGCGACCGCTGATGATATGGAAGCAATCCTCAAGGGGCTGGGCTATCGTGGAGAGCCAAAGTCAGCCGAAGAGGTGGCCGCACATCTGAGGGCGCTGGACGAGGCGGCTGTGGAAAAGGATGCCGCTCAGAAGGTTGAGGATGCCGAGCCCGCCGAGGCTGTGGCCGAGAGTGCGGAAACTGCCACGCAAGCCGAAGTGGTTGCCGCCCAGCCAAAGGGCGGAGCAGAGGGGGAGGCTGTCGTAGCGGCCACGTCTGCAGAAACCGCGGCAGCTGCTATTGAGCACCACGCGGATGAAAAGCCTGAGGCGGCGGCTGAAGTCCTCGATCCCGAGGCTCAGGCCGAAAAGGCAGTCAGCGAAGAGGAGGAGCCCAAGCTGGTTCTTATCTGGCGGCAAGCTCGTTTTGACGGGCGCAAGCGTCATGGCGCGGGCAAGGCAAATCAGCGTCAGCAGGGGCGAGGGCGTCAGGAGCGCGACGGCGCCCAAAAGCGCGGCAAGCCTGCGCGTAAGGACGGTGACAAGCAGAACTTCAAGCGCAAGGGCGCTCAGCTCCGTCAACGCGAGGAGCGGCCGGCACGGGTCGATCCGGATTCGCCCTTTGCCAAGCTAGCTGCACTGAAAGATCAGTTGAAAAAGTAGCCCATGCAATGAGCGGGACGGTTTTAGAACGGCAGCGCATTGATAAGTGGCTGTTCTTTGCACGAGTGGTAAAATCACGTTCACTCGCCGCCAAACTCGCTCAGGCCGGAAGAGTGCGCGTGAACCGCAACAAGATTGAGCAGGCCGCCTACCAGATCAAGGTGGGCGACGTGCTCACCATTTCTCTCGACCGGCGTGTCCTCGTGTACCGTGTTCTCGCGCCTGGAGCGCGGCGCGGCCCCGCTGAAGAGGCGCGTACACTCTACGAGGACATGACGCCACCTGCACTGCCGAAGGAGATCGTGGCGGCGACGATGACACCAAAGCGCGATTTGGGGGCCGGGCGCCCGACCAAAAAGGAACGTCGCGCTCTGGATCGGTGGCGCGACGATGGATGAAGCCGAAGTCAGGTCTCGAACGGTAGGAATGGGATTTCGCCTGCGACGATTGCAGCGCAATAACGGGCCTTGCAACCGCCCTTCAAAGGCGATACCTCACCACTCGACATTCCAAGAAGCTGTCAGCCGAGAGCACCTATGACCTATATCGTCACCGACAATTGCATCAAGTGCAAGTACATGGACTGTATAGAGGTTTGTCCGGTAGATTGTTTCTATGAGGGTGAAAACATGCTCGTCATCCACCCGGATGAGTGCATCGATTGTGGTGTCTGTGAACCGGAATGCCCGGCAGAGGCGATCAAGCCAGACACTGAGCCGGGCCTGGATAGCTGGCTTCAGCTCAATTCCGAATATGCCGAAAAATGGCCCAACATTACTGCCAAGAAAGAGCCTCCGGCAGACGCCAAGGAATTTGACGGTGTCGAGAACAAGCTGGAGCAGTACTTTTCGCCGGAGCCTGGCGAAGGGGATTGAGCGCGGTTTTCGTCCGCGGGGCATAATGCTGAAAGACGGGGCGTTCGCGCAGGATTCTGCCGCGACATCTTCGCACATGCGTCAAATTCTTGATTCTATCGGCTTTTTGTGGTAGCTTCGTAAAATCATGCCGGTGACAACACGTCTTTTGATGGCGCACACAGACTAATCACTGAAAGGTGGGGCTCAAAATCCGGACCGGGGCTATCTGGGTCAGGGTGTATTGGTTTGCGTGGCGGGCCTTCGGTGCAGGGCTGTCACCCTTTCCCAGAGCTCGAAATCTTTCATGCGTCCAAAAAAAGCCGGCAGGCGTATGGGCACAGGGTATCGTCGAGGCGAGGCGGTTCCGGCATGCCCCACTAGAACAGGAGTGTTAGGCGGATGACCACCCAGCAGAAGAAATCGGCGCAGCGTCAGGGCTTCAAAACTGGCGAATATATCGTGTATCCGGCGCATGGTGTCGGGCAGATCGTTACGATCGAAGAGCAGGAAGTCGCCGGTCACAAGCTGGAATTGTTCGTCATCGATTTTCAGAAAGACAAGATGCGCCTCAAGGTGCCGGTTGCCAAGGCAACGTCTATTGGCATGCGCAAGCTTGCGGAGACCGACTATGTCGACCGTGCGCTCAAAGTTGTTCAGGGCCGTGCTCGCGTCAAGCGCACCATGTGGTCGCGCCGCGCGCAGGAATATGATGCAAAGATCAATTCGGGCGATCTGATCTCCATTTCGGAAGTCGTGCGTGATCTTTACCGTGCCGACAATCAGCCGGAGCAGTCCTATTCAGAACGTCAGCTTTATGAAGCTGCACTCGACCGCATGGCGCGCGAGATCGCGGCCGTCAACCGCATGTCGGAGACGGAAGCCGTGCGCCTGATCGAGACAAACCTCAACAAGGGCCCGCGCCGTGGCGCGAAGGCTGACAATGAGGAAGCTGAGAAGGATGAGGCGGCATAAACGCGCTCTCTAACGGATTATAAAAAAACCCGGCTTTTCAGCCGGGTTTTTTGTTGTTCGGAGTCCTGCCGGCTCCCTGCTGGAACTTTTTCTGTTTCCGACTCGTTACTTTAAGTGATGTCTGGTGGCCGGGCTCTGCGGAACCTCGTTTTACGGTGGTTCTTCAGGAGGCTCTTTCAAAGTCTGCGAGACGTCCGCAATTGGCGTGGCCGTGAATGTTTGAACGGGGCGTCAACGACGCTTTGAACGTTTTAACGGCACATGCGCGAAGCTGATGCGCATGGGCTTGGTGGCTCGCATTCCTTTAGTGGGAGGTCGCGGGCGGTAACGCGGGAGTGCATGATGCAAGACCGGGCTGAACGCAAACTGATCCAAAATGCGATGAAAGCGCCATATCTGGCGTTGGAAGAAGAACAAGATCTGGCGAAGCGCTGGTCGAAAAAGCAAGATCAACAGGCACTTCATCAACTGACCGTATCACACATGCGGCTTGTCATCGCCATGGCGGCCCGTTTCCGAAATTTCGGTCTTCCAATGGCTGACCTCATACAGGAAGGCCATATCGGGTTGCTGGAGGCTGCGGCTCGATTTGATCCCGAGCGCGGCGTGCGTTTTTCAACATATGCGACATGGTGGATACGAGCTTCAATGCAGGACTACGTCTTGCGCAACTGGTCGATCGTTCGCGGTGGAACGAGTTCCGCCCAGAAGGCGCTTTTCTTCAAATTTCGCCGCCTGAAGGCAAAGCTGCAGAAGAGTATGGGGACCTCTGGCGAAATACATGAAGAGGCGGCCAAGCTTCTCGGTGTCTCGCCGGCTGATGTGGCGATGATGGATGCAAGGCTGTCCGGGCCTGACCTCTCACTAAATGCGCCGATGCGCGACGAAGGAGAGGCTTCTGCAGAGCGGATGGAATTCATACCTTCTGATGACGATCCAGTGGATGAAACCGTAGAACACATGATAGATGGCGAGCGCCGGGCAGTCTGGCTCTCCAAGGCTCTCGACATTCTGGATCGGCGCGAACTTCAGATCATACGTGAGCGTCGTCTGTCAGACGAAGGAGCAACACTCGAGGCGCTCGGCACCGCGCTGGGGATTTCGAAGGAACGGGTACGCCAGATCGAAAGCAGGGCGATCGAAAAGTTGCGCAGCGTGCTTGTGCGCGAGCATCCTGCACTTCTTGGCGGAGCAGCCTGAGCCTATGCAGCGCCCTTGGGTGCGTGAAGTGCTATTGATCAGTGACGATTTTCACCCTGGTGCCCGCTGCAGGTGACGCACCGGGACCAAGAGCGTTCAGCAGCCGGAAAAGCTCCACTTTCCGATCCACCCCACGCATGCGCGCGGCCAGGGAAGCCAGCGTCTCGCCAGGTTGAACAGTGACCACGCGGATCCGCAGAGGTGTGAGTGCTGCACGCTCCGCCTGATTTAGTACACGGAAGCTTTGACCGACTGAATTTGCAACCCTCTCGAGGTCTCCGCTCGTTGCGGGCGCGGCGGTCAGCAGGCGATAAACCTGCCCGCCCGAGCGGATCACCGTGACATCAAACTGCCATCCATCGGCGCTCGCGCGACCATTGGCAGCCGGATAGCCGTTGATGGTCAGAGTTCGGATTGTTTCAGGCTCCAAACCGGCCACCCATCCACTCGTCAGGTAATCTGTCAGGGATGTACCCTGCGGAACGGTGGCGCCATCAAAACGGACCGCAATGTCTTCAGGTCCGACGGCGGTAACAGCCTTTGCCGAGTTGTCGATGATGAACCCCTGCGGTACACGGAAGGCGACGCCCAGCCCCGGATGAAGAAAGTCGCGTCCGCGGACGAAACCCTCTTCCGGAGAATCGCCATAGATCATGCCATCAATGCCGGCAAGGAAGGCTTCGCGATCCCTCGTCCCTGCCGCGTTGGGTTGCTGCAGTTCGCGGGCATGGCGCTGCGCGAGCTCGATACGGCGCGGCGCATTTGGGTGACTTGCCAGAAAGTCGAGGCTGGCATCGGTCGCGCCGCTGATGCTGCGAAAGCCTTGATAAGCATCCATCGCCTGGAGAAAGCGTGCCGCCGCGAAGGCGTCAAACCCAGCATGGGCGGTTGTCTGGATACCGATGCGATCAGCTTCAAGTTCCTGATTGCGGGAGAACTGGGCAAGTCGCAGTTTGCCGCGCACCAGCGCGGCCTGAGCCGCCTGATCGCGTCCGCCGACCACTTCATTCACCACTTTTGAAGCGAATTTTTCTTCCGCTTCGAGTTTCTGTCGCTCAATGCCATGATTGGCTGTGACATGTGCCATTTCATGCGCCAGGACAGCAGCAAGCTCCGCCGAATCGTTGGCAAGCGCTAAAAGCCCGCGTGTGACATAAAGATAGCCGCCGGGGAGGGCAAAAGCGTTCACGTTCGGTGAATTGAGTATCGTGATCCGATAGGCGGCGCCAGTGTTTTGTTCGTCCAACGTCAGCGAGCCGACGACCTTGGCCACCATTCGCTCGAGCTTCGCGTCGGAATATTCGCCGCCATAGGTCTGCAGGATGCGCGGGTGCTGTTGGCGGGCCAGCCGAGCCAGCCGATCACCGCGTGTCACCGTGTCCACGGTGACCGGGTTGGAGGACGGCATGAAACTGCCCGTATCGGTCGGGATCATCTGGCAGCCGGACAGGAGCGCGGTGAGCGTCAGGGCCAGGACAGTTTTGCGCGACGATGACCGCGCGGGCGGCAGGAAATTCATGGTAGCGGGCGCTCGATTGGACAAGTGAATGTCCTTCCGGTTGATCTTGTCCAAAGCATGACCAGCCTCAACCAGCCAGCCGCGCTTTTGGTTCCCTCAGCATTGCATCATGTCCCATCGAGGGCATCGTCTAGCGCATAAGCTGCAAAAGGGGAATCCATTTCTTGGAGCTTAGTTGATTTCGCGGCGCGCGCCTATATAGCGGTTGAAGGCGTCCGATGCCTCGCCGGAGATAAACGCATCGGTTGTGCCCGTGGCGGAAATCTGGCCTTCTTCCACGAAGACCATCGATTTACAAAGCCGCTCTGCATCGCGTGGATCATGCGTCGCCATCAGGATGGTCATTCCTTGCGCGGCGTGCAGGTCGGCGATGAGTTCGAGCATTTCATCACGCAGGGCCGGTCCGAGCGAAGCGAAGGGTTCGTCCATCAGAAGGACGGGGCGTCTGCGGATTAACACGCGGGCAAGTGCCACACGCTGGCGCTCTCCACCTGAGAGCGCTTGGGGCAACCGGTCTTCCTTGCCGGCAAGGCCGGTTCTGGCGAGGGCATCCGAGATCGCTGTCCGGTCTTCATCGGACAATCTCAGGGAAGCCGAGCGGCCTAGCCCCACATTCTGGGCGACGGTGAGATGCGCGAAGAGATTGTTTTCCTGAAACACCATGGAAACAGGCCTGCGATGAGGATTGAGTCGGGAAACATCTTCGCCATTTATGAGAACACGGCCCGCGGTGGGTTTCTCGAAGCCGGCTATAAGACTGAGCAGCGTTGATTTGCCCGAACCGCTTGGGCCCATCACGGCGACAATATCGGATGGCGCGATTGTCGCCTCGAACGCCATCGGCCTCCCCCCCGGATAAGCGAATTGCAGCGCTTCCAGAGCGATTTTGGCACCATGTCCAGCGGCGGTCTTGATCATGTCTTCTCCCTGCCGAGACGATCGGCGATGAACATCAATGCCAGACAGAGAAGCCCCAGGAAAAGAGCGAGGCCGGCGGCATCTGCCGTGCGGTAGCTGCCCATGCGCTGCAGCAGGAGATAGGGCAGCGTCTGCACCTGATCGGAGCCGAACAGGGCGATGACGCCGAGATCGCCCAGAGATAGGGCGGCAGCGAAGGCGAGTGCGGTGGCGGCGGGGCGTTTGAGCGCCGGCCAGTCGACAAGGCGTAGCCTGCTCCACCCGGTAATGCCAAGTGAGAGACACAGTCTTTCATGGCGGGCACTGGCGGCATCATAAGCCGGACGAATGGCACGGATGGCGAAGGGCATGGCCATCACCGCATTGACCGTGACGACCATGACCGGCGCGAAGGCGAAGACATTGCCCACGTGGCGCAGGAGAATAAACCAGCCCGCGCCGATGACCAGCGGCGGAACGATGAGCACCATGGCAGCACCGCTGTCGGTTGCGCGTTCCAGCAGGGTCGCGGGCAGGGCGCCGCGTTTCATTTCCAGCGCGCGCCGGGCGGCGACCAGTGCCAGTGACAGGATGAGGCACAGGAGGGCCGACAGGCTCGCGAAAACAAGGCTGGTGGCCGTGGCCGCAAAGACCGCGCTTTCGGTGGCAAGGCGTCCGAGATCGGCTTTCAGGCCAGCGACCACGGTTGCCGCCATCGGCCCTGCAACGAAGAAGAGGGCGACAAGGATGAGGGCTGCGTTAAAACCGGTCTCTGCGGGCGTATGCCAGACGATCCGTCGGGGTGCGACGGGGAGGTTTGCGTCGCCGCTGAAGGATGCGCCGAGGCGGCTCATTGCCAACACGATGCTGCCCGCCAAGGCCACCTGAATGAGGGTGAGCACCAGTGCACGGGCAGGGTCGAAGTCGAAGCGCAAGGCCTGATAAATCGCTACTTCGAGGGTGGTCGCGCGCGGGCCCCCTCCGAGTAGCAAGACGATGGTGAAGGACGTGACGCACAGCATGAAAACGAGCCCGGCAATGCCGGGCAGGGCAGCGCGCATGGCCGGCCATTCGAGAAACCGGAACGAGGCGCGCGCACCCATGCCAAGCTGGGCTGCAAGACGCCACTGGTCTGCCGGCACGCTTTCAAGCGCGTTCAGGAAGAGCCGCGTTGCGAGCGGCAGGTTGAAGAAGACATGGGCGACCAGAATGCCCGAAAGGCCATAGATGCCAGGCCAGTGCTCGTTGAAGGCGACCGACAGGAATGGCGCGAAGAAGCCCGCGCGGCCATAGAGCGCGAGCACGCCAAGGGCAGCGACAATGGCTGGCAGCGCAAGCGGCACGGCGAACAGGCGCAGGATGAAGGCACGTCCCGGAAAGGCCGGATGCCGCGCCAGCGCACGCGCCAGAAGGATCGAAGGGAGCACGGAGAGCAGCGTGGAAAGCAGGGCCTGCCAGAGCGTGAAACGGGCAATGCGCAGAAGCCATGCATCGAACGCATCCAGCACGCCAGAACCCTGGCGTGCCGCTTCCAATGCGAGGCCGATAAAGGCTCCGCTGACAAGCAGGCCGACGGCCGCTAGCGCGACGCGCCCTGCGGTTATGCGTCTGTCCATGGCTGGCACCGGGGTGTGCTTAGCGGCTCATCACCGAAAGCCACTCATCGACCCATGTCTTCCGGTTCTTTGCCACCTCTTCAGGCGGGAACTCGAGCGTTTTGGTCGGTTTGACGAGTTCGTCGAAAACCGGATTCAACTTGCCGGAGGTTTCTCCGGCCGGGAACATCCAGTTGGTTTCGGGAATGGCGTCCTGAAAGCCGGGACCAATCATGAAGGCGAGGAATTTCTGCGCCAGCGGGTTTTTTGCGCCCGCAACCGTCTGTGCCGCCACTTCCACCTGCAGATAGTGGCCTTCCGCGAAGCTGGCTGCCTTGTAGCGCTCGGTGTCTTCGGCGATGCGGTGATAGGCGGGCGAGGTGGTGTAGGAGAGCACCATGGGAACCTCACCGCTGGTGAACAGTCCATAGGCCTCGCTCCAGCCGGGTGTCACCGTCAGCACCTTGTCCTGCAGCCGGCTCCAGGCGGTGGCCGCCTCGTCGCCATAGACGGCCTTGACCCAGAGCAGAAGACCTAGGCCCGGCGTGGAGGTGCGTGGATCCTGGATGGCGATCTTCAGATCACCCTCGGCCTCCACCAGTTCCTTCAGGCTTGCCGGTGGTGTCTCGATGGCTTCGGTGTCGTAGACAAAGGCGAAATAGCCATAATCGAAGGGAACGAAAATGTCGTTCTCAAAGCCGCCGGGCACCTCTAGCTTGGCCGTATCAATACCGTGGGGGGCGAAGAGGCCGGTTTCCCGCGCCTCGTGGAGAAGATTATTGTCGAGGCCGAGCACGATGTCGGCTTTCGTGGAGCTGCCCTCAAGCCGGACACGGTTGAGCAGTGCCACGCCATCGGCGACCGAAACGAATTCCACGTCGCAGCCGCATTCTGCCTCAAACGCCTTCTCCACCTGTGGGCCTGGGCCCCAGTCGGATGTGAAGCTCTCATAGGTGTACACGGTGAGCTTTTCCTGGGCGAATGCCTGGCCGGAAAGGACCAGCGCGCCGAGCGCCAGCGTGGAAAGCAGGGTGGTGGTGCGCATCTGCGCCTCCTCTTTTCTGGTCTGGGAATGAGGCGCTGAATGAAAAGCGTCTAATCCCTCCGCCGGTATAAGCCGGATCAGGTTCCGCGGGTTGGTTGGGTGCTTCCCAAGCCTCTCAGCCGACAATGCGCCGGCACCCCGTTAGAGCGACGGGAAAAAATAGGGCGCGGTGCGCAGCTCCGCAAGGGGGGTGAATGGCGCAAACGCCGTTGGCGCTGGCCCGCCGGCATGATATGGGCCTCGCCCATGAGCCGTTTTACCCTTCTCCTTGGCGGAGACCTCACCCGGACACCGGCGCTTGATGCCGAAATCGCCGACAGCCGCATCATCGCAGCGGATTCGGGCATGCGCCATGCTGCGCTTCTGGATGTGAAGCCCGAGCTCTGGGTGGGGGACTTCGATTCCGTGCCCGACGGGTTTGAGGATGCCTATGCCGACGTGGCGCGCCGCACCTTCCCCTCCGAGAAGGACAAGACCGACGGCGAGATCGCGATCGCGGCAGCTCTGGAGGCCGGGGCGACAAGCCTTCTGCTGGCCGGTGCTTTCGGAGGCGAACGGGCCGACCACATGTTCCTGCATTTCGCGCAGGCATTGCAGCTCTCCGAACGCGGCATTGCCGCGAAGCTGACGAGCGGGCATCAGGAAGGCGTGCCGCTCGTCCCGGGGCGGCGTCACAGTTTCGCCTATGCTGATGGCACACTGTTTTCGATTCTCGGCTTTTCGGAGCTTTCCGGCCTTACAGTCGAAGGTGCGAAATGGCCGCTCGATGCCGTGGAGGTGCCCTTCGGATCATCGCTGACACTTTCCAATGTCGTTAAGGGCGACCTCTCGATAACCTTGAAAAAGGGCCGGGCGCTGTTCATGGCGCATCTACTGCATGACGGAGAACGCTGAACCATGGCGCCGCCACTTTTAAAGCTGGATGATATTCGTTTGACCTTCGGTGGCACGCCGCTGCTGGCCGGTGCCGCGCTGATGGTCGGCCCCGGCGAGCGGCTTGCGCTGGTGGGGCGCAATGGCTCCGGCAAGTCGACCCTGTTGAAGATTGCCGCCGGGCTCGTGGAGCCGCAGGATGGCGAGATCTTCCGCCAGCCGACAGCAACCATACGCTATTTGCCGCAGACGCCTGACTGGCAGGGGTTCGCGACCGTGCGCGCCTATGTGGAGGCGGGGCTTGGGCCTGCCGACGACATCAACCGGGTGGCGCTTGTCATCGACCGGCTGGGGCTCACGGGGGATGAAGACCCGGCGACGCTTTCTGGCGGCGAGGCGCGCCGTGCGGCACTGGCCCGCGTGCTTGCGCCGGAGCCGGATTTGCTGCTGCTCGATGAGCCGACAAACCATCTCGACCTTGCCACGATCGAGTGGCTTGAGGAAGAGTTGCAACGGACCTCTTCCGCTTTGGTCACCATCTCGCATGACCGCCGATTTCTGGAAAAGGTAAGTCGCGCAACCGTGTGGCTCGACCGGGGAGTGACGCGCCGGCTCGACAAGGGGTTTGCCTATTTCGAGGACTGGCGCGATCAGGTGCTCGAAGAGGAAGAGCGCGAGCAGCATAAGCTTGCGCGCAAGATCGAGCGTGAAGAGCACTGGTTGCGCTACGGTGTGACCGCGCGCCGCAAGCGCAATGTGCGCCGTCTGGGAGAGTTGCAGGCGCTGCGCGAGAAACACCGCAGCCACCGCGGCGCGGAGGGCGTGGCCACCATGGCGGCAAGCGACGCTGCCGAATCCGGCAAGCTCGTCATCGAGGCGAAGGGGCTTGCCAAGTCCTATGACGGGTTGCAGGTGGTGAAAGACTTTTCCGCGCGAGTTCTGCGCGGCGACCGGATCGGTCTTGTGGGCCCCAATGGCGCCGGCAAAACGACCTTGATCAATCTGCTTACCGGCAAGCTCCAGCCCGACGAGGGGTCGCTGCGGCTCGGTGCCAATCTCGAAATCGCCATTTTAGATCAGAAGCGATCTCTTGACCCGCTGGAGACGCTCTCTCACTTCCTGACCGATGGGCGCGGCGATAGCGTCGTCGTCAACGGGCAGGAAAGGCATGTCGTTTCCTACATGAAGGACTTTTTGTTCAAACCAGAGCAGGCGCGCACGCCGATCCGCGAGCTCTCGGGGGGGGAGCGCGCGCGCTTGGTTCTGGCCCGGCTCCTCGCGCGGCCGGCCAATCTACTGGTACTCGATGAGCCCACCAACGATCTCGACATGGAAACCCTCGACCTCCTGCAGGAGCTTGTCGAGGACTTTCCGGGCACGGTGCTGCTTGTCAGCCATGACCGTGATTTCCTCGACCGCACAGTGACAAGCACCATCGCGCCAGCCGGCGATGGCCGCTGGATCGAGTACGCCGGCGGCTATTCAGATATGATGGCGCAGCGCAAGGGCGAAGAGCTGGAACGGCGGAAGGCGCGCAGTGCCGAGCAGCAGAAGACGAAGCCCGCGGACAACGCTGCCGCGCCCAAACCGGCCTCGAAAAAGCTTTCCTACAAACAGAAATTCGCGCTGGAGACGCTGCCGAAGAAGATCGATGAGTTGGCTGACGAAATCGCTGCTCTGGAAGAAAAACTTGCCGATCCAAACCTCTACACGCGCGATGCAGCCGCGTTTCAGCGCTTTTCCAAAGAGCTTGATGAAAAGCGCGCGAGCCGGGAGACGATGGAACAGGAATGGCTGGAGCTGGAGATGCTGCGCGAGGAGGTTGAGGGCGCATAGCAGCTCTTGCAAAACGGCTCCGACCTCACGGCTGCCTTCACCGCTCGCTAACCAGACTGGTTCAGAATGCGCCGCATGAACCAGGATTTTCTCATTTCCGCAAAACCCGATCTGCACAAGGCGCGCGCAGCCTGGCTCGCCGCGCTGGTCGATGAGCGGCGTCTTTCCGCGCTGACCGTCGATGCCTATGAGCGCGACACGCGGCAGTTTCTGCAATTCCTTACAGGGCATTGCGGCGAGGCACCGGGTCTCGCTGACATTGCCGAGTTGCGCCCGGCGGACCTGCGCGCCTTTCTGGCCTTTCGGCGGGGCAGGGGTGCGGGAGCCCGCACGCTCGGGCGCGGGCTTGCCGGGGTTCGCTCGTTTCTGCGTCACCTGGAGCGACGGGGGCTGGTGAATGCGGCGGCTGCCGCAGCGCTGAAGGCGCCGCGTGCGCCGCGCGCGCTACCCAAGCCGCTGACGGCCGCCGATGCGCGCAAGGTCGCCTCTGGCGAGGGGCAACTGGCCGAAGAACCATGGATCGCGGCGCGGAATGCCGCCGTCTTCACGCTGCTTTATGGAGCCGGGCTTCGCATTTCAGAGGCGCTAGGGCTTCTCGGTGGGCAGCTTGGGGCGCTGCGTCAGGGGGGGCTCAGGATTACCGGCAAGGGCGGCAAGACGCGAATGGTGCCGGTGCTGCCGGTATCCCTGGAAGCGGTTGCCGAGTATCAACGCCTTTGCCCCTACCATCTGGAGGCTGACAAACCGCTTTTTCGCGGCGCGCGTGGCGGTCCTTTGCAGCCTGCCATTATCCAACGTGAGATTAAGCGGATGCGCTCTGCGCTCAACCTGCCGGAGACAGCGACACCCCACGCGCTTAGGCATTCCTTTGCAACCCATCTTCTCGGGCGGGGTGGCGATTTGCGCGCGATCCAGGAGTTGCTCGGCCATGCCAGCCTCTCCACCACGCAGGTCTACACCGGGGTGGATACTGCCCGGCTTCTGGAAATTTATGACGCCGCCCATCCGCGAGCCTGATCTCGTTCGGCGCAATTTGCGGTGGCTGATTAACAGTTTGGCCGTCATTTTCCGCTAGCGTGGCGCCATGAAAACGCATGCAAAAGCCACCACCGCGACCGAGCAGTTTGTTGACCGCCTTTTTCTGTGCGCTGCTGCCTTTCCGCTTTTCCTGCTGCTGGCGCTGGTCCTCGGCCTGTCGATGGCAAAGCCGGCAAAGGCGGATGAGATTGTCTGTTCGGGCACAAACCTCCTGACGGAACTCGCCGCAGAGAACCCGGCCGCCCTTGAAGAGGTGCGACGACAGGCAGCGGACACGCCGAATGGCAGCGGACTCCTTTGGCGGGTTGAAAAGGAGGGCCTTGCGCCCTCTTATCTATTCGGCACGATGCATATGAGTGATCCACGCGTGGTTTCTCTTCCCGCCGATGCTCGTGAAGCTTTCGACGCGGCCGAACGCGTTGTCATCGAAACGACCGATATTCTCGATCAGTCGAAAATGGCTGCGGCCATGTTCAAACGTCCGGACCTGATGATGTTCACCGGCAGGGAAACGCTTGGAGATCACCTGGCTGGGGCCGAGCGTCAATTGGTGGCGAATGCGCTTGAGCACCGCGGCATTCCGTTTGCCAGCGTGAAGAAGATGAAACCCTGGATGTTGATCTCGCTGGTGGCGTTGCCTGCCTGCGAAATCCAGCGCAAGGAAGCCGGGATGCCGATCCTGGACGTTAAACTCGCCGAGGATGCGCAAAACGCCGGCAAAGAGCTTCTGGGTCTTGAGACGGCGGTTGAGCAACTGGACGCCATGGCCTCTCTGCCTATGGAGATGCATGTGCGAGGCCTCGTGGAGACGTTGGCGCTGGGTGATGGCCTCAACGATATCATGGAAACCATGATCTCTCTCTATGCGGAGGGGGAAACCGGAATGTTCTGGCCACTTATTCGTGCTGCAATCCCCGAGCAGGAAGACACTCCGGGAGATTACGCTGCCTTCGATCAGGCAATGGTCAAAGCGCGCAATGGAACAATGGCTGAACGAGTGCAGCCGATACTGGAGAAGGGCAATGCCTTTATCGCCGTTGGAGCGTTGCACCTCCCCGGGGAGGAAGGGCTCATCGAACTTTTGCGTGCACAAGGTTATTCCGTTGAAGGGATGCGGTAGATTTAGGGTTCCGGCTAACTAAACGCGTGTTATCGTATTGATGGTGCTGGGGAGGGCTTTTGGAGTGACGTCATGCAAGACGAAAACCCAAACGAGAATCCCAAACACCGTTCCGCAAGCTCGGCGGGAACGCGCGGGTTTGTGATTGGCGCCGTCGTCGCCGTGATCGCCATACTCGTCTTCATGACAATTTCAGGAAGCGGCCTCTTCGGTCCGCATGTCACCACGGTGCCGGGGGCTGTCAACGACAGTGTTCCCACCGGTGATGGTGAGTAAAAAAGCCCCAAAAGCTTTCGCTTCGGGGCTTCGTCGTTGTTTAAATCCCTGTCGGATTACATGTGGATCGGCTTGGCGAAGGTGGCGAGAGCCGCTTCCTTGACCGTTTCCGACATGGTGGGGTGTGCGTGGCAGGTGCGGGCCAGGTCTTCCGACGAGCCGCCGAACTCCATCAGAACCGCTGCCTCATGGATCATCTCGCCGGCGCCGAAGCCGACGATGTGAACGCCCAGCACGCGATCCGTCTTCTTGTCGGCAAGCACTTTCACGAAGCCGTCGGTCTTGAGCATGGAGCGGGCGCGACCGTTGGCCGAGAAGGGGAATTTGCCGGCGTTGTATTCCACGCCGGCCTTTTTCAGCTCTTCTTCGGTCTTACCGACGGATGCAACTTCCGGGCTGGTGTAGACCACGCCAGGGATCACATCATAGTTCACGTGCCCGGCCTGTCCGGCGAGGATTTCGGCCACTGCGACGCCTTCGTCCTCGGCTTTGTGCGCGAGCATCGGGCCTGCGATCACGTCGCCGATCGCGTAGATGCCATCGACATTCGTCTTGAAATGCCCGTCGGTCTTTACGCGTCCGCGCTCATCCAGCTCCACCCCCACGGCATCAAGGCCAAGGCCCTCTGTGTACGGCTTGCGGCCGGTGGCGATAAGAACCACATCTGCTTCGACGGTTTCCGCATCACCGCCCTTTGCCGGCTCAAAGGTCACCTTTGCGCCCTTGCCGGCCTTGGCCACATCCGTGACCTTGGCGCCGAGCTTGAACTCGAAACCCTGCTTGCCGAGCATGCGCTGAAACTGCTTGGCGACCTCACCGTCCATGCCGCCAAGAATGGTGTCGAGATATTCGACCACGGTCACCTTGGCGCCGAGACGGGCCCAGACGGAACCGAGCTCGAGGCCGATCACGCCGCCGCCGACAACCACCATGTGTTCCGGCACTTTGGCAAGCTCCAGCGCGCCGGTTGACGAGACGATCACCTTCTCGTCGAACGTCACGTCGACGCCGGGAATGCCGGCGACGTCGGAACCGGTGGCGATGACGATGTTCTTCGTCTCGACAGTCTGTTCCTTGCCGTCGTCGCTCTTAACGCTGACCTTGCCTTTGCCGGCGATGCTGCCAAAGCCGCGAAGGACATCGATCTTGTTCTTCTTCATCAGGAAGTCGAGACCCTTGGTGTTCTGCTCGACCGTCTTGACGCGGTGCTCCATCATCTTTTTGAGATTGAGCTTGGGCTTGCCCACCTCGACGCCGAGATCGGCGAGGCCATGGCCGGCTTCCGCGAACATTTCCGTTGCGTGCAGCAGCGCCTTGGAGGGAATGCAGCCGACATTGACGCAGGTGCCGCCGTGAGTGGAGAGCTTCTCGACAACGGCCGTCTTGAGGCCGAGTTGAGCCGCCTTGATGGCGCAGACATAGCCGCCGGGGCCGGTGCCGATCACGACGAGATCATAGGACATGTTCCTGCCTTTCCTGAATTCCGTTGCGCCGGCTATCGGCCGCCGCTGACATTGAGAATAGCGCCGGTGGAGTAGGACGCCTCATCGGAGAGAAGCCAGAGCGCGGCGCGGGCGATTTCCTCTGCCGTGCCAGGCCGTTTCATGGGGATCAGACCCGAAAGCCGCTGCGCCCTATCCGGCTGGCCGCCGGAGGCGTGGATTTCGGTATCGGTGATGCCGGGCCGCACGGCGTTTACGCGAACGCCTTCTTCGGCGACCTCGCGGGCGAGCCCCATTGTGAAGGTATCGACCGCTGCCTTGGAGGCTGCGTAATCCACATATTCGCCTGCCGAACCAAGCACTGCAGCGATGGAAGATATGTTGACGATGGCACCGCCCTTGCCGCCGTGGCGTGTGGACATACGCTTCACCGCCTCGCGGGCGCACAGCATCGTGCCGATCACATTGATACGCATCATGCGCTCAAAGCGAGCGAGGTCCATTTCGTCGACGCGCGCCTTGCGGTCGACGATGCCGGCATTGTTGACAAGAGCATCGAGCCGGCCAAAGCGCCGGTCAACGGCCTCAAACATGGCCAGGATTTCGGTTTCCTCGGCCATGTCAGCCTTGACGGCGAAGGCCTCGCCGCCCGCTTGTTCGATATTTCGGACCACGGTTTCGGCTGCGTCAGGGTTGGCGACATAATTGACTGCTACACGATATCCCGCGCTGGCCGCCAGTCGACAGAGCGCAGCGCCGATGCCGCGGCTCCCGCCTGTCACCAGAAGTGTCTTTGCTGCCTGCATCATTGCCATTCCTGATCTCGCCGGATGGACAAGGGCGCGAAAGACATCCGCCTTCCGCGCCCGGCTTTTCTAGAGGTCGAGGACCAGTCGTTCCGGATCCTCGAGCACATCCTTGATGCGCACGAGAAACGTCACAGCTTCCTTGCCATCCACGATGCGGTGATCATAGGAAAGTGCGAGATACATCATCGGGCGGATGACGATCTGGCCGCCGACCACCATTGGCCGCTCCTGGATCTTGTGCATGCCCAGAATGCCCGATTGCGGCGCATTCAGGATCGGGGTGGACATCAGCGAACCGTAGACACCGCCATTGGAGATGGTGAAGGTGCCGCCCTGCATGTCGGCCATGGAGAGCTTGCCATCGCGGGCGGCGAGACCCAGACGACCGATTTCCTTCTCCACCTCGGCGATAGACATCTGGTCGGCATCGCGCACCACCGGCACGACGAGACCACGGTCGGTGCCGACCGCTACGCCGATATGGCAGAAGTTCTTATAGATGATGTCCGTGCCGTCGATCTCGGCATTCACAGCCGGGATCTCCTTCAGCGCATGGCACACCGCCTTGGTGAAGAAGCCCATGAAGCCGAGCTTCACGCCATGCTTCTTCTCGAAGAGCTCCTTGTACTTCTTGCGCATCTCCATGACCGCCGTCATGTCCACCTCGTTGAAGGTGGTGAGCATGGCGGCACTGTCCTGCGCATCCTTGAGGCGGCGCGCGATGGTCTGACGCAGGCGTGTCATCTTCACACGCTCTTCACGGTTCTCGTCCTCGGCCGGAGAGGCGGGGCGGGCTGCTTTGGGTTTTTCAGCCGGTGAACTCGGTGCGCCGCCTTCAAGCGCTGCCAGCACATCGCCCTTCAGCACCTGGCCTTCTTTGCCGGAACCGGCAACGTCCGAGGCCTTCATACCCTTTTCTGTCATCAGCTTCTGAGCAGAGGGTGCGGGCGGACGTCCATCATCGTCATCCTTCTTCGCCGCGGGGGCTTCCTTCTCGGCCGGCTTGTCGGCCTTGTGCGCTGTTGCGCCGGCAGAGGCTCCCTGTTCGATGCGCAGGAGAAGTGCCCCGACTTCGACCTCGTCACCCGAGGCAATCACCATCTCAGTGATCACGCCGTCGACCGGCGACATCACTTCCTGGGCAGCCTTGTCGGTTTCGAGCTCGAGAATGGCTTCATCGGTTTTCACCGCGTCGCCGACCTTCTTGTAGATCTCGCCGACCTGAGCTTCGGTGACGGATTCGCCCGCTGATGGAACATTCACCTCGACGATTTTTCCGCCGCCAGCCATGGTTGCCTCCTGGGTTTCTTTGCTACCGGGCGACTTATCGCCGGCCTGATTGGTTTCTGGTTTTGCTTTGCCGGCACCATCGCTTGCGGCAATCATGCCGAGAAGGGCGCCGACTTCGACGGTTTCACCTTCCTTGACAGCGATCTCATCGAGTGTGCCGGCGGCGGGCGCCGGCACTTCAATGGAAACCTTGTCGGTCTCCAACTCAACGAGTGGCTCGTCAGTGGCGATCGTGTCACCGACCGATTTCATCCAGCGGGCAATGGTTGCCTCGGTTACGGACTCGCCCAGTGTGGGAACCCGAATCTCGGTCGCCATGTCGTTTTTCTCCGTCGCTTGCTATTCGCCGAGCGCGTCTTCGAGGAAAGCCTCGAGTTGCGCCAGATGCTTCGACATAAGGCCAGTCGCAGGCGATGCGGCGGCCGGACGACCGGTGTAGCGCACGCGCGTGTTCTTGGCCTCGATATGCTGCAGAACCCATTCCAGATAGGGGTCAATGAAAGACCAGGCACCCATGTTCTTGGGCTCTTCCTGACACCAGACCATCTCCGCATTCTTAAAGCGCGAAAGCTCGTTGATCAGGGCCTTTGCGGGGAACGGGTAGAGCTGCTCGACACGCAGGAGATAGACATCGTCAATGCCGCGCTTCTCGCGCTCTTCGTAAAGGTCGTAATAGACCTTGCCAGAGCACATCACCACGCGGCGGATCTTCGAATCCTTCACCAGCTTGATCTTCTCACCGTCCAGATGCTCCGCATCGTCCCACAACAGGCGGTGGAACGCACTTTCCCCGGACAGTTCGGCCAGTGTCGAAACGCAGCGCTTGTGGCGCAGCAGCGATTTCGGAGTCATCAAAATGAGCGGCTTGCGGAAGTCGCGCTTCAATTGGCGGCGCAGAATGTGGAAGTAGTTCGCAGGCGTCGAGCAGTAGGCCACCTGCATGTTGTCTTCCGCGCACATTTGTAGCCAGCGTTCGAGGCGGGCGGAGGAGTGCTCCGGTCCCTGTCCCTCATAACCGTGCGGCAACAGGCACACGAGGCCCGACATCCGGAGCCACTTGCGTTCGCCCGAAGAAATGAACTGGTCGAAGACCACCTGCGCGCCATTGGCAAAGTCGCCGAACTGCGCTTCCCACAGCGTCAGCGCGCGCGGCTCGGCGAGCGAGAAGCCATATTCGAAGCCGAGAACGGCTTCTTCGGAAAGCATCGAGTTGATGACTTCGTAATAGGCCTGTTGCGGACCCAAATTGTTGAGCGGGATGTAGCGGTTCTCGTCGCGCTGGTCGTAGAGCACCGAATGCCGCTGCGAGAAGGTGCCGCGTTCCGAATCCTGACCGGAAAGGCGAACAGGGTTGCCTTCGAGCAGGATCGAACCGAAGGCGAGCGCCTCGGCCGTCGCCCAGTCGATGCCGGCCCCTTCGTCGATCATCCCCTTACGGTTTTTAAGGAAGCGCTGGATCGTGCGGTGAGCTTCGAAATCCTCCGGGGTTTCGGTCAATTTTTTGCCGATTTCCTTGAGGGTCTTGACCGGAACCGCTGTCTTGCCGCGCCGTTGCTCGTCAGCGTGATCGGCTTTCTTGAGACCCGACCACACACCATCCAGCCAGTCGGCCTTGTTAGGCTTGTAGGCTTGTCCTGCCTCGAACTCCGCTTCAAGGTGCGATCGCCAGTCGGCGCGCATCTTCTCGATGTCAGCCTCGGTGACCAGACCTTCTTCGAGCATCTTTTTGGCGTAGATCTCGCTCGTCGTCGTATGCTTGCGGATCTTGCGGTACATGATCGGCTGTGTGAACGCAGGCTCGTCGCCCTCATTGTGGCCGTAGCGACGATAGCAGAACATGTCGATGACCACCGGCTTGTGGAAGGTCATGCGGAATTCGGTGGCAACCTTCGCTGCATAGACCACCGCTTCCGGATCGTCGCCATTCACGTGGAAGATCGGCGCCTCGATCATCTTCGCCACATCGGAAGGATAGGGCGAGGAACGCGAGAAGCGTGGATTGGTGGTAAAGCCGATCTGGTTGTTGATGATGAAATGCACGGTGCCGGCAACCCGGTGTCCCCGCAGGCCCGACAGGCCGAAGCACTCGGCCACAACACCCTGACCGGCAAAGGCGGCATCGCCGTGCAGCAAAAGCGGCATGACGCGGGCGCGCTCTTCCGGCGGCACCACTTCCTCGCGCTTGCGGCCGAACACCTGGTCCTGTTTGGCGCGGGCCTTGCCCATCACTACCGGGTTCACGATTTCCAGGTGTGAGGGGTTCGCGGTCAGCGACAGGTGGACATTGTTGCCATCGAAGGCGCGGTCTGAGGAGGCGCCGAGATGGTACTTCACGTCGCCGGAGCCTTCCACATCGTCAGGCGCGAACGAGCCGCCCTTGAACTCGTGGAAGATGGCGCGGTGCGGCTTTTCCATGACCTGGGAGAGAACGTTCAGGCGACCGCGGTGGGCCATGCCGAGAACGATTTCCTTCAGGCCCATCTGGCCGCCGCGCTTGATGATCTGTTCGAGCGCCGGGATCAGCGCTTCACCGCCGTCGAGACCGAAGCGCTTGGTGCCCTTGTATTTGACGTCGATGAACTGCTCGAAGCCTTCGGCCTCGATCAGCTTCTGCAGGATCGCCTTTTTGCCGTTGGCGGTGAACTCGACGCCCTTGTCCGGGCCTTCGATGCGCTCCTGGATCCAGGCTTTTTCGGCCGGATTGGAAATATGCATGAACTCGACGCCCAGCGTCGAGCAGTAGGTGCGCTTCAGAATGTCGAGCATCTGGCGGATCGTGGCGGTCTCGAGTCCGAGCACATGGTCGATGAAGATCGGACGATCATAGTCGGCTTCCGTGAAGCCGTAGGCCTCAGGAGACAGCTCGTTGTAATCTTCCAGCGGTTTGGCGATGCCCAGCGGATCGAGATCAGCATGCAGATGACCGCGCATGCGATAGGCGCGGATCATCATGATGGCACGGACGGAATCACGGGTCGCCTGCAAGGTCTCTTCGGGCGAGAGCTCGGCACCGGCCTTGGCGGCCTTGTCCTTGATCTTGCTGTCGAAGTGCTTTTCAACGGCGCCCCAGTCGCCATCGAGGGCGGAGACAAGCTCGCCATTGGCCGCCTGCGGCCAATTCTTCTTTTTCCAGGAGGCTCCGGCGGCGTTCTTCTTTACATCGGCGGCATCATCCTTGAGTGCGCCGAAGAAGTCGCGCCAGTCTTCGCTGACGGAAGCCGGGTTGTCCTGATAGCTGGCGTAGAGTTCCTCGATATAGGCGGCGTTGCCACCATAGAGGAACGAGGTGAGCGACATCTGGTCGTTGGCCTGATCTTGCCGTGCCATGTTGATTTCCGGAACCCGCGTTCCGGCTCCTTGGTCGCCGGCAAACAATGGCCGGACAGTCACATTGTTCCCGGCTGCCACTTGTGTGGCAAGCCGGGATTATCGTTCTTCCTCAACCCTTGATCGCTTCGACGAGCGTCTGGCCAAGGCGCGCCGGTGAGGGCGAAACCTTGATGCCGGCTGCTTCCATCGCCGCGATCTTGTCTTCTGCGCCACCCTTGCCGCCGGAAATCACGGCGCCTGCGTGGCCCATAGTGCGTCCGGGAGGGGCGGTGCGGCCCGCGATGAAGCCGGCCATCGGCTTCTTACGGCCCTTCTTGGCTTCGTCGCGCAGGAACTCGGCCGCTTCTTCTTCCGCCGAGCCACCGATCTCACCGATCATCACGATCGATTTCGTCTCATCGTCGGCAAGGAACATTTCCAAAATGTCGATGAATTCGGTGCCTTTCACCGGGTCGCCGCCAATGCCGACCGCCGTGGACTGGCCGAGACCTTCATTGGTGGTCTGGAACACGGCTTCATAGGTGAGTGTGCCTGAGCGCGACAAAATACCAACGGAACCCTTCTGGAAGATGTTTCCCGGCATGATGCCGATCTTGCACTCGTTCGGCGTCAGGACGCCGGGGCAGTTCGGGCCGATCAGGCGCGACTTGGACTTGTCGAGCTTCGCCTTCACTGCAACCATGTCCATCACCGGAATGCCTTCCGTGATGCAGACGATGAGCGGGATCTCGGCCTCGATGGCCTCGATGATGGCCGCGCCCGCGCCTGCCGGCGGGACATAGATCACGGATGCGTTTGCGCCGGTCTTTTCCTTGCCTTCGGCGACGGATGCGAAGATCGGGAGCTCTTCACCGCCCTGCCCGGTCCAGGTGGAGCCGCCCTTCTTGGGGTGAATGCCGCCGACCATCTGCGTGCCATGATAGGCAAGCGCCTGTTCGGTGTGGAAGGTTCCGGTCTTGCCGGTCAGGCCCTGAACGAGAACCTTGGTGTCTTTGTTTACGAGAATGGACATCTTGGCTCAGCTTCCCTTAACGGCTGCAACGATCTTCTTGGCGGCGTCGTCGAGATCATCGGCGGCGATCACGTTCAAACCGCTTTCGTTGATGATCTTCTTGCCAAGATCGACATTGGTGCCCTCTAGGCGAACCACCAGCGGAACCTTCAGGCCCACTTCCTTGACGGCAGTGACAACGCCTTCAGCGATGACGTCGCAGCGCATGATGCCGCCGAAGATGTTGACCAGAATGCCCTTCACGGCCGGGTCCGCGGTGATGATCTTGAAGGCTGCCGTCACCTTCTCCTTGGATGCGCCGCCGCCGACATCGAGGAAGTTGGCAGGCTCGGCTCCGTAGAGCTTGATGATGTCCATCGTGGCCATTGCGAGACCGGCACCATTGACCATGCAGCCGATGTTGCCGTCGAGCGCGACATAGGCGAGGTCGTATTTGGAAGCCTCGATTTCCTTCTCGTCTTCCTCGGTCGTGTCGCGCAGGGCAACCACGTCCTCGTGACGGAACAGCGCGTTGCCGTCGAAGGAGACCTTGGCATCGAGAACGCGCAGACGGCCATTTTCCATGACGATCAGCGGGTTCACTTCCAGAAGGCTCATGTCCTTTTCGGTGAAGGCCTTGTAGAGGATAGGGAACAGCGTCTCGCCGTCCTTTGCCGCCTCGCCGTCGAGCTTCAGCGCCTCGTTGAGCTTCTTCACGTCGTCAGCCGTTACGCCCGTTTTCGGGTCGATGGCGAGCGTGAGGATCTTCTCCGGCGTCTCTTCGGCGACGGCCTCAATGTCCATGCCGCCTTCGGTCGAAACGACAAAAGCCGGGCGGCCGACCGTGCGGTCGATGAGGATCGAGAGGTAGAGCTCGCGGTCGATGTCCGCACCGTCCTCGATGTAGAGGCGGTTCACCTGCTTGCCGGCCGGGCCGGTCTGCTTGGTGACGAGCGTGTTGCCGAGCATCTCGTTGGTGTGCGCGACAACTTCCTCGACGCTCTTCGCAAGCCGCACGCCGCCCTTGGCGTCGGGCCCGAGTTCGGTGAACTTGCCCTTGCCGCGTCCACCCGCGTGGATCTGGCTCTTTACCACATAGAGCGGTCCGGGAAGCTTTTTCGCAGCGGCTTCGGCTTCGCCCTTCTCAAACACCGGCACGCCATCGGCCACCGGTGCGCCATAGCTCTTCAGAAGCTGCTTGGCTTGATACTCGTGAATGTTCATTGGAGGCCTACTCCTACTTCTTCAGGTTGGGCGCGATGTTGGCGCAGGCCTCGCAAAGACCGGCAACGGCCCCCACGGACTGTTCGAACATCTTCTGCTCAGACTTGTTGAGATCGATTTCGATGATGCGCTCGACACCGCCGGCGCCGATGACAGTGGGAACGCCCACATACATGTCCTTGACGCCATACTGGCCGGCAAGATGTGCCGCGCAGGGCAGGACGCGCTTCTTGTCCTTCAGGTAGCTCTCGGCCATGGCGATCGCCGACGAAGCCGGGGCGTAGTAGGCCGAGCCGGTCTTCAGAAGGCCGACGATCTCTGCGCCGCCGTCACGGGTGCGCTGCACGATCTCGTCGATCTTCTCCTTGGAGGTCCAGCCCATCTTCACCAGGTCCGGGATCGGAATGCCGGCAACGGTGGAGTAGCGCGTCAGCGGAACCATGGAATCGCCGTGGCCGCCGAGAACGAAAGCCGTCACGTCTTCGACGGAGACCTTGAACTCTTCCGAAAGGAAGTAACGGAAACGAGCCGAGTCCAGCACGCCGGCCATGCCGACCACATGGCTCTTCGGCAGGCCGGAGAACTTCTGCAGCGCCCAGACCATGGCGTCGAGCGGGTTGGTGATGCAGATCACGAAAGCGTTGGGGGCGTATTTCTTGATGCCAGCGCCGACCTGCTCCATCACTTTCAGATTGATGCCCAGAAGGTCATCGCGGCTCATGCCGGGCTTGCGGGCAACACCGGCGGTGACGATGCAGACATCCGCGCCCTCGATGGCAGCGTAGTCGTTGGCGCCAACCATTTTGGCGTCGAAGCCCTCGACCGGCGAGGATTCGGCGATGTCCAGTCCCTTGCCCTGGGGGATGCCCTCGGCAATGTCGAACAGGACGACGTCGCCCAGTTCCTTCAAGCCCGCCAGGTGTGCGAGCGTTCCACCGATCATGCCGGAGCCGATGAGAGCGATCTTGTCGCGTGCCATGTGGTTAGAATTCCCCCTTGTGTCGAAAGGATAGGTGGTGAGATGGATGTGTGAAAAAGAGCGCGCGTCGCGTTTTGCCTGTGTCGTGTCACACCAATGCATTTCGGGCCAGAGGTCCGTCGCACTCCTTTATTCCAAAAAGGCGCGGCAAATCCGTGGCGTGGCCCGTTTCATAAGCCTCATTGGAATAAGCATACTGGCAAGGAAATTCAACCGATTCTTATCTGTTCAGGAATTTCAATCGTTTAGACATTTATGGGCTTACGTAAAAGTAAGAATTTTGCCTCAAAAATGTGCATTCTTATCGGTAGGGGCCGCTCGTCAGGGTTTTTCCGCACGATGTGGCTGGTGATCAGCCCGTGCCTGCTGTCTGCTCTCTGGCCACCACGGATTTCTCAGCCTTGCGCTGACCGGTTTGCTCCAGCCAGTCTTGGCTCTGCATCTCGATGAGTCGGGAAGCGGTGCGGTCGAACTCGAATGCTTCAGTGCCGTTTGATGCCGTGTAGAGTGCATCGGGTTGAGCGGCAGCAGATATGAACACTCGTGCTCCGGCGTCATATAGGGTGTCGATCAATAGAATGAAGCGTTTCGCCTCGTTTCGCCGTCGCATATCCATTGAGGGAACATGATCGATGAAGATCGTGTCGAAAGCGCCGGCTATGGCCAGATAATCACGAGCGCCGAGTGGCTTCTCGCAGAGATCTGCAAATGAGAAGCGTGCAGCTGAGCCAGATGCCTGGGGCACTGGCACGGACCTGCCCTTTACCTTCAGTTCGGAAGGCTCGACTGGCTGGCCGTCGGTCACCGTCGTCCAGGCGGCGTCCATTTGCTTTCCGGCCGCAGCATCGTCCGGTGATATGTAGACAGGAATGCGGTTGAGCTTCTGCATCCGGTAATCGGTATCGATGTCGAGTTCCAGAATACGTGTGTTTTCCTTTAGAATCCCGATGAACGGCAGAAAAAGGCCGCGGTTGAGTCCGTCGCGGTAGAGGTCGTCGGGTGCGACATTGGATGTGGCCACCAGAACCACGCCCTTGTCGAACAAGGCCGCGAAGAGGCGAGAAAGAATCATCGCGTCTGCGATGTCGGTTACAGTGAATTCGTCGAAGCACAGAACCCATGCTTCCTGCGCCAACGCTGCGGCTACAGGCGGGATTGGGTCTGTTTCCTGGGTCTCTCCGGCTTTCAGCGCCGCACGGTGTTGTCCGATGCGATCATGCACGTCTGCCATGAAATCGTTGAAATGGGCGCGGCGCTTGTGGTCCACCGGCACCAAATCATGAAACATGTCCATGAGCATGGTCTTACCGCGTCCCACACCACCATACACATAAAGCCCGCGGACGGGCTCACGAGACGTCTTCCGTCGGGCGAACAGCCAGCCAAGCGCGCTCGATTTGCGTGCCAGGCGCTTGTCGCTGATCTCGCCGATCAGTCGGTCTAACGCCGCCGCGATATTCTCCTGCGCAGGATCGCGGGCAATCTTGCCCGTCTCGACCATGTGGTCATAGCGCTGCGTGACGGAGGGATGGGTTACAAGTCCGTCACGCAATGTCATGTCAGGCTTTCACGCTTGGCCGATTGACCCAAGGATGTTGAAGGTCGTCGCTCAGCGCGACAGTGAAATGGGTTGACCAGATGTGGTCTGGCCATCGAAACGGCCTTCTCCCGACGAGTAGAGACGTGCAAGAACGCCACCATTCGCATCATAAAATGCAAGCTGCTTGCCCTCGACATTCCATGATTTGACGCCGTCAATTGGAGCTGGGCAACGCAGCGGCCCGGCCCGATAGCCGGAGCCGAATTTGGTCTGCGGTGTGGCAACCCGGCACGACTGGCCTGCAACGTTCACGCTCCACACCCCGGCAACACTGCCAGTGGAAACATCCGGTGCGTTGGCGGCCGCGTTCGGGTCGAGTGCTGCAACCTGTGTTTCCTGCTGAGGGGCCTCAGGGAACTGTGACGGATTGGTGGTCGGGCTTGAAGGAGGCGGTAGCTGGTTGGAGGTTACCGTGCCGGACGGCGCGGAGGGCAGTGGGTCAGGAGCCCTTGTGGCCATCGGTGAGAAGCGGTCGCTCTGGCAGCCGGCCAGGCCCGCAGCCAAAAGCGTTACAGCCAGAATTGCAAACTTTTTGTGTGGCATGCCGTCTCTCCGTTACAGCGTCCAATGCACTGAAATACAAATGAGTTCCATTTGAGGCGCCAGATCGTGGCGAACTTTTGCAATTATAACAGCCCAGCCATGGTTAAGAACCGGTTTCACCTATATGGGTTCGTGACTGTTTCTTATTGGCAACACTCCTAAGCGATGCACAGTGTGTGCTCTGGAACCGGGAACCGTTTTCGGCGTTGAAGCTTCTCAACCGGCGCTAGCGCCAATAGGAGGGCAAACAATGCTTAAATGGATTCTCATTTTGCTGATCGTCGCGGCTGTCGCAGGTCTGCTTGGTATGAACAGCCTTGCAGGAGCGGCAATGACCGGCGCGAAAGTTTTGATCGCCGTGGTTCTGGTTCTCTTCCTCCTCGCGGTCCTTGGTATTGTGGCGATAGCCTGACTTCGCACTTGATTGATGAGGCCGTTCGTCTGGTAATTTTGCCTCTCATCAGCCATATAGGCGCCTGAGACACAGGGTTTTGGAGCCACCATGGCGCTCGAGGCAGCATTTGCAAAGATGAACGGCCTCGGCAACGCGATCATCGTTGCCGACATGCGCGGGCGCGCGGACCGGGTAACGCCCGCCGCCGCGCGTGCGCTCAATGCCGATCCGGACACGCGTTTCGATCAGATCATGGCTATCCATGATCCCCGTGTTGCCGGAACCCACAATTATATCGAGATTTTCAATTCCGACGGCAGCCAGGCGCAGGCCTGTGGCAATGGCACGCGCTGTGTCGTGCAGGCGCTCGCCGCCGAGACAGGGCAGAAGACCTTCACCTTCCAGACGGTGGCCGGCATTTTGAATGCCGAAGAGCATGAAGACGGAATGATCTCTGTTGATATGGGCAAGCCCCGTTTCGGCTGGCAGGAGATCCCGCTTGCAGAAGAGTTCCGCGACACCCGTATGATCGAGTTGCAGGCAGGGCCCATAGATGCGCCGGTACTGCACTCGCCTTCCGTTGCCTCCATGGGCAATCCCCATGCGATCTTCTGGGTCGCTGGTGACGTCAATGATTATGATCTGGAGCGGTTTGGGCCGCTTCTGGAGAACCATCCCGTTTTTCCCGAACGCGCCAATATCTCAATAGCGCGTGTGACGGCCGATGATGCGCTCACACTGCGCACGTGGGAGCGCGGGGCGGGGCTCACTCTTGCCTGCGGCTCAGCAGCCTGTGCTGCTGCTGTTTCCGCCGCGCGCACGGGCCGCACGGGGCGTCACGTGACAGTTACCGTTCCCGGTGGTACGCTTGATATCCTCTGGCGCCAGGATGATCACGTTATCATGACCGGCCCCGCCGAATGGGAGTTCTCCGGCCGTTTCGACCCCGCCACCGGCGCGTGGGAGCGCGAAGCCGAGGAGGCGGTCTGAATGGCGGTGGATGTTCTGACATTCGGATGCCGTCTCAACGCCTACGAGTCCGAGGTGATCAAGCGCGAAGCGAGGGAAGCCGGGCTTGAGGAGCTGGAAGGCGGGGCCGTTGTCGTCAATACATGCGCCGTGACCGGCGAGGCGGTGCGGCAGGCGCGGCAGGCGATCCGGAAGGCGCGTCGTGAAAACCCGGATACCCGCATTATCGTCACCGGCTGTGCCGCACAGACGGAGCCGGGCACATTTGACGCCATGGATGAGGTGGATCTTGTTCTCGGCAATGAGGAGAAGCTGAAGGCACACAACTACCGCGCCTTGCCGGATTTCGGTGTGAACCAGTTCGAGAAGGTGCGCGTCAACGACATCATGGAGGTGCGCGAGACCGCGGCGCACATGGTCGAATCCATCGAAGGCCGGGCCCGCGCTTTCGTGCAGGTTCAAAATGGCTGCGACCATCGCTGTACCTTTTGCATCATCCCTTATGGACGCGGAAATTCGCGCTCCGTTCCCATGGGCGCGGTGGTGGATCAGGTGCGCCAGCTTGTTGGCAACGGCTATGGCGAGGTGGTTCTGACGGGCGTGGACCTTACGAGCTTCGGGGCCGATCTGCCGGGCAGTCCGCGTCTTGGGCGACTTGTGGCGACCATTTTGCGCGAGGTGCCGGAGCTTGAGCGTCTGCGCCTTTCCTCCATCGATTCCATCGAGGCGGATGATGAACTCATGCGCGCGCTGGCGGAAGAGGAGCGGTTGATGCCGCATCTCCACCTTTCGCTGCAGCATGGCGACGACATGATCCTGAAGCGCATGAAGCGTCGCCATCTGCGCGCCGATGCCATTGAATTTTGTGAACGTGTGCGGGCGCTTCGCCCTGATGCGGTGTTCGGTGCAGACATCATAGCCGGTTTCCCGACTGAGACCGACGCCATGTTCGAGAATTCGCTGAAGATCGTCGAAGAATGCGGGCTCACGCATCTCCACGTCTTCCCTTTCAGCCCGCGCGAGGGCACGCCGGCAGCGCGCATGCCGCAACTCGACCGCGCGCTGGTAAAGGAGCGCGCCGCGCGTCTGCGCGCCGTGGGCGCTGCGGCCTATGGGCGACATCTTGCTGCGCTTGTCGGCACGCATCAGCGCATATTGGTCGAGCGTCCCGGGCTTGGGCGAACGGAAGGTTTCACCTTGGCTGCGCTTGAAGACGCAAAGCTGGGGGATATTGTCGGGGCGCGGATCACCGGCCATGACGGGGAGCGGCTCACTGCGGTCGCGGATACACAGGAAGCAGCGTAGCGGGCATGGCATTCGGATTTATCAAAAAGGTTTTCTCCTTCGGCAAGAAAGAGGTTGAGGAAACCAAGCCTGACGAGGCGGAAGAGGCGAAGGCTTCAGAGACCGCTGCTGTTGCGCAGGCAGATGAAGCCTTGACGGGTGAGAAAGCCACCCGTGAAATTGTTCCAGAGCCAGAGCCAGAGCCAGAGCCAGAGCCAGAGCCAGAGCCAGAGCCAGAGCCAGAGCCAGAGCCAGAGCCAGAGCCAGAGCCAGAGCCAGAGCCAGAGCCAGAGCCAGAGCCAGAGCCAGAGCCAGAGCCAGAGCCAGAGCCAGAGCCAGAGCCAGAGCCAGAGCCAGAGCCAGAGCCAGAGCCAGAGCCAGAGCCAGAGCCAGAGCCAGAGCCAGAGCCAGAGCCAGAGCCAGAGCCAGAGCCAGAGCCAGAGCCAGAGCCAGAGCCAGAGCCAGAGCCAGAGCCAGAGCCAGAGCCAGAGCCAGAGCCAGAGCCGAAGGCCGAAATTTCAGACGCGACGCCCGCGCCCCCTTCTCCCCGCGAGCGGGGAGAAGGTGAGGATGAGGGGCAGCGCGACGCTGACGACATCAAGCCTGCCGTCGAGGCCGCGCCGACACCCTCGACCGACGACGCAAGCCCCTCATCCGGTCCTTCGGACCACCTTCTCCCCGCTGGCGGGGAGAAGGAAGCGGAACCCGTCATCGAGGTTGCGGAAAAGGCCGAGGCCGACGAAGCCCCGGAACCGAAGGTCGAAGTTTCAGACGCAACGCCCGCGACCCCTTCTCCCCGTGAACGGGGAGAAGGTGAGGATGAGGGGCGACGCGACGCTGGCAACATCACGCCCGTCGCCGAATCTGCGCCAGCCGTTGCCGCAGGCAAGATCGCCGTCTCCAAAGCAGTCGAGCGCGTGGAAGAGAAGGCGCCCGAGCCACAAGCGTCCGAACCGCGCAAGCCATGGTTCCAGCGTCTGCGCGAGGGGCTTTCGCGTTCGTCGCGCGAGCTGCGCGATTCCATCGCCGGCGTATTCACCAAGCGCAAGCTGGATGAAGACACGCTTCAGGATCTCGAAGACGTTCTTCTCCGCGCCGATCTCGGTCTTGAGACCGCCATGCGCGTCACCGATGCACTGGCTTCGGGCCGTTACGGCAAGGACGTGTCAGGTGAGGAAGTGCAGGCTGTCATGGCCGAGGAAATCGAGAAGGTTCTGGCACCCGTCGCCATGCCTCTCGAGCTCGACCTGTCGCACAAGCCGCATGTCATTCTCGTTGTTGGCGTCAACGGCACCGGCAAGACGACCACAATCGGCAAGCTGGCCGCAAAGCTGACCGAAGGTGGGCTGTCGGTGACGCTGGGCGCCGGCGACACCTTCCGCGCCGCGGCAATCGAGCAATTGAAAATCTGGGGCGAGCGCACTGGCTCACCGGTCGTTTCATCAAAACTGGGCGCGGATGCGGCGGGCCTTGCCTACGATGCCTATGAAAAGGCGAAGGAGGCCGGCTCCGATGTGCTCATCATCGACACCGCCGGCCGGTTGCAGAACAAGGCCGAGCTGATGGCGGAGCTTGAGAAGATCGTGCGCGTGCTTGGCAAGCACGATCCCGATGCGCCGCACACTGTCCTCCAGACGGTGGATGCCACCACCGGACAGAATGCCCTTAATCAGGTCGAAATCTTTCGCAATGTTGCGGGCGTCAACGGCCTTGTTATGACCAAGCTCGACGGCACGGCACGCGGCGGTATCCTCGTTTCCATCGCCGCCAAGCACAAGCTGCCGGTCTATTTCATCGGCGTCGGCGAACAGGTCGACGATCTGGAGCCTTTCTCGGCGAGCGATTTTGCCAAGGCAATTGCAGGAGTTCAGTAAGCGTGAGCGAAAAACCCGTGTTCGAACGCGACCCCGCCGATCCCAAGCGCAAGGAAATCAACCCGCTTTTGAAGCTGGCGCTGGAGCTGGGACCCCTCATGGTGTTCTTCTTCGCCAATTCGCGCGGGGAATGGCTTGTGGAGCTTGTTCCCGCGTTGGGCAATCTCGGAGGCCCGCTTTTCGTGGCGACCGCGCTTTTCATGGCCGCTACGGCAGTAGCGCTCACGGCTTCGTGGATCCTCACCCGCACACTGCCCATCATGCCGTTGGTCTCGGGGGTGGTGGTGTTCGTGTTCGGCGCGCTGACGCTCTATCTGCACAGTGAAATCTTCATCAAGATGAAGCCGACCATCGTCAACACGCTGTTTGGAGTGGTGCTTCTGGGCGGTCTCGCCTTCGGCAAGTCGCTGCTTGGCTACGTGTTCGATTCCGCTTTCAAGCTGGATGCGGAAGGCTGGCGCAAGCTCACCCTGCGCTGGGGGCTGTTCTTCATCTTTCTGGCGGTGGTCAACGAGGTGGTGTGGCGCATGTTCTCCACCGACACCTGGGTCGCGTTCAAAGTGTGGGGCATCATGCCGATCACCATTTTGTTCACGATGAGCCAGATGCCGCTCATCATGAAGCACTCGCTGGAAGAACAGTCGAAATAAACTATCCGGACGCATCCCGCCTTGCGGCGGCGAGGGCGTCGTCGAACCGGGTGTAGAACCGCAATGCCGGCGGTTTCAACCCGTGTGTGCGCAGCAATCTCCGCACTGGCTGGTTCGCCCCTACCAGGTAGACATTGGCTCTCTGCTGGCGTGCCTTGCGCACGAAACCTTCAATGGTGGCTGCCGCCGTGGAATCGAGAAAACTCACCGAGCCGATGTCGATGACATACGCTTTGGGCTGGCCGCCAATCCGGTCGAGTGCTGCTCCCACAGCAGCCGCCGCGCCGAAGAAAAATGCGCCGGCAATACGGTAGACAACCACATCGTTGTCGGTTGCTGTTTCGGCGTTATACGGTCGCTCGCCATTGTCGGGCTGATCTCTCAGCGAGGCAACACCATGCTCCACGCGCACGGCCTCCGACATGCGATGCAGAAAGAGCAGCGCGCCCAGGCCGAAGCCTACCAGAATGCCCTCCGTCAGGTCGCGGAATACCACCAGCAGGAACGTCACCAGAAGCACGATCGCATCCCCCCATGAGGAACGCAGCAGTGCTGCAAACTGGTGCTTCTCCGCCATGTTCCAGGCCACCACAGCCAGAATAGCCGCAAGGGCTGAAAGTGGAATGAAGCGCGCCAGCGGCGCGGCCACCAGCATGAAAGCGAGCAGGAACAGCGAATGCAGCATGCCCGAAACCGGGCCGCGCGCGCCGGCTCGTACATTGGCCGCCGTGCGCGCGATAGTGCCGGTCACGCAGAAGCCGCCAAAGAGGGCCGAACCGATATTGGCTGCACCCTGCGCCACCAACTCGCTGTTGGAGCGGTGCCGGCGACCGGTCATGGAATCGGCTACCACCGCCGAAAGCAAGCTCTCGATGCCGCCCAGAAGCGCAAACGAGAAAGCGGCGGGCAGCACGGCCACGATCTTGTCGGTGCTGAGGTCCGGCAACTGCGGGGCAGGCAGCATTTGCGGAATGCCTCCGAACCGCGAGCCGATGGTTTCCACCGGCAGACCCAGCGCCCAGGCGACCAGTGTGGCCGCCACCACGGCGATGAGAAAGCCCGGCCAGTGCGGCCGCCAGCGGCGCAGCCCGACGATCACCGCCACCGATCCAAGCGCCAGCAGAAGTGCTGCGGCGTTCACCGTCGGCGCTGCTTCCGCCAGCGCCTGCAGTTTGGGGATGAAAGGCCCAGGCTCCGTGCCTCTCAGCGTGAGGCCGAAGAAATCCTTGAGCTGGCTCGTCAGGATGATGACGGCGATGCCCGAGGTGAAACCCACGGTGACGGGATAGGGCACATATTTGATGAAGGTGCCGAGTCTTAGAAGACCAATGGCAAGCAGGATGAACCCGGAGAGGAAGGTGGCAAGGATCAGCCCGTCTGTGCCGTGCGCCTGCACCGTGGCGAAAACGAGCACGATGAATGCGCCTGCCGGCCCACCGATCTGAAATCGGCTGCCACCAAGGGCGGAGACCAGAAACCCGCCCACAATGGCCGTGTAAAGACCGCGCTCCGGCCCTACGCCCGAAGCGATGGCGATGGCCATGGACAAGGGCAACGCGATGATCGCAACCGTCAGGCCGGCTACGATATCGGCCTTGAGTGCCCCAGGGCCGTAGCCTTCGCGCAGTACGGTCAGTAATTTTGGGGTGAACAGAGCAGTGAAACCAGGGCGCGTGGCGCGAGCCTGCATGGAAAAGCCTCATACCATCGGCAGCGGTAGGCCGTCGGCGTTTTTGCAGGCGGTCGCCGTTGCGTTCTCATCGTCTCCCGCAGTTCCGGACGCAAAACCGGCTCCCACTTTTGCTGGAACTGCGTTGTCTCAGACGGATTTCGCCTTAGGCGGGGTGGGCTCCCTGAAGCGCACGCCGCGTCCGGTGCCGTAGCTGGGTGCATGTTCGCCTATAAGCTCTATGCCGGCTGCCCCCAGCGCCTCGACCACCTTGGAAAGCGTGTCGACCACACCGCGCACATTGCCTTCGCTTGCCTCCATCCTTTGAATGGTTGGCAGGGAAACGCCCGAAAGCTCGGCCAGCTGCTTCTGGTCGATGCCCAACAGGGCACGGGCGGCGCGCATCTGTGCTGCGGTTATCATTGGCGCTCCGTCTTAGAGTGTATATAATGTCTTTTAGAATTGATGTCTAGAACATCAATAGTGATGGTTTTAGACTGATAAAACGCCGAACAAGCCGATGATCCCGCCCATGATAAGGGCGACACCCAGCCAGTGGCCGGCGTCGATCAGGGTCAGGTCCCAGCCGAAGCCTTCATAGCGCTGGTTGACGGCCACGGTCGTGGCCATGAAACCCAGCCAGATGAATGCGCCGGAGACGATGCCGTTCCAGAAGGTCACCTGCCCGGCCCCCAGATGGCCGATCACGCCGGCCAGAACCCACGCCATGATCAGCTCGGCCACGAAGGAGGTGATGAAAAGCGCTGGCTCCATCTTCGCTTCTTCGGGCTTGATGCGTGCGGCCTTCATCCATGGTTTGCCGAGCGCGCCATAATAAATGGCGCCGAACATGAAAGCTGCGATGGCGGCAACGAGGATGGCGAGATAGTTGAGACCGGCGAAATCCATGGGGTTCTCCTCACATGTCCAGCAGGCCGGATTGAACCCGCACTCCACAAAGTGGTCAAGCAAATTGCCAGACGGTTGTGTGCTTCACCTCTGCGTCTTCCAGCGCACGGGTCACCGGTACGTTATAACTCGTCAGTTCGGTAAGACGTGTGCGTGGCAGGTAACTGCGGCCGGGGTCACCGACAATGACCGTCGAGCCTGCATTTGACAAATTCTCGAACCATGGCACCAGCGTGTCGGTCATAGCCCGGTCGTAGAATACATCGCCGGCAAGCACCACGTCCCATTCGCCCGCAGTGCCCGTGAGATCGTCCAGCGTGGTTTCAAATGTCACATCGTTTGCTGCCATGTTCAGCGAACAGGCTGGTGCGCTGAACGGGTCTATGTCCGCTGCCAATACATGTTTCGCGCCAGCCTTTACTGCGGCAATGGCGACAAGCCCGGACCCGGTGGCGAAGTCGAGCACGGTTTTCCCGCGAACGGTTTCGGGGCGATCGAGGATGTAGCGCGAAAGCCCCTGACCGCCTGCCCATGCGAAGGCCCAGAAAGGCGGCGGCAGGCCGATCTCTGCAAGCTCCTCCTCCGTTCGTTGCCACAGATCGTGCGCCTCATCGGCCAGATGGAGCGCGACCTCCGGCACATGTGGCGGGCGCATCAGCGTCGTGTTGGCGCGGATGAACGCCGCCGCATTGTCCGGGGTGATGCGCCGCACGTGGATCTTCTCAGGGTGCCTTGTCGAGGCCGCCCATGCGGCAGATCTCGGCCCATTCGTCTGACCGCACCGGCTGAACGGAAAGTCTCGAATTGTTGACCAGAATCATCTCCGAAAGTTTCGGGTTGGCCTTGATCTCGGCCAGCGTCACGGGTTGAGGAATGTCCTTTACCGCGCGGATGTCCACGCATTCCCAGCGAGGATCATCGGTGGTGCTGTCGGGATGCGCCAGCGCACACACCTCCACAATGCCCACCACGGAGGTCTCCTTGACCGAGTGATAGAAGAATCCGAGGTCGCCGATCTTCATCTCGCGCATGTTGTTGCGTGCCTGATAGTTGCGCACGCCGTCCCATTGCTCGCCTTCGTCGCCCTTCTTTTTCTGCATCTCCCAAGACCATGTGGAAGGCTCGGACTTGAACAGCCAATAGGCCATCACGCATTCTCCGGATTGTTGAAGACCCAGTTCCAAGCCCGTATTTCAACGGATTCGAACAGGCCCGCAAGTGCATATGGATCTGCGGCGGCGATCAGTTCGGCAGCCGCCTGATCTTCCACTTCCACTGCGACAAGGCTGCCGCATGGCTTGCCGTCCTCATCGAGGAAAGGACCGGCAAATTTCAGGGCGCCGTTCTCATTCAGTCCGTTCAGGTATTCCACATGGTCGGGTCGTGCGCCCATTCGCGTGTCCAGATGGCCGGGCTTGTCCCGGCAGATGATGGCAAAGATCATGATTTTCCCCCTGTTTCAGGTTTCACTCTTGAGCGGGCGCGAAAGCAGCGCTTCCATGGCTTTCTGCACGGTCAGTCGCCCCTTGAGCAGCTCTGTCACGCTTTCGATGATTGGTGCTTCCAGCCCGCGTTCGCGCACGATGCGCGCGGCGATGCCTGCCGTGTGGGCGCCTTCGGCAAGCGGTCGGCCTTCAAGGCTTTCGCCGCGTCCGAGTGCCGCCCCATAAGCAAAATTGCGCGATTGCTCCGAGCCGCAGGTCAGGATCAGATCACCAAGCCCGGATAATCCCATAAGCGTGTCGGGTCGCGCACCGAAGGCTTCGCCGATACGCCGCAGCTCCACGAAGCCCCGGGTAATGAGGGCTGCCGACGCGCTCGCGCCAAGCCCCGCGCCATGGGTTGCGCCGGCGGCGATCGCCAGAACGTTTTTCAGCGCGCCGCCAATTTCCACGCCGGTCAGATCGTCGGTCGAATAGCAGCGCAGGCGTGGTGCGGAGAGCTGTTCGGCGAGCGTAACGGCCAGATCGGCATTGTTCGCCGCAACCGTCACGGCGGTTGGCAGCCCGCGCGCCAGATCGCTCGCAAAGCTCGGGCCGGAAAGGGCGGCGACAGGGTTTTCCGGCAGCGCTTCTACGGCGATTTCGGACATGAGCCTGCCCGTCTCTCGTTCGATGCCCTTGGCGCATAGGACAATCGGGATGCCTTTCGACACATGCGGGCCGGCATCGGCCAGAACCGTCCGCAGGGTCTGTGCAGGTGTTACGGCGAGGACGCAGTCGGCATCTTCGAGTGCATCCGGCAGGATGCTCGTGGCAACAAGCCGCGTATCAAGCGTGACCCCGGGCAGGTAGCGCGCGTTGATGTGATCTGCGTTGATCGCCTGTGCCAGCGTTTCATCGCGCGCCCATAGCCTCGCGCGATGACCGCCTGTGAGCATGGCCGCACCAAGCGCCGTGCCCCATGCACCCGCGCCCAGAACCGCGATGGTCCATGGTTTTCTCATGCCTTGGCTCCCCGTTTGCCCGCGCCGAAGAGTGGGGCCGATGCCTGATCCAGCGGCCAGCGCGGGCGCGGAGCAAAGCCCATCGCCTCGTCTTCTTCGAGACCCGCTTCCAGCCGCTCGAGCCCCGCCCAGGCGATCATCGCAGCATTGTCTCCACAAAGACGCAGAGGCGGCGCGATGAGCCGGAAGCCGGCATTCTCGCAAAGCGCATCGAGTGCCGCGCGGATCGCCTGATTGGCCGCGACGCCACCCGCAACCACAAGGGCCGGCGTTTCGAGAACGGGGTGCGTCTGGCGAAAACGTGCAAGACTTCGCGCCACCCGGTCGCTCAATGTTTCCGTGACTGCCTTTTGGAAAGAGGCGCAGATGTCGGCGATGTCAGTGTCGCTCAATGGGGCAAGCGAGGTGGCTTCCCGCCGCACCGCTGTCTTGAGACCGGAGAAGGAAAAATCGGGTCGCGCTTCACCTTTCAGTGGGCGCGGAAAGGCGAAGCGTTTCGGGTCGCCATCCGCGGCCGCCTTTTCCACGCTCGGGCCACCGGGGTAGGGCAGCCCGAGAAGCTTGGCTGTCTTGTCGAATGCCTCGCCCAGCGCATCGTCTATGGTGGAGGCCCAGCGCTGATAGCGCCCGACCCCCTCCACGTGAACGATCTGCGTGTGCCCGCCCGAAACGAGCAGAAGCAGATAGGGGAAATCAATCCTGTCCGTAAGGCGTGCGGTCAGTGCGTGGCCTTCCAGATGATTGACCGGGACAAGCGCCTTGCCACTTGCTGCCGCGATCGCCTTGGCCGTCGTCAGGCCGACGATCAGCCCGCCGATAAGGCCGGGTCCGGCCGTCGCGGCTATGGCGTCGATCTCGTCAAGCGCAAGGCCGGCTTCATCGAGCGCGGCTTTCACCACTCCGTCGAGCGCTTCCACATGGGCGCGAGCTGCGATCTCCGGCACCACGCCGCCAAAGGCGGCATGGTCGGCGATCTGGCTCAGAACCACATTGGACAGGATTTCGGTTTTCTCGCCCGATCTTTCGATGACAGCCGCCGCCGTCTCGTCGCAACTCGTCTCGATGCCAAGGATGCGCGTCATTCAGCCTTACCCGCTCATGTTGCCGTCGCCGCCAATCCCCGTTAGGGGTGTGGTGCATCCGGTTCGGATGCGGGGTTAGCACGGACGTGACAGCATGCAAACTGATGTGGTGAAGATCGGCACACGTGGAAGCGCTCTGGCAGTGGCTCAGGCAGCAGAGGTGCGCGCGCGCCTGATGGCGGCACACGGCCTGCCCGAAGAGGCGTTCGAGATCGTCGTCATCTCCACCTCGGGTGACCGCATTCAGGATCGCCCGCTCTCGCAGGCCGGCGGCAAGGGGCTTTTTACCAAGGAAATCGAGGAAGCCATGCTCGATGGCCGCATCGATCTGGCCGTGCATTCCTCCAAGGACATGCCCACCGTACTCCCTGATGGCCTGGAAATTTCTGCCTTTCTGGAGCGCGAGGATGTGCGCGATGTGTTCATCGGTCGCTCAATCGCAAAGCTTGAGGATTTGCCCCAGGGCGCAAAGCTCGGCACCTCGTCGTTGCGTCGGCAGGCGCTGGTGCTTCGTCTTCGCCCGGATCTCGACGTCGGCATGTTCCGCGGAAATGTGCAGACGCGCCTGCGCAAGCTGGAGGAAGGCGTTGCCGAAGGCACACTTCTGGCGCTTGCCGGGCTCAACCGGCTCGGTATGCCGCACATTGCTACAGAGGTGATGGACCCGGAACGTTTCCCGCCCGCACTCGGGCAAGGCGCGATCTGCATCGAAAGCCGCATCGGCGACCGGCGCATCGGACCGATGATCGCAGCCATACACCATGCCGAAACCGGTGACGCGCTTCTCTGCGAGCGCGCCTTTCTTGGCGCACTTGACGGTTCCTGCCGCACGCCCATTGCGGGTCTCGCCCGTATCGAGGGTGACAGGCTGCGTTTTTCGGGCCTGATCCTTACACCAGATGGTCGCGAGACCCACGAGATCGCAACTGAAGGCCTCACGGTGGATGCTGTCCGTCTCGGCGCGGAGGCTGGCGCAGAAATCCGTGAGAAGGCCGGCCCGCGGTTCTTCGACAGCTGGCAATAATATGCGGCGGGTGCTGGTCACGCGCCCCGAACCGGGCGCTTCGGAAACCGCCGCCAGGCTCGCTGGAATGGGGTTTGAGCCCCTCGTCCTGCCGTTGACGGAAACAGTGCCGCTGCATCCCGCCATCCACGCCCAGCCGGTGGATGTTGTCGCTATCACCAGCCCCAATGCTATCCGCCACGCGCCACAATCCGTTTTCGATGCATTGAAGGGCAAGCCGGTCTTAGCCGTGGGACGCCGAACGGGCGAGGCCGCGCGTGCTGCCGGGCTCGATGTGGTCGATGACGAGGCTGGCGACGCGGAGAGACTGGCGCGATGCATCGATGCCGCTTTCATGGCTCCCGCCGATGTAACGGTGCTTTGTGGGCGTGTGCGCCGCGACGTGCTGGAAACGCGGCTTCGAGCCGCAGGCCACCGGCCACGTCTCATCGAAATTTACGACACTTTGCCGCTGGAGCCCTCAGATGCGGCCATCCGCTCGGTGATCGGTGAGTGGCCGGTCGATGCCGTGCTGCTCTACTCGGCCAATGGCGCGGAACAGCTCAGGCGGTTCATGGCGCGGTCTGCCATGGGAACAAAATTGGGGGCTGCGACATTTTATTGTCTCTCAGAGCGTATTGCCGGGATTTTGGGTCAGGATGTTAAAAAAACCGCTCGAATTGCGGATTTTCCGTCGGAAGATCGTCTGCTCTTTCTGCTAAAGACGTAAGCCCGATCCTGTGAGCCCCTGTTTTCACCATATAGGGGTGTGATAGGAACTTATATGCACTGCACATAGTGCAGGAACAGTCTTTTGCAGCGGAGTTGCCTGATGGTCAAAACGCCGAGAACGCGCCATTCCAAAACCCAGAAGGAGCCGGTGACCATCGATCTGGACCCCGATCAGGTAAAGAGGGAAAAGGTCGATAAGCCCGACGCGTCCGGTGAAGCCAGCAAGCAGACAGGCGGGCAAGGCGCGCAAACCGCCAGTGAGACGAAGCCGGAAACAGCCAAGACGCCCTCATCTGCCAAGCCCGGGGCTTCCGCCGCACCCAAAGATGAGCAGGCCGCCGCAGCGCCAAAAGACAAGCCCGGGATCAAAGATGCCGGCTTTGGGCGTGACGCAAAGGCTGGCGAAGCCAGTGCCAGCAAGGGCGACGCTGAAAAGAAGTCCGAAAAGTTCCAGGGTTCCACAGCGCCCAAAAGCGGCGGCGCCGGCCGTGCGGTTGCCGGTGGTGTTGTTGGCGGTGTGGTGGCGCTTGCGCTTGCCGGCGGCCTTCAGTGGGCCGGGGTCCTGCCGGCTCCCGACAGGGGCGGCGATGCGTCCGATCCGGCGTTGGAAACACTCCGTCAGCAGGTGGCAGAACTTGAAAGCAGGTTGAGCGATCAGCCCGCCGCCAGCGGCAACACTGAAGCGGTGGAGGCCGCGTTGAGCGAGGCGCGTGAGCGCGCCGGCGCAACCGAGCAGCGCCTTTCCGAGCTGGGAAATGAGATTACGGCGCTGCGCGAATCGATCTCCTCAGGCGAAGCCGGCGAGGGGCCGGGACTTGAGGCGATCTCGGATCGGCTTGCAGCACTTGAGGAAAAGACGCAGGGCCTATCGGCAGGCGGTGAAACAGGAGCCGCGCTTGAAGATGTAACCTCCCGGATCTCGTCGATAGAGGCCAGCGTGCGGGAAGCATCCGAAGCGGCCGGTACGGCGAGCCAGACGGCGTCTGACAACGCCGCGGCTCTTTCCACACTGAAGACCGAGGTCGACGCGCTGAAGGCGCAGGCTGAGGAGGCGGATGCCGCCCCGCGCATGGCGCTGGTCATTGCCGCGACCACACTGAAATCCGCTGTGGAGCGCGGCACGCCTTATGCCAGCGAGCTTGAGACCTATACCGCCATCGCACCCGAGGGTGAGGCCGAGGCGCTGGCGCCGCTTGAGGCGAATGCGAACTCCGGTGTGCCGAGCCGCGCGGCGCTTGCCGCCGAGGCGCCCGAAGTGGCGAGCCGCATCGTGGCCGCCACCACGCGCCAGGCGGGCGATGGCGGTGGCGGCATCATCGACAATCTGATGGCCAGCGCCCGCTCGCTCGTGGTGGTGCGTCCGGTGGGCAGCGTCGAAGGCGATGGGCCGGATGCGATCGCCGCACGCATGGAAGCGGCCGTGGTCGCCAATGATTATGAAAAGGCGCTTGCCGAATACGAGACTCTGCCGGAGGCAGGCAAACAGGCCGGCGCCGATTTCGCTGAAAAGCTCAGGGCCCGTCAGGCCGCCGACCAGATATTGAACAGGGCGCTCGCCGATGCGCTGAAGGGGGCATAAGCGCAGATGTTCCGAATTCTCTTCTATCTTGTTGTCGTCTTCCTTCTGGGGCTGGGCTTTGCCTGGCTGGCCGAGCGCCCCGGCGATCTTGTCGTCACCTTCGCGGGCTATCGCTACGAGGTCTCCCTCATGGTGGCTGCGGTTGCCATCGTTGCCATCGTCGCGGCGGTGATGATCCTGTGGTGGCTGATCCGCAGCATCTGGACGAGCCCTTATGCGGTTGCGCGGTATTTCCGTGTGCGTCGTCGCGATCGCGGCTATCAGGCGCTTTCCACCGGGATGATAGCGGCCGGCGCCGGTGATGGCGGTCTGGCGCGGCGCATGAGCCAGCAGGCGGCCAAGCTCATTTCTTCCGATCAGGAGCCGCTCATCCATCTTCTCGATGCGCAGGCAGCATTGCTGGACGGTGATCGGCAAGCGGCGCGCGACAAGTTCACCGCGATGCTCGACGATCCCGAGATGCGTCTTCTGGGTCTGCGCGGACTGTATCTCGAGGCCGAGCGAATGGGTGAGCGCGAGGTTGCCCGCCATTATGCGGAGCGGGCGGTGGAAGATGCACCCCAGCTTGACTGGGCCGTGAACGCCACACTGGATGGGAAGACGGCAGAGGGCGACTGGGATGGGGCATTGGCATTGCTCGGCAGCCGCAAGCCGAGCGGCAAGGATGCGCGCGAGAGCGTCACCGATCGTCGCGCCGTGTTGCTCACCGCCAAGGCTCTCGAAGTGCTGGACGCCGATCCTCAGGCTGCGCGCACCGCCGCCATGGAAGCCCACAAGCTGCGGCCGGATTTCGTGCCTGCGGCTGTGACCGCTGCCAGGGCGCTGTTCCGCCAAAACGAGTTGCGCAAGGGTTCAAAAGTTCTGGAGACCGTCTGGAAGAAAGAACCGCATCCCGAAATTGCGGAAGCCTATATCCATGCTCGCCCCGGTGATTCCACGCAGGACCGTCTGGCGCGAGCCAAGAAACTCCAGTCCCTGAAGCGCAACAATGTGGAATCGGCCCTGATCGTTGGCCGTGCGGCGCTCGACGCGGGCGAGTTCAAGCTCGCACGGGAGTCCTGCGAGGCAGCCGCCCGGCTGGGGCCGCGCGAAAGCGTCTATCTCCTGATGGCCGACATCGAGGAAGCCGAGACCGGAGATCAGGGCCGCGTGCGCCAGTGGCTTGCCAAGGCGCTGCGTGCGCCGCGCGATCCCGCCTGGGTCGCCGATGGCTATGTGGCGGACCGCTGGGCGCCGATTTCGCCCGTCACCGGCAAGCTGGATGCGTTCGAGTGGCGCATGCCCATGGAACGGCTGGCGCAGGTGGTCGAAGGCGATGAAGATTTCTCGCCGGCCCCTGCCATCGCAGCACCAGAGGGTGCGGAAGAAGCGCGTGAACCCGACGAGACGGCACCCGATCCGGTGGTAATCGAGGCAGAGCCTGTCGAAGCGGAAAAGCCGAAAGACGCAAAGCCGGAAGAAAAGGCAGCGGATACGCAAGCTCGTTCACAGAAGCCCGCGCCGCAGGCGAAACCCGTCCCGGTCAACGGGCTGAAGACAGATCCTTCATCCAAGGACGAACCAGTCAAACCGCCATTGCCTGACGACCCCGGCGTGGACCCGGACGACAAGAACGGCTCGACGCAAAGTCCCTTCCGCCTATTTTAAGATTGAGATGTCGCGATTCGCTTCAGGGCGGGTCGCTCCTCCACGTGATCCGAACAGCAGGCCCTCATGTTCGACAGCATTATGTCCTTTCTGAAAGATCTTCCAGGCAGCAGCCGCCAAACGACGGTGAAGCCGGAAGATGATCCGCGTGTGGCTGCCGCCGCATTGCTTTTCCACGTTCTCGATGCTGATGGCATTCGTGAAGCATCTGAGGTCGAAAAGCTCAGGGAAACCCTTTCCAGCACCTACAATCTGACGGGGGCGGAGCTTGAGAAGATCGTCAAGGCTGGTGAGAAAGCCGAACAAGAGGCGATCGACCTCTACGCCTTCACCAGCGTTTTGAAACGGCATCTGGATGCCGATGCGCGAAAGGCCTTCATCGGCCTCATGTGGGGCATCGTCTTCGCCGATGGCGAAATGCATGAACTGGAGGACAACCTTGTCTGGCGTGTGGCGGAGCTTATTGGCGTCGACAATCGGGATCGGGTAATCCTGCGCCAGGAAATGCAAGAGAAACACGCCAAGAGCTGATTGCCATGGGGACCGAGCCGAGCCGCAGGATCCTGATTGTCCTGCATCAGGAAACATCCAGTGCAGGGCGTGTTGGCCAGGTGTTGCAGGCAAGTGGCTTCTCGTTGGATATCCGCCGTCCCCCGCTGGGGCATCTTCTGCCTGAAACGCTTGAAGATCATGCTGGCGTGGTGATGTTCGGTGGTCCCATGAGCGCCAATGACCATGACGATTTTGTACGGCGCGAGACCGACTGGCTCGCTGTTCCGTTGCGGGAGAACAAGCCCTTTCTCGGTATCTGCCTCGGCGCGCAATTGCTGGTGAAGCACCTGGGCGGGCAGGTGAAGAGCCATGATGACGGACTGGTCGAAATCGGCTGGTATCCGTTGCGCGCAACGGACGCCGGACGCAAGCTGCTCCATTGGCCGGAAATGGTCTACCAGTTTCACCGTGAAGGCTTTTCCCTGCCGAAGGATGCCACGCTTCTGGCCACTGCCGAGCATTACCCCAATCAGGCCTTCCGCTATGGCGAAAACGCCTGGGGCGTTCAGTTTCATGCCGAACTCACGCGCGCCATGATGCAGCGCTGGGTGGTGCGCGGCGCGCATCGTTTCGTCATGCCCGGTGCCCAGCAGGGCCGCGACCATCTGGGGGGGCGACTCATTTGGGACCGGCACCTGAAACAGTGGCTGGTGGAGTTTCTGGAACTGATTTTCGGGCGCGAATGCACCGGAACGCTGCAGACAGGAGACGAAGCGAAGGGGCAGCATCCCGTGGGCCGGCGTATGGTCGGGCGTAGGGGCGTGGCCTGATCGAAACGCGCCTCCTCGGGGTCAATGCTTCCGCGAAAGCTCCCGCGTGGCCGCTTCCAGTCCCGCGAGCGTCATCGGATACATGCGGCCTGAGAAAATCTCCTGCAGCATCTGGATCGAGTGTGTGTAGCGCCAGTGTTTTTCCGGCACCGGGTTGAGCCACACCGCATTCGGCCATTGCTGGAGAACGCGGTTCAGCCACACATGGCCGGCTTCCTCGTTCCAGTGCTCCACCGAGCCGCCCGGATAGGCGATTTCATAGGGGCTCATTGAAGCATCACCAACGAAAATGACCTTGTAGTCGGGCCCGAATTTGTGAAGCACGTCGAAAGTGGGTGTCACTTCGGAATAACGGCGGCGGTTGTCCTTCCATACGCCCTCGTAGAGGCAGTTGTGGAAGTAATAATATTCCATGTGCTTGAACTCGGCGCGCGCCGCCGAAAACAGCTCTTCCACAATGCGGATGTGATCGTCCATCGAACCGCCCACATCGAAAAACATCAGAAGCTTCACCGCGTTGCGCCGTTCGGGCCGGGTTTTGACATCCAGATAGCCGTGTTCGGCGGTGGCCTGTACCGTGCCGGGCAGGTCGAACTCTTCCACCGCGCCCTCGCGCACCCAGCGGCGCAGCCGCTTCAGTGCCACCTTGATGTTGCGCGTGCCGAGCTCCACCGCATCATCGAAATTTTTGAACTCGCGCTTGTCCCACACCTTTACCGCACGGCGGTGGCGCGATTCATGCTGGCCGACGCGCACGCCTTCGGGATTGTAGCCATAGGCGCCAAATGGAGAAGTGCCGGCGGTGCCGATCCACTTGTTGCCACCTTGATGCCGCCCCTTCTGCTCGGCAAGACGCTCTTTCAGTGTTTCCATGAGCTTTTCGAAGCCACCCATGGCCTCAACCAGCATTTTCTCTTCCTCGCTGAGGTGCTTTTCCGCCAGCTTGCGCAGCCATTCCTCGGGGATTGCCTGCGGCGCAACACCTTCGCCACCCGACACCGCTTCGACACCCTTGAAGACATGCGAGAACACCTGATCGAACCGGTCGATATGCCGTTCGTCCTTCACCAGAGCGGCGCGTGCGAGATAGTAGAAGGCCTCGACATCGTTGGAGACAAGCTCCTTCTCCATCCCCTCCAAAAGCGAAAGATATTCGCGCAGCGAAACAGGAACGCGCGCGGCTTTCAGCTCCAGGAAAAAGGGAATGAACATTTTAACTAAAAACTCTCAGTTGGCGTTTGGCTGATGTTGGAACAATTTCCATACAACAGGTGCCATGGAAACAGATCAATTGCATTCCCTGATACGTTCGGCGGAGTCCCTAATCGGTTTCTGGTGGCAGGATGACCGTAAGAACTGGTGCGCCTATTGCGGAATCCCGATGCGGCGTCGTGCCGTCGCCGGCAAACCTTTGCCGCCAACCAAGGCAACACGCGATCATGTTGTCCCTCGTGTCTATGCGCCCGGGTTACACACCCTGCCATGCTGTCTTGAATGCAACCGTGCCAAGGGCACCCAGTCTGTCGCGGAATTTCTTTCCAGCGAGTATTTCGCGGAGAAAAGGAAGCGGAAGCATCGCCATCAATGGCCCCTCCCTCATCTGTGGTTCGTCGCAGGGCTCTCGTATCTGAAGAAGAGCTATACGTTGAATGGACAGATGCGGAAGGATCAGCCGAAGAAGACCGCGTGCCGTGTTTAGCGCCGCTGGTACTTGATAAACGGCGTCAGTTTCGCGATCCTGTCATAGAGCTTACGCGCGGTTTCGTTGAAATCCTGCGTCATCCAGTAGACATTGGCAGCACCTGCCTCGTCCGCCTTTTCGTACACAGCCTCGATCAGCGCCCGGCCAATGCCCTTTCCACGCACGGTGGGATCGGCGTAGAGGTCCTGCAGATAGCAGTTGTTGCCAACCGTCCAGCAGGTGCGGTGGAACATGTAATGCACCAGACCGACAGGCTTTCCGTCCATCTCGGCGATCAGGCCATTGGGTTCGTATTCGCCAGTGTCGAAAAGCCGCTCCCATGTGGTGGCATAGACCGCTTCAGGCACGCTCGTCTTGTAAAATGTCAGATAATCCGTCCACAGCCGGCGCCATTCGTTTTCGTCGGTTCTTGCAAGCGGACGGATGGTGATATCGGTCATGATGTTCTCCCTACCGGTCGCAGCATCGTCGGGCGCAAGGCGCCCTCTTGACAAGGGCCAGTGAGGTGCAGGTCTTGCGCCTATTGCCGCCGTGCCATGAAGGCGAGTTTCTCGAAGAGGTGGACGTCCTGCTCGTTTTTCAAGAGTGCGCCATGCAGACGGGGCAGGGCGTTTTTCGCCTCGCCGCGCAGGTCTTCCGGATCTACATCGTCTGAAACCAGCAGCCGGATCCAGTCCAGCGCCTCTGATGTGGAGGGCTTTTTCTTCAGCCCCGGTACCTCGCGGATTTCATAAAACTGGCTGAGGGCGGCAGACACCAGGTTCTTCTTGATGCCGGGATAGTGGACCTCGACAATATCTGCCAGCGTCTCGGCATCGGGAAAGCGGATGTAGTGGAAAAAGCAGCGGCGCAGAAAGGCGTCCGGCAGTTCCTTCTCATTGTTCGACGTGATGATGACGATGGGGCGGTGGATCGCCTTCACCGTCTCGCCGGTCTCGTAGACAAAGAACTCCATCTTATCGAGCTCCTGCAACAGGTCGTTGGGGAATTCGATATCGGCCTTGTCGATCTCGTCGATCAGGAGAACGGTCTTGCGGTCTGCCGCGAAAGCTTCCCACAGTTTTCCGCGTTTGATGTAGTTCTTGATGTCGTTGAAGCGCTCATCGCCCAGCTGGCTGTCGCGCAGGCGCGAGACGGCGTCATATTCATAAAGCCCCTGCTGCGCGCGCGTGGTGGATTTGACATGCCATTCGATCAGATCGAGCCCGAGCGCTGCCGCCACCTGCTTTGCAAGCTCGGTCTTGCCAGTACCGGGTTCGCCCTTAACGAGAAGTGGGCGCTCCAGCGCGATTGCCGCGTTCACGGCCACCATCAGATCCTTGTCGGCGACGTAATCCGCCGTGCCTTCAAAACGCATGCGCATCAGTCCTTGCGGTGTGGTTCCAGCTCAAAATTCGAGCGCGACCCTATTGGGTCAATTTTGCTGGCGCAAGTGCGCGAATGCCACTGGCGAAGCAGGGGGCGGAGGACTATATTGCTCGTGCGGTCTGCGCTTCCCGACAGGAATCTAATTCCCCGGGGCCTTATCGATCCTTAAGGGAGCTGTCCCTGGTCTCGCCCGTGGGCTTGGCTATACCGCGCCCACCTACTTTGTAGGTTCCCGGGATCGTGTATTCCATCGGTTGCCGTGGATCGCCACTCTTTTCCTTTTTCTCTGCGGTTTGTCTGTTTACCGTGGCGTGATGCCGAGACACACCACACATCAATGCGCATGACCACTCCACGCGATCTCAAAAAAGAGCTTCGTTCAGCAGCGCTCGCGCGCCGCGATGCGCTGGATGCCGCGTGGCGCGTGGATGTGGGGCAGCGGGTTGCCACCCATGCGGATGCGCTGGCGCCGTCGCCGGGGGGCGTGGTCTCCAGTTTCTGGCCGATGCGTTCTGAAATGGATGTGCGTCCGCTGATGACCGCACTTGCCGCACGTGGTGCACGCATCGCGCTGCCGGCCATTCTCGACAAAACCACCATCGTCTTCCGCGAATACCTGCCCGATGCGCCGATGATCGATATGGGGTTCGGGACCATGGGCCCGGGCGAGGGCACGGCGGTGCTCGATCCCGATGTGATGCTGGTTCCGCTCGCCGCCTTCGATGCACGCGGCCATCGCATCGGCTATGGGGCGGGCTACTACGACCGCGCCATTGCACGGCTGAAGGTGAAGGGTTGCGCACCGCGCCTGATCGGCATCGCCTTTGACTGCCAGCAGGTCGAAAACGTGCCCGACGAGGCGCATGACCAGCCCCTGTCGGAAATCCTTACCGAGACGGGGTTGCGGCGATTCACTGAAGCGTGAGAGGTTTTTTGCGCTTTTCACCCACGCCTCCGATGCTCTAGAAGCGGCGCATGAGATTTTTGTTTCTTGGCGATATGGTCGGACGCGCCGGCCGCACGGCGGTCTGGGAAAAGCTCCCCGGCCTGATTTCGGATTTCCGGCTCGACTTCGTGGTGGTCAATGGCGAGAACGCGGCAGGCGGTTTCGGCATCACCGAAGAGATCTTCCGGGCTACGCTGGATGCCGGCGCCGATGTGGTGACGACAGGCAATCACGTCTGGGACCAGCGCGAGGCGCTGACTTTCGCCCCGCGCGAGGAGCGCTTCCTGCGGCCGGCGAATTTTCCAAAGGGCACGCCGGGCCGCGGATCGGGTGTCTATATGGCAAAGAACGGCGCAAGGGTCCTTGTCTCCAACATCATGGGACGGGTCTTCATGCATCCCGAGCTCGACGATCCTTTCGCCTGCGTGGAGGACGTGCTGGCCGCCTGTCCGCTTGGCGACCAGGCGGATGCCGTCATTCTCGATTTTCATGCCGAGGCGACTTCCGAGAAAATGTGTTTCGGCCATTTCGTGGATGGGCGGGCGAGCCTCGTCGTGGGCACGCACACGCATCAGCCAACGGCGGATCATCAGATACTCAACGGCGGGACGGGCTATCTCTCCGATGCCGGCATGTGCGGCGATTATGATTCCTCTTTGGGCATGGACAAGGAAGAGCCGCTCAACCGCTTCACCGCAAAAGTTCCAAAAGGGCGTTTCGAGGCGGCCTCCGGTCCTGCCACGATCTGCGGTGTCGGTCTGGAGATTTCCGACCGCACCGGGCTTTGCGAGAAGATTGCTCCCTTGCGCCTCGGGCCCCGGCTTGAGGAAACCGTTCCCGCCTTCTGGCGTTGACGCTGGGAGCGTGCGCGCATAACTCTGCGAAACGCTTTTTGAACAATTGCCAGCGAGGGGTGCTGCAATGGAATGGCTTGCCGGTCACTTTGAGTTTGTCTCCCACCCGGAAGCCTGGGTCGCGCTTGTGACTCTGGTGGTGCTTGAGATCGTTCTCGGCATCGACAATCTGATCTTCATCTCCATCCTCACAAACAAGCTGCCGCAGGAGCAGCAGGCGAGGGCGCGGCGGATTGGCATCAGCGGGGCCTTGATCCTGCGTCTGGCATTGCTTGCCACCATCTCCGTCATCGTGCAGCTCACCGAGCCGGTGTTCGAGCTGTTCGGCCATGGCTTCTCGTGGCGTGATCTCATTCTCATTGCCGGTGGCCTCTTCCTGGTCTGGAAGGCAACGAAAGAGATCCATCACTCGGTCGATCCCGACGATGGCAAGGAAAATATGATGGGCAAGGTGACGATGACAGCGGGCGCTGCCATCGTTCAGATCCTACTCCTCGACCTGGTTTTCTCGATCGATTCCATCATCACCGCCGTCGGCATGACCGATGAGATCGCCATCATGTTCATCGCTGTTATCTCGGCGGTCACTGTGATGCTCATCGCGGCGGAGCCGCTGTCGCGCTTCATCGCCGCCAACCCGACCGTGGTCATGCTGGCGCTCGCCTTCCTTCTGATGATCGGTATGACGCTGATCGCAGACGGAATGGGTTTCCATGTGCCCAAAGGCTATATCTACGCCGCCATGGGCTTCTCGGCCCTGGTCGAGGGGCTCAACATGATGGCGCGGCGCAAGCGGGCACGCGACAAGGCGCTGGCGGAAGGTTCGGCTGAATAGAGCAATTCCAGGAAGAGTGGAAACCGGGTTTCCGTCCGGAATTGCGAAAAAAAACAACATGGAGAGTGTCTGCAATTCAATGAAGAGCGGACACGCTCCAGGTAAGGCTAAACGCCGTCCAGGATGACGATGGTCGGTCGCCGTGGCAGATTGTCAAGCGCCACGGTGATCGTCCGTCCTTCACGGAAATCGAGCTCGAAACCACCGCCCATCCGGCTTGTAAAAGCGCTGAGCGGTGTGGAATGGCGATGCATGGGCAGGATGACCGATGAGGAAAGCCTGCGTGCGATTTCGCTCATACCGTCAAGCGAGAGCGTCAGCCCGCCATCCACGGGCACCATGACCACATCGAGCCTACCGATGGCCGCATAGTCGCTGTCGTCGAGCCGGTGGTGCAGATGGCCGAGATGGCCGACGCACAAACCTGCCACCTCGAAAATGAAGATCGAATTGGCATCCGGCTCCATCGCGCCATAGCGGTGGATGTCGGTCGTCACATTGCGGATATAGACATCATCGACAAGCAGCGCGTGACGCGCCGGTCCGCCTTCCGGGTTCCAGCCAGGCAAGACATGTTCGATTGCCGGGTCGGGATTTCGGGTGAAATGGGTGCTGTGCGCCTTGTTCATCGTGACCACCCGGGGTGTGGGACTGGCCCCATAGGCGCCCGAAAAGTCGGTAGCGATGGTGACACCAGCAGGTGTCTCTATGATGTAGGTGGAGTGGCCCGCATAGGTGATATCGACTGCCTCGGCGCTTGCCGCTGTTGTCAGAGCAAGTGAGGTGTAGATCACCCTGGGCGACGTCTGAGCCATGGCCAGGCATGTGCTTGGTCGTTCTGTTTGCGCCTGCGCCGCGGCAAACGGCAGCAGCAAAATGGTTGGTAAGGCTGCGATCAGTCGGAAGGCGTTCATCGGCATCTCCCGTTTTGGACGGCCAGTTTTTACGACAAAGCGCGGCTTCGCGCCATGTTGACGACCCGCGCTTCTGGACGTTGGCCGGCATTTTCACTATAAGGCGGCGTTATTTCGTTGCATTCAAAAGACCGTGAGAAGGAGCCCCATGGCCGGTCATTCCCAATTCAAGAACATCATGCACCGCAAGGGCCGGCAGGATGCCGTTCGCTCGAAGATGTTTTCCAAACTGGCGCGCGAAATCACGGTTGCTGCCAAGATGGGACTGCCCGACCCGGGGATGAACCCGCGCCTGCGCCTGGCCATCCAGAACGCCAAGGCCCAGTCCATGCCGAAGGACAATATCGAGCGCGCCATCAAGAAGGCGGCGGGCGGTGATGCGGAGAACTATGATGAGGTGCGCTACGAAGGCTATGGCCCGGGCGGCGTGGCCATCATCGTGGAGGCGCTGACCGATAACCGCAATCGTTCTGCCTCCAACATTCGCGCTGCCTTCACCAAGGCCGGCGGCTCCATGGGCGAAACCGGCTCTGTGTCATTCATGTTCGACCGTGTCGGCGAAATCATCTACCCCGCCGACAAGGGCGATGCCGATACGGTGATGGAAGCGGCCATCGAAGCGGGCGCCGAAGACGTCCAGTCGGACGAGAATGGCCATGTCATCACGTGTGCCTTCGAGGACATTGGTGATGTTACCTCAGCGCTGGAAGAGGCATTGGGTGAGGCTGAGTCCGTCAAGGCCATCTGGCGGCCGCAGACTGGCACACCTGTCGACGAAGAGCGTGCGCAGTCGATCCTCAAACTGGTTGCCACCCTCGAAGACGACGATGACGTGCAGAACGTTTATGCCAATTTCGAGGTCGATGACGAAACGCTGGCAAAACTCAGCGCGGCCTGATTGTTTTTCTGCCGGTCATGGGTGTCCGGCAGAATCCGCTGGCGATCGATGAAGGATGGCGTGGTATGAAAGAGCATCGCGTCGCAATTACCTACTGCACCCAATGCCAGTGGCTCCTGCGGTCGGCGTGGCTCGCGCAGGAGCTTCTCTCCACCATTTCCACAGAGCTTGCCGAAGTGGCGCTGAGGCCGGGCACGGGAGGCATTTTCGAGGTCACCTGCAACGGCTCCTCATCTGGGAGCGCAAGCATGATGGAGGCTTTCCGGACGCCAAGACGCTCAAACAGCGCGTGCGTGATGTGATCGACCCGGAGCGTGACCTTGGACACATCGACAGGACGGCAATAAAAAACCCGCCCTTGTGAGGCGGGTTTTTGCAATGTCTGCTGCGATGGGGCGGCTTAGATGCCCAGGCCCTGGTAACGCTGCTTGAACTTCGACACGCGGCCGCCGCGGTCCATCAGCGACTGCTGACCGCCGGTCCATGCCGGGTGCGTGGACGGGTCGATGTCGAGCTGGAGCGTGTCGCCCTCTTTGCCCCAGGTGGAGCGGGTCTCATACTCGGTGCCGTCCGTCATGACGACCTTGATCGTGTGATAGTCGGGATGAATTTCGGCTTTCATCGGCTTGTCCTGAATTTGGTCGGGGTAACAAACAAGACCGCACTTGCGGCAATTGCACCCATCCTGAAAACTTGAAGCCGCGGCCAAGGAAGGCTACGGCTTCGGAATTGGTTGGCGAGCCTATACATCAGGTCCGGCGACAAGACAAGAGTTGAGCGGCGTACAAATTGCCGTTCGCCGGAATGGTGTGAAAAAGGGATGAGTGATGGCGCGTGGACAAATGGCGTCTCAGGAGAGACAGCAGGCAGAGAAGCGGCGGACTCTCAGGCCACTTCGGCGCCTCCTGCCCTATGTCGGACGCTATCGTGTTCTCGCAGCCTGCGCCGCATTTTTCCTGGTGATCGCGGCGATCGCAACATTAACGCTGCCGCTTGCGGTGCGCCGCATGATCGATCACGGATTCTCCGCATCGGACTCGATCTTTATCGCCAATTATTTCTCAATGCTGATTGTCGTGGCAGCCGTATTGGCCGTCGCCTCTGCCGGCCGTTATTTCTTTGTTATCACACTGGGTGAACGTGTCGTCAGTGACCTCCGGCGTGACGTGTTCGATCATGTTACGCGGCTTTCTCCCGGCTTTTTTGACACGGTTCAGTCCGGCGAAATCGTGTCTCGCATTTCGGCCGACGCGACGCAGGTCAAGTCTGCAGTGGGTGCCACGATCTCCCAGGCGTTGCGCAATGTCATTATGGGGCTGGGCGCGGTCTGCATGATGGTGGTCACCAGCCCGCGACTTTCGCTCCTTGTGGTGGCAGCAATCCCGATCATCGTTTTGCCGCTCGTGGCTTTTGGCCGTTCCGTCCGTCGCCGGTCCCGATTTGCGCAAGACACGCTGGCCGACGCCACCGCCTATGCAGGCGAACAGATCGGAGCGATGCGCACGCTCCAGGCCTTCACCGGTGAAGCGACTGCACGAGGCAGATTTTCCGATGCCATTGAAACGGCATTTGCGGCGGCACGTTCCTCCATCTTCGCGCGCTCATTTCTGACATTCTTTGCCATCTTCATGACCTTCAGCTCGGTTGTGGCAGTCTTGTGGTTCGGATCGCGCGACGTTCTTTCGGGTGCCATGACGCCGGGAACGCTCGGGCAGTTCCTGCTCTATTCGGTTCTGGCGGCAGGAGCCCTGGGCGCCCTTTCGGAAGTCTGGGGAGAGCTTTCGCAGGCCGCGGGTGCCGCCGAGCGCATGAGCGAACTGCTGGCCGAAGAGCCGGGCATCACGGCGCCGGCCGAGCCGGTGCTTCTGCCTCAGCCGGCACGTGGGGAGGTGGCGTTCGAGAGTGTTTCCTTCGCCTATCCCACGCGGCCGGGGCGGTCTGCCCTTCATGGCTTGAGTTTCAATGTGAATCCGGGTGAGACGGTCGCGATTGTCGGGCCGTCGGGTGCGGGCAAAACCACAATCTTCTCACTGCTGTTGCGCTATTACGACCCCAATGGGGGAAGGGTGCTTGTCGATGGCGTCGATACCCGGCAGGTGGACCCGCTGGCTCTGCGGGGACGCATGGCCATCGTTCCGCAGGACGTCACCATTTTCGCTGCCAGCGCTGCGGAGAACATTGCCTTTGGCCGTCCCGATGCGCGCCGAGCGGAGATCGAGGCTGCAGCCCGTGCTGCACTCGCGCATGATTTCATCAGAGATCTGTCGGAGGGGTACGATACGCAGGTGGGTGAGCGCGGTGTCACCCTGTCCGGCGGTCAGCGTCAGCGCATGGCCATTGCGCGGGCCATACTGCGCGATGCACCGATCCTGCTTCTCGACGAAGCCACCTCGGCACTGGATTCGCAAAGCGAGACGCTGGTGCAACAGGCGCTGGATCATTTGATGCAGGGGCGCACCACGCTCATTATCGCGCACCGGCTTTCAACGGTTCTCAAGGCCGACCGCATTCTCGTCCTCGATGAGGGGCGTGTCGTCGAAGAAGGCACGCACACCGAGCTTGTTGCGGCAGGCGGTGTCTATGCGAACCTAGCAAGCCTTCAGTTCGATGCCCCCGGCGAGGCGGCAGAATGAGTTGAGGCTGAACTCCCGCCTCAAATAAACGTCGCGATTTCTTCCAAAGGCTTTTTCTCCATCGCATGCTGGGGAATGGTGGCATCCTCTTTGGGATAGCCAACAACCATCAAAATATATGGCTTGTCGTGCGGGTCCCGGCTGCACAGTTCGTTGAGAAAGCTCATCGGGTTGGGTGTGTGGGTCAGCGTGGCAAGCCCCGCTCTGTGTAGGGCAGCAATCAGAAAACCAGTGGCGATGCTCACCGATTCGGGCACATAGTAATTCTTGCGTTTCACGCCGTCGGCAGAACGGCTGCGGCGCTCGCCGAACACGCAGATCAGCCACGGAGCCTCCTCCAGGAACGGCTTGCTCGCATCGGTACCCAGCGGTCCCAGCGCCTGCAGCCATTCTTCGCCCGCACGGCCTTCGTAAAACGCTTTCTCCTCGATTTCAGCCGCCTCGCGGATCTGTTTTTTCACCGCAGGGTCACCGATGGCTGCGAAATGCCAGGGTTGGTGGTTTGCACCGTTTGGTGCGGTTCCCGCCGCCTTGATGCAGGTCTCGATTATGTCGCGCGGCACCGGGCGGCTTGAGAAGTCGCGCACCGTGTGCCGGGTGCGGATCTCATCATAGAAGGCTCGCGCCCGCGCCCGCATTTCCTCCACCGGATACTCCCTGTAATCGGGAAGCGGAACAGGGCGGTATTCTTGAGTGGACTTGGTGCTCATGCGGACGGCTCCTCCATTTTGTCCGATAGGATTGTCGGACAATCGTTCAGGCGAGCCTCGACGTCAAGCATCGACGTGGCTCACGCCGTCGATGCATTCTTGCCAATGTGCTGTTTCGGTGGCGCAAAATGATCGTCAGGCAGCGATTGAATGAGCTTTCTCGCGTTCTCGATATGGCGGAGCATCGCGTCCCGCGCTCCGTCTTCATCGTTGGCAACGACGCATTCCGTCACTTCCCGGTGCTGCTGGTTGGTGTCGAACACGTGGCTGTGGTCAACCAAAACACGAAACTGCAGCCAATAGAGCGAATTGGACAGTCGCGTGAGCGTGTCGCTGAGGAGGGGGTTTTCTGCAGTCTCGCGAAAGAGCCGGTGAAACTGGCCGTTGAGTTTCGAAAACCGATTCATGTCGCCTTGTTCCACGGCGGCGTCCAGATCACGCTGCAAGGCGACAAGGGTGGATGGGGCCTGATGAAGCGCGGGCAGGGCGAGGGTGACCGCAAGCGCTTCCAGAGCCCCGCGCACCTGGAAAAGATTGTCCACCTCCACGCGCGATAGCTGGCGAACCATCACGCCGCGATGCGGCTCCGCCGCGAGGAGACCATCGGCTGTCAGCCGGCGGAAGGCTTCACGCACGGAGGAGCGGGACACGCCGAGCCGGTTGGTAAACTCGCTTTCGGTCAACCTTTGTCCGGGCACGAGGCGCCCGGTACGAACGGCTTCGGTCAGAGCGTCGGCCACTGTCTCCACAGTGGATCGGGAATCGGTATCTTCCATGCTGGCGAGAGTGTGCCGACGCCGGCGCTCTGACAAGCCTTCCTGTCTGGTTGGCGCAGCCTATTCGCCGTAGCGTTCTTCCAGATGTCTTGTGAAATGCGCCGCGTTGAGCGGCTCGCCGGTCGCCTGTTCGATCAGATCCGGTGTTGAGAGCCGCGAGGCCTGCGACCAGACCTTCTCGTGCCGCCATGCGTTCACCGCTTCGAATTGCCCGTGTGCAAACTGCTCGTTCACATCCGGGATCTCCTTCTCGATTGCCGCCCATTGCTGTGCAGCGATCATCGCGCCGAGCGTGTAGGAGGGGAAATAGCCGAAGGCTGCGGAAGGCCAGTGCACATCCTGCATGGGTCCATCCTGCGGCGTGTTGATGGTGGAAAGGCCAAGATAGGCTTTCATCTTCGCGTCCCAGGCTTCCGGCAGGTCGCGGGCTTCGAGTTTGCCGGAAATCAGATCCTGCTCCAGCTCGAAGCGCAGGATCACATGGAGCGGATAGGTCACTTCGTCCGCGTCGACGCGGATCAGCCCGCGCTCGACATGATGCACATGGGCGAGGATTTCGTCTGTCGACCATGTCTCCCCGAGATGCTTCTCCACCACCGGCAATGCCCATTCCCAGAAAGCCGGGTTTCTGCCGATCTGCTTTTCGACAAACAGGCTCTGGCTTTCGTGAATGGCCATGCCCCTTGCCTTGCCAACCGGCCAATGCGCCCATTCGGACGGCAGGTTCTGCTCATAGAGCGCGTGGCCGGTTTCATGGAGGATGCCCATCAGCGAAGACAGGAATTCGTCGGTGCGATAGCGTGTCGTGATGCGCACATCGGTTGGCACGCCGCCACAAAACGGGTGATGTGAGACGGAGAGGCTCCCGCGTGTCAGGTCGAAACCGACCGCCGCCATCATCGCCAGGCCAAGTTCGCGCTGACGCTCGACCGGGTAGTTTCCAGCCAGCGGGCGAAGCGGATTTTTCGCTCGTTTCTTTTTCTGAATTTCCAGGGCGTTTGGGACGAAATCGACCAGAAATGCCTTCAAATTCTCGAAAACAGGAGCAATTTCCGCCGTTCTGTTGCCCGGGTCGAACTGCTCCATCAACGCGTCATAAGGCGCAAGGCCGAGCACGTCGGAACGCCGCTCTGCCTCCTCCCTCGCCATCTCGATCACACCTTCCAGCGCTGGCAGGAAACCGGCCCAATCGCCCTTTGGTCGGGCCTCGCGCCAAAGCTGTTCGCAGCGCATCCGGGTGCGGGTCTGGCGTTCGACGAAGTCGGACGGCAGGCAGGTGAGATTGATGTAGTGGCGACGGAACTCCGCGACTGCCGTTTTCTGATCGGCGTTCAGATCTTCCTGCTCTGCCGCTTCGATCCAGTCGGCGATTTCCGGTGCCGTAGCCTGACGATGGGCCATGCCGGCAAGAGTGGACATGGCCTCGGCGCGCGCCTCGCCGCCACCCGGCGCCATATGCGTTGCCTCATCGGCTCCAAGGATCGACAGCGCATGACTGAGCGCCTCCAGCTTGTGGCCAAGGTCATCGAGTTTCTGAAAGGACATGGAATTCCTCATACGCGTGGAAAAAAGAGCACGGGGCTCCACACTGGAGATGATCAACGTTCGGTAAGCTTCAGCTCGATGCGGCGATTGCGGGCGCGGGCTTCGGCGGTGTCTTCGGTGTCGAGCGGTTGATACTCGCCGAAGCCGGCGGCCACGAGCCGGTTGGCAGGCACGCCGTTCTCGATCAGGAATTTCACTACGGCGGTAGCGCGGGCCGTGGAAAGTTCCCAGTTGTCACGGAAGCGACCAGTACCGGAAAGGGGCACATCATCGGTGTGGCCATCGACGCGCAGCACCCAGTTGATTTCTGGCGGGATCTCTTTCTGCAGCTCGAGGATGGCGTCTGCGAGCTTCTGCATTTCCGTCTGGCCGTTCGGGTTGATTTCCGTTGCGCCAGAAGGGAAGAGAACTTCCGACTGGAACACGAAACGGTCGCCGACGATGCGGATGTTTTCGCGGTCGGAGAGAATTTCGCGCAGGCGGCCGAAGAAGTCGGAGCGATAGCGGTTCAACTCCTGAACGCGCTGTGCCAGCGCAACGTTGAGGCGGCGGCCGAGATCTGCGATCTTGGTGCGGGATTCGCGATCTCGCTCTTCCGAGACCTCAAGGGCTGCTTCCAGCGCGCCAATCTGTTTGCGCAGTGCGGAGATCTGCTGGTTCAGCAACTCCACCTGCGAAAGCGCACGCTGGCTTACCTGCCGTTCTTCATCGAGAGCACCTGAAAGCTCTCCGATCCGTGCCTGAGCCTGTTCACTCTGTCCGCTGCCACTTGCCAGAATCTGTTCCAGTCTGGAGCGATCGGCGCGGATGTCTTCGAGCGATGCGCGCAGGCTGGCAATGGTGTCTTCGGCGTCCTGGCTGTTGGCCTGCTCGAGAGCGAGAAGCTGCGTCAGCTCGTTTATCTGCGTGTTCAGCCGGTCTAGAACGGCATCCTTGCCTGTAATTTCCTGACTGAGAAAATACTGCGCGAGAACGAAAACCGAGAGCAGGAACATGATGGCAAGCAAAAGCGTCGCCATCGCATCCACGAAACCGGGCCAGTAGTCGACGCGGCGGTCGGTGCGGCGTGCGCGGGCGAGCGCCATGTTAGCTATCCCGCTTTTTCAGTGCTGTGGACAGTTTTTCCAAGGTGGCTCGCATGGCCTTCTGTTCGTCAGCCTGGGCCTCCACCCAATCACGCATCATCTGCTGCTCCTGGCGCATGTTCTTGACAAGGCCGGATATGCCCTCGGCGAGATTGGCCATGGAGGCGGTCAGGCGCGGATTAGAGGTGCCTTCCTCCTGAGCAGCACGCAGCTTGTCGGCCAGCTGTTGCATCTCTTCCGATGCGCCGTTGCGACCTTCAGACATGTCGGAGCTCAGGTCTGTGACGGAGGAGAGCCAGTTTTCGAGCTCGGTGTAGAACCGATTCTGGGCCCGGCCCGCCTGCAGGTCGAGAAAGCCGAGGATCAATGATCCGGAGAGACCGAAAAGGGAAGAGGAAAACGCGGTCCCCATCCCTTCCAACGGAGCCGACAGCCCTGATTTCAGAGCGTCCAGAACGTCGTTGGCATTGCCTGAGGCGGGGTCAAGCGACTGGATCGTGTCACCAATGGAGCCGATGGTCTGTAGCAGTCCCCAGAACGTGCCGAGCAGGCCAAGAAAGACGAGGAGTCCAATGAGATATCGCGAGATGTCCCGGCTTTCATCAAGGCGGGTCGCGATTGAATCGAGAATCGAACGCATGGAGCTGGTGGACAACGCCATGGTGGATGCACGGCTCAAAAGCGCTTTCATGGGTGCCAGAAGGACGGGATCCGAGGCGTCCGAACCGGCCCGGAAAGAATTCACCCACCGAACTTCCCGGAAAAGGCGCGTCACCTGCATGAAGGCAAGCAGAATGCCTATCAGAAGAACACCGAGAATCAGGCCGTTCAATCCGGGGTTCGTTTGAAAGGCGGAAGCGATCTGCCGGTAAAGGATGGCGGCAACGAAGCCTGCTATCGCGAGAAAAACCAGCATCGAATAGAGGAAGACCTGCGGGCTCGACAGTGTGTGCGGGTCGTAATCAAGCCCAACGGATGGTTCGGCGTCCTCACGCGATTTCAGCAAGGCCATCAGCTCCTCGTATCCATTGCGATGCGGAACCAGTGATGATTCCTGTATCGCGCGGGATTCTAATCGAAATTATGACGAAATTGAAAGCCGCATACAGCGTGTTGTCATGGACGCATCAGCTTTTATGTTGCGATAGCTCTCCCGAAGCTGGGGAGATCGCCTCTTTGAAGCTGCTTATCGTGCAGGCAGATTCTGTCTTTCGCCCCTTGACGTGCTCATCGTTAGAGGGGTGCGGATATCAGCGCCAGTGCGCGTCAGGATTTTTGAGGGGCCGGTTTGGCGAGCGTTTTCAGCAGAGCGCGATGAATGGCTTCGTTGCCGGCGACGATCTGGCCGGTGTCGAACATCTTGTCGCGGCCGTTCTTGTCGGTAACAAAACCGCCTGCCTCCCGCACAAGAATGATGCCAGCCGCCGTGTCCCAGGGGGAGAGCCATTCTTCCCAAAACCCGTCCATGCGCCCTGCCGCCACATAGGCGAGATCAAGCGCAGCCGATCCCAGCCGGCGGATACCCGCCGTTTCTCCCATGACATTGCGCAGGTCGAGAAGGGCCGTGCCATGGTGGCCGCGACCCAGATGCGGGATGCCGGTGCCGACGACCGCGTCGGAAAGCCGGTTGCGTGCTGCAACGCGCAGGCGTCGGTCGTTGAGAAAGGCGCCGCCACCGCGCTCGGCGGTGTAAAGTTCATCCATGGCCGGGTTGTAGATGACGCCGGCGACAATCTGTCCCTGACGCTCAAGCGCAATCGAGATCGAGAAGATCGGGATGCCATGCAGGAAGTTCGTGGTGCCGTCGAGCGGGTCGACAATCCAGCGGTGCTGAGGGTCGTCGCCCTCCACTGTGCCACTCTCCTCCATGAGGAAGGAATAGCCCGGGCGGGCACGCGACAGCTCCGAATGGATGATTTCCTCAGCCTTGCGGTCGGCCTGACTCACATAGTCACCGGGGCCTTTCAGCGAAACCTGCAGGTTCTGCACCTCGCCGAAATCGCGTGCGAGGGAGCGGCCTGCCTTCATGGCAGCCTGAACCATGACATTGATGATCGCCGAACGGGCCATGGGTAAAGAGCCTTTGTGACTTGAAGTTTCGGTAAGCTGGCCGGGCGGAATTATTCGCCGCGGCGCAGATAGGTGAGTTCGTTGGTGTCGACCACGATCTTCTCGCCGGCCTCGATAAAGGGCGGGACCATGACGCGTACGCCATTTTCCAGAACGGCGGGCTTATAGGAAGAGGCCGCTGTCTGACCCTTCACCACGGGATCGGCCTCTGCGATGGTAAGCGTGACCTGATCGGGAAGGGAAATGCCGATCGGCATTTCCTCGTAGAGTTCGACCGTGACGGTCATGCCGTCCTGCAGGAACGCAGCGCGATCGCCGACGAAATCCTTCTGCAATTCGAGCTGCTCATAGGTTTCGGAATCCATGAACACCAGCGCGTCTTCCTGCTCATAGAGGAAGCTGAAATCCTTCTGCTCGAGACGAACACGTTCCACAGTCTCAGCGGCGCGGAAGCGCTCGTTGAGTTTGGTGCCGTCGATCAGGTTCTTCAGTTCGACCTGGTTGTACGCGCCGCCCTTGCCGGGTTTCACAGCGTTGGTTTTTACAGCGACCCAAAGGCCGCCATTGTGCTCAATGACGTTACCGGGGCGGATTTCGTTGCCGTTGATTTTCATGTGATCGTCCTGCGGGTCTCAAGCGCGCAGTCTCGCGCAATTCGGCGCTTCCAAGACCATAAAATGCGGGTCAAGGCAAGCGGCGGGCCACATGCGGCCAAGGAAAATCTCAGCGCAGGCGGTTTGCGCGCTGGATTGCCTCTTTCATTTCCTCAGGCGTGAGACCGGCCAGGAAATCCTCGTTCTCCGGGTCAATCAGACCCGCCCGGCGAGCAGAGACATACCAGGCAGCCCCCTCAATCGTGTTTGCCTCAATCCCCACGCCGGCACGGTATAGCTTGGCGAGCCGGTTTTGTGCCGCGACATTTCCACCCTCGGCCGCTCGCTTCAACCAGCTGAACCCGGCCTCCATGTTGCGGGGGCCGCCTCTACCCTCCACGAGCCATGTGCCAAGGTCCAGTTGTGCGGTATCAAAGTTCTGTATTGCCGACTTCTCCAGCCAGTTCCTTGCGAGCTTATCATCGGTCTGCCGGCCGCCAAAGCCGTTGGCGTAAACCTGAGCCATGGCATATTGGGCATCCGCCAAACCGGCGTTGGCGGCTTTTTCGTAATAGCTCACCGCCCGCTGTTGGCTCTCGAAACTTGACTGACGGTCAAGGATGAGTTGCGCGAGGTTAAATTGGGCAAGCCGATTGCCCTTGTCGGCTGCGATCTGCATGAGTTCGAATGCGCGATCGACGTCTTTCTCGACGAAAGTCCCATCGAGCAGCATCAAAGCATACTGGAACTGCGCCTCGGGGACACCCTGCTGAGCCGCTTTCGAATACCATTCCGCCGCCTTCTTCGCGTCGCGGGGCATGCCAAGGCCACGCGCGTAGATTTCCGCGACCAGTGTCTGTGCTGCAGCATCGCCGGCCTCCGCGCGAGGGAGGGCCAAGTTGTGGGCGGTGATATAGTAGCCGCGTTGGAACGCGCCATACGCTGCGTCGGGCAGCTTGCCGAACCGATCAGGGTCGACCTGATCGACGGTGGGGGCAGAAAGGGGACGGTCGCCGGGCGGCTGCAAACGATCACTGGTCTGTAGCGCTTCGGATCCCGTCCTATCTCCGTCGGTGTTGCCGGCAGAGACGGCGGTTCCAGGGAGACCGCACAGCGTGGCTGCGAGAAGTGAAGCAGCAAGGATCCGTCCGCGCATGTCAGGTTTCCTCAGCCTGTCGTGTTGCCTTGTCGAGGAGGGAGTTGGCCTCGGAGACTGCTGCCGCCGGATCGGTGTCATCAGCAAACACGGCAGCGCAGAGCGCGGTGAAGTCCGCGCCGCTTACCGCAACGGGCTCGACGGAGGCGACGGTGTTGCCAGCCATCACGATGCACGGGATCTGGATCATCTCTGACCACCAGGTGCCAAGCGCGAGATTGCGAGGGTGCGGTTCAGGCTTGTTATCGTAACCAAATCGCCCAAAAAACATATAGTCCGGCTGCAGCTCTCCATATTGGAGGGCATCGTCGCGGGTTTTGACACCACCGGCACCGATCATCATGCGATCCTGATATTTCTCGACGATTTCGGCAAGATCCTCGAGCGAGCCCTCGAAGTGTATACCATCTGCCTTCACGCGGGCAGCGATGCGGGGAGCTCCCGCAATCATGACGGCAACATTGCGCGACTGAGCGAGCGGGGTCAGGCGCTCGGCCCGTGCCTGAAAGCTGACCTCGTCTTGTCCGTAATCGGGTATGATGAGCGAAGCAACATCGCCGGCGGCCAGCGCGGCTTCCAGATGGGCTTCGTCATTGGCAGCCGTTTCAGGCGGCGGTGCGATCAATACGAGGCGGCAGCGATTGGTCATACAGAAACTCCTCAAACCTTTTCGTGATTTGCCCGCGTGGCGAAAAGGCTCCGTCTCATTGTTTTGCACTGGCCCGCGCGGAACCCGTCGGGACCGTTTCTTGCCCGTCAATTTGGTTTGATTGCGGCATAGACGACGAGCGGGGTAAACGACAAGGAAAATTGAAGCGTTCCCTGCAAGTCTCGCCAAATCCCAGCAACGGCGCTATGAGGGGGAGACCCGACCAACGGGGCGCAGACGCGTTTCATGATTTCACTTCTTTCCGATCCGGCATTCTACTTTGCAGCGATACCTGCGGTTATCCTTGTAGGCCTCTCCAAGGGCGGGCTCGGCGGTGCCATGGCTTTGATGGGCGTGCCGATGCTGTCTCTCGTTGTCTCGCCGGTCCAGGCCGCGGCCATCCTGCTGCCGATCCTGATCGTGATGGATATTGTCTCACTTTGGGCGTGGCGGGGTTATAGGGACCGCAGGACGCTGTGGATCATGCTGCCTGGAGCCTTCGTGGGGATCGCCATTGGCTGGGCGACGGCGGCCATTGTGACGGAAGCCCATGCGCGTCTGATCGTCGGTCTGGTGACACTTGCTTTCTTTCTTCGATGGGTCTTCGAGAAACTGGCCGGGCGGGTGCACATTGCGGAGCAAAGCAGGCCGCGCGGCATGTTCTGGGGTGGGGTGGCCGGCTTTACCAGCTTTGTCGCGCACGCTGGCGGTCCGCCTTATCAGGTCTATGCTCTGCCGCTGAGGCAGGATCCGCGTGTCTACACGGGGACGAGTGTGGTGTTCTTCGCCATCGTCAATGCAGTGAAGCTTATTCCCTATTTCGCGCTCGGCCAGTTCGACCGCTCCAACCTGATGGCCTCGCTGATGCTAATCCCGGTTGCGCCGCTGGCCACGCTTGTCGGCGTGTGGCTGATCAAACGAATGAAGCCTTCGGTCTTTTATCCGTTCATGTATGTGATGGTTCTGATCGTCTCTCTGAAGCTGATTCACGACGGGGTTTCTGATCTCATGGGATGGTGACGACCTCCCGGACCTATGCTTTATAAGTCAAAAACTGCGGGAGGATGTTTGTGACCGGGAACGCATATGATCGGGATCTCGACAGGAATCCCGCCAATTTTCAGCCGCTGACACCGCTCGTGCTTCTGGAGCGCGCCGCGAAGGTCTTTCCAGACGAGGTGGCGATCATTCACGGCAATGCGCGCGTAACCTATGCGCGCTTCTGGGACCGGTCGCTCCGGCTGGCCTCAGCGCTCGCCAGCCATGGTATAAGTAAGGGCGATACCGTGACGGTGATGCTCTCCAACACACCGCCGATGCTCGAGGCGCATCACGGCGTGCCGATGACGAAAGCGGTGGTGCATTCGCTGAACACGCGGCTCGATGCGGCCGTCATCGCCTTTCAGCTCGATCATGCCGAGACGAAGGTGGTGATTGTCGACCGGGAGTTCTCCGCGGTGATGAAGGAGGCGCTGGCGCTGGCCGAGGTCCAGCCGCTGGTGATCGATTATGACGATCCTGAATATCCGGACGATGCGCCCTATCCCAAGGGGGAGCGTATCGGCAGCCTGGATTACGAGGCGTTCGTAGCATCGGGGGATGCGGGCTTTGCCTGGTCCATGCCGGACGACGAGTGGGATGCAATTGCGCTGAATTACACGTCGGGTACAACCGGCAATCCCAAGGGCGTGGTCTATCACCATCGCGGGGCGGCGTTGATGGCCTATGCGAACACGGTGCATGCGGCGCTTGCGCGGGGCTCGGTCTATTTGTGGACGCTGCCGATGTTCCACTGCAATGGATGGTGCTTTCCGTGGACGCTGGCACTGACGGCCGGTACGCATGTGTGTCTGCGATGGGTGCGCGCGAAGCAGATGTACGATGCGATCGCCGATCATCGCGTCACGCATCTTTGCGGTGCGCCGGTGGTCATGTCGGCGTTGCTCAACGCGCCCGAAACCGAAAAGCGGGGCTTTTCGCACACGGTAACGTTCAACACCGCCGCGGCGCCACCGCCCGAGACCGTGCTCTCCGCGATGGCCGAGGCGGGCTTCGCCGTGACCCATCTTTATGGGTTGACGGAAACCTATGGGCCCGCAGTGGTGAATGAATGGAAGGGCGCGTGGGACGCACTTGACGGGGCCGGGCAGGCGGCGCGCAAAGCACGTCAGGGTGTACGCTATGCGGCGCTCGAGGGACTGACCGTGATGGATCCGGAGACGATGATCGAAACCCCGCATGATGGCGAGACGATCGGCGAGGTGATGTTTCGCGGCAACATCGTGATGAAGGGCTATCTGAAGAACCCGCAAGCGACGGATGACGCCTTTGCCGGCGGGTGGTTCCACTCCGGTGATCTGGGGGTCATGCATCCGGATGGGTATATCCAGCTCAAGGATCGCTCGAAGGACATCATCATCTCAGGCGGCGAGAATATTTCGTCCATCGAGGTGGAGGATGCGCTTTACAAGCATCCATCCGTTGCAGCCTGCGGGGTGGTGGCAAAAGCGGATGAGAAATGGGGCGAAACGCCTGTTGCCTTCGTGGAGCTGAAGCCGGGAAGAACGGTGAGTGCGGAGGAGATCATCGCGCATTGCCGTTCGCTGCTGGCGCATTTCAAGTGTCCGAGGACGGTCGTTTTTTCTGAAATTCCGAAGACGTCCACGGGGAAAATCCAGAAGTTTCGTCTGCGGGAACAGGCCAAAGATCTACCGTGATCCGGTGACGATTGCTGGAATTCGTTTCAAGAAACAGCACGAGCGTTAACCGACCATTAAGCATTACACGTGTTTACTGTGTGTATCCAGTGATCTGGATTCTTACCGAGTGGCTAGAGCCATTCTGTTTGACGCCTCCCTGTTTAAACTCCTGAGAGCCGCCTTTGCGGCTCTTTTTTTGTCCAAATTCACTGTTAACCCTTCGTTAAGGAAGAACTTGCCAACAGCTGTGCACAAGCCCATTCTTGAGTGACGTGCCGGCATTGAGAGTCAGGCGCACTTGTGATTGAACGCATTAACCGGCGGTGGCCGGAACAATTGTATCTGGTGGGGCGTAGGCACAATGATTGAAAACGGGAACGGTCGCGCGACCACGATCAAGCTGGCCGAGCAGCGCGTGTTCTCGGATTCGTTCAAACCCCTCTATAATCAGGGAATGAGCCTGGTGGAGGAAGCCGCGGAATATCTCGACGGTGATGGGCGTGCCGATGCAAAGCATCTAACGCGTGCTGGCGCTACACTCTACGCGGCTGAATCGATGCGGTTGACGACGCGCCTCATGCAGCTTGCCTCATGGCTTCTTCTGCAGCGGGCTGCCAATTCTGGCGAGATGACCCGTGAGCAGGTGGCGGCGGAAAAATCCAAGGTGCGCCTCGACACGCACTCACCGCAGGAACAGGCGCCGGGCTGGTCGGACCTTCCGGACAAATTTCAGAGCCTTGTCGTGCGCTCCATGCGGCTTCAGGATCTGGTCCGCCGGATGGATGAAGAGATATATGGTGGCGAGCCGGTCCGGGCTGAAGGGACGGATATTTTCAGCAACAACCCGGTTTACGAGCAGATCACCTTGTTGAAGACAGCATTTGGCCATCGCTGAACAGCCAGCCAAACAGTATCTCGGTCAGTGGCAATGCGATGAGCGCTGAGGCGATGATGAGCGTGAAGGCGATGCGGCGGTAGGTCGTGTCGCTGGCGATGCCGTAGAGTTTTCCACCGATGAGCAGGCTGAACATATAGGGTGGGATCATCAACACCCCCAGCATCACGCGCGAATGCTCGAACAGGCCGGCAGCCCACAAATTCCCAGCCGAGAAGATTTCCGAAATCAGGAAAAGCGTCATCAGATTCGCGCGGACAATCGCGACCGGTAGCGTTGACGCCATCCAGTATATGATGACGGGCGGGCCGGGGATGGCGGCGATGCCTGACAGGGTTCCCGCTATGGCGCCAATGCCAAAGGAGAGAGGCAGGCTTCGCGGGCCATGATAGCGCCAGCCGCTGCGCAGGGTAAGCGCGCAGGCCAGAATGATCATGCAGATGATCCAGCGCAGAACGGTTTCGTCTCCATTCTTCAGTATATACACCCCAAGCGGAACGAACAGCGCCAGTCCCGCGAGCACCGGTAGAACCTCACGCCAGCGGGCAAGCTTCACCACGGGAAGCGCCACGGGAAGGGTGGGCAGCGAATCGATGATGACGAGCAGAACCACCGCCGTGACAGGATCGTAGAGTGCTCCGGCGATCGGGGCGACGATCAGGCCAGTGCCAAAACCCGACAGCCCACGCACCACGCCGGCCACCAGCACGGTGGCGGTCAGAAGGGCAAGGCTGAGGTCGATATCAGGCAGCGGTCCAGCTCCGGAAAGGCATTTGGCGAACGGCGATCCTTCTCGCATGTCGCTTGCGCGTGGCAATGGGCCTGCCCACGGCTATGTTAGTGCCATGAACACACCGATTCGCATTCTTGGCATCGACCCGGGGCTCCGGCGTACAGGCTGGGCCATCGTCGATGCGCAGGGCAATTCCCTGCGCTTTGTTGGCGCTGGCACCGTGACCTCCGACGGCAAGGCCGATCTGGCCTCCAGACTGTGCCAGTTGCATGATGGTCTGGACGCCGTTTTGCACGACCACCGACCAGATGAAGCCGCGGTGGAAGCGACCTTCGTCAACAAGGATGCGTCCGCGACGCTGAAACTTGGCCAGGCGCGGGGCATTGCCATGCTGGTGCCAGCGCGGGCCGGGCTGCCGGTGGCCGAATACGCGCCCAACGCGGTCAAGAAGACCGTGATTGGGGTTGGCCATGGCGACAAGAAACAGATCCACATGATGGTGAAGGTGCTGATGCCGAAGGCGCGCTTCGATACGGACGATGCGGCGGATGCGATCGCCATTGCCATCTGTCATGCCCATCACAGGCAATCCGCCACCTCCCGACTGGCCATGGAAGCACTCAAATGATCGGTAAACTGAAGGGCATCATCGACGAGATCGCCGAAGACCACTGCATCATCGATGTGGGTGGCGTCGGATACGTCGCCTATTGTCCGGCGCGTACGCTCGCGGCGCTCGACAGCGAGGGGACGGCGGTTACGCTGTTCATCGAGACCTATGTGCGCGAGGACATGATCCGGCTCTATGGCTTCCGCACCGCGTTGGAGCGCGAATGGTTCCGCCTGTTGCAGAACAATGTGCAGGGCGTGGGAGCCAAGGTGGCGCTTTCGGTGCTTTCGACACTTTCGGCTTCGGAACTGGCCAATGCGATTGCGCTCAAGGATGCGGCCACCGTGGCGCGCGCGCCGGGCGTGGGCAAGAAGGTCGCCGAACGGATCGTGACTGAACTGAAGAGCAAGGCGCCTGCCTATGCGGGCGAGGCGACCGGCACGATTGGCCTGAAGCAGGAACTGGGTGAGGGGGCAGCACCTGCTCCGGTCGCCGATGCCGTCTCGGCCCTGTCCAATCTCGGCTATTCGCGTGATGTGGCGGCGAATGCGGTTGCTGCCGCGATGAAGGCGGCGGGTGAGGGCGCTGATGCCGGCACGCTGATCAGGCTTGGCCTGAAGGAACTGGCGCGGTAGTCAGGGCCACGTTTGCCCTTTGTGCCTCTGGTGGTTGTGAAATGGAAACCTGCGAATGACGGATGGCGAGAGGCTGATTGCAGCCGACAAGCGCGGTGAGGATCTGGATTCGACGATGCGTCCGCAGTCGCTGGACGATTTCGTCGGGCAGAAGGCGGCGCGCGCCAATCTAAAAGTGTTCATCGAGGCGGCGCGCGGGCGTGGCGAGGCACTGGATCACGTGCTGTTTGTCGGGCCGCCCGGCCTGGGAAAGACCACGCTGGCGCAGATCATGGCGCGCGAACTGGGAGTAAATTTCCGTTCCACCTCTGGCCCGGTAATCGCCAAGGCGGGTGATCTGGCGGCGCTTTTGACCAATCTCGAAGAGCGCGACGTGCTTTTTATCGATGAAATTCATCGGCTGAATCCCGCCGTGGAGGAAATCCTCTATCCGGCGATGGAGGATTTTCAGCTCGACCTCATCATTGGCGAGGGGCCGGCCGCGCGCTCGGTGAAGATCGACCTTGCCAAGTTCACGCTGGTGGCGGCGACGACGCGGCTTGGCCTTCTGACGACGCCGCTGCGTGACCGTTTCGGCATTCCCGTACGGCTCGATTTCTACACCGTGGACGAATTGCAATCGATCGTGACACGCGGCTCGCGCATTCTTGGGCTGCCATTGGCTGCGGACGGGGCCGAGGAAATCGCACGAAGGGCGCGAGGCACCCCGCGCATAGCCGGGCGCCTGTTGCGCCGGGTGCGCGATTTCGCCACTGTGGCGGGCGCAAGCGAAGTGACGCGGAAGGTGGCCGACGAGGCGCTGTCGCGGCTGGAAGTCGACGCGCTCGGTCTCGACCAACTCGACCGACGCTACCTCACGATGATCGTGGAGAACTTCGGTGGCGGGCCGGTGGGTATCGAGACGATTGCGGCGGCGCTTTCGGAACCGCGCGACGCGATTGAAGACATTATCGAACCCTATCTGATCCAGCAGGGCTTCATTCAGCGCACACCACGCGGGCGTGTGCTGGCGGCCAGGGCATGGCGTCACATGGGGCTCCAACCCCCGAAAGAACTGGCGGAAGCCCAGATCAGCTTGTTTCAGGAGGGGAATGGGGAATGAATGCCGCTGCTGACGGGAATTTGAACGTCGGGCTTTCGGGTGAACTGACCGATTTCGGACATCGGCTCGTGGCGCGGGTCTATTTTGCCGACACGGATTTCACTGGGGTGGTCTACCATGCGCGGTATCTCGAATTTCTGGAACGGGGCCGTTCGGATTTTCTGCGGCTCGCGGGTGTGCACCACACCGAACTGGCTGATGGCAAGCATGGCGAGGTGCTTTCCTGGGTCGTGCGGCGCATGGAGATCGATTTTCGACAGCCCGCCCGTGTGGACGATATCGTGACGGTGGAGACACGCACGGAGACGATTTCCGGCGCGCGCATCCAGATGGCGCAACGGCTCCTTCGTGGCGAGGATGTGCTGGTGGAAGCGAAGGTCGAAGCGGCGATCATCGGTTCATCGGGACGACCGCGGCGGTTTCCGAAAGAGTGGATCGCCGCCTTCAAGCCAAAGGGTGCATGAGCCCCCTCGGCAGGTGCTCTTTTCCACTCAGCACCGTTCCCAAACGGAATCCGCGGTCACAGTCCTATTTCCTAACGCTTAATTAACCATAACGGTTCATGAAGAAAACCATGAAATCCGTAGCGAATCCGTGCGCCTTCCTTTCACCAAAATTTACCGGATAAAGGGGCGTTGAAGCATCTTGCGGGGACGCCTCGGATCGGACGTAGGCAACGGCACGCAAGCAGGGGCGCGGCCGAGACCGAGATGTACGCCGCCCTGATCTTAAGAGGATGTTGATCCATGGAAAGTGTTACGCTCGCCGCACCGGGTGGGGAGTTGTCGATCTGGGCTCTGTTCTGGCAGGCAGGCTGGGTAGTCAAGCTGGTCATGATCGGTCTGCTTGTCGCATCGGTCTGGACCTGGGCGATCATCGTTGACAAGCTGATTGCCTATGCGCGGATGCGCACGGCTCTCAATCGTTTCGAAAAGACCTTCTGGTCGGGCCAGTCGCTCGAGGAACTCTATCGTGCGCTTTCGGAACGCAAGACAACCGGCATGGGCTCGATTTTCGTGGCTGCCATGCGGGAATGGAAAAAAAGCTTCGAGAAAGGCGCGCGCTCGCCTATCGGACTGCAGACACGCATCGACAAGGCTATGGACCTGGCGTTGACGCGCGAGATGGAGCGGCTCGAGAGCCGGCTCGGCTTCCTTGCCTCGATTGGCTCGGCGGCCCCATTTATCGGTCTGTTCGGCACGGTGGTCGGTATCATGACCTCCTTCCAGGCGATTGCCGGTTCCAAATCCACCAATCTGGCTGTTGTGGCGCCGGGTATCGCTGAGGCGCTTCTGGCCACGGCCATCGGCCTTCTGGCCGCCATTCCAGCGGTTATCGCCTACAACAAGCTGTCATCGGACGCGGGCAAGCTCGCTGGCAGGATGGAAGGGTTTGCGGACGAATTTTCGACCATTCTCTCGCGGCAGATCGACGAGAAGGTCGCCGCCAAGGCGGCTTAGGAGCGCACAATGGGTATGTCAGTCGGATCGGCGGGCGGAAGAAACGGACGGAGGCGTGGCCGCCGCGGTTCGCGTACGGGCCTGATCTCCGAGATCAACGTGACGCCTTTCGTGGACGTGATGCTGGTGCTGCTCATCATTTTCATGGTGGCGGCGCCGCTTCTGACGGTCGGTGTTCCGATCGATCTCCCTGAAACGCAGGCCAAGGCGCTGAACTCCGAGACGCAGCCGATCACGGTTTCGGTCAACAATGAGGGCCAGATCTACCTGCAGGAGACCGAGGTGCCGATCGAAGAAGTGGTGCCGAAGCTGCAGGCGATTGCGCGCTCGGGCTATGACGAACGCATTTATGTGCGCGGCGACCGAGCGGCCGATTATGGCACCGTGATGCGGGTAATGGCGCGTATTTCCGCCGCCGGATATCGCAATCTGGGCCTGGTCACGCTGCAGGAAGAAGGCAATTGACCGAATGAAGGCGGGTCTCGTTACATCGGTGACCATGCATGCGGCGCTGCTGGGTTTCGGCCTGTTCTCGCTGTCGGCACCCCGCGCCTTTGAGGTGGCGGATGTCGAAGCGCTGCCCGTCGATATCATCCCGATAGAATCGATGACGCAGATTCAGGAAGGCGACAGGAAGGCGGCACTCTCGGAGAAGCCGGCACCGACACCGACAAAGCGTCCGGATCCCGTCGAAAACGCGCAGAACACCGGCGACAATGATGTCGATCTGAAAACGCCGCCGACCCCAGAACCGCGCAACCGCGAAGTGGAGAAAACGGCCGAGCCGCCGCCGGCTCCCAAACCCACGCCCAAGCCCGAACCGAAGCCCGAACCGGAGCAACAGCAGGCGGCCGCTGAACCGACGCCCGTGCCGGCGACAGAAGTGCGGCCAGACCCGCAGCCCAAGCAGGAGGTTAAGCCGGATCCCGCGCCTGAGGAGACCGTGGTGGCGGAAGCGCCTGAAGCGACCGAGAGCGTGGCGTTGCCAAACAGCGCTCCGGTGCCGCAATCGCGGCCGCAGCCGCCAAAGGCGAGCACGGCCAAGGCGCCTGAGCGGAAGGACGCTGACAAGCCGGCACAGAAAACCGCTTCCAAGCCAAAATCAGAGAATTCCGACGATCTTTTTGATGAGGTTGCGGCGCTCCTGAACAAGGACAAGGCATCTGGCGGAGGTGCAAAGCGCTCGCAAGAGCAAGCGTCTCTCGGCGGCAGCCGAAGCACACCGGGCGAGAAGCTTTCACAGAGCGAAATGGATGCTTTGCGTGGCCAGATTCAGCGCTGCTGGAACGTGCCCGCCGGGGCGCTGGATGCGGAAAATCTCAAGGTTTCCGTCCAGATGAAACTTGATCCGAGCGGGAACATCGAAGGCAGTCCGCGCATTATTGCCGGCGGCAATGGCACCATGGTGGAGCGCGCGGCGGCGGAATCCGCCAGGCGTGCCGTCCTGCAGTGTGCGCCTTACAATCTGCCGGCGGCAAAATACGATACCTGGTCCGAAGTCATCGTCCACTTCGATCCAAGCGACATGTTTTAACCTGAGCACCATTCGCAAGGCGATGGGGGCTTGAGCCTAACCAAAGCGGGAGAGGCAGGAGCAAATGCAGATGATCATGAGAGCGACCTTCCTGATCGCGACGCTGGTCGCGGGGCTTGGTGTTGCGGTGCTGCCGGCACGGGCAGTCGTCGAGATCGACATCAACAAGGGTGTGGTCGAACCGTTGCCGATAGCCATCACGGAATTTATCTCCGCGGATGGACAAGGGGCGGAAATCGCCAGCGTCATCGAAGCCGATTTGCGGCGTTCCGGCCTGTTCGCGCCCATCGAGAAGGGCGCGTTCATCGAGAAGATTTCCAATCCGGATGCGGCACCGCGGTTTCAGGACTGGACGGTGATCAATGCGCAGGCGCTGGTGACCGGTAAGGTTACCGAAACACCCGACGGGCGCCTGCGTGCGGAGTTCCGACTGTGGGACACTTATGCCGGCCAACAGCTGATCGGTGAGCAGTTCTTCACCAGCAAGGACAAATGGCGGCGCGTGGCGCACATCATTGCAGACGCGATTTACCAGCGTCTCACGGGTGAGACCGGATACTTCGATACGCGCATTGTTTATGTGGATGAATCCGGCCCGCGCAACAACCGTGTCAAGCGTTTGGCTATCATGGATCAGGACGGGGCGAACCAGCGCTTCCTGACAGATGGGCGCTCCATCGTGTTGACGCCGCGTTTCTCGCCGACGCGCCAGGAAATCACCTACATGTCATATGAGAGCGGTCAGCCGCAGGTTTATCTTCTGCAACTGGAAACCGGCCAGCGGGAGCTTGTCGGCAATTTCCCCGGTATGACCTTTGCGCCGCGTTTCTCACCCAACGGCCAGCAGATCGTGATGAGCCTTTTGAGGGACGATGGAAACTCGAACATCTTTGCCATGGATCTCAGAAGCCGCAACACCACACGGCTGACGACCTCCAATGCGATCGACACATCGCCCTCCTTCTCGCCGGACGGGTCACAGATCGTGTTTACCTCGGACCGGGGCGGGCGGGCGCAGATTTACGTCATGAGCGCCGGGGGCGGGGACGCGAAGCGCATTTCATTTGGCGATGGAACCTATTCCACGCCGGTCTGGTCGCCGCGTGGCGATTTGATCGCCTTCACCAAACAGACGGGCGGTCAATTTCAGATCGGTGTCATGCGCACCGACGGTTCCGGCGAACGCATTCTGTCCTCCGGCTTCCTTCAGGAAGGGCCGACCTGGGCGCCCAATGGCCGTGTGATCATGTTCTTCCGCCAGCCGGCCGGCTCGGCCGGACCGCAGCTCTATTCGATCGACCTCACGGGTCGCAACGAGCAGAAAATTCCGACCGCGAACTATGGCTCGGACCCGGCATGGTCGCCGCTTTTGGAATAGGAATCGCGGCGGCTTCTGCCGGATTCGCCGCGTTTCCGCCGTATTTTGAGCTAGTTTGCGCGAAATAACGGCTCTGATTTGTACCGATAGGGGTTTGTTAACCGCGTTTCTTGAGGGGTCCTTAACGCCAACGTGGTTACTGATCGTTGAACAAAATATCTCTAATCTGAAGGAGAGGTGGCAATGCTGTCGATTGCAGCTATCGCCAAAAACCCGGTTGGCATCGCACTGGTAGCGGCTCTTGCCCTGGCTGGTTGCGCTAACAAGCAGGTCCCCAACAATGCTGCCGATATTGGCCTTGGCGGCGCAGGCGGTCCTCCCGGATCGCAGCAGGAATTCACCGTTAGCGTCGGCGACCGGATATTCTTCGACCTCGATTCGTCGGTCATCCGTGCGGATGCGCAGCAGGTTCTGACGCGCCAGGCACAGTGGCTGAACAAGTACACGAATTATTCGATCACCGTGGAAGGCCATGCGGACGAACGTGGTACGCGTGAATACAACCTTGCGCTGGGTGCCCGCCGTGCGGCTTCTGCGCGCGACTTCCTCGTTGCGCAGGGTGTGGCCGCCAATCGCATTCGCACCATCTCCTACGGCAAGGAACGTCCGGTCGCGACCTGCGACGACATCTCCTGCTGGTCGCAGAACCGCCGTGCGGTCACTGTGCTGAATGGTGGCAGCAGCTAAGCTTCCGCACCCAACAATGAACAAAGCCGCGCTGGACGATGTCCGCGCGGCTTTTTGTTACAACAAGCCGGGTTCTCAGCGGTTTGCAGCGTCGCGGATCGCCGCGATGTTCTGGGTGTAGGCTTCTTCACCATCCCCCTTGAACACAGCGGAGCCGGCGACGAGCACATTGGCGCCGGCGGCGGCCAGTTGCCCCGCATTTTCAGGTGAGACGCCGCCATCGATCTCGATGTCGATGGGACGCTCTCCGATCATGGCCTTGATACGGCGTACCTTTTCGACCACGGAAGGGATGAACGCCTGGCCGCCGAAACCGGGATTAACGGTCATCAGGAGCACAAGGTCGAGCTCATCGAGCACATATTCGATGACATTCTCCGGAGTGGACGGATTGAGCGAAACGCCGGCCTTCTTCCCAAGGTTTCGGATCGTCTGGAGCGATCGGTGGAGATGAGGACCTGCTTCTGCATGGACGGTGATGACGTCGCAGCCGGCATCGGCGAAGGCTGCGAGGAAAGGGTCCGCCGGCGTGATCATCAAATGGCAGTCGAACACCTTGTCGGTGCGGTCGCGGATGGATTTGATGATGGGTGGGCCGAAGGTGATGTTGGGGACGAAATGACCGTCCATCACATCGAGGTGGATCCAGTCAGCGCCTGCCTTGGCGACGGTTTCGACCTCGTCGCCGAGACGAGAGAAGTCGGAAGCGAGAATGGAAGGGGCGATGAGCGTGTTACGCGCGGTCATGGCGGTTTCCCGGAACGATGAGACTGGCTTGCCCTAACGCCTCCGCCTCTGCTTGTCGAGGTGCTTACAGATGCGTGACCATGCGGTGCGAGGACGGATGGACGAGGTGGGCGAGCGTGATGGGTTCGCCCTTCATCCAAGTGATGCGTTCGCCGATGAAGACCGGATCGCCTTCCCGAATCTGCAACAGGGAGGCTTCATCGGCACTGGCCGCTCCGGCCATGAACGTGAATTCCGCATTGGAGAAAGGGGCGTGGCCCACAAGCCATTCGTTTGGCCCCATCAGCGTGAAATCGGCCGTGCGTGCATCGGGAACGGTGTTCAGATTGATCCAGCGATCCTCGAATTGGTAGGGAACCCGGTCGGCCAAATGGAGGCAGCGCACATGCAGCATGTTCGCCTTTGAAAGCAGGCTAAGGCGTGCGCAGATGACTTCAGGTGCATCGGCCTCTTCAGCGCTTAGTAGCCGGTATTGATATTCAGAACCACGCCCTTCGATCTCCTGGCGGATGCGTGGGATCACGAAGCGGGCTTCACGCACCGGATGAAGTGCCACGCGGGTGCCCGCACGACGCTTGCGTTCGAGAATACCGGCGCGGGCGAGTTCCTGCAGGGCCCGATTGACCGTGGCGCGGGCGGCGCCGAATTCCTCTGCCAGCGCCTCCTCGCCGGGTATCAGCGTTCCCGGCAACCAGACTCTTTCGGCTATGCGCCGGGAAAGTTCGTCTCGGATCGTGCGGAATGAGGCGCGTTTGCTGGTCACAGCTGCTCCATCAGTTTTTGGAGTGCTCTTGCATAGCGTGCTGCAATCGCCTCGCGTTCAATGTGATGGCCCTCCCGCACGCAATGGCGACCTGCCGACCACACGTCGCGCACAGCAGAGTTGTCCCCCGTAAAGAGCCAGACGTCCAATGGGGCGTCATCGTAGGCACCCTCTACAAATCCGGCTTGGTCGAGGGCGATCATGTCGGCCCAATGTCCGGGCGCGATGGCGCCGGACTGCCTGCCGAGCGCCTGCGCCCCTCCGGCCAAAGCGGCATCAAAAAGCGTGCGACCACAAGACTGCCCGTGCTCTGCGAGCACAACACGGGCGGTGTCACGCAGACGCTGAGAATACTCCAACTGGCGCAACTCCTCAGCGACGCTGATGCGAATGTTGGAGTCGGAGCCGACGCCTAGTCTGCCACCGGCCTGCCGGTACCGCGGGCCATTGAATATACCGTCACCCAGATTGGCTTCGGTGACGGGGCAAAGGCCGGCAACAGCGCCGGTTTCGGCGAGATTGGCGGTTTCTTCATCGGTCATATGGGTGCAATGGATCAGACACCAGCGCTGGTCGACCGGACAATTGTCGAGCAGCCATTCCACCGGACGCTGACCGTAAGCTGCCGATACTTCGTCGATCTCGGGCAACTGTTCCGCAATGTGCATGTGAAGCGGCCCATCTGGGCGCATGGCCTGTGCCTCGCGCAGGTCATCTGGGCCGACGGCGCGCAGGGAATGCGGCGCAACACCCAGATGCGCATCTGCCGACAGATTTGCCACGCAGTCTTCAGCGCGGACTAGCAGCTTCTGGAATTGCTCCAGATCGTTGCCAAAACGCCTCTGCCCGCCCTGAAGCGGGCGTTGGTCGACGCCGCCATAGCGATACAGGACTGGCAGGAGAGTGAGGCCGATCCCTGTCTGGTTTGCCGCAGCAGCGATGCGCTCAGACAGTTCGCCGATATCGCTATATGCAGTGCCGCCCGGCTGGTGGTGAACATAGTGGAATTCGGCCACCGCGGCGAAACCGGCTTCCTGCATTTCCATGAAGGCGAAAGCGGCGACCGCCTCTATATCGTCCGGTGATAGCAGGTCGAGAAACCGGTACATGATCTCGCGCCAGGTCCAGAAACTGTCGCGGCCAGCCGGCCCACGCCGTTCCGCCAGACCTGCCATTGCGCGCTGGAATGTATGACTGTGCAGGTTGCTCATGGCTGGCAGAAGTAGCGGGACCTGAGTGGTCCTGCCATTGTGGGGCCGGGTGTTTGCCGTGACGGCGCTGATACGGCCTGAATCACCAAGTTCTACAAGCACGTCCTTCTGCCAACCGCTTGGTGTGAGGGCATTCTGCGCAAAAACGGCTTGCATGAAGCAACAATCCTGGATTAGTTATGTCTATACATATGTGAATAATAGTAGACAATAATTCGCACCCAGGCAATATGCCCTGCAAAAAGGAGGGAGGGATCTTCCTGTCATGACGCAGAGTATCATTAGCGGTATCCGATTGGCGAGCATGTGCGAGGGTGCCGCGCCATACGGTCTGATCGAGAACGGGGCCATCGCGATAAACGATGGCAGGATCGCCTGGTCGGGAGCGCTGAACGATCTGCCGGAACCATATGCCGGGTGGGAAAGAACAGATTTTGGTAGGCGGCTGGTCACACCGGCGCTCGTGGATTGTCACACTCATATTGTCTTTGGCGGAAATCGCGCGAAAGAATTCGAAATGCGCCTTGAGGGCGCAAGCTATGAAGAGGTGGCACGGGCTGGAGGCGGTATCGTCTCCACCGTTTCGGCCACCCGCGCGATGAGTGAGGATGCGCTGGTCGAGGATGCGCTGAAGCGTCTCGACGCGCTTTTGGCCGAAGGTGTGGCAACGGTTGAAGTGAAGTCCGGCTACGGGCTGACCGTTGAGGACGAGCTGAAGATGCTGCGCGCTGCGCGCCGTCTGGAAGCGTTGCGCCCCGTGCGAATCAAGACGAGCTATCTCGCAGCCCATGCGGTTCCCGCCGAGTATCGCGGCAAGGAAGACGTCTATATTGACGAGGTCGTGCTTCCGGGTATGGAGGCCGCGCAGGCCGAGGGATTGGCTGATGCGGTTGACGGGTTCTGCGAAGGGATTGCCTTTTCGCCCGAACAGATGGGGCGGGTGTTCGACAAGGCAAAGTCGCTCGATCTGCCTGTGAAGCTGCATGCCGAACAGCTTTCCAATCTGGGTGGTGCAAAAATGGCGGCCTCTTATGGCGCCATGTCGGCCGATCATCTGGAATATCTGGATGAAGACGGCGTTGCGGCCATGGCCGCGGCGGGAACGGTGGCCGTGCTCTTGCCCGGCGCATTCTACACCTTGCGCGAGACGCAATATCCACCGCTGGCCGCGCTCCGGAAGCATCGGGTGCGGATGGCGGTTGCGACGGATTGCAATCCCGGCTCCTCGCCGCTCGCCTCCCTGCTTTTGACCATCAACATGGCCTGCACGCTTTTCCGCATGACACCGGAGGAAGCTCTGGCGGGTGCCACGCGCGAAGGCGCGCGGGCGTTGGGTCTGGCCGATGAGATCGGCACGATCGAGCCCGGCAAGCGCGCCGAGATCGCCATCTGGGATGCAGAGCACCCGGCCGAGCTTGCCTATCGCATTGGCTTCAATCCGCTTCATTGTCGCATTGCAGGAGATTTCGCATGACGCTTGTTCTGACTCCAGGTGCGGTGACGATCCAGGATTTGGAGCAGATCTGGCGTGATGGCACGCCTGTCCGTCTTGACAAAAGCTGCCACGCGGGCGTGGAAGCGGCGGCTGCGCGAATAGATCAGATCGCGCGTGGCAATGCGGCTGTTTATGGTGTGAACACCGGTTTCGGAAAACTCGCTAGCGTGAGTATTCCACCGCACGATGTGGAGACGCTTCAACGAAATCTCATCCTCTCGCATTGCTGCGGCGTTGGCGCGCCTCTGGGTGAAAACATCGTGCGGCTGATCATGTCGTTGAAACTGCTTTCGCTGGGCCGTGGTGCATCCGGCGTGCGCATGGACCTGGTAAAGCTGCTCGAGGAAATGCTGGCGCGCGGTGTTGTACCGGTGATCCCGGAAAAGGGCTCGGTTGGCGCCTCGGGCGATCTAGCTCCGCTTGCACATATGGCTGCTGCCATGATGGGCGAGGGCGAGGCCTTTTTTGACGGCGCACGGCTTTCCGGCGGCGAGGCTCTGCGCAGGGCCGGGCTCACGCCGGTCGTGCTGAAGGCCAAGGAAGGGCTGGCGCTGATCAATGGCACGCAGGTTTCGACCGCGCTGGCGCTGACCGGGCTGTTCCGGGCGCATCGCGCGGCGCGCTCCGCACTCATCACCGGCGCGCTGTCCACGGATGCCGCAATGGGGTCTTCCGCACCTTTCCACCCTGAAATTCATACGCTGCGAGGCCATCAAGGACAGATCGATACGGCGGCAGCTCTGTGGGCTTTGCTCGAAGGCTCGCAGATCCGCGAAAGCCATCTGGAAGGCGATGAGCGGGTGCAGGACCCCTATTGCATTCGCTGCCAGCCGCAGGTGGATGGCGCGTGCCTTGATCTCTTGCGTCAGGCGGCACGCACGTTGACCATCGAGGCCAATGCGGTGACCGACAATCCGCTGGTCTTGTCCGATGGCACCGTGGTTTCGGGCGGTAATTTCCATGCCGAGCCGGTGGCGCTGGCCGCCGACCAGATTGCCCTTGCCATCTGCGAGATCGGCGCAATTGCCCAGCGGCGCATTGCGCTTCTGGTCGATCCGGCGTTGAGCTTCGGTCTTCCTGCATTTCTGGCGAAGAAGCCGGGACTGAATTCCGGTTTGATGATTGCCGAAGTGACCTCGGCAGCGCTGATGAGCGAGAACAAGCAGATGTCACATCCGGCATCCGTGGATTCGACGCCGACTTCCGCCAATCAGGAAGACCATGTCTCCATGGCCTGCCACGGCGCTCGGCGGCTTATCCCGATGACGGAGAATCTCTTTGGCATTATCGGCATCGAGGCGGTTACGGCGGCGCAGGGGATCGATTTTCGCGCTCCGCTTAAAACCAGTGCGGCCCTTTCGGCCGCCCATGGGGCGATCCGACAGGCGGTGCCTGATCTGGAGGAGGATCGCTATCTGGCATCCGATCTGGAGCGGGCCATCGAACTCGTAGGTTCCGGCGCATTGAATGCCAGCATTCCCGGAAGCATTCTGCCTGAATTGAGGAGTGAGGTTTGATGGTAAAGATGGATTCTATTGCGATGGCGCTCGCCCCTCACCCTTACCCTCTCCCCGCCTGCGGGGAGAGGGAGGCATCCACGTCGCGGCCAGCTTCCTTCTCCCTGCGTGCGGGGAGAAGGTGCCGGCAGGCGGATGAGGGGCGGGCGCCATCATCGGAGGCCCACCCATGACCCCTGTTGAAGTGCATCAGGGTTCTTCGCCCGTCATTCTGGGCTTGCCGCACACGGGCACCTATGTGCCGGAGGCGATCAAGGCCCGGCTAAACGAACAGGGCCAGCTTCTGACCGATACGGACTGGCATGTGCACAGGCTTTATGATGGCCTGATTGACAGCGTGACCACCGTGCGGGCGACATTCCACCGCTATGTGATCGATGCCAATCGCGACCCTTCTGGCGATAGCCTCTATCCGGGTCAAAACACGACCGGTCTTGTGCCGTTGACGGATTTCGACAATCGCCCGATCTGGCGCGAAGGAGATGAGCCGACGGCTGAGGATACCGCACAGCGGCTTGAGGCCTTCCATGCACCCTATCATGCCGCGCTCGAAGCCGAGATTGCGCGGGTGAGGGCGCTGCATGGCGTTGCGATCCTCTATGATTGCCATTCCATCCGCTCCAACTGCCCATTCCTGTTTGAGGGGCCATTGCCGGATTTCAACATCGGCACCAATCACGGCAAGACCTGTGCACCGGAAATCGAGAAGGTGACAGCGGGTATCTGCGCTGCGGCGGACGGTTATTCGAGCGTTCTGAACGGGCGGTTTCTCGGTGGCTGGACGACGCGACACTACGGCAGACCGGAGCGGGGTGAACACGCCATCCAGATGGAACTGGCGCAGGCGACGCATCTGAAAAGCGAGGCTGTGCCGTTCGACTATGACGAAGACAAAGCGGCGCGCCTGCGCCCGCATCTCAAAGCCATTCTGGCGCGACTTGCAGAGGTCGCGCCGACCTTGAAGGGGGAGTGAAACATGACCAATCCGCGTCACAACATACGTGAAGTTCGCGCGCCACGCGGGGCCGATCTGAATGCCAAGGCCTGGACGACGGAAGCCCCGCTCCGGATGTTGATGAACAATCTCGATCCCGATGTGGCCGAGAACCCGAATGAATTGGTGGTCTATGGCGGGATCGGGCGGGCAGCGCGAACCTGGGACGATTTCGACCGCATTGCCGCGACCCTCAAGACACTTGATGAGAACGAGACGCTGCTCGTCCAGTCGGGCAAGCCGGTCGGTGTTTTCCGCACCCACAAGGATGCGCCGCGCGTTTTGATCGCCAATTCCAACCTGGTGCCGCACTGGGCGAACTGGGATCATTTCAACGAGCTCGATAAGAAGGGTCTGATGATGTACGGCCAGATGACGGCCGGCTCATGGATCTATATCGGCTCGCAGGGCATCGTGCAGGGCACCTATGAGACCTTTGTCGAGGCTGGCCGCCAGCATTATGGCGGGGACCTCAAAGGCAAGTGGATCCTGACCGCAGGTCTTGGTGGCATGGGCGGCGCGCAGCCGCTGGCGGCCGTGATGGCCGGCGCGTGTTGTCTCGCCATCGAGTGTGATGAGACCCGCATCGATTTCCGCATCCGCACCCGCTATGTCGACGAAAAGGCCCAGACGCTGGACGAGGCTCTGGAAATGATCGACCGCTGGACGAAGGCAGGGGAGGCGAAGTCCGTCGGTCTTGTAGGCAATGCGGCGGAGATCGTGCCGGAACTGGTGCGGCGCGGCGTGAAGCCGGACATGGTGACCGACCAGACTTCCGCGCATGATCCGGTGAACGGCTATCTGCCCAAGGGCTGGACCGTCGCGGAATGGCGGGAGAAACGCGAGAGCGATCCGAAGGCAGTGGAAAAGGCAGCGCGTGCCTCCATGCGCGAGCATGTGGAAGCCATGGTTGCTTTCTGGAACGAAGGCATCCCGACGCTCGACTATGGCAACAATATCCGCCAGGTGGCGCTGGAGGAGGGGCTGGAGAACGCCTTTGCCTTCCCCGGTTTCGTGCCGGCCTATATCCGCCCGCTCTTCTGCCGTGGTGTCGGCCCGTTCCGCTGGGCAGCGCTTTCCGGCGATCCGGAGGACATTTACCGCACCGATGAGAAGGTGAAGGAGCTTCTGCCCGACAATGAGCATCTGCATCGCTGGCTTGACATGGCGAGGGAGCGCATTGCGTTCCAGGGTCTGCCAGCGCGCATTTGCTGGGTGGGGCTGGGCGATCGGCATCGCCTCGGCCTCGCCTTCAACGAAATGGTGGCGAAGGGCGAACTGAAGGCGCCGGTGGTGATCGGCCGCGATCATCTGGATTCGGGGTCCGTGGCCTCGCCCAACCGCGAGACCGAGGCCATGAAGGACGGTTCGGATGCCGTGTCCGACTGGCCGCTGCTCAATGCGCTGCTCAACTGTGCCTCAGGCGCAACCTGGGTGTCGTTGCATCATGGCGGCGGCGTGGGGATGGGCTTCTCGCAGCATTCGGGCATGGTGATCTGTGCCGACGGCACGGAGGATGCGGCACGCCGCCTTGAGCGTGTGCTGTGGAACGATCCGGCAACGGGTGTGATGCGTCATGCTGACGCGGGCTATGACATTGCGCTCGACTGGGCCAAGGAAAAGGGCTTGCGACTGCCGGGGATTCTGGGAAATTAGCAAGACAACGAGAAGAGGGGTTTCATCATGAAAAGACGTCAATTTCTGAAAACTGCCGGTGTCGCCGGTGTGGCAACCGGTCTTGCGGCTCCTGCCATCGCGCAGGACAAGATCACCTGGAAGATGGTTACGGCCTGGCCGAAGAACCTGCCGGGCCCAGGCGTGGCAGCACAGATGCTGGCTGATCGCATTACCGCGCTCTCCGGAGGGCGGCTAGAGGTGAAGCTCTATGCTGCCGGAGAACTTGTGCCGGGCAATGGTGTGTTTGATGCCGTGTCGGAAGGCACGGCCGAACTTTACCATGCGGTTCCCGCCTATTGGGGCTCTAAGTCGCGCGGCATTCTGCTCTTCGGCTCGCAGCCCTTCGGTTTACGTGCCGATGAACAGCTCGGCTGGTTGATCCACGGCGGCGGTCAGGCGCTCTATGACGAGATGTATGGGCGTTTCGGACTGAAACCCTTCCTGTGTGGCAATTCGGGTCCGCAGTGGCAGGGCTGGTTCCGCAACGAGATCAATTCGGTGGACGATCTGAAGGGCCTGCGTTTCCGCACCACCGGTCTTGCCTCTGAAATGTGTGCGAAGCTTGGCATGGCCGTTCAAGCCATGGGTGGCGGTGACATGTTCCAAGGCTTGCAGTCCGGCACAATCGACGCTGGTGAGTTCATTGGTCCGTGGACAGATTCTGCACTCGGTTTCTACCAGGTTGCAAAAAACTACTACTGGCCGGGTGTGGGCGAGCCGTCTTCTGCCGAGGAGTGTGCGGTGAACAAGGCGGCATATGACGCGCTGCCGGAAGACCTCCAGCAGGCCGTCACTTATGCCTGTGAATCGCTCTACAATCCGGTCTGGACCGAATACACAACCAAGCATGCCGCTGCCTTGAAGCAGCTTGTGGCCGAGCAGGGCGTGCAGGTGAAGCAGCTTCCAGAAGACGTGATCGTTGCCATGGGCAATGCCGCGGGAGAGGTGATCGCCGAGTTGCGCGAAGATGACGACGAACTCGTCAAGCGCATCGTGGAAAGTTTCCTCGAATATCGCGCCGGCATCGCCGACTACATGGTCTATGCGGACAATGGGCAGATGAACGCCCGTGCGCTGGATTATAAGTACGGCGGCTGACACAATCGACGAGGCCGGGCGTCTGCGCCCGGCCTCTTTAATTCAGGGAACGCTCTTCATGCTGCAGCTTGCGGAAAAACTCGACCGGATCAACCGGGCGGTGGGGGCGACGGTGCGCTGGCTGGCGCTTGCGATGGTTCTCGTTCAGTTCGGGACCGTTGTGCTGCGTTATGTCTACGGCATCAGCTTCATCTTCATGAATGAGACCGTTCTCTATCTGCATGCCACGCTGTTCATGCTGGCAGCCGGCTATACGCTTCTGGTTGATGGCCATGTGCGGGTCGATATTTTTTACGGGCTTCTTGGATCACGCGGAAAGGCCCGTATCGACATTTTTGGGGCGCTCTGTTTCCTGATCCCCTCCACCGCAATGATTGGCTGGTTTTCATGGCCCTCTGTTCGCAATTCCTGGTCGATCATGGAAGGCGCGATTTCCGTAGGAGGCATTCCCGCCTCCTTTCTGCTGAAATCACTGATCCCTGCTTTTTGCGTTTTGCTTATCATTCAGGGCCTTGCCTGCATTATGCGCGATATCGCGCGCCTTCGTGAAGAAAAGCCGGCTGCATGACCTTACCCCTCGACATCCTGATGTTCGCGGCGCTCATCGTCGCGATTTTGATCGGTTATCCGGTCTCCTTCATGCTTGCAGGAACCGCTGCGCTCTTCGCTTTCCTCGGCTGGACGACCGGGCAATTCGATGTCGGGCTTCTGGGCGCCCTTGGGCAGCGCGTGTTCGGCACGCTTACCAATGACGTTTTGATCGCCATCCCTCTCTTTGTGTTCATGGGCGTGGTGCTTGAGAAGAGCCGTATCGCCGAGGAGCTTCTTGAAACGATGGGCCGGCTTTTTGGCGGTTTGCGGGGTGGCCTGGGCGTTTCGGTGGTGTTGGTGGGAGCGCTTCTCGCAGCCTCCACCGGCATTGTCGGCGCGACCGTGGTGGCCATGGGGCTGATTGCGCTGCCCACCATGGTGCGCAATGGCTATGATCCCAAGCTCGCAGCCGGCGTGGTTTGCACATCGGGCACGCTCGGGCAGATCATTCCCCCGTCCACGCTTCTCATCATCCTGTCCGACGTGATGTCGACCGCCTATCAGCAGGCGCAATATGAACAGGGAAAATTCACGATTGAGACAATTTCGGTAGGGCAGGTCTTCGCCGCAGCATTGTTGCCGGGACTGACACTGGTCGCAGTCTATATCGCCTATCTCATGACGCGAGCTGCCTTGAAGCCGGAAACCGCACCGGCCTTGCTGGAGGCTGGTGACCGACCCAGCCGGCAGGAGGTGCAGCGGGCAGTTGTGCCGCCGGTTCTGCTCATCATCGCGGTGTTGGGGTCTATTCTGGGCGGCATCGCCACGCCAAGCGAGGCGGCGAGTGTCGGAGCCATAGGCGCGTTGCTTTTGGCTGGCGTGCGCAGTGAAGGCAACGCAAGGCTGATCGTCCTGGGTGCGGCTGCGCTCGGAGCGGTTGCAGTGCTCGCCGGGCTCTTTCCGGTGCGTCTGCAACGCAGCGACGCAGGCCTTTTCGAGTGGAGCATGGCAGCTCTGACGACCACGCTTCTGGGGCTCGGTGTCGTCGCCATTGCGATTTCCATCGGCAAGGCCCGGGCACGCGGTATCCTCACCCCCATCGTCACGTCCACCATGACCGTGACGGCGATGATCTTTGCAACGATCCTGACGGCCAGCGTCTTCTCGCTTGTGTTTCGGGGGCTCGGCGGCGATGCCCGGGTCGAGGACATTCTTCACTCTATGCCGGGCGGGCCACAGGGGGCGCTGATCTTCGTGATGGCGATGATCTTCGTTCTCGGCTTCTTCCTGGATTTCGTGGAGATCTCGGTGATCGTGTTGCCCCTTGTGGCACCGATCCTGATCCTGATGGGGCATGACCCCTTGTGGCTCTCCATCCTGATCGCCCTCAACCTTCAGACATCGTTCCTGACGCCGCCTTTTGGCTTCTCGCTCTTCTATCTGAGGGCTGCCGCGCCGAAGGAAATCACCACGGGGCAGATTTATCGCGGGGTCATCCCGTTCATCATCCTGCAGATTGTCGGAATGGCGGTGATCTGGTTTCTTCCGGCAATTTCAACATGGTTGCCAGGCACGATCTTCTAGGGTGACACCTTGGAATATAACCTGCGGGTTTGACAGGATTGCTGGCTCAGCGACGATCCAACTGTTGAGCCAGACTGCTCTGTCTGGACCACCAAAGCTTGACAAGGTGTGGGTGGATCATTGATGAGCCGGTAACCATTCACAAGGGAGCGCCCGCTCATGCTTAAGACGCCCTATCTCCTGTTTCTTGGTGATGCCCCTGACGCCCTGACTGCAAAGGTGGCTCAAGGCATCAAGGATTGGCGCCCCGAATTCTGCGTGGGCCAGTTGCGACTCGATGGCTGCAAGGCTGATCTCGGGCTGAAAGACATGACCATCGCCGAGGCGAGGAAAGCCGGCGCGCAGACCCTGGTGGTGGGAGCAGCCAATCGTGGTGGTGTGATCTCTCAAAGCTGGATGGCGACGCTCGTGGAAGCGGCTGAGGCGGGCATGGATATCGCATCGGGCCTGCACAATCGTCTAACCGCTCAGCCGGCGCTCGTTGCAGCCGCCGAAAAGGCGGGTACGGCGCTGTATGACGTCCGTGTGCCTCAGGAAGAATACCCGATTGGCGATGGGAAAAAGCGCAAGGGCAAACGCTGCCTTGCTGTTGGAACGGATTGTTCCGTCGGCAAGATGTACACCGCACTTGCCATGGAGCGCGAAATGCGTGAGCGCGGCATGAAAGCGACATTCCGCGCGACCGGCCAGACGGGAATTCTCATTACTGGTTCGGGCGTACCGCTTGACGCGGTGGTCGCAGATTTCATGGCCGGTTCGATCGAGCACATCACGCCAGACAATGACGCCGATCACTGGGATCTCATCGAAGGGCAGGGCAGTCTTTTCCATCCTTCCTTCTCCGGTGTGACGATGGCCTTGATCCATGGTGGGCAGGCCGATGCGCTGGTGCTTTGTCATGAGCCTACGCGCACACATATGCGCGGTCTGCCGCACTATCAGCTTCCCACGCTGGAGGCTTTGCGCGATCTCGCGTTGGAGACAGCACGTGTGGTCAATCCGGATGTGAAGGTGGTCGGGATATCCGTCAACACTGCAGCGCTGAATGATGCCGATGCGGAAGCCTGCCTCGAAGAGATCGAGGCCCGCATGGGGCTGCCCACCACCGATCCGTTCCGCCATGGCGCCGGGCGTCTTGTTGACGCATTGGGTTGAGAGCGGACAGAACTTGCGCTTCTCGATCTGACCCATCACTCTGCCCCGAAACCATGATGCGGGGCAGGCGGGCGAAATGCGAGGTGAGATGACCGACACGGCGATGCGCGACAAAACAAGCTCTTGGCCATCGGTTTCCGTAGTCGGGCTTTGTCTTGGAACATTGCTCTTTGCCGCTTCCCTGACACCATCACTCCTGCCGCGCGCTTTCGTCGTTCAGGGGGTTCTCTCGGGTGTTTCACTTGCGGTTGGGTACGGGATCGGCGTGTTTTTCGTCTCGCTCTGGCGTTATCTGGAATTGCCGGAATTGCCGAATGCGCAGCGATATTACGGCAAGATCGGCATGGTGGCAGTGTGTATGGGCATCGCCATCTTTTTCCTTTGGAAGGCAGCCGAGTGGCAGAATTCCATTCGCTTGTTGATGGATCTTGAGCCGGTCGACACGGCCCATCCAAGCAAGGTGGGTGGCATCGCACTCGTTTTATTTCTGGTGCTCTTCGCAATTGGCCGACTCTTGAAACGAGTTTACGTCTTCGTTTCCGAAAGGCTCAAACGTTTCGTGCCGAGACGAGTAGCTTACGTGCTCGGGATTGCGCTGGTTGGGCTGATCGTGGTGTCGCTGGTGGACCGTTTGATGCTCCGCTACGCATTGCGCGTTGCCGATTCAACCTATGCAGAGTTGGATGCCTTGTTTGAAGACGGGATTGCGCCGCCAGATGACCCGACCAAAACAGGCAGTGCTGCGTCGCTGATCGCTTGGGAGACACTTGGGCGGACGGGGCGCAATTTTGTAACGGAAGGGCCAGGGCGCGAGGAGATTTCAGCGTTTACCGGCCGCGAGGCAAAGGACCCCATGCGGGTTTATGTTGGCTTGCGATCAGCCGAGTCCGTGGAAGAGCGAGCAAGATTGGCACTCGACGAGCTCAAGCGGATTGACGCGTTCAAACGGAGGGTGATGGTTGTCGTGGCACCCACTGGCACTGGCTGGGTGGACCCGGAGGGGAGTGTCGCGCTCGAATACCTGCACGACGGTGACACCGTTATGGTTGCGCAGCAATATTCCTATCTGACGAGCTGGCTTTCATTGCTGATCGAGCCGAGCTATGGCGCGGAAACCGCCCGTGCGCTGTTCCAGCAGATCTATGACCACTGGACGAACCTGCCGGCAGATGAACGGCCCGAACTTTATCTCTATGGACTTAGTCTCGGAGCGCTCAGCTCGGAGCAGTCGACCGATTTTTTAAACATTCTGGGCGATCCGTTTCAGGGTGCCTTGTGGGCTGGTCCACCCTTCAACAGCCGGTTGTGGAGCGGTTTCACACGTGATCGCGAACCCGATACGCCAGCCTGGTTGCCGCGTTACGGCGACGGCTCGGTAGTGCGCTTCACCAGCCAAAGGAACGCGCTTGACATTCCGGGAGCCGAATGGGGCCCACTGCGAATTGTCTATCTCCAGTATGCGAGTGATCCGGTCGTCTTTTTCGAGCCTCTCGCCTGGTATCGGCGTCCCTCCTGGCTCGTGGGTGAACGAGGGCCGGATGTCTCACCCGAGTTGACCTGGTACCCGATCGTGACCTTCCTGCAGTTGGGGCTGGACATGGCTTTGGCGACGACTGCGCCGCTGGGATACGGGCATCTTTATGCGCCGGAGCACTATATCGATGCATGGATGGCCGTGACCGCACCGGACGGCTGGTCCGGTGCGGACATCGCCCGGCTCAAGCAGGCGCTTGGGAAGTAGCAGGGTCTGCGGTCAACCGTTCGCCATCGTGACAGCGCGCTTTGCCATGGCCACGATGAGGCTGGCGCGATAGTCCGCGCTTGCGTGGATGTCCGTCATCAAATTCTCTGCGGGGATGGCGAGGCCATCCAACGCATTTGCACTGAAATCCGCGCTCAGAGCGGCTTCCAGCTCTGAACAGAGAAACACCCCGTCATCACCCGCGCCAGTAACGGCGGCGCGGACGGCTTCACCTTCGCGTGCGATGAAAACACCGGTCATTGCATAGCGCGAGGCAGGATTGGGGAATTTTCCGTAGCCTGCTTTTTCCGGGGCCTCAAAGCGAATGGTGGTGATCATCTCATTGTCATCCAGCGCCGTTTCAAACAAGCCAGTGAAGAATTTCTCAGCAGCGATTTCGCGCTTGTTGGTGATGATCGTTGCGGCCAGCGCGAGCATCGCTGCTGGATAGTCGGCGGCAGGATCATTGTTGGCGAGCGAGCCGCCAATCGTACCCATATGGCGGACCTGGGGATCGCCGATGAGAGAGGCAAGATGAGACAGAGCCGGGCATACGCCTCTGATTTCGCTGCTCGCAGCAACCTCCGAATGGGTCACGCCTGCGCCAATGGTGACCGTCTTGGAGGCGACGGAGACTGATCTCAGGTCAGCGACATGGCGAAGATCCACAAGGTCGGATGGCGCGGCCAGCCGCGTCTTCATAGCCGGGATCAGAGTTTGTCCGCCGGCTATGAATTTTCCTTCCTCAGCACCTTCGAGCAAGCTCAGCGCTTCTTTCACAGAACCGGCGCGGTGGTAAGTGACGTCATACATGGTCTGTTCTCCTGGCTCATGCGGCCTTGTTGGCGGCGCTGCTCATCGCTTCGGAAGCGGCCAGGATCGCCTTGACGATGTTATGATAGCCGGTGCAGCGGCAGATATTGCCTTCGAGCTCTTCACGAACGGTCTTTTCGTCAAGCCCTTCTGGGTGCCGGCTAATCATGTTTGTCGCGGCCATGATCATGCCCGGTGTGCAGAAGCCGCACTGGAGGCCGTGATGCTCCTTGAATGCGGCCTGCACGGGGTGGAGGGCTTCCCCATCGGCCAAGCCCTCTATGGTGGTAATCGTGGCACCGTCGGCTTGCACGGCGAGCATGGAGCAAGACTTGACCGACCGTCCGTCCATATGGATCGTACAGGCGCCGCATTGCGAAGTTTCACATCCCACATGGGTTCCGGTCAGGCCAAGATTGTCGCGCAGAAACTGCACGAGCAGAGTTCGGCCTTCGACGGTGCCCGAAACCTGTTGTCCGTTCACCGTCATCGTCACGTCTGTCATGGGACACCTGCCTACTGGAATTTTCGGTGGCTGATACGCTGGTCGGTTGCCAACTTAACCGATGCAGCTGTCCTGTCCATGCCCTGTAGCGATTCATGAGCGGTGAAGCCGACAGCTGATGGCACGAAGGGTTTGTGGGTGGTCCGGAAACCCTTTTTCGATGAGGAAGCTGTAAGCCGCCGTATAGGCTCTCCATGGCGATTCGGTTTGAATTTCAAGTATCGCGCCGAACGCGCGACAATGAAAGATCATCTCCGAGGCTTCGACTTCGTGAGCGCCCATAGAGACGATCATTGAAAGAATTACCGCTGATTTGTGCATTGCGTCCTCCTTCAATTAATCTGAATGAAATATCTGTTTGATTCAATTATTTTCGATTTATGCTTAAAGTGTTATGCGATCTTCGTGGGTGAAGTGATTGCTATCGACAGCTTGAATCTCAAGCCCGGCGCTTGATCTTGGAGGCGAATGAGGCTATCAGGCGAACCGCTCGTCGGGCCCATTGGGTCAAGGCCGGTGTGATTGGCAACCTTGCTCGACAATTTGGTTGCGAAAGCCTGCCGAGGCGGGTATGTGCACGGTGAAGTGCTTCGCGGACCTGCCGAAATCCGGTTTGGCGGAGCGCGAGAAAAGGGCCGCTTTAGCTCAGTTGGTAGAGCATCGCATTCGTAATGCGGAGGTCGTCAGTTCGAGTCTGACAAGCGGCACCATTCACAAGTTTCCCAGCGGACCGTTTCAGACAGACAGTCAGCCTTGTCGGGCGCGATACGACGCGGCGTGTTGCTTCAAACCTGCTTTTCGCCGTTCAGGCGGCGATCCCAGTCTTCGACCTTGCCGGAGGCGAGACGGCGCCGTGCATGACGACGCCATCCTTCCGGGAGTTTTTCGAGCGCCGCCATCTGTTCGAGTTCGCCACGGTCGAGGGTTTTCACGTAGAGGATCTGCCAAAGACGTTTGAGCGGCCATTCCTGCAATGGGCGTTCAAGGCGTTGCAAACAATCTTCGGGGGAAACTCTGCCTTCCTGCAGAACCCGATAGTACCAGCCGGTGCGGCCGGTTTTCTGAACTTGGTAAGCCATGGTATCGACGCCAAAGCGGCTGTTCAGTTTCCAGCAGGGCTGGCGGCCCTGGGAGACCTCCACAACTGCCTCCCCCAATCGGAAAACGTCACCAAGCGCGACGGTTTCCTCGTTCAGTCCGTAAGTGGAGAGATTTTCGCCGAAGGCTCCGGGGGATGCGAGCAGGGGATTGTTGCCAATTTCGCGACACCAGTCTGGGTAATGGTCGCGCGGATAATGGTGAACAGCTTTGTCAGGGCCACCATGGACCTTCGTATCACCCTGATGGTCACCGACGAAGCCATTTGTACTCAGCCATACCGGACCGGGGACTTCATGCTTGTCGATACCGCTGGGAACGCCTCGTTCTCCCAGCGGCGCTATCTTGCCTGTCAGTATGGCTTCCAGCGGTATCTTGTCGATCTCAGGCACGAACGGGCTCCGTAGTGCGAGGGGGGTGAATCTCTATGCATTATAAGGGACGCCAGCATCAGACGGCAGGGCCAGTTGGCGGGTCGTTGTGGTCCGCGCCTGTGGACATTCGAGGAGGCTTCGAAAATCGTCCGTACCTGGTGGACGTTGCGGGAGAAGCAGAGTTTTTGGTAGGCTTCGGGTTCGTTCTTGGCCGTTGACCTGAGGGGGGAAGGTATGGCGACCGCAAAGCCGTTGCAGTGTGTGGACCGGAAGGGACCTTCGATTTCGCCTGCCTTGTCGCGCGGGTTGCGCTTGCTCCGTGTGTTTTCCGATGCACCCGTATGGCTCAGCAATTCGGATATTGCGGGGCGTACTGACCTTCCTGCAGCGACTGTGGCCCGACTTACAAAGTCTCTGGCAGGGATGGGACTGCTCCACTACAGCAGTAGCCGTCGGCGATTTCGCCTGGCGCCAGGTGTCGTGCGGCTTGGCTATGGCGTTCGGAGCGAGATACAGATCATCGAACTCATACGCCCTCATCTGCAAGAGGTCGCAAACCGTTACCGCGTACACACGGCTCTGGCGGTGCTGGACGGGATCGAGGCCCTACATGTGGAAGTTTGCCACAGCACAGCGACCCTCGTGACCTTGCGGCTGGAGGCGGGCTCCAGAGTGTCCGTTGCCGGCTCTCCCGTGGGGCACGCTTTGCTTGCGGGTCTGGAGCCTGCGCAGCGTCATTCTTTGATGAGGGACCTTGCGCGCCATCATGGGGCCGGCTGGGATGTAATGCAGCGTCAGGTCGAACAAGGATTGGGCGAGATTGCCGGTACGGGATTTACCCTTTCGCTTGGAGGTTGGCATCCTGATATCCATGGCGTGGCGGTGCCGCTCAAGCCTTCCGGCCAGCCTGCCATCATGTCGCTCGGCTGCTGTGCTCACAGGGGACAAATGCCGGTTCCCCGGCTGAAGGAACTCGGCAAGGAACTTGTGCGACTTGCTTCAACCCTGACGTCGACGCGCGCGAGCGCCTGATCCGTAGCCGCAAGCAATGCCAACTCGCAGGCAGGTTTGAATCAGGAATCCTCCAGATACCGTACGCCCATTGCATCGCACTTGTGCTGAACCATCTCGACGGCTGCAAGCAAATCTCTCATCGCACGGGTCGAGTCGCATGCCGAGCGTGCTTTCGCCGGCAAAATGATCTCCAGTGCCAGAACCGCATTGTTGAGATGCAAGGGGGCGGCGAGAAAAAGAACATCATCTTCTTCGAGCGTTAGTCTGAAGCAGCCGGACGCCCGAAAGAAGCAAAAGCTCTCCCGGAGAGCCTCTGTCTCGGCAGCGCTGTGATCCTTAATTTTATCGAGTCTATCCGCTTCGTTCGGAGTGGTGAAGAGCAAGGCGTGCCCGGCCGCTGTTCTTGTGAGCGGATAGACTGACCCGACGTGGCAACAAGGTAGGCTCACGCGATTGAGTCCGTTGCAAACGACCAGAGAAAGTGCTTCGCCCGCGTCATCGACTGCCAGAATGCATGTGGCATTGTGCCTATCAGCGAGCGCCTGCAGGACCGATCGAGCGATCTCGTTCACCGGAGTTTCTCTCAGGAATTTTTCGGAAAGAGCGCTGGCAGTGCGGCCGGGCTGGAAGCGGTCTGCAAATCTGGATTGTTCTACGAAGCCGTGAATTTCCAGTGTCTTTAAGAGCCGGGCGGCAGTGTCGTTTCTCAGCGATAAACGCAGGGCCAGTTCATTGGCCGTCATAGGACCTTCGACCGAGAGCAGGCGAACCAATTCAAGTCCGTTTTTTAAAGCAACTGTGCTGCTATTGCTTTCGTCAGTCTGTCTCTTCACCGTGCGATTTGCCTTGATGGAAGGGGCCCCCCAACACAAATTTTAGGCCTATCGGGTCTGCCATATCAATATGCTGGCTCCTTCAAGGTAGCATGAAACAGATTTGGATCCGACAACTGTGATCGAAAGATCACGAGTTTTCGCATCACCACGCTTCTTGAATGCTTTCATGAAAGAAGGCTAAGGCTGCCCTTGAGAATGCAATGGAGGGGAGGCAAGCCAGTGATCGGCGCAGAATGGATGTATCTGGGGTCAGAACGTTGTGTGCTCGGCGAGGGGCCGACTTACGATCGGCACAGGGACACGGCCTGGTGGTTCGATATTCTCGGCAAGGTCCTTTTTGAGCACCGCTTCGCCGATGGTTTGACGCGCAGGCATGATCTGCCGGAGTTTTCGTCCGCGGTTGCCCGCGTTGATGACGAACGTCAATTGCTTGTAACGGAAAGCGGTCTTTATCTGCGGAATATCGTGGATGGAAGCCTACGGCTCCACTGTCCTATGGAAGAGGACAATCCGCGAACTCGCTCCAACGATTCCCGGGTGCATCCGAGCGGAGCGTTCTGGATCGGCACAATGGGAAAGAATGCGGAGAAGGATGCAGGTTCGATCTACTGGTATCGCGGGGGCGAGGTTCGGCGTCTTTTCTCCGGGATCACCGTGACCAATGCGATCTGCTTCTCACCGGATGGCCGGGTGGGATATTTTACGGACACACCAACGCTTCAGATCATGCAGGTGCAACTGGACCCTGACACCGGATTACCGGTTGGTGAGCCGTCTGCGTTTGCAATACCGTCAAGCGATGGCGACCCGGATGGCGCGGTGGTTGATGCCGAGGGTAATCTCTGGGTGGCGCGCTGGGGCGGCCACGGCGTGGAGGTTTATTCACCCCAGGGCGACCTGCTTCGCAAGATCGAGCTACCCGCGGCGCTCATCACCTGTCCGGCCTTTGTCGGGCCAAATGCCGACCGGCTTCTGGTTACATCCGCTTCGATTGACGTTGAACCGGACAGCCCCGGTTCTGAATTTGCCGGCAGCGTATTCTTGGTCGACCTAGGTGCGCCAACGGGCAAGCTGGAACCCGACGTCGTAATCGCTTGATGCCGGTAGTCGCTATCAATATCCACTGAGGCTTGGGAGCCAGGTGGACAGCGCAGGGATGAAAGTCAGGGCGAGAAGGACAATAAGATGCATCACCAGGAAGGGTGGCATCTCTCGTATCATCTCGCTGACCCGGATTTTCACGGCCGAAGAGACCACGAAAAGCAACGCACCCACCGGTGGGGTGAGAAGACCGAGTGTCAGGTTGACGATCACGACGATGGCGAAGTGTATCGGATCGATGCCCAGCGAATAGGCAATGGGGCCGAGGATCGGCACCAGGATCATGACGCCTGGCAGCGGATCCATGAACAGGCCAAAAGCGAGCAGGAGCACGTTTACCGCCAGAAGAAACAGGATCGGGCTCAGCTCCCATGCGACAATCGTCGAAGCAATGGCCTGAGGAATGCCTTCGATAATGATGATCCATGCGAATGCACGCGCGGCTGCCAGGATCAGCAGGATCGCGACCGTGACCAGCGCAGACCGAAAGAGGATGTCCGGCAGGTCGCGCAATCTCAAGGAGCGGTAGACGAACATGCCGCACAAAAGCGCGTAGAATACCGCCACCACCGAAGCCTCTGTCGGTGTGAACAATCCGCTGCGGATGCCGCCGATGATGAGCACGATGAGGAAGATGGCTGGCAGCGCCTGAAAACTCGTGCGCATCATCTGGCGTAAGGTTGGGCGGGGCGTGCTGCTGCGGAAGCCTCGGGTTCGGCACACATACCAATTGGTCGCCGCCATGGCAGCCGAAATGAGGATACCGGGAATGATGCCGGCCATGAAAAGGGCGATGACGGAGACGTTCTCATCCTGCATGGCGTAGAGGATCATGATGATCGATGGCGGGATGATGGGGCCGACGACAGAGGCGGATGCCGTTAGAGCGCTGGCATAGGATTTGTCGTAGCCATCCTTCTCCATCATGCGGATCATCATCGCACCGGGGCCGGCGGCATCGGCAAGGGCAGAACCGGATATGCCTGCGAACATGGTGGAGGACACGACGTTGGCGTAGCCCAGTCCGCCCCGGAAATGACCAACGAACTGCGAGGCGAAGCGGAGCAGTATCTGGGTCATCGCGCCACTCGACATCAGTTCCGCTGCCAGGATGAAGAAGGGCACCGCCATGAGCGGGAAACTGTCGAGGCCGGAGAACATCTCCTTGACGATGACGATCTGCGGATAGGTGCTGCCGAGGCTGATTGCCGCCCAAACGGCAAGCGCCAGCGAGAAGGCCACCGGCATGCCGATGATGAGCAGAGCGAAGAAGGAAGCGAAGAGGATCAGCGCCACGGCCGTCTAGTCCCGGTTGCCTGCGATGCTGGGTATTGCCCTCTCGTGGAGGGTGGTGGATGGCGCGTCGGTCTCCATTTCAGCGAACCTGTTCTCCATGACGAATGATCGGGCGATCAAAAGCAGATGCACAATCAGGAGGCCGAAGCCGATTGGCATGGCGGCATAAATGTAGCTGAAGGAGACGCGTGTCGCCGGTGTGAGCTGAAATCTCGCGCGATCCATATAGTTCAAGCCCATCCAGATCATGATCGCGAAGAATGCCAGAAGCAGGCATAGGATGAGGATGCGCACGGCGCGCTGTCCCGCCGGACCAAGCATCTCCTGAAAGTTGCTCACGGCCACATGCCCGCCCGTGCGTAGCGCGAGACCGGCACCTATGAAGGTCATCCAGATCATCAAATAGCGGGCAACTTCCTCGGACCAGGTGATGGAGAAATTTGTGAGATAGCGCAGCGATACATTGGCGAAGACAATGACCGCCATGGCGCCAAGCAGCAGCACCAGAGCCCATTTGTTGAGGGCTATGAAATATCGCTCAAACGTCTTCACTGATCCTCCCCGAGCGTGCTTTCCCCCGGAGCGTGGTTTCCCTTGCCACGCAGCCTGTTGGCCGACAATGTTTAGACCATCGCGGTTGAGAGTGGAAACCGCCCTATGGCAAAAAACGACACAAGTGATGCAAAATCCGGACGGCCCCAGGAAGCGAGCCGTCCGGATCATCACAAGAGAAGGACTTACTTGGTTGCAATGATCTGGTCGATCAGCGCCTTGTCGTACTGCTCATAGTATTTTTCGTAGGCCGGCTGAACGGCCTGCTGGAAGGCGGCTTTCTGTTCGGCGGTCAACTCGCCGACGTCCATGCCTTCTTCCTTGAGCTGTTTAACGCCTGATGTTTCGACATTGTCGACATAGGCCCGCATGGCCTTGACGGCCTCGGCAGCGCCTTCCTCGAAGGCTTTCTTGTCCTCGTCGGACATACCGTCCCAAAGCTGGCGGGAGACAAGAAGCATGGCCGGAGAATAGACGTGACCGGACAGCGTCAGATATTTCTGTACTTCGGAAAGCTTCGCGGAGGTGATCACGGAAAGCGGATTTTCCTGGCCGTCGATCGTACCCTGCTGCAGAGACGAGATGACTTCCGGCCACGCCATCGGCGTGGGCGCGGCGCCCAGGGTTTCGAATGCGGTGATGTGGATCGGGTTTTCCATCGTGCGCAGTTTCAGACCGGAGACATCTTCGGGTTTGCCGATCGTGTTGCGGTTGTTGGTGATGTGGCGGAAGCCCTGCTCGCCCCATGCAAGAGCGACGAGACCAACATCGTCGAACTTGGCGAGGATGTTCTGACCGATTTCGCCATCGAGCACATTGCGTGCATGGGAAAGGTCCCGGAACAGGAAGGGAATGTCGAACACGCCGGTCTCGGGCACGAAGTTGCTCAGCGTACCGGAAGACACGATCGTTGCCTCGATGGTGCCGATCTGCAGGCCCTCGATCACTTCGCGCTCACCGCCCAAGCCGGAGGAGGGGAAATGACGGAACGAGAAGCGGCCATCGGTGTTCGCTTCCACCACTTCCTGCCATTTCTCCGCTGCCACGCCATAGTGCGAGGTCGGCGCCAGAGCGTAGCCGATCTTGATTTCCTGTTGCGCCTGCGCGGCGGATGCGCCTGCGATAATGCCCACCGCGGTCACAAGCGCCGCCAGTGGTCCTGCATGTCTTATGGAAAATTTCATGTCTCTCTCCCTTTGCACAATTTCGTTGCGATTCAGGTCTCCCATTCGCTGAATGGCTGTGGCCTATCCCGACTATTCAGTCAATGCACCTTGGCTGGCAGGTGCGGCCAGTTTTGCGAATTTGGCCAGAACTCCGGTGCGATAGCGCGGTTCGGGCCTGCGCCACGCCGCGCGCCGTCGTTCCAGCTCCTTGTCCTCCACATTGAGCTGTATAAGGCGGCAGGTGGCGTCGATGGTGATCGTGTCGCCTTCCTGAACCAGCGCGATCGTTCCTCCATCATAGGCTTCTGGCGTGATGTGCCCGACAAGAAGGCCCCACGAACCGCCTGAGAAGCGGCCATCCGTGATGAGCCCCACCTTCTCGCCGAGCCCGCGCCCGATCAGAGCGGAACTGGGTGACAGCATTTCCGGCATACCGGGTCCGCCTTTTGGTCCGAGATAGCGCAGAACCATTACGTCGCCGGGCCTTATGCTGTCGGACAGGATCGCGTCCATGGCCGATTGCTCGTCCTCGAAGACGCGGGCAGGGCCGGTGATGCTGGCGGATTTGAGACCGGTGATCTTGGCGACCGCACCGTCTTCGGCGAGGTTGCCTTTCAGGATCGCCAGATGCCCTTCGGCATAAAGCGGGGCGTCGATGGGGCGAATGACATCCTGATCCGGCGGTGGGGTTGCCGGGATGTCTGCCAGCTCTTCCGCTAGGCTTCGCCCGGTGATCGTCAGGCAGTCGCCGTTGAGAAGGCCTGCTTCCAGCAGGATCTTGAGCACCTGAGGCACGCCGCCAGCGCGATGCAGGTCGACGGCCATGTATTGTCCGGAAGGCTTGAGGTCGCACAGGACTGGAACCTTGCGCCGGATGCGCTCGAAATCGTCGAGTGTCCATTCCACTTCGGCGGCGCGGCAGATAGCGAGATAATGCAACACGGCATTGGTGGAACCTCCCGTTGCCATGACCAGCGCGATGGCGTTTTCCACGCTGCTGCGGGTGATGATGTCGCGCGGCTTTCGTCCTGCACGCACGGCATCCAGCAGGACATGGGCCGAGCGGGCCGAGGAATGGCGCTTCTCCTCATGGACATTGGCCATGGTGGACGAGCCGAGCAGCGAGATGCCGAGCGCCTCGAAGGACGAACTCATCGTGTTTGCGGTGTACATGCCGCCACAGGCTCCGGTGCCCGGAATGGCATTGCGTTCGATGGCGTCGAACTCTTCGCGTGACATGCGTCCGGCCTTGAGCGCGCCCACGGCTTCGAAGGCGGAAACCAGATTGAGGTCGCGGCCATTCAGGCGACCGGGCAGGATCGTGCCGCCATAGACATAGATGGCAGGGACATTGGCCCGGACGATGCCGATCATCCCGCCCGGCTTGTTCTTGTCGCATCCGCCAATGACGAGAACGCCGTCCATCCACTGGCCCTGAACGGTGGTCTCGACACAATCGGCAATCACCTCACGCGATACCAGCGAGTATTTCATGCCTTCCGTGCCCATGGACATGCCATCTGAAATGGTGGGCACACCGAAAGTCTGCGGATTTCCGCCGGCTTCCCGCACGGCTTCGACTGCGGCGTCTGCCAGCGGTTGGAGACCCGCATTGCACGGCGTGATGGTGGAGTGGCCATTGGCGATGCCGATCATCGGACGCAAAAAATCGTCCTCCCGGTAGCCGAGCGCGTAGTACATCGCACGATTGGGCGAGCGCTCGATGCCCTGCGTAATGGTTTTTGATCGGTCGTTCGCTGCCATGCTCTCTCCGTGGGTGGCTTACACCGCTGAGAAGCTAGGCTAGGGCGTATTTATTGATATGAGAAATATATTTATGGTATTAGATTAATTCATACGTCATATGATTGGGCATGGACATTCGTCAGATCCGGCATTTCGTCGCGGTGGCCGAGGAGCTGCATTTCGGTCGTGCTGCCGAGCGTCTGGGCATGACGCAGCCACCGCTTAGCCAAAGCATACAGGCCCTGGAGGCGGAACTCGGCCTGCCACTGTTCGAGCGCACGCGGCGTAGCGTGACGCTGACAGCGGTCGGGCTCGAATGGCTGCCCCATGCGCGGAAGGTTCTGGAAGACGCTGTCGAGTTGCCGCAGGTGGCGCGGCGGCTTTCACGTGGCGAGGTTGGCCGGGTGCGCCTCTCCTTCATAAGCTTTGTCAGTTTCAGTTTTTTGCCGAGACTCGTGCGCCGTTTCAAGGAGCGGTTTCCGGAGGTGGAGCTGGCGCTGAACGAGGCGACGAGCGATGTGCAGATTGCCGAATTGCTGGATGGTGCGCTTGATGCCGGCATCATCATCGCTCCGCCGCGCGGCGCCCTGCATTCACCCTTGCGCTATCGGCCCGTGGAGACCGACAAGCTTGTGGTTGCGGTGCCGGAGGAATGGGTGATTTCCGGTCGGGTTTCTCCGCGCGGTGGCAGGCTCGATTTCGACGCGGTGCGGGATTTGCCGGTTATCCTTTTCCCGAGGCAAAGCGCGCCCGTATTGCACGATCTTGTGACGCGCTATTATGCCGAGCGCGATGCGATGCCTGTTGCGGGCCAGCAAGCGGTGCAGATGCAGACGATCATCAACCTGGTGTCCACCGGGCTTGGCATTGCTTTTGTGCCGAGCACGATGCGGCGGTTGATCCGGCCGGGTGTCGCCTATTTCCGTGTTGCCGAGCGACAGCCGGAGATCGAGATCGGGTTTGCCTGGCGCAGTGCCGGCGCCAGCGCGGCGCTGAAACATCTCGCCGATAGTGTCGACGAGATGTTTCCCGATTTGCCAGCACGCGGCTGACAGAAGATGGAATGGTGGCTTATTCCTTCGGCACCCGCACAGTGAGAGCTGGATTGTGTGGGAAGAAGTTGTAGGGTTTCAGCGTGAAGCCCTTCCACATGGTCGACATCACCGGCCAATCTTCCATCTGCGGCACGTGATGGAAGCCCATCGTGTACCAGGTTACGATGTCGGTGTTGTCGATGCTGCGATCCTGCTTCACCCATTCGGCCAGCGTGTCGGTGCCGTCGCTCTGGAAGGCGTATTCCCCGCCCGCATAGCGCTCGTCGACCGCATAGGGCGTGTTCCAGAAGGTGTAGTCGATATAGGCGTTGCGCTTTGCCGGCATGTCGTTTTCAGTGTCCAGCGGGCTGTAGGCAACGCTGTTTTGCGGCATGATCATGTAGCCTGGCACGTGGCCGACGCCGATTTTCCGGCTCATGTTCATGATATGATACATGGCAGGTGTCGCCGGATTGACCCGGTAGCGCGCCTGCATCTCGGTCATGGGCATTTCCGCCTTGGTCACCCAGAGGGAGCGACGGGGCAGATCGTCTGCGACTTCGCCTTTCACAAGGCCGGTGCGCATGAACACATTGTCCTGACCGTCGATGTCGAAGTCGAGGCGGAAGTTGAAGAAATGGTCGTGGTTCGGCGCGATCAGATTGGGCATGATGAGCGTGCCGTAACGGGTTTCCTGCGCTGCCGTGGCGTCTTCCATGGACGTGGAGGCGGCGCCCTTGACCGCGTCGAGACCGGTCGCGCCGACCATCACGCGGATGCGGCCATTCTGCTCGAACACATAGTCGATGAGATAGTCGTAATTGCCGACCTGCGAAGCGGAGCGGACCACGAGCTCGTTTGCCGGGCGGCCTTCCGCCGGTACGGCCTGATCCTCGCTCTGGGCGAAGATTTCATAATGCCTCCAGGCGGGGTCGCCGATATTGCGCTCGAAGATGCAGAGCGCATCCGGGATCTCGATCGGATTGCCCATGTCGTCATGCACGGTGGCAGGCAGGAAGCGGGCGTAGGAGGGGCAGTCGACGCCTGCGCGCAGCGGGCTCAGGAAAATACCGAAACCATATTCGCCGCTGTCCATATAGGTGCGCCAATACCAGCCCTTGTCCGGGTCCATATAGGGCACGAAGACTTCCGAAAGGTGGGCCTGATAGAGCACCGAGCGCCAGTCGTCGCGGTCGTTCACCTCGATGCTGGAAAGAACCACGCCGGGCCGCTTGTCAACGCGCCAGCGGAAGCGCCACATGTCCCAGTTCACCATGCTGCCATCGATGGTGAAATTGGGTTCGCCTTCCTGACGCAGGACGGCTGGATTGTTCTCGGCCCGCAGGGAGCCGGTGCGGGCCTCCACCTCTTCTTCGGTGTAGCCCCAGGGATCTTCCGGGACGGGCACGACGCCGGTGTCGATAACCTCCACCACGGATTTCCCGGCGAGATCGACCACGGCGTAGAGCCCCTCGATGGGCTTAGCGTAGAAATTGGAGCCGGTCGGATTAACGTAGCAGGGAACCTTCATGAGGCGCTGGTCGTCTTCAGCCTCGATGTCGAATGAGCCGGCCGTTAGCGGCAGGCAGAAGACGTCATCCGGCGTGAGCTCCCGCTTTGCCAATGCTGCCACGAAATCCTCGTCGGAGAGCGCCAGATCCATGGCGCCGATGAACTCTTCGAGCAGCACCATGTGCTGGCCGCCAATGGAGCCGAAATCGCTGATCTCACCGGAAACTAGATCGACCTCGGCCTTGTAGGTGTCGTCGCCGGAAATCACATGGACGGTGGCGGCACGGGGCCCTTCATCGCCTTCCTTCCAGGCAAGCACATCGGCCTTTTCAGGTTCCTTCAGTTCGATCAGGGGAAAGCGGGCTTCGTCGGAAATCCGATCATCGGACTTCATGATGGTGACGACTTCGGCAATTTCGTCCTTGGACAGTCCGTCCAACGGGTGTGCGAGCGCGCCACTGCATAAGGCGGTGAGCGCCAAGGCTGCGGATGTGGTCGATAAGTGTCTTTTCATTTTCTTTGCTCCTCCAGTGTCCCGGTTGTCACATGATGATGGTCTGGCCGACCGTGTTCTCCATAAGGCCGGCCTCGGCGAACTGAACGCCAACACCCGATTGCTTGATGCCGCCGAATGGGGCGTTGGGCTGGATCATGCCGTGCTTGTTGATCCAGGCAGTCCCGCATTCAAGCTTCAGCACCAGAGCCTTTGCGCGCTCGGTGTCCTGCGACCAGACCGAACCGCCAAGCCCGTTCGGATTGTCATTGGCGCGAGCGATGACGACCTCGACATCACTATAGCGGATGATGGGAAGAACGGGGCCGAACTGCTCTTCATCGACAAGGCGCATGCCGTGCTCGGCATCGGCAACGATGGTCGCGGGATAGAAGTATCCAACGCCGCCGGATGGTGCGCCGCCGGTAAGGATGCGGGCGCCCTGTGCCTTCGCTTCCTCGACCAGTTCCGTGACGCGCTCGAACTGCATCGCGTTCTGGACGGGGCCGAGAGCGACACCCTCCTGCCGCCCGTCGCCCATGGGGATGGCCTCGGCGAGGGCTGCAAGCGCATCGCACACCGCATCATAAATGCTCTCATGCACATAGAGCCGCTTGATGCAGGCGCAGGTCTGGCCGTTGTTCAAAAACGCGCCCCAGAAGAGCCCTTCGGCGATGGCTTGCGCGTCGACATCTGGCAACACGATCGCGGCGTCATTGCCGCCCAGCTCAAGCGTGAGGCGCTTCACGGTTTCGGCGGCCGAAGCCATGATCTTGCGGCCGGTTCCGGTGGAGCCGGTGAACACCATCTTGTCGATGCCGGGATGGGCGGACATGGCCGCGCCGATTTCATCTGCGCCACAGACGATGTTGACCACGCCGGCAGGCAGCACCTGATTGATGAGTTCGACGAAACGGATCGTGGCAAGCGGCGTGTTGGGCGAGGGCTTGATGACCACGCAATTGCCGGTGCGCACGGCAGGAATGATGTGCCAGGCGGCTATCAGCACCGGGAAATTCCACGGCGTGATGGATCCGACAACGCCGATGGGTTTGCGATGGACCTCCACGCGCCCCTCATTGTTGTCCTGAAGGACGGAGACGGGCAGATCGAGGCCGGCGGTGTGGCGGGTCCATGCGGCGGCGGCGCCGATTTCCCATTGCGAGCCAAAGCCGCCGATGGGTTTGCCCTGTTCGGCGGTGAGCAAGGGAGCAAGCTCGGGAATGCTCTGCTCGACGAGGTCGGCAATCTTCAGGCAGGCTGCCTTGCGCTCTTCGTCGCTGGTTGCGGCCCAGCCAGGAAAGGCAGCGCGAGCGGCTTTGACGGCATCGTCCAAGTCGGAGCGTGTGCCGAGCGGCATGTGGCCGACAGGTGCGCCGGTGGCCGGATCGAGCACTGGCTGTGTCTCGGTGGCTGGTGCAGCCCGCCCATTGATGATGTTGTGAAACCGTGCCGTATCGGCCATTGTCTTCCTCCTCCCGATAGCGCCGCTTTCCGGGCGGCATCAATCGGTCATAGTGGAGGCGCGTCAGGCCAGCGGTCTTGGACTATTGCGTCGGGTCTTTGGCCGATGACGTCGCTGCATGCAGGCGGTATTCGCCGGGTGGAACCCCCAACCGGTCCCGGAACTGGCGATTGAAATAGGACAGGTCATTGAAGCCGGCATCGAACGCAATGCTGGAGATCCGCTCCGATGTGCCTGCGTGTTTCTGGCCCATGAGGCGGTCGCAGACATGATCGAGCCGTGTGCCGATGAGGCAGTCCGAAAGCGAGGAACCCGTGGCCTGAAACCGGCGCTGCAGGGCACGAAGGCTAACACCCATCGCCAGTGCGACGCTTGCAGGGGTGCACTCGGGATCGCGGAAGCGCTCGCGAATATAGGCGCGCGCCTTGGCCACAAGAAGGTCATCGCTGGTGCGAGCGGAGGCAAGGGTACCCGCTTCCAGCCCGCAGAGATAGGCGCCCATCAGATTGAAGAAGGCCTCGCTGATGAAATGCTGCTGGGCTACGGCATCTTCCGTGTTCACCATGCGGTCGATGGTGGCGCGAAGGGCCATGCCGATTTCGGTCGAGCCAGGAATCGGACAGCCGCCAAGCGCTGCAGTACCAAAGCGGTGGGCAAATTCGGAGCGGTTCAGATGGACGGAATACTGGAGGCTGCCGCTATCGCCATAGAGGAAGCGGGAGGGATAGGCAGAATCGATCATGATGAAATCGCCGGGCGCGAGACGCACATCGGCATCGCCCTGCCGCATGACCGAGTGCCCCGATTTTTGCAGAACCAGAAACAGGTGCTCGGCTGAATCCTGACGGATGCAGCGCCAGTCCCGGTTGATGCGTGCAGCGCTGTTGCGCACAACCGCGACGGACAGCGCCTGGCGTCGTTTCAGGCTGATCACGCCGCGCATATCACGCGCGCCATCCGGCGGCGAAACCAGAAACTGCCCGCAAACATTGCGTACACCAGCCTGAAACACATCCAGTGATGCCAGGCGGTTTGTCTCGTCAGACGGCATCAGCTCTCTCCCACCCTGATCTGCCTTGGACGCGGAAAAGGGTGGGGAACCGTAATCAGCTTTCAATGGCTCGGCAAGCCGGCAGCATGTTTCCGGCCTCAGGGACTGGAGGAGCTGGTTTCTCCGCGGGTCATCATCTGTCGCACGAACACGGGCAGAGCAATGACCGCGCCCGCCAATGTGGCATAGAGATCGGGTGCGACAAAGAGGATCGCAGAGAAGGCCAGAAGAAGCCGCTCATAAAGGCGAAGCGGGGCGAATAGCCAGCTCGTGAATGCTGCCGAGAGCATCCAGATGCCGAGCATCGCTCCGATCGTCGCCACGAAGAATTCACTCCAGGTGAAGCTGTCGGTGACGAGCAACATGGAGGGGGAGAAGACGAAGACGAACGGCACCAGCGCCTTGCCCATGCCCAGCCGGAACGCGGTGTTGCCTGCTTTGAAGGCATTCGCGCCGGCAATGCCCGCCGCTGCGTAGGCCGCAAGCGCAACGGGCGGCGTGATATCTGCCAGAACCCCGAAATAGAACACGAAGAAGTGCGCTACGATCGGCTCGACACCGAGCAGGCTGAGAATTGGAGCCGCGACCGCGATCATGATGAGGTAATTGGCTGTTGTGGGAATGCCGCAGCCCATCAACACGCAGACGATGGCTGTCATGATGAGCGTGAAGAGCAGAGTCAGCGTGGGCACGCTGAAGAGCTCGAATGGCAGGAAGGCGAGGCTGTCTGCCACGCTTTGCGCCCAGCCGGCGGCAACCGAAGTAACCATATAGGCGATCTTGAAGCCGACGCCCGTGAGCGTGACGACGCCGATGATAACGCCGACAAGGGCTGCGGCAGCGGTGACGGAGAGCGAATATTTCGCGCCAACGACGAAGCCTTCCCAAGTCTCGCGGACGCTTTCGGTGACGGCCGTTTTCACATCGTGGCGCAGGAAATTCTGGATGACGAGCACGAGCAGACACGCCGTGATGCCCCAGAAGGCCGCAAGATAAGGGGTTTTGCCGGAAAGAAGAATGGCGACCAGCACGAAGAGCGGCAGCGTGGTGAGCCAGCCCGCCTTGAAGACGGTCCACGCGACCGGAAGCTCATCCTTGGTGAGACCGCGAAGCCCACGGCGGCGCGCCTCAAGATGCACCTGCACGAGAACGCCGAAGAAGTGCATGAAGGCTGGCACGAGCGCGGCGGTCAGGATGGTGGTGAGCGGCACACCCAGATATTCGATCATCAGGAAGGCGACAGCGCCCATGACCGGCGGGGTGATCTGGCCGCCGGTGGAGCTTGCCGCTTCCACGGCTGCAGCAAAGTGGCGTGGATAGCCGATGCGGATCATTGCCGGGATGGTGAGCGAGCCGGTTGTCACCGTATTGGCGATGGATGAACCGGAGATCGAGCCGAGCATCGCGGAGGAGAGCACGGACACTTTGGCGGGCCCGCCTGAATAGCGCCCGGCCAGAGCCGAAGCGAGATCGATGAAGAGCTGCCCGAGGCCGATCCGGGTGGCCAGTACGCCAAACAGCACGAAGTGAAACACATAAGTCGAGATGACGCCGAGCGCAGTGCCGTAGATGCCCTGGCTGGTCAGATAAAGATGGTTGACGATGTTGTCCCAGCTGGCACCCGGATGGGCGAGAATGCCGGGCATCGACTGGCCGAAATAGGCATAGGCAATGAAGAGCAGCGCGATGACGGGCAGAGGCCAGCCCATGGCGCGGCGTGTCGCCTCCAACAACACGGCGATAAGAACGGTGCCCATGAAGACGTCGATGGGCAACGGATCGCCGACGCGGAAAGCCAGTTCGTTGAAAATCCAGGGGACGTAGAGCGCCGATACGGCACCTGCAATGGCGAACACCCAATCGAGCAACGGCAAGCCTAGCGGCGCGAGAAACCCGCGGCGCGGTTCGCGTGGCTGGTGCCATACGGCAAAGAAGATGAAGATGAGAGCGAGGGTGAATGCCAGGTGCACGCCGCGATGCGTTGTCGCCTGCGGAATGCCGTAGCCCGATGTGTAGTAATGATAGCAGGAGAGGATGAACAGCGCGGCAGCAGCGAGCCAACCGAGCAGCGTGGGCAGGGGTCTGAAGCGAACCTCCGAATCGAACTGCTCCTCAAGCGCCTTCATTTCCTCTTCGGTCAGCGCTTCGGCTCGATCTGTTTCAGGTTTCTGGGCCATCCTGCAAAGCCTCTCTGGGGATCATTGTAACAGCATTTCGACTGCGGATAGAGATAGACCCGGCCTGCGGTCAAACAGGTCGGGTCCATCGTTTGTCATCAAGTTTTCCGAGCGTTATTCGCTCAGTACGCCTGCTTCACGGTAAAACTTCTCCGCACCCGGATGGAGCGGGATGCCAACACCGTCGAGCGCGGTTTCCTTCGTGATCTGACGGCCCTTGAGGTGCCCGGCATCAAGAAGCTTGCGGGTGTTGTCGTTCCACAGCGCCTTGGTGATCTCGTAGATCAACTCATCGGGTTGATCCGCGCTGGTGATCCACTGGGCACCAACCGAAAGCGTGGTCACATCGCCATCGACGCCTTCATAGGTTCCGCCGGGCACGGTGTTGGCTGCAAAGAAGCCATGCTCGCCGGTGACCTCGGCTGCTTCATCGCCGGCGATGGAGACAAGCGTGATGTCGTGCTGGCTGGCGAGTTCGGCAATGGCGCCGGCCGGAAAGCCGCCAACAAAGAAAAAGGCATCCATCGCGCCGTCGCGCATACGTTCTGCTGCCTGATCGGGCTTGAGGTAATGCGCTTCCACATCCTCTTCGGAAAGACCGTAGGCGTTGAGGATGATGCGGGCGTCAACGAGGGTGCCGGAGCCCGGCTCGTCGAGCGAGACGCGCTTGCCTTTCAGATCATCCACGCTGTCGATGCCGCTTTCGGCGCTCGCGACAAGGTGAATGGTCTCGGGGTAGAGATTGGCAATCGCGCGCAGCTTCTCGACCGGCTCACGGTCTTCCCAGATGCCGGTGCCGCTATGCGCCCAGGTGGCCACATCCGACTGCGAGAAGCCGGATTCAAGCGAACCACCAGCAATTGCGTTCACATTCGCCACCGAGCCATTGGCCGAAAGTGCCGTGGCGATCAGGCCGGGCACGCCGCAAGAGCCGCCTTCCTCGCAGGGGCGCGAGCCGGGCGGGTTGGAGATCGCGTTGGCGATGAGACCGCCAATCGGATAGTAGGTTCCGGCGGTGCCGCCAGTGCCAATGCGGAAAAACTGGGGCTGCTGCGCAAGGGCCATGCCGCTTGCGGCAATACCGCACAAAACCGCTCCAATAATCGCAAAACGCCGTCTGTTCACGGGATCCTCCCAGACAATAAGAATGAAACTCTCTATGAGCTAGCATTCATTCTGCCAGCCATCAATCTTTGATGATAGCCAATTAATGTGATCTATGACGTTTCCAACGAGACTTTGCTCCGGCCTGGTCTTGAAGTGGAAAGAGGAACTCGCCGCTGAGCGAGTGTTTGTCGAAGAGCTATTGGAGGCAGTTTGGCCAAGTGTATTCACACCATGATCCGCGTCTTGGACGAGGAGAAATCCGTGGCGTTTTACAAGGCGGGGTTCGGGCTCGAAGTGGCTGACCGGTTCGATTTTGATGGCTTCACCCTCGTTTACCTGCGCAATGCGGAAGCCGACTTCGAGGTGGAACTAACCATCAACAAGGAGCGGACCGAACCCTATGAATTGGGGGACGGCTATGGCCATCTCGCGGTCGCCGTGGATGACCTCGATGCAGAGCACGCCCGTTTCAGGGAGGCGGGGCTGAAGCCGCGCGACATCGTGGCATTCGAGCGCGAGGGCTCTCTTCTGGCCCGGTTTTTCTTTGTGCAAGATCCTGACGGTTACAAGATCGAAGTCTTGCAGAAGCACGGCCGCTATCGCTGAGAGTAAAAGGGCCTGCCTCGTTGGCTGGCCCTCCCGGGCTGTGGTTGCAGAGGCTGTGGTTGCAGACAGCAAAAAGGCCCGGGAAACCCGAGCCTGAAAGCTGTTCATGTCGCAAGGAAAACTGGAGCGGGCGATGAGATTCGAACTCACGACCCCAACCTTGGCAAGGTTGTGCTCTACCCCTGAGCTACGCCCGCTCGGCTTGTCGCTTCCGACGGCGCGCTTATAGTCTGATCTCGCAGCCGATTGCAACAGGAAATCGACAGTCATATTGCGCTTTTTTGAATTCCTGATCCAGGAACAGCCAACGGCCTGCCGCAGGCACGCTCTTACGCGGTGTCGGGGCTTGCGTTTTGTGTCGACGGGCGGCTAGTTCCGTGCAGAACTCCACCTGACCGAGCGAGCCAGACCGTGCCGAAATCTCCCGAAGCGCTGCTTGAATATCTGAAAGAACTCGGCATGGAGACCGAGACGCATCGTCACCCGGCTCTTTTCACCGTGGCCGATTCGCAGGGATTGCGGGGTGAAATACCCGGTGGGCATACGAAAAACCTGTTCCTGAAGGACAAGAAGGACAATTTCTTTCTCGTCACGGTGGGTGAGAATGCGGTGGTCGATCTGAAATCTCTTGCAGGAAAGATCGGTGCGGCAAGTCGGGTTTCCTTCGGTAAACCTGACAAGCTTTTGGAGTATCTGGGCGTCGTGCCCGGTGCGGTCAGCGTTTTCGGTGTAATCAATGATATCGAGAACAAGGTGACGGTGGTGCTCGACGCGGATTTGATGGACAATACCGTCATAAATGCGCATCCGCTGACCAATGAGGCGACCACGTCGATCGCCCGCGATGATCTGATGCGCTTTCTCGAGGCGGTGGGGCATCGCCCGCTCGTCTTGAAAGTGTCGGAGTGATCGCCACATTTGGGGCAGTGATACGAATTCTGTCGGCATATCGGCGCAAGCCATGAGCCGCGCTGAATGGGAAGCAGGGAAGGGGCCTTTATGACCAACGGCGACAATCCATACGGAAAGTCCGGAAATTACGGCGCTGGTGGTGCGCAATATACAACGAATGTGGATTTTGGGGGCGCAGCGCCTTCCGATGCGTCTGCAGCGCCCGCGAGCGCGGGGTTTTCACTGTCCGATGCGCCACCGTCGCCGGCAGGCGACCTGATCAGGGAGACGACCACCGCCAATTTCACCGCTGACGTTATCCAGGAATCGCGCAATCAGCCGGTGCTGGTCGATTTCTGGGCGCCCTGGTGTGGACCCTGCAAGCAATTGACGCCGATTATCGAAAATGCGGTGCGGGCGGCCGGAGGCAAGGTGAAGCTCGTCAAGATGAACATCGACGAGCATCCCGCCATTGCCGGACAGCTTGGGGTGCAGTCAATCCCGGCGGTGTTTGCGTTCAAGGATGGCCAGCCGGTGGATGGCTTTATGGGCGCGCTGCCTGAAAGCCAGGTCAAGGCATTCATCGACAAGCTGGTTGCCGGTGCCGGTGGCGATGAAATCGCTGGTGCGCTTGAGGCGGCGAGAGAAGCGCTCGCCAATGGCGACCAGCAGATGGCGGCGCAGATCTACTCGGCGGTTCTCCAGCGGGATGCGGAGAATGTCGATGCCATCGGCGGACTGGCCGATCTTCTCTTCGAGGCCGGCCAGAAAGAACAGGCTGCACAGGTGCTCGCCCAGGTTCCCGAAAAGCACAAGGATGCCGCCCCCATCGCTGCCGTGCAGGCCAAGATTGCACTTGCCGAACAGGTGGCTGACCTTGGGGACAGCGCCGCGCTTGAGCAGCGCCTTGCCTCGGACCCGAACGATCATCAGGCGCGGTTCGATCTGGCGCTTTTGCAGAATGCCAAGGGAGATCGCACGGCGGCGGCCGAAAGCCTGCTGACCATCATTCGCACGGATCGCGAATGGCAGGATGACGGCGCGCGGGCGCAACTTCTCAAATTCTTTGAAGCATGGGGAGCCACGGACCCGGCTACTCTGGCGGCAAGGCGGAAACTCTCGTCGTTGCTGTTCTCATAAGTCTTTCGATTATTTGCTTATTGGGGGGACTGCTCCAGATATCGGGGAAAGATCGGGAGACATCATGTGAAGGCAGGCAATAGTTCCTACCGCAGCGGGCGGGATATCGACAGTGTGATCCCTGTGTTTCCACTGTCGGCGGCCCTACTCTTGCCGGGTGGGCGATTACCGCTGAATATTTTTGAACCGCGCTATCTCGCCATGACCGACCACGCGCTCTCCGGATCGCGCCTGATCGGAATGGTTCAGCCGCGTCTCGACGGGGCGAAAAAGGTGGATGGCGAACCTGAACTCTGTGATGTGGGATGCGTCGGGCGCCTCGGCTCGGTTTCGGAAACCGGTGATGGAAGATATCTCATAACATTGATCGGGATCTGCCGTTTCAGGGTGTTGGAGGAATTGAAGGTCAAGACGCCGTTCCGCCAGTGCCGCATACTGCCGTTCGAGGCCGATCTGCATGATGGACCGGATGAACCAGAGGTGGACCGCAGCGCGCTTTTGAAGGCATTGCGTGCCTATCTCGATGCCAACAATCTGGAAGCGGACTGGGACAGTGTGCATCAGGCGGAAGATGCCAGTCTTGTGAATGCGCTGTCGATGATGGTGCCCTATGGACCGGCTGAAAAGCAGGCGCTGCTGGAAGCACCCGATCTGAAAACCCGGGCGGACACACTGATCGCAATTACGGAAATTGTTTTGGCGCAGGGCGGTGGAGAAGCCGGGCACCGGCTCCAATAGACCGGTGGGCTGAAAAAAAAAAGAACGCTGGAGCATCCGATGCAGGTTGAAGATGAAGACGGAAAGGGGACGGCACTGGATCCCAAGCTGCTGGAACTTCTTGTCTGCCCGTTGACCAAGGGCTCTCTGCGCTGGGACGCTGAGAAGAGCGAACTGATCTCGAAAAGCGCAAAGCTTGCCTATCCGGTGCGCGACGGGATCCCGATCATGCTGCCCTCGGAGGCGCGGCCCCTCGATTGAGGCCGCGCCTTGCCACTTTTATTCGCGGAAGCTCTCTCGCGGGGTTGCCGCCTGCCGGCCGCGCGCGGCGCGCAGTGTGGGCAGGGCGAGCATCAAGAGCACGAAGGCGCCGGTGGCTAGCTTAAGATCGGGCGGTGGCATGCCGGCCGCCAGACAGAGCGAGACGAGCTGGTAGTAGACCATTGCACCGGCAAACGGAGCGAGAAGCTGCCGCCATACGGTTGCCTTGCCGACGATGGCCTCGCCGATCATCAGGGCCGCAAGGCCGTTTATGAGGATGCCGAGGCCCATATTCACGTCGGCAAAGCCCTGCGACTGCACCATCAGCGCACCGCTGAAGGCCGAGAACGCGCCGGCAAGCCCAATGCCGCCGATGGTTGCCGCCCAGACATTGATCCCCTGCGCTTCCGCCATCACCGGATTGGCGCCGACGGCGCGCACCGCGGTGCCCTTCTCGGTCGTGAAGAAGAAGTTGAGCGCCAGGAAGATGACAAGCGTGATGACGCCCACGGCGATGATCTTGGCGAGCGGGAAACCCGGCTGCACGAACGGCACCCAGTCGAATATGGTTTCCGTGCCGAATACCGAAAGGTTGGAGCGGCCCATGATGCGCAGGTTCACGCTGTAAAGCATGGTCATCACGAGAATGCCGGCCAGAAGCGTGTGGATGCGGAAGCGCAGATGGATAAAAGCCGTGCAGCAGCCGGCGATGAAACCGGTGAGCAATGCCAGTCCGATGGCCGTCAGTGGACCGAGGCCGGCTGCGAGTGCGACGCCGCACACGCACCCGCCGAGCGGGAACGCGCCCTCGCTGGTGAGATCGGGAAAGCTCAGCATGCGGAAGGGGATCATGATGCCGGCCACGACAAAGCCGAGGATAAGGCTTTGCGCGAGGGTGACCGGTATGAGGGCAACGAAGCTTGTGAGCGTGGTTTGCAGGAAGTCGATCATGGGTCAGCTCGCGAGCAACATGCTGTCGGTCTTGGTGGCGAAATGGCCGATCAAGTCGGACACGGTCACATCGGTCTTTTCTTCTCCGCCGATTTCCAGATGCACGCGACCGGCATTGAGCATGATGACGCGGTGACCGAAATCCACGGCGTGCTGCATGTTGTGGGTGACCATGAGCGTGGTCAGTTTCAGCGCTTCGACGGCGCGAACGGTTGCCTGCATCACGATGTCGGCGGTTCGCGGGTCCAGCGCTGCCGTGTGCTCGTCGAGGAGAAGGAGATCGGGCGAGCCGCCCACCGCCATGATGAGCGAGAGCGACTGGCGCTGACCACCGGACAAAAGATCGACGCGTGTGTTGAGACGGTCCTCGAGCCCGAGGCCCAAAATGGCCAGGCGCTCGCGGTAGTCGGCCAGGCGCTTTGCATTGAGGCCATGACGAAGCGTGCGCCTGGAGTTGCGCAATTCGGCAAGCAGCATGTTTTCGGCCACCGTCATGCTGGCGGCGGTGCCGAGCATAGGGTCCTGAAACACGCGTGCAATTCGCTTGGCGCGCTTGTGAACCGGCAGGCCCGTCATGTCGTCGCCATTGATGAGGATCTGTCCGGAATCGAGTGCGAGCGAACCTGAAACGGCATTGAGCATGCTGCTTTTCCCGGCTCCGTTTGAGCCGATCACCACGCCGAATTCTCCGGTGTTGAGGGTGAGATCAAGCCCATCGAGGGCGATCTTTTCATCGGGTTGTCCCCGATAGAACACTTTGCGTGCGGTACGGATTTCCAGCACCGGCACCTCCCATGAAATGAACACGGCGCCTGTTGGAAGGCGCCGCGTCTCTTGTCTGACCGGATTACTCGACGATGCAGTCGCAGTCGGCAAACTCTTCGGGGATCTCAATGCCAAAGGCAGCCATAGCCTTTTTCGAGATGCGCGGAGCGTGATCCTCATAGGCCGGGTTCATCGGCGGGATAGTCTTGGGGTCGGTCCCGTTGAGAATCTGCAGGGCGATCTTGCCGGCGTTGAGGCCGACCTGCTGGTAGTTCACTGCAAAGCTTGCCGGAACAACGCCATCCGACACGGCGCCATCATCGGAATTGATGATCGGAATGCCGGCCTGCCGCGCAGCGGCAGAAACGGCTGCAATGGCCGGCTGAAGGAGGTTTGAGGCGGGCGTGTAGATCACGTCGGCCTTCCCCGCCAGAGAGGCAATGCGCTGCTGGATGTCGTTCACATTGTCGACGCCGACCGCAACGACCTCGAAGCCGGCATTCGGCGCGGCAGCCTGAACCTTTTCAAGCAGGGCGACATCGTTGGCCTCGCCCGGATTGTAGGGCTGGCCGATACGCTTTGCATCGGGAACAAGCTTCTTGGCGAATTCCATGACGGCTGCAACATCCTGGAGGTCGGTCGCGCCGGTCATACCTTCATCGCCCGCTTCCCAGGAAGGAACGAGCTTGGCAGCGACCGGATCGGTGACGGCAGAGAAGACAATCGGGATTCCGGAACCAGAAAGGGCCTTCTTTGCGATCTGCGAGACGGGTGTTGTGACCGTGTACATCAGAACCGGGCCCTCGGCCTGCAGTTTGGCAACCATCTGCGGGACAAGCGAGGCGTCGAAATTCGTATGGCTTTCGGAATAGACAACGTCCTTGCCTTCCTCATAGCCACCGGCGGCGAGGGCGTCCTTGAAACCCTGAATGGCGGTGTTGAGCTGCGGGTGCTCGCCGAAATTGGCGATACCGATGCGGATCGGTTCCGCGCTGGCGGAGCTGAGACCAAGCGCCATGGCTCCGGCAGCCACAATGCCGCGCAGCGATAAGCGTGATTTTACAGTCATGTCATTCCTCCCAGGGCCAAGGGCCTCAAGACGAGCGCGGCCATGCGGCAGTGCCCTTCCACGCAGTGATACAGGGATTGCCCGATCATCGTGACAATCCTTTCCAGATGGCGCTCCCCATGCGAGATGCGGGTCCTCCCCATCCGTTGAAACGCCATCATATCGCCGGGCCAATGACTGTCAAACGCTATATATAATCGTTGAACAGACCTTGAATTATATATACTTTTGTTCGCGAGGAGGAGCTCTGTGTGGATCACATCGGGGTGGATGCCGCAGAACCGTTGACCAAGACGGAAGCGGCCTATCATCAGCTTCGGCACGATATTCTGGCGACTCGTTTGATGCCGGGAGCGCCCTTGCGGATCGCTGCCTTGCGCAAGGCCTATGGTTTTGGCTGGACGCCGCTGCGTGAAGCGCTTTCGCGTCTGGAAGCCGAGCGACTCGTGACGGCTGAGAGCAATCGGGGCTTTTCGGTTGCGCCGGTTTCGCGTGCGGAATTGGAGGACCTTTCCAAGGCCCGCCTGGCGATCGAGACCACGCTTCTCGACGAATCCATTCGCAAGGGCGATGCCGATTGGGAAGCGGCGGTGGTGACTGCGCATTACCGCCTCGCACGCTGCCAGATCCCCGCCAAAGGCCTCTCTGATGCTGCCCTGCATGACTGGGTGGAGAAGCATCAGGCATTTCACGAGGCGCTGCTTTCGGCAGCAGACGCGACCTGGCTCAAACATTTCTATGCGCAGATCTGGGGGCAGTTGTGCCGGCATCACATTTTCCTCACTGTGACGCCGACCCTGCGCGCTGCAGCAGGGGCTGAAGAAGGGTATGAAACGGCCATCGACGCGCTCGATACGGCTATGTCCCTTGACCAGCACACGCAACTCATGGAGCTTGCCCTGGATCGCAACCTGGATGGGGCGCTTACACTGATGAGAGAGCATGTGGGGCTGACGGTTGATGTTTTCACCCTTGCCGATCTGGAGGGGCCGATCTGGAGGGCATGAGCGCAGGTCTCTCTGGAAAACAGGCATGAATCGATTCTCGAGACGCGCCGTTTTCACAGGTGTGGCTCTTTGCCTTTCGGGCAGCGAGGCGTGGTCGCATGCATCCGAACGTGGCTATGTGCTGCTTCTGCCGACCGACTATTATCTGTTTGGGGGAATGCTGGCGGTCGCTCTGAGCTTTCTGGTTCTGGTCTTTCTTCCGGTTCGCATTGTCGAATGGCTTATGGCCCGGCGCATCTCGCTTTTCCCCATGCCTCTGGATGGCCGGGTTTTGACCAGTACCCTGTCGTTTTTCGCTCTTGCTGGCATTGTCTATGCGGGTTTTCAAGGAAGCCGTGATCCGCTTTCCAACCCCTTGCCTCTGGTAATCTGGACATTGCTCTGGGTGGGCGTGACGGTGGCGCAGGGTGTGTTCGGCAATGTCTGGGCGTGGATCAACCCATGGTACGGGCCGTGGCGATTTCTTGTTGGTGCCGGTGTTCCTGAAAACGGATTTCGGCGGCTTCCCGCCGTGTTAGACCGGTGGCCGGCCTTCCTGATCTTCTTCGGGTTTGCCTGGTTCGAACTGGTTTATCTGGCCCCGGCTGATCCCGAACGGCTGGCGGTCGCGGTGTCGTTTTACTGGGTTTTCACCTGCGCAGGCATGGTCGTGTTCGGGCATGAACCATGGAGCCGTCGCGTGGAATTCCTGACGCTGTTTTTCGGCATGGTCTCGCGCCTGTCATTCTTTGCGCTGGGCGAGGAGGGCGGGCGGCGAAAGTTGCTTCTCGGTCTACCAGGCTACAAGCTCGACGGTGCAATCGCTCTGTCGACTTCAGGCGTCGCCTTTCTGCTGCTTGCTCTGAGCTCGGTCTCGTTCGATGGCCTCAAGCACACTTTCTTCTGGCTCGATCTAATCGGCATCAATCCACTGGAGTTTCCCGGTCGGTCGGCGGTGGTGGGGGCAAGCTCGCTCGGGCTTGTGGTCATGTTCGGACTTCTTTTTTCCGGTTTTATGGGAGCGGTGTGGCTTGGCTGTCGGTTGGCGGGGGAGGACGGCTGGCTGAAACTGGCGGGGCATCTTGCGTGGTCGATCATCCCAATCGCGCTTGCCTATCACTTCTCGCACTATCTGGTGGGCTTCACCATCAACAGTCAATATGCGCTGGCCGCCCTTTCCGACCCGCTGATGCGCGGCTGGAACCTGTTTGGAACGGCAGGCATGCACGTGCAGGCGGGCGCGACGCTGGGGGCGCAATCGGCGTGGATCATATGGAATGCACAGGCAATCGCGATCATTGGTGGGCATGTGCTGGCGGTGGTTCTGTCGCATCTGATCGCGTATCGCCATTTCGGCTCGGCTCAACGCGCCACGATGAGCCAGATCCCGCTTGCGGCTCTCATGGTCGGATACACGGTTTTTGGTCTCTGGTTGCTGTCCGCGCCAACCGCCGGCTGAAGAAATGCGGAAAGCCTGGAATAAAATTCCTTGAAGCGTATCTTCACGTGCAGGCAATTCTGCCGATCGCTGTTTTTCGATAACTCTTTGTTTCTTCGATGCTTTGTCCCCCGTTGGCAATTCCGCTGAAGCCTGAAATGCACTAGAACACGGGCATAGTTCCCATGCGGCATGTCCTGTTGCCAAGGGAATGGTTTGGTGATTTAGTTTGTACACAAGTGATTTTTCCGACGCTGGAAAATGCTTCCAACCGTTGGAAATGCTCGGTCAAACGATCACAACAATGGGGAACCGGCATGAGTGAAAATCGCAAGTCTCTTATCAAGTTAAACAGTGGCCTGACGCGCAGGTCCGCGCTCAAGGGATTGGGAGCCGCCGCGGGTCTGGTGGCCGCACCGGGTTTCGTGCGCTACGGACAGGCGCAGTCTTCCGAACCCATCAAGATCGGTTTCCAGTGCCACCGCACGGGCATCGGTGCGGCCTATGGCCGTTGGTATGAGCGGGTGACGACCGCGGCCGCCAAGCGCATCAACGATGCCGGCGGTATCAATGGGCGTCCGCTTGAGATCGTCATCGAGGATGATGGCACGGACCCGAAGCGCGGTGCGGAAGTGGTGGAGAAATTCGCCAACCAGCATAAGGTCAATCTGGTCTATGGCACGCTGTTTTCCCACGTGGTCGTCGGCTCCGCGCCGGCAGCGGGCGAGCTGAAGATCCCCTATTACGTGGTGAGCGAGGGCTACCACGTGGCCTCGGGCAAGATGAACCGCTACTGCGTGCAGCCGGGCATCACCGATGTGAAGGCGCAGGCGCGTTCGATGGCGCCCTGGATTGCAGGCAATCTCGGCAAGAAGGTCACGCTGGTTTATCCCGATTATGCGTTCGGCCACGACCACCGCGATTTCTTCACTCCGGCCATCGAGGAACAGGGCGGGCAGGTGGTCGCCAAGGTGCCGATCCCGCCGACAGAGACGTCGTTCACGCGCTATTTCCCGCAGATCCCGCGTGACACGGATGTGATCTACCATGTGATGGTGGGGCCGGCCGTACTGACTTTCGTCAAGGAAATGGGCGAGTTCTTCGGCTCCGGCGGGCCGCAGCTCTTCGGTTTCATCGATTCGCTCGAGGCGGTCGATATGGGAAGCCCGGGACTGGAATTCCTCGAGGGCAGCCATTTCTGGGAAGGCATGCCGCGCTATGCGCAGCCCGATCAGCCCGACTATGTGACGGCCTATCGCGAAGCGGCAGGCATCGACGACAACGGCGCCAGCGTCAACGACGCCAAGGACGTTTCCACCGCAGCCCACATGTTCGGGTGTTGGGAGACGCTCAACATCGTGAAGGCCTCGATGGAAGCCTGCGATTACAAGGGGCCGGATGATCGTGCGGCGATGATCGAGGCGACCGAAGCGATGACCGAGATGGAGGCCGGGCCGGACCATCCGCAGGGCAAGAAGCTGTTCAACGGCAAGATCCACCAGGTCTTTGGCGAACAGAGCATAAGCCAGGTGAAGGACGGCAAGCTGGAAGTGGTGCACCGCACCTCCATCGAGGATGGAGCCTACGAGCCAGAGGCCGATTACACGGCAATGTCGTTCTAAAACATCGAGGCGGGCGGCGTTTGCCCCTCACCCTTACCCTCTCCCCGCAGGCGGGGAGAGGGGGATGTCAGCGTTGCGGCTTTCCCATGGGATGGCACGGCGGCTCTCCTTCCGCTCCTTTCATGAAAGTGCATTTTTGAATGGCCTTCGGTCCGTATTTTCTCCTCGCTACGCTTGAAGGGCTGGTGACGGCGGCTGTCCTGTCGCTGATTGCTCTCGGCCTTTCGCTCGTCTTCGGTGTCATGCGCGTGGTGAATGTCGCCCATGGCGAATTCTACATGCTGGGCGCGGTGCTTGCCTGGTGGGTTGCCTCGATGTTCGGCGGGCACCCGGCAATCGGTTTCATGGTGGCGCTGGTGCTGAGCCCGCTTGTTGTCGCCGCCATCGCATTCGTTGCCGAGCGGCTTGTCTTGAGCCGGTTGAAATATGAGCCGGAGGCGACCATCGTTGCCACGATTGGCCTCCTCTACATCATCCAGCAGCTGGCACTCAGCTTCTACGGGCCCGAGGCGCGTCCGGTGGAGGCGCCGTTCCACTATCGCATGCAACTGCCCTGGTTCGGCTATTCTGCCTACAAGCTGGCCGTGATCGGGTTTTCCATCATCATGATGCTGGCGACATGGTTTGTGCTGACGCGCACGAAGATCGGCCTTGTCATGCGCGCCACCCAGTTCGACCGGGAGACGGCGCAGGCTTTTGGCATTCCGGTCGGGCGCGTCTATGCCGGCGTGTTCGCGCTGGGGGCAGGGCTGGCGGCGGTTGCCGCCGTGCTGATCGTTCCGATCCAGCAGGCGCATTATTTGATGGGACACGATCCGCTGCTTCTGTCCTTCATTGTCGTGATCATCGGCGGTCTGGGATCGTTGCGCGGCACGGTGCTGGCGGCGGTGCTGATCGGCCTGTCGGATGGCATCATCTCGATGTTCTTCTCGCCGACACTCGCCAAGATGCTGGCGACGCTGGCTGTCGCCATGATCCTGGTGTTCCGCCCGCAGGGCCTGTTCGGAGCGGCGGCGCGATGACCAGACTGACCCCTTCGACAAAATCCATTGTTCTGCATATCTGCGTGGTTCTGTTTCTCCTCGCGCTGAACTTTCTGTTGCCGGAATATCATCGCGGCGTGTTCGCGCGGGTTCTGGTGCTGGCCGTCTTCGCCATGGGCTACAATCTGGCCTTCGGCTATACAGGCCTGCTCAGCCTTGGTCATGCGATGTTCTTTGCCGCCGGGCTCTATGGGGCAGGGCTGACCATCTATCATCTGGAATGGAGCGTGTGGCCGGCCTTCGGCGCCGGGCTTGCCGCCGGCGTGGTGGTGGCGCTTGTGGTCGGTTTTCTGGCGCTGCGCACCACGGGCGTCGCGTTCATGATCGTGACGCTGATGTTCGCGCAGGTCTTCTACCTGATGACCCTCTATTTCACGACCTATACGCGCGGCGAGGAGGGGCTCGTTCTGCCGCAGGACACGCGGGTGCTGGGCTTTCCCGGCGGGGTGCTCGATCTCTCGGATCCGTCGACGCGCTACCTTGTGGCGCTATCGCTGTTCGCGATCGTTCTGGCTGCGATCCTGTTTCTGGTGCGCGCACCCTATGGCCGCTCGCTGATCGCCATCCGCGAAAACGAGGAGCGCATGCGCATGCTGGGCTATGACGTTTTCGCCAACAAGCTGATGGCGGTGGTGCTTTCAGGGCTTTTCTGCGCCGCATCGGGTGCGGCCTATGCGGTGCTTTTCGGCTATGTCGGTTCGGGATTTGCGGCGATCCAGTATTCGATCCTGCCGCTGCTGTGGGTGCTGGTCGGTGGGGCGGCGACAACGCTCGGGCCGCTCATCGGCACCCTGTTCATGTTCTATGTCATCGACACCGCGTCGAGCTACACCACGGCGCATCTCATGGTGGTCGGACTGGTGTTGATCGGCGTCATCCTGTTTTTCCCCAAAGGCATCATCGGTACGGTGCGTGAAAGGTGGTTGCCATGGCTGCCGTGAAGCCGCTTCTTGAGACCCATGGGCTTGGCCGCTCCTTCGGCGGGCTGCGTGCGGTGGATGGCGTGGATTTTTCGCTGCCGGAAGGCGAGACGCACGCGATTATCGGGCCGAACGGGGCCGGCAAGACGACCTTTGTGAGTCTGATTTGCGGGAGTGTTGCGCCGACCGATGGTCGCGTCGTCTTCGACGGGCAGGACATTTCGCTCATGCCCGCTCACAAGCGGGTGCGGGCGGGCATCGCCTACACGTTTCAGATCACCAGCGTGTTTGCCAATCTGTCAGCGTTCGACAATGTGGCGCTGGCGGTGCAGCGGCATTTGATCGACGATCATGAGAGGGGGCTCTCCTCACGCGCGCTGACCGAGCACGGCATGGACGCGCTTCAGAAGGTCGGGCTTGGGGACTATGCCGACAAGGTGGCCGGCAATCTTTCCTATGGCCATCAGCGGCTTCTCGAAGTGGCGATGGGGCTTGCGCTCAGGCCACGTCTTCTCATCCTCGATGAACCGACGCAGGGCCTTTCCGACAGCGAGATCGAGAATTTCATCGCACTGGTGCGCCAGATCGGCGAGGAGGCGACGGTGCTTCTGATCGAACACAATATGGATGTGGTCATGGCGCTTGCCGAACGCATCACGGTGATGGAACAGGGGCGTATTCTTGCGCAGGGCGCGCCTGCCGAGATCCGCGCGAACCAGGCCGTCCAGCAGGCCTATCTCGGAGGTTGAGATGACGGCTGCCCTGACAATGGAGAATGTCGACAGTGCCTATGGCCATGTGCAGGTGCTGCGCGGCTTCGATCTGGAATTGCGGCAAGGCGAGGTGCTCTGCCTGCTTGGACGCAATGGCGCGGGCAAGACGACCGCGCTGAAAACGATCATGGGACTGGTGCCGGCCACCGCCGGGCGTATTCTGCTTCGCGATGTGGAACTGACAAGCCTTGCACCCCACGAGGTGCCGAAGGCGGGTGTCGCCTATGTGCCGCAGGGGCGGCGGCTCTTTTCCGAGCTGACCGTGGGTGAAAACATCGAGATCGGTCTGATGACGCGGGGCAAGGGGGCCGCGACGCGCGACAGCGTGCTCGATCTTTTTCCTGTGTTGCGCGAGCGCCTGAAGCAGCGCTCCGGCACGCTCTCCGGCGGTGAGCAGCAGATGCTGGCCATGGCGCGGGCGCTGTGTCTGGAGCCGCAGGTGCTGCTTCTGGATGAGCCGACGGAAGGGCTGATGCCCTCTATGATCGCGCGCATCCGCGAGACGGTGGCGGGGCTGCGCGAGCGCGGGGTCTCCACCATTCTCGTGGAACAGCGGGTGGATGCCGTGTTGCCGGTCGCGGATAGGGTTGCGTTTATCGAAAACGGCCGCAATCGTGAGACGGTGGATGTCGAGCGGTTGCGGGAGGACCCCGAGATGGTGCACCGCTATGTGGGTGTGGGGTGACGCGGGAACCGAAACGGAAGCGCCAAGCACCCTCGCCCTTCGCCTTTCGACAGGCTCAAGAAGCTCAGGATGAGGGTTACTTCAGCGCAGCTGCAGTGTCGGTGCAGCCGCGGTGGCGCTGGTGGCAGGGTGTTGCACTTCAACAGCCCTCATCCTGAGCCTGTCGAAGGGCGAGGGCGCCGGGCTCTTGCCCCCCATCACTCACGCGAGCGTCACGCCGGCCTCTTTCATCTTTGCGGTCATCGCGGAAAGTGATCCGCCGAGGTCGATGGCGCGGCAGCCTTCCATGATGACGGTTGCCTCAAAACCCTGCCGGCGCGCATCGATGGCCGAATAGGCCACGCAAAAATCCGTGGCGAGGCCGGCAAGCGTCACTTTTGTGATACCGCGTTCGCGCAGATAGCCTGAGAGGCCAGTCGGCGTTTCGTGATCGTTTTCGAAGAAGGCGGAATAGCTGTCGATCGCGCTGCGAAAACCCTTGCGGATGACAAGCTCCGCCTTGTCCCATGCCAGCCCTTCGTGGAACGCTGCACCCTTTGTGCCCTGGACGCAGTGATCGGGCCAGAGCGTCTGCGTGCCATAGGGCATCTCGACCGTCTCGAGCGGGGCCTTGCCCGGATGCGACGAGGCGAAGCTGGAATGGCCTTTCGGGTGCCAGTCCTGTGTCAGCACCACATGATCAAAGCGCTCGATCAGCCCGTTGATGACCGGAACCACCGCGTCGCCATCTTCAACGGCAAGCGCTCCCCCGGGGCAGAAATCATTCTGCACATCGATCACGATCAGCGCCTCGTCGGCCATGCCCTGTCTCCCTCTTTGATGAAATCGACGCGAAGGTGGACCGAATGTTCTCCTTTGACAAGCGTGCTGAGGAGCGTATCATTCGTGTACAAACAAATTTGAGCCCCGCCGTCAGAGCATCAAGAAGGGCTTGGGAACAACATCGCAAGTGGCAGGCAGGCGCAGCATGGACTATGCCAGACCGACCGAACTGGAGGAGGCGCTCGGGCTCTTATGCACGAAGCGCTGGACCATACTTGCCGGAGGCACGGATTTTTATCCGGCACTCGGTGCGGGCCCGCTGAAAAGCGATGTGCTCGACATCAACGGATTATCGGCATTGAGCGGTATTGAAGAGACCGAGACGCATGTCGTCATTGGGGCGCGGACGAGCTGGAGTGCAGTGATTGCTGCGGAGCTGCCGCCTGCCTTCGATATGCTCAAACAGGCAGCCCGGGAGGTTGGCTCGGTGCAGATCCAGAACACGGGGACAGTTGCCGGAAACCTGTGCAATGCTTCGCCGGCGGCTGACGGCGTTCCGCCGCTTCTGGCGCTGGATGCGGAGGTGGAATTGCTGTCGGTAAGGGGTGCGCGCCATCTGCCTCTATCGGCCTTTATTCTCGGCAATCGAAAGACCGCGCGGGCGGATGATGAACTTCTCACCGCTATCCGAGTGCCAAAACGCGCATCGCAGGGAGCGTCGAGCTTCGTCAAGCTGGGGGCACGGCGCTATCTGGTCATTTCCGTCGCCATGGCCGCTGCCCGGGTTGTGCCTGACGGGGGGCGGATCGCGAAAACCGCCATCAGTGTGGGTTCATGCTCCGCCGTGGCGCAGCGCCTCTCGGGGTTGGAGAGGCGGCTTGACGGCGTCGACCGTTCGGAGATGTGCCGGATCGTCAAGGAATACGCGTTTCCGGAGCTTTCCCCCATCGACGATGTGCGTGGCACCGCCGCCTATCGGCGCGAGGCGGCGCGGGAGATCGTGATCCGCGCGCTGGAGCAAGCGTGGCAGGGCGCAGAGCGCAGAGAGGTGGCGGCATGAGCGGAAAAAGCCTGTCCTTATCTCTGGAAGTGAATGGAAAGACCGTCGTGACGGAGGTCTCTCCGCTGCAGCGTCTTTCTTCCGTATTGCGTGATGAGCTCGGACTGACCGGCACAAAGGTCGGCTGTGACGCCGGCGATTGCGGGGCCTGTTCGGTGATGGTGGATGGTGCTGTGGTCTGCGCCTGCCTCGTGCCGGCCGCCGGCCTTGCGGGCAAGAGCGTGCGCACGGTGGAGGGGCTTTCAAACGGCAGCCTCTCGGCGCTACAGGAATCTTTTCTGCGCCATGGTGCCGCCCAGTGCGGGATTTGCACACCGGGCGTTCTGGTGAGCGCGGCAGCACTTCTGGAGCAGAACCCGACACCGTCTGAGACCGAGGTTCAGGATGCGCTGGGCGGAGTTCTGTGCCGCTGCACCGGCTATCGCAAGATCATCGAGGCGGTGATGAACGCCAACCGTTCGGTTGGCGTCGATGCCAGCATGGTGGAGCAGGGCCGTGCCGTCGGTGCCTCGCCGATCAGGCTCGATGGCGAGCGCAAGGTGAATGGAACGGAGATCTTCGGTGCGGATGAGCGGCCCGCCGATGCGCTGTCGGTGGCGGTGGTGCGGTCACCGCATTGGCATGCCGATTTCGAGATCGGTGACACGGAGGCGTTCATCGCCGCGCATCCAGGCATTGTCGCGGTTTTCACGGCAGCCGATATTCCCGGCGAAAACCGGTTCGGCGTTATCCCGCCTTTCGCCGATCAACCGGCGCTGGCCGAGGGCCGCGCGCGGTTTCGCGGCGAGGCGGTGGCGCTGATTGCAGGTGAGCGCGATGCAATTGAGGCACTCGACATGGATGCCTTTCCGATCCGCTGGCAGGAACTGCCTCACGCTCTGACGCCGGATGAGGCGCGGCGTGAAGGCTTTGCGGATCTGCATGAGGGGCGGGCGGGCAATGAGCTGACGCGAGGGTTCGTGGAATGCGGCGACCCGGAAGGCGCGCTTTCCGAAGCTTTTGTCTCTGTCTCGGGAGAGATCGCGACGTCCTATGTGGAGCACGCCTATATCGAACCGGAAGCGGGCTATGCGATGATGGATGGCGATATGCTGGTCATCAAGGCCTGCACGCAGGCGCCCTATATGGACCGCGACGACACGGCGAAGGTGCTTGGTCTGCCGCCGGAGAAGGTGCGCATCGTGCCGTTGGCGACGGGCGGCGGTTTTGGTTCCAAGCTTGACGTCTCCTTGCAGCCGCTGGTGGGGCTGGTGGCGCTCAAGACCGGGAGGCCGGCGGCGATTGTCTTTACGCGCGGGGATTCCATGCGCTCCACCACCAAACGGCATCCGGCAACGATGTGCGCTTCCATTGCAGCCGATGAGGCGGGGCGCGTCACCGGCATGGTGTTTGAAGGGGATTTCAACACCGGGGCCTATGCAAGCTGGGGGCCGACGGTTGCAAACCGCGTTCCGGTTCATGCCTCGGGGCCCTATCGCACGCTGCATTATCGCGCCACGGGCCGGGCCATCCACACCAATGGTCCGATATCAGGCGCGTTTCGCGGGTTCGGTGTGCCGCAGGCGACGATCATGCAGGAAACGCTCTATGATCGGCTGGCGGAAAAGCTGGGCCGCGACCGGCTGGCGTTCCGGATCGAGAATGCGCTTGCCGATGGGGATCGCACCACCTGCGGGCAAGTGCTTTCTGGCGTCGGCATCCGTGAGTGTCTCGAGGCGCTGAAGCCGCACTGGACGCGGGCGCAGGCCGAGGCGGATGAGGCCAATGCAAGAGAGGGCAGGGTGCGGCGGGGCATCGGTGTCGCGTCGTGCTGGTATGGCTGCGGCAACACCGCGCTGCCGAACCCTTCGACCATTCGTGTGGGGATCACGGCTTCCGGTGCGGTGATGCTGCATCAAGGCGCGGTGGATATCGGGCAGGGATCCAACACGGTGGTGACACAGATCTGCGCCGATGCGAGCGGCCTGCCGCTCTCGGCGTTTCAGCTTGTGGGCGGAGATACGGGTGTCACGCCGGATGCCGGCAAGACATCGGCTTCGCGCCAGACCTATGTGACCGGCAAGGCTGCCGAAAAGGCGGGACGCGCTCTGCGTGAAAAGATCCTGCGCTTTGCCAATGTGTCGGATGAGGCGAGAATTGCGCTGGAGGATGGCGCTCTGGTGATCAGCGAGGGGACGGAGCGCCGGCGCGTGGCGCTTTCCGAGATTGAGGTCGATGCGCATGGTTATGTGTTCTCTGCGGAGGAAACATATGATCCACCCACAACCGCGCTGGATGCCAAGGGGCAGGGTGTTCCCTATGCGGTTTACGGCTATGGCGCGCAGCTTGTGGAGCTGGAAGTCGACACCACGCTTGGCACGGTGCGGCTTCTGAAAATCACCGCGGCGCATGATGTGGGCCGTGCGATCAACCCGCTTCTCGTGGAAGGGCAGATCGAGGGTGGCATCGCCCAGGGCATCGGCCTTGCGCTGATGGAGGAATATGTGCCGGGGCGCACGGAAAACCTGCATGACTATCTGATCCCCACCATTGGCGATGTGCCGCCGGTTGAAACCATTCTGGTGGAAGTGCCGGACCCGGAAGGGCCATTTGGCGCCAAGGGGCTGGGCGAGCATGTGCTGATCCCCACCGCGCCGGCGATCCTCAATGCGATCCGCCATGCGGTCGGCGTGGAAATTACAAAAGTGCCGGCAACGCCGAGCCGTATTCTGGCGGCGATCCGGGCACGGGAGAACGGGTGATGAACGAGCTCACCGAGCGTTTTGAGGTCACGCCGCCGAAGAAGCCTTCGGACGAAAAGCTGCGCTGCGATGCCTGCCCGGTGATGTGCTACATCGCCGAGGGGCGCACGGGTGCCTGCGACCGCTATGGCAATTTCGGCGGGCGCATTACCCGATGTGATCCGGTGACGATCCTTGAACATGCCGCCGAGGAGGGGAATGCGGTTGTACCCTTTGAAGGCGAAGCGCCATGGGATGGCGAACTGGTCAACACGAAGCGCCGCTTCGTGAGCGCGGTGGGCGCGGGCACCACCTATCCGGACTACAAGCCCGCGCCCTTCATCGTTTCGCAGGAGGTGGAGGGTGTCGATCTCGTCACGGTGGTGACGGAAGGCATCTTCTCCTATTGCGGTGTGAAGGTGAAGATCGACACGGACCGGCATCTGGGTCCCGAAGCGGCCACGGTGCGGACGAATGGCGAGGCGGTCGGCCATGTCACCACCGCCGAATATGGCAGCCAGATGCTTTCGCTTGGCGGCGTGCATCACCTGACCGGCGGATCGAAGGCGGAGGGTCGCGTGACGTGCCAGGCGATGCTCGACCTGTGCAACAAGAAGCCGGTGGAACTGACGATTGATGGGGGCGCGAGCGTTATCGTGCAGGCCGGTCAGCCGCCGGTGATCGATGGAACGCGTGAAGAGCGCATGCGGGTGGGCTGCGGCTCGGCCACTATCGGCATGTTCGCCACTCAGTGGAAGGATCTGGTGGACGAGGTCGTCGTGGTCGATGATCACATTACCGGTGTCGTCTCCGAGCATCAGGCGGGCAAGGTGATCGGCTGGGAGGACACCGGCATCAAGATCATCGGCCGCCGTTCCACGCCGGGGCGTTATTTCAAAGTGTCGGAGCCTGGGCTCGGATGGGGCGGGACAACCATTGACGATCCACTCGATATTCTTGGTCCCTTCAACGAGAAGAAGGGCGCGCGACCGGGGCTCTCCCTGCTCATGGTTTCTACCACGGGCGAGCAGTTTGCCTATTACGAGCTTGATGAGGCGCTTCAGCCGGTCAAGAAGCCTTTTCCGGAGCGGTTGCGCAAATCGGTCGATCTGATCGAACAGAACTGTGAGCCGGCGCTTTGCACCGTGCTTTTCATGGGTGGGGCGGGTGGCAGCCTGCGCGCCGGCGTGACGGAGAACCCGGTCAATCTGACGCGCTCCGTTCAGGGCCTCAAGACCTATGTCACGGTTGGTGGAGCGCCGGTCTATGTGTGGCCGGGTGGCGGCATCACCATCATGGTGGATGTGATGCGCACGCCGGAAAACGCCTTTGGCTATGTGCCAACGCCGGCTCTGGTCGCGCCCATCGAATTCACGCTCAGGCGTGAGGATTACATTCGCCTTGGCGGCTATGCGGATGAAATCCGCAGCGTCGAGGACGTGCTGGAAAAGGGTGGCGAATATTTCAACCCGCGCGAGGCGCGGGGGGCTGCGCTTTCCAATCCGTGGCCACCGCTCCAGCAATTGCGCCGGGAACCGAAGCGATGAGTGGTGCGACCGCCAGTTGGCTTGCCGATGGCAGACGCCTGCATCTGAACCATGGGCCCATCGACCTGATCGTCGAGGCTTTTGGGCAAGAGCAGGAGCGGCTTTTGGCCTATCGGCAGGCCGTGGCGCGCTTCGAGACGATCCTTGACGAACTGGTGGCCGAATTGCCGGCCCTGCGCAGTCCGGCCGGTGCGAGGCTCCGGCGCTTTTCCGGCTCCACCGCGCAGCGCATGGAAAGGGCGGTGCATGCCCATGTGCCCATATTCGTGACGCCGATGGCGGCAGTGGCGGGCAGTGTCGCTGATGAAGTTCTGGCGGCACTTGTGAAGGATCGGGCGCTGGCGCGAGCTTACGTGAACAATGGCGGTGATGTTGCACTTTACCTCGCGGAGGGCGAGACGCTGGACATTGCCATCGCTGGCACCGGTCATGGGATGGCGGACCGCATCGCGGTGAGCACCAGCGATCCGGTCCGTGGAATAGCGACCAGCGGCTGGCGCGGCAGGAGCCATTCGCTCGGAATCGCCGATGCGGTGACGGTCCTTGCCCGTTCGGCGGCGGCGGCAGACGTGGCGGCGACGCTGATCGCCAATGACATCGATCTGCCGGGGCATCCGGGTGTGAAGCGCGCGCCTGCAAACGATATTGACCCCGACAGCGATCTGCGCAATCGCTTGGTGACACAGGCGGTGGGGCCGCTTTCGAGCGCCGATGTTGCGTTTGCCCTCGAGAAGGGACTTGTTACTGCCTTGGCCATGCGTGAGCGTGGCCTTATTGAGGCGGCTGCCCTTTTTCTGGAGGGGGAAACCCGCGAATGCGGCTCAATCGCGCTGCAAATTCCAGCGCATTCGACCGCTCCTGCTCATTCTGTTGCACAAAAAGGTTCCATCCATGCCTGAATTTACCTTGCGCAAGATTGCGCTTGTCACCGAAGAAATCTTCCATGAGGGCGGTCCTGCTCCGTCTGAGCCTCGCCGCCGGGCGGCAGCTCTCGCGCTGGTCAAAAACCCGTTTGCCGGCGGATATGCACAAGAGCTTGAAAGCGCGATGGACGCTTTGAAACCGCTCGGTCTGGATATGACGGATCGGCTGATCGCAGCGCTTGGTGGCGACATCGCGGTGATTGACGGTTTCGGCAAGGGCGCGATTGTCGGTACGGATGGGGAGTTGGAACATGGCGCGCTCTGGCATGTGCCTGGCGGCTACGCGATGCGCGAGCGGCTCGGCGATTCAAAGGCGATCGTTCCGTCTTCCAAGAAAGTGGGGGCCTTCGGTGCGCGCATCGATATCCCGCTTGGCCATATCAATGCAGCCTATGTGCGCAGCCATTTCGACGCGATGGAAGTGGGAATGGCAGACGGACCGCGTCCAGATGAAATACTGTTTGTGCTTGCGATGGCTTGCGGACCGCGTATCCATGCGCGTATGGGCGGCTTGAAAGCGGAAGACGTCAAGGGTGAGGACGGCCTCAGATGAGTGTGAAACAGGGCAAGCTCAAGGTTCTGGCGGGCGGAAAATCCGCCGATGCCTATGATCTGAGCGAGCAGGTTGGCTTTATCCTGCGCAAGGCCAATCAGCGCCATTTGTCGATCTTCGCTTCCCGCATCAGCGATTTGACACCGCCGCAATTTGCAGCCTTGGCGAAACTCCATGAAGTGGGTGCTACCTCGCAGAACCAGCTTGGCCAGCTGGTCGCAATGGATGCCGCGACCATCAAGGGGGTGATAGACCGGCTGAAGGCAAGGGATCTTGTTGTGCTTGAGCCGCATGGGCGCGACCGGCGACGGTTGGTCGTGAGCTTGAGCGAAGAGGGGAAGGAACTGATTGAAGCGCTGCTTCCTGAAGCTCTGGAAGTAAGCGAGGAAACGCTTGCTCCCCTCACGCCCCGCGAAACCGCTACCTTTCTGCGTCTTCTCACGAAGCTGGCAGACGGTTAGGCTTATCGCTGGCTGAGGGCCGGCCCGGGGCGCAGAATGGTCAACAGGGCGCCGTAGGGCGCGAGCATGGCAAGGCCAATCAGGATCTTCACTGCAAAATCGCCAAGCGCCAGCGATAGCCAGAGCGGTGCTTCATAGCCTGTGCCAAACAGCGACACGGGGAAGGCAAGAGAGCCATCCTCAAGGCCGAATGCCGTGTCGAGAAACGCGAAACGCGCTGCAAATGCGAGCGAAAAGAACAACACTGTGTCGAGCATGGAGCCGATTAGCGTGGAGATCAGGGGAGCGCGCCACCAGGCTGTGCCGCGCAGCTTGTCGAACACGGCGACATCGAGCAATTGTGCAAACAGGAAAGCTGCACCCGACGCAATGGCGATGCGCGGGCTTGCAAGCCAGATCGAAAGCACCACCGCAAGCAGGAAACCGGAAAGCACCACGCGCCGAGCGGCAGCAGGGCCGAAGCGGCGATTCGTCAGATCGTTGATCAGAAACGCCACCGGATAGGTGAACGCGCCCCAAGTGAGCAGATCACCGAGACCGAAATGCTGAAACGGATACTGAACGAGAAAGTTCGAGGCGGTGACGATGAACGCCATGGCGACCATGAATGGCCAGATCGCATAGAGACGATGCATTTTTTTATCCTGGGTGATGGAACCAGAAGGCCCGCCAACAGCGCGTTGTCATGCAGGCAAAAGCCTCTTCATGATCCGCGCGGCCCTGGCGGCCGATGAATATGTTGCCGAGCCGCAGCAGCTATGCCGCGGCAGTGGCCTCAGGCTGCGGCCTGCTCAGCGATCTTCTTCTCAACCTGCTTCTTGAGCAGACGAGCGCGCTGGGAAAGCTCGTTGGCCTTTGCCTTCACGAGAAACGCGTCGAGACCACCGCGGTGCTCTACCGTGCGCAGGGCATTGGCGGAAACGCGCAGGCGCACGTTCTGGCCAAGAGCCTCGGACTGAAGCGTTACATGGCACAGATTGGGCAGAAAGCGACGACGCGTCTTGTTGTTCGCGTGGCTCACATTGTTGCCGGTCATTACGGCTTTGCCGGTCAGTTCGCAGGCGCGGGACATTTTTCAAACCTTCATCGTCTTGGCCCGTCCATACCCAACTGCCGCACCTGAAACTGGCGGCGCGCGGTCGGTTGTTGGCGGCCTTATGGAAAAAGTTGCCGTTCCATAGAGATATTTGGCGTGTGGGTCAAGCACCCTGCGACGCGGTTCGGACAATCTCCATGGCCCTTTTCCAAAGATTTGCCGTATTATACTTCTTTACGCAAGGGAGGGACACGCCGATTTGTCGGCTAGCTGGAGGCAGGGCTCGTGATACGGCCTGCGATTGTTCATCTTTCCTTGGCACTCATCCTGCTGGGTCCGGCTGGCAGTGCCCATGCTCAAGGTGTCGAAACCCACCGTTTTCGCTATAGCGCATCGCTGTTCGGCATTCCCATCGGGAAAGCGGACTTCACGAGCAGGCTGGAAGCAGACCGTTTCGATGTGTCGGGACGCTTTGCAAGCGCGGGCGTGGCCCGATTGTTCGACAAGACGGATGGCACGGTGCGCTCGAAGGGCAGGCTGTCCAGCGGGGCCGTGTTGCCCGCGTCCTACGAGCTTGCCTATGTCAGCGGGAAAAAGCGAGAGACGACGTCCATCCGCTACGAAAAGGGGCAGGTGGCAAAGACGGTGATCACGCCGAAACCGAAGAAACGCGGCAAGGATTGGGTTGCGATTTCGAACAAAGATCTCAAGGGAGCGCTTGATCCGATTTCTGCGCTACTCTCACCTGTGCAAGGCACGGCGGAGGTCTGCAATCGTCGATTCAAGGTTTTCGACGGGGAAATGCGTGCCGACATTGTGTTTTCGCCCGCCGCCAACGGGGAGCGTATCGGCGGAGATGTGGTCACATGCAAGGCGCGCTTCGTTCCGGTGTCAGGTTATCGAAAGGGACGTTCAACCATCGCTTTCCTCCGGGACAAGGCTCGTATATTGGTTGCCTTCAAACCGCTTGGGACGCGTGGGTATCACACGCCCGTTCAGGCGCGAATCGGAACGAAGATCGGTACGGTTTATATTGAAGGCCGACCGGTCGACTGAAACAGTCCGCATGGGGAGGGGAATTTGGCACGTGCCACGCTGATCGGGTTCACGGCGGTCGTCATGTGGGCACTTCTGGCGCTTTTCACAGCCGGTACGGGAAAGGTTCCTCCGTTCCTGCTTTCCGCATTATCCTTTTCGGTGGCCACGCTGATCGGCCTTGTGATGCGGGTTGCAATTCCGTCAGCCGGACCATCGGAGCCGGTGCCGCCGGTGGTCTGGCTCATCGGTATCGCGGGGCTTTTCGGCTATCACTTCTTCTACTTCACTGCATTGCGCAACGCCCCGGCGGTCGAGGCGAGCCTGATCGCTTATCTATGGCCGTTGCTCATCGTACTTGGCTCGGCGTTGATGCCGGGTGAGCGACTTGGCTGGCATCATATTGCGGGCGCGCTTCTGGGGCTTGCGGGCACGGCGCTCATCATCACGAAGGGCGGCGGGTTCAGCTTTGAAAGCCGCTATGCGCTCGGCTATGCGGCGGCGGGTGCCTGTGCCCTTTTCTGGTCCGGCTACTCACTTCTGTCACGCCGGTTTGACGCTGTGCCAACCAGCATTGTCACCTGGTTCTGTGCGGCCACGGCTGTTCTATCGGCGCTCTGCCATCTCGCGCTGGAGGAGACGGTCTGGCCGGCTTCGATGGATCAATGGCTGAATGTGCTTGGCCTCGGTCTCATGCCGGTGGGGGCCGCGTTCTACGCTTGGGATTATGGGGTCAAACGCGGTAACATACAGGTGCTGGGCGCGGCGAGCTATGCCGCCCCGCTTCTTTCGACGCTGATCCTGATTGCTGCCGGCACTGCAGAGCCAACGGCAAACATCATTGCCGCCTGTCTCTTGATCACGTTCGGTGCCGCCCTTGCTGCCAAGAACATGATTTTGAAGCCCAGCCGGCGGGAAGCCGATGCAGCACCGTAGTTTCAGGAAATATCCTTGCGCTTCCTGATCTCGGCAAAGATGGCTTCGTCACTTGCGTCTTCCATGCCGAGATTGCGGCGGATGACCGGGTCGTGCCAGCGTAGAAACGGGTTCGTCGCCATTTCTCTGCCAATGGTGGTTGGCAGGGTGGGTTTGCCTTCGCTGCGAAGATGCGAGATTTCTTTTGCACGCTCCTTGAGAGCGGAGTTGGTCGGGTCCACCGTTAATGCGAATCGCGCATTCGTCTCCGTGTATTCATGGCCGCAATAGACGACGGTTTCCAGCGGAAGCGCGGCAAGCTTCTTGAGTGAGGCGAGCATCACGGGCGGCTTGCACTCGAAAAGCCGGCCGCAGCCGAGCGCAAAGAGCGTATCGGCGGTGAACACGATGCCGGCATCTGGGAAATGATAGCTCACATGGCCCGCCGTGTGACCGGGGGTCTCGATCACTGTCGCGCTTTGCGTTCCGACGGAAACCGTGTCGCCTTCCCGCACCGCGTGATCGATCCCGGGAATGCGGTCGGCTTCCGCAGCAGGGCCGGAGATGGTCAGGCCAAAACGCTTTTTCAGGGCGAGGTTTGCTTCCACGTGATCCGGGTGATGATGCGTCGTGAGTATCATCGTCGGGCGCCAGCCGGTCCGCTCGATAGCTGAAAGGATGGCGCGCTCTTCCGGCGCGTCGATCAGGGCTGTTTCACCTGTTTCGGTGTCATGGGCCAGAATGCCGAAATTGTCGGTTCGGCACATGAACTGTTCTATCTCGAGGGCCATGAATCTCTCCGTTGCTGGCCGGACGATAGGGCGATGGCGGCAGCTTGTCACGCCGGGTGCGACAATTCTTGCCGGTGTCGCGGAAGGGCGGTACCGTCGCATCCATGATTTCGGACATTGTGGCGCTGCGCGCCTTCTATTCCTCGGTGCTGGGTCGCCTGGCTGAACGATCGCTTGCCATGGCGCTCTCGTCCCTCTGGTCCAAGAGCACCAGCGAAAGGCTTGTGGGCCTTGGCTACACATTGCCCTGGCTCGATCGATTCGGCGCCGATGCGGAGCGCGCATTAGCTTTCATGCCGGCGATGCAGGGAGCAGTCCCGTGGCCGATAGGTGAGCCCTCGACAACCGCGCTTGTGTTCGAAGAGGAATTGCCTTTGCCCGACTCCTCGATCGACCGGGTGCTCATGGTTCATGCGCTGGAGCACACGGAGAATCCCCAGCAGGCGCTTCTGGAAATCTGGCGCGTTCTGGCACCTGGCGGCCGCTTGATCATCGCCGTGCCCAACAGGCGCGGCATGTGGGCGCGTTTCGAGAACACACCGTTCGGTACTGGTCGGCCCTATTCAAGAACGCAGCTCGCAGAAGCATTGCGCGAAGCGAATTTTACGGCGACTGCCTGGGGCGATGCGCTTCATTTTCCGCCCTCCGAACGACGATTCGTTCTGCGCCTCCATCAATTGTTGGAAAAGGCGGGGCGGCGGTTCTGGCCGATTTTCGCCGGCGTCGTGGTGGTGGAGGCTGAAAAGCGCCTTTATCAGGGGTTGCCGGTGACGGCCCGTGCATCGCGCCGTGTCTTCGTGCCGGTGCTTTCACCGCAGGGTGCCACACGCGTCGGTGCAGTCAGGCGCAAACAGGAAAGGGAGTGCTGATCAATGGCGAGGGATACACGGATCACTGAACTGTTTGGCATCGATCTTCCCATTCTCCTTGCGCCGATGGCCGGGTCTGCAGGATCGGAACTGGCGATTGCAGTGAGTGCGGCAGGCGGATTGGGGGCATTGCCCTGTGCCATGCTGACGCCGGATAAGATCCGGTCCGAAATGGGGATGATCCGGAAGCGCACCGACAAGCCAATCAATCTGAACTTCTTCTGCCATGTGCCACCAACGCCCGATGCCACGCGCGAGGCGGAATGGCGCGAGCGATTGCGGCCATTCTACTCAGAGTTCGGCATCGACCCGGACGCGGCGCCCGCCGGCGCCGGGCGCAATCCGTTCAATGAGGAAAGTTGCGCCATCGTGGAAGAGTTTCGCCCGGAGGTGGTGAGCTTTCATTTCGGCCTGCCGGATGCTGCTTCGATGCGGCGTGTTCATGAAACTGGAGCAAAAATCATCGCGTCGGCCACGACTGTCGCGGAGGCACGCTTCCTGGAGGAAAACGGTTGCGATGCCATCATTGCACAGGGCGCGGAAGCCGGAGGGCATCGAGGCGTCTTCCTCGAACCGAATATTGCTACGCAGCCGGGGACATTGGCTTTGGTGCCGCAGGTGGTCGATGCGGTCTCCGTTCCGGTGATTGCGGCAGGTGGTATCTCCGATGGCCGGGCGGTGGCCGCCTGCTTCATGCTTGGTGCTTCAGCGGTGCAGGTGGGCACGGCATATCTGCAATCGCCAGAAGCGCTCACCAGTCCGGGGCATCGGGATGCCCTTGCGCTGGCTCGGGACGACCGCACGGTGCTCACCAATGTGTTCACCGGGCGTCCAGCCCGAGGACTGCTGAACCGCTTCGTCTCCGAAGTGGGGCCGATAAGTGAGGAGGCTCCCGCTTTCCCATTGGCAACGGCTGCAGTGGGCCCGTTGCGTGCGGCTGCCGAGAAGGCGGGTGTGAGTGATTTTTCGCCGCTCTGGGCGGGGCAGGCTGCGGCTCTTTCCGCGCCGATGCCGGCTGGTGAACTGACCGTCAAACTGGCCCGTGATGCCGAGAAACTCCTGCGAGGATAACGTTTACCTCAGGGGTAATTGGTTTCATTCGGAAGGCGCTCCAATGTGCTCTCGAACAGTTTCTGAGAGAGGAGTGCCGTCCGTGCCAGCTTACGCCATAGGTCATCTTCGCAATGTGGTCGTCGGCCCGGCCATCATCGAGTATCTGGAGCGTATCGATGAAACACTGGAGCCGTTTGGCGGGCAATTCATCATTCATGGTGCCCAACCGGATGTGAGGGAAGGGAACTGGGAGGGCGACCTGATCGTGATCGCCTTCCCTAGTCGCCAGAAGGCTGAAGACTGGTACATATCGCAGGCGTATGAAGCCATCAAACGCCTGCGCAGTGACCATTCGGACGGCGATATCCTGCTAATAGACGGGGTCGATCCCGGCCATAAGGCAAGCGATGTTCTGATCACATTCCAAGAAGCGTGAAATCCGCTGGGCCTGGGTGTGCTCAGAACCTCATCTTGAAACCGCCAGAGAGCGTGATTGCACGGAACCCCAGGCCCCCACTATTTCGGATCGCTTCGAGCGGTGCGCCCGAAGCGATTTCCGAAATCCGCACATCGCCTATTCTATCAAAGTGTTGATCAAAGCTTCCAGCGAGAAACAGGCTCGCATTCCCGTTGATGCTGTGTTCTACGCGTCCAGATAAGGACACGAATGGCAGGGTGCCAAAATCACCGTTGAATCGCAGGTCGCGCGACCAGTGGTGATCTTCGTCCTCGACCTTGAAATTCAGACCGCCACGTGCCTGGAGGGAAAAGGTCCAGCCTTTGTGCCTTGAAGTGGCTTCTGCTCCAATAAACACTCCGGGAAACTTCTGTTGGTAAGAGATGCCGCGTTCACCGTCGCGGAAATCGCCCTGTTCGTCACGGAAACCTTCTTCGCTGTAGACAAATGATCCGCCGAAAGTGGTCCATTTGACATCTGTATACTTGAAGCCGCCGTGCAGATTGAGAGTCATCGAATCCCGGACCTCGAAATCCCGCCCGAGTGCGATATCACCGATGAAATAATGGTCTAGATCCGTATCAGGGTGAACGGAGCGATCGCTCCAGTCGTTGAAGGCATAGCTCGGCGACGCATCGAGCCAATCGTAATCCTCCATTCGGCTGTTCCCGGATAACCCTACTGTCGCATTGGCCGTCAATGTCCATGGGCCTGCAAGGCGCGCACGTAAGCCCCCGGTCAGCACAGGCGCTTCACTCTCCCAGAAAAGCGCGCTGATGCGATTTCCGGCAGAATCGTAGACGATCTCTTCAGCCTCGAGAAACGTGTAGCCCACGCCTCCGATGAAGGTGACTGCATGGTCCTGCGAGGTCACCTCCAGCCTGTCGGGGATTGCGAGATCGGCCGCAGGAGCCGATGTCGGCAGAACGGAAATTAAAAAAGCTGTAGAAATGAAAAACTTGTGCATCGGTTGCTATCCATTGTCGAAATCAAGAGCTTCTGAAAAAGCTCAATCAAATCACTGTCTTAAATTTTTTAGTGTATTATTATAATATGCAATAATAAGTTGTATTCCGAGCAGTCGCTCCTTCTCGACCCGCTGCTTTTATCGCGCGTCTGGTAACCTATCGGGCGAAAGGAGCGGTGTGCGTTTGCTAGCGCTGACCGATCTGTTCAAGCTCATAAGGCGTCGACTGATAAACCTGATTAATCCAGTTGCCGAAGAGCAGGTGCGCATGTGAACGCCAGCGGTTGAGTGGCGGACGGCTCGGATCGTCGTCCGGGTAATATCCATGCGGGACGGCTATCTCGGTTCCCCCTGCAACATCGCGGTCGTATTCCTCCTTGAGCGAGGTGGAATCGTATTCGATGTGGTTGAACATATAGAGCCGATTGCCGGAATCTTCCGTCAGGAGACATGGGCCGGTGACATCCGATTCCATGATCACCTGAAGGCCACGGTCAGTAGGAATGTCTGAAGAGCGGACTTCGGTCCACCGCGAAACGGGAATTGCAAAATCGTCCGAGAAGCCAGCCAGGAAAGGTGAGGCAGGCGCGTTGTTGCGGTGCCGGAACACGCCGAACGCTTTTTTCTCGAGTGTGTATTTGGGAATGCGGTGGAAATGCCAGGCAGCCGCCATGGCTCCCCAACAAATATAAAAGGAGGAGTGGACGTTGGTCAGCGTCCAGTCCAGAATTTCTTCCAGCTCTTTCCAGTAGGTAACTTCCTCGAAAGGCAAAAGCTCGATGGGCGCACCGGTTATAATGAAACCATCGAACTTGCGGTGACGCACTTCCTCCCAGGTCTCATAGAAGGAAATGAGATGCTCTTCCGGAGTGTTCTTGGCGCGATGGTTGCCGATGCGCACGAGGGTCAACTCCACCTGGAGTGGTGAGGCGCCGATGAGACGGGCAAACTGGGTCTCGGTCCGGATTTTGTTGGGCATGAGATTGAGGAGCCCGATCTGGAGAGGGCGGACGTCCTGCCGCAGCGCGGTCTGTTCGTCCATCACGGACACACCTTCACGCACGAGAATATCGCGGGCGGGAAGTTGGTCGGGGATCTTGATCGGCATCGTTTTGCTCCAACAAAAAAGACCGGCGGCGAAATCGCGACCGGTCTCAGCAAATTCTGCTTCGCACGGCCTTTTAGCGAATTGTTTTACGTGGCTGCAAGCCGACCGGCCAAATCACCACGAGTAGAGAGCTTTATTTAGGACGGTGTTTTCTTTGCGTCAATCGCCGTCATGGTCTAAAGCAACGGACGGATTTTCTCCGTAGGGTCGAGGATCCGTTCAACCGTTTTTCAAAACAGGACCATTCAATGAGCACGTCCGTCCGTCCCGAACCGAAGCCCGGTGTCATGGATATCGCCGCTTATATGCCCGGTCGCGAAAGCGCTCCGGGTGCAACGAAGGTGTGGAAGCTCTCCTCGAACGAATCTCCGCTCGGGCCCTCGCCTGCGGCTGCCGAGGCGATTTCCAAAGCGATGGGGCATCTTGAGCTCTATCCGGACGGATCGGCCGCAAAGCTGCGTAATGCCATTGCAGAGATGCACGGGCTGAACCCGGCCAACATTCTTTGCTCCAACGGGTCCGATGAGCTTCTTGGCCTGCTCGCGCAGACCTATATCAAGCCCGGTGACGAGGCGGTTTTCACTGAACACGGTTTTCTTGTCTACCGTATCCAGACGCTGGCCGCAGGTGGCAAGCCGGTGGTGGTGAAGGAAGACAATGAGCGTGCGGACGTCGATGCCATTCTGGCGGCGGTGACGGACAAGACGCGCATTGTGTTTCTTGCCAATCCCAACAACCCGACCGGCACCTATCTGCCGGTGGATGAGGTGCGCCGTCTGCAGGCGGGTCTGCCGAAGAATGTGCTGCTCGTTCTGGATGCGGCCTATGCCGAATATGTGCGCCGCAATGATTACGAGTCGGGCATTGAGCTGGTTTCGTCGAGTGAGAATGTCGTGATGACGCGCACATTCTCCAAGATTCACGGCATGGCAGCGCTCCGCATCGGCTGGATGTATGCGCCGGCTCATGTGGTGGATGCGGTGAACAGGGTGCGCGGTCCCTTCAATGTCAATGCGTTGGCCATTGAGGCGGGCGCAGCCGCAATCCGCGACAAGGCGCATGTGGAACGGGCTGTTGCGCACAACGAAACCTGGAGTGCCTGGCTGGTCGAGGAACTTGGTAAGCTCGGTCTTCGCATCACTCCCAGCGTCGGCAATTTTCTGCTGATCCATTTCCCCGAGAATGGCGGCAAGTCGGCAGCCGATGCGGACGCTTTTCTCGGATCTCGCGGTTATATACTGCGCAGGGTGGTGCCTTATGGGTTCCCCAATGCATTGCGTCTGACGATCGGCACGGAAGAGGCCAATCGCGGCGTCGTTGCCGCGCTCAAGGATTTCATGGAAAGCTGAGTTGTGCCTGACCCACTTTTTGAAAAGATCGCGCTGGTCGGCATCGGCCTGATCGGTTCCTCGCTGGCGCGGGCGATAAGACATGGCGGTCTTGCTGCAACCGTCGCCATTTCGAGCCGGAGCGAAAAGACTCTTTCCAGAGCGCGCGAACTGGAATTGGGCAATATCTATGAACAGGATCCGGCCGAAGCAGTGCGGGATGCCGATCTGGTGATCGTCTCGGTTCCCGTCGGCGCTTCCGGTGCGATAGCGCAAGCCATCGCACCAGGGTTGAAACCGGGGGCGATCGTCACGGATGTCGGTTCGACCAAGGCGTCGGTGATTGCGCAGATGGAGCCGTATCTGCCCGAGCACGTTCATTTCATTCCTGGGCATCCGATCGCGGGCACGGAGGATTCCGGTCCGGATGCCGGTTTCGCCGATCTTTTTGAAGGGCGCTGGTGCATTCTGACGCCGCTTCCCGATACCAATTCCGATGCGCTCTCGCTTCTGACGGCCTTCTGGGAACGGTGTGGTGCCATGGTCGACATCATGGATCCGCAGCATCACGATATGGTGCTCGCCATCGTTTCGCACCTGCCGCACATCATAGCCTACAATATCGTCGGCACTGCGGATGATCTGGAAGCGGTCACCAAGTCGGAAGTCATCAAGTATTCGGCCTCCGGTTTCCGTGACTTCACGCGTCTCGCAGCTTCCGATCCGACCATGTGGCGGGACGTGTGCCTGCACAACAGCGATGCCATTCTGGAGATGCTCGCACGCTTTTCCGAAGACCTCTCCGCGCTTCAACGCGCGATCAGATGGGGCGATGGCGACAAACTCTTCGAGATGTTTACCCGGACGCGCGCGATCCGACGGTCGATCATCGAGGCGGGCCAGGATATCGACGTGCCGGACTTCGGCCGGCACGCGTTGGCGCATCCCGAGAAGCCTTAAGCGCTACTGCACGGGCGGGATTGACCCAAGCGGCAGAAAGCCGACGAAAACGCGGCCCTGGCGGATGTTCACCGGCAGGGTCGGCGCCGTGCCGAGATTGGCGAGCCCCGCAGTTATTCCAGCGATCTCGTCACGCTTTTCCGGCAGGATCTCGCCAACCAGCTGTGCAATCTTCCGGGGTTCGTTGACCGTTACCCGCAATTCGGCATCAATCAAGCCATTGTCTGCGATATGGATCGGTCCTTTCAGGATGAGGCCGGCCTCCTCGCCCGCTATTTTGAGGCTGAGTTTCTCAATTGTGCCTGAACGGCCCCGCAGTCCGGGCGCGTCGAAGCCGGCCAGCGATACGCCGTTGTCGACGGTCACGAGCAATTCGCCATTGAAGGCCGGGATCACGCTGCCGTTTGTAAGTCCTGAATCGATTGTCAGAGCCTCTGAAATGAGGGCGATGTCGAGATCGTTTCCGTTCTGCCTCGCGTGCGCCTGAAGCGTTTCTGCCCGGGCAATCGGCTGGCGGCTCTCATCGTCCAGTGTCAGCACAACATTCTTAGCTTCGCTGGAAATGCGTTCTGGCAGGCTTGCCGTGAGGCGCGCGCTGACGCGCATGTTTTCCCAGCCCGCCTCGATGGCTGGGAGATAGGGTGTCGCAATGCGTGCGGGCCCATCCAACTCACCCACCGTGCGCATCGGCTGGTAGATCTGTGCTGCGGAACGGAAGGCACCAGCGCTAATGGAAACACCGTTCTTGGCGTCCTCATAGAAGACACTTCGGCAGAACAGGCCAATGCGGAAGGGATAGCCGCGGGCCGTAGGTTCTTCGCAATTTGCCCGCTGAGGGCCCACATTCAAATTCTCGATTGCCGTTATGGTGCGGCGTTCCAGCGTGTCGGCGGCATAGAACCATGCGCCGGTATAGGCCAGGATCGCCAGAACGATGAAAAGCGCAAACAATATGAAGCGGCGACTGAAGCTGCGTCCCGCGCGTTTTCTTGACGGCATGTGGTCCTCCGGTTAACCCGTTCGCCTCTAGTCATGGCGACACGGCAGCACCCTTTCAAGCATTGGGCAGGCGATATGGACGATTTTTGGGTCTTTGGCTATGGATCGCTGATGTGGCGCCCGGGTTTTGCGCATGTCGAAACCTGCAAGGCGAGGCTATACGGCTATCGCCGCGCTCTGTGCATTCGTTCCCATGTTCATCGCGGCACACCGGATCGGCCGGGGCTCGTGCTGGGGCTCGACCGCGGTGGATCCTGCCTTGGCCTTGCGTTTCGGGTTCCGGGAGAACTCGAAGGGGAGGTGGTCGGCTATCTGCGCAAACGGGAACTTGTCACCAACGTTTATCTGGAGCGCCGGGTTGGCATCCGCTTGGCAAGCGGGGCTTCGGTGACCGCGCTCACCTATGTGGTCGACCGCAGCCATGGTCAGTATGCCGGCAGTCTCGACATCGACCATGCTGTTCGGCAGGTCCACGCATCTGTCGGGCAATCGGGTCCCAATGTGGAGTATGTCCGCAACACCGTCGAGCATCTAAAGGCACTCGATATTCGCGATCACTGGCTCGAAACTGTGGCCGCGCGCCTCGAGATGGCAGCGGGATCGCTTTAGCCGGTCTGGCTTTTGTTTGATTGCATCACAACACCAAGCTCATTCAGGCGCCGGCGAGCGGTTTCGGGAAGGGGCGGCGGGTTGGGCGAAATCGCAGCTTCCACCAGCATCTCGTCACAGGCGGTTTCGGTTTCCCGGACGAGGCGTTCCTGAAACACCTCGCGGGAAAGGCCGGGCTCGATTGCGGGCAGAAAACGAGCACGGATGAGACCTGGATGGCGAAGGAACTTACGCCGGGGCCAGAAGAGACCTGCAGCGTGCGCGACCGGCACCACAGGGACTCCGAGCTGGGCGTAGAGTTCAACAATTCCGTATTTGTAGGCCGGTTCGGCACCAGGCGGGCGGCGTGTGCCTTCAGGATAGATAATGAGCTGACGGTTGTCCTTCATCAGTTCGTGGGCCGATTTAACGGCCTGTTTCAGCGCTTTGGTACGGCTGCCGCGATTGATCGGGATCATGCGCATCTTCGCCACATACCAGCCGAAAAACGGGATCCAGACCAGCTCCCGCTTGAGAATATAGAGTGCATCGGGAATGTTTGGCAGAAAGGCGATCGTATCCCAGAACGACTGGTGTTTTGGGGCGATGATGCAAGGCCCATCGGGCAAGTTCTCCAGGCCCGTGATTTCAGATCGTGCACCCGTGATAATCCTTTGCAACCACAGACTGGACGCGGCCCAGAATTTTGGCACGAACCAGGCCTTCTTGCGTGGCAAAAGAAAAAACAGGGGAGTCCAGAACAGCATCTGAACAATGAGGTTCAGATAGAAGATGGCGTTGAAAACGGCGGAGCGGATAAAGAGCATGAAGGTGGCCCGTTGGGTGTCTTGCGAGGCTCTTACATCAACAGGACGGTGAGGCAAAGCGGTGAAGGGTCAGTCGTGGCGCGCTGTCGCTTTCGTGAGTTTCGCCGTTGCGCTCATGCTGGTGTTTCTGGGAAGTGGAATAACCTCGCGAACAAGTGCGCCGACATATTTGGTATATTCGGTTGCCAGTACCCTGAGTGCGTCGGGCTTGGCGAGCCAGGCTCCGTTGTCCAGCGGGGTGTTGACCACGGGATAGGGAAAGACTTTCGAATCCGGCAATAGCCGCTGCATTTCCAGCAGACTGCGCGGCATGTGGTAATTGTTCGTCACGAGGATGATGCTGTTATAGGCGTTTGCCTGAACCCATTTGGCGCTTTCCTCGGCGTTGCCGATCGTGTCGAGCGCGGCATGGTCGATATCGACGCAACAATCGAAAAGCTCCGCTTCGCTGCCGGTGGCGATGCGCAGATCGTCTGCTCGTGCCACTGGGTTTACACCGCTTATCAAGAGCCGCTTGCCCTTGCCGGCCTTGAGCAAGCTGACCGCGGCATCTATTCGGGACTGTCCGCCGGTCAGGACGATGATGCCATCAGCATCGTCGATATCGCGCGGGGCCGAAAGGTGCCCAATATGATCGGCGAATAACCCGAAGCCGGCAATGAAGGCAGAGGTTGCAACAAGGCAAACCAAGAGAGCAAGCCGGACCACACGGCGCATGCCAAGCTGGCTTCCGCGTCGCGGAGGCGTTCCCGGGCCATCGAGGCCGCTCTGGCGCTCTTGTTTCATGGGGTGATGGTTAGCCATAAATTGCGGCAATGGATAGTCAACGAGATGTTGGTCAACAAGCCAAAAGCCGCGTTCTCTCTACATGCTGTCTGGATGAGTGCTGTCCACGTTTTTCAGATAGGATAGTACGGTGACATGCGTGGTCGCTGCGGTCAAAACAGCAATGACGACGACAATGGCGCCAACCCCGATATAGCCCGAAGGCCCTATCGCGAAATTGCCGAAGAGCGCCGTTGCCTGATCGGCTTCCGGTGTGGCCATGTTCCGGGAAGACCACCAGTAAAAGCCGATGAACACCAGAATTGCGCCGATCCCGCCGGCGGCTGCGCCCTTCATGCCGGCGAGCAGGAAGTGGCGCCGAAACTGGGAGGCGATAAATGGCGCTTCTGCGCCGACGAAATGCAGCACCTCGATAATGTGACCGTTTCCTGCCATGGCGCCACGCGTGGCAAAGATCACGGTCAGGGCCGTGGCGGAAAGGATGAGCGCAAGCGCCGACATGCCGATTGTGACCGTGGTCCGGGCCATGGCGACCAATCGATCGACCCACGTGCGATGGTCGTCCAGGGTGGCGTTTGACACGGTTTTTTGCAACTGCGAGCGCATCGCGCCGAAATCAGGACGCGACAGAGGATCGATGGTCACGATCACCAGCCGCGGCACGGGGAGGCTCTCGATGTCGAGACCCGTACCGAGCCATGGCTCCAGAAGACGTGCTGTGGCTTGAGCATCTACGACAGTTGCATCGATGACGCCGGGATAACTTGCAGCGATATCACGTGCCTGGGCGAGGGCGGATGCCATATCGAGCCCTTCCTCGGGCTTGATCTGGATGGTCGCTTCGCGGGCGATCTGCGTCTGCCAGGTTGCCGCCGTATCGCGCACGAGGGTCACCGCGCCCAGAGTGAGACAGGACAGAAAGGTCATGATCGCTATGACAAGAACCATGGCGCGTCCGGCCACATTGTCGGGAGGCACAATAGGCATCTGCTTGCGTGAGACCGCTCCGCGCGCGCCGGAACTGAGGCGTGCACCGAGATTTCTCAGGAGGCGCTTGGTCTCAGTCATAGATTTCGAGCCTTCCGCCGGATAGCACCATACGGCGCGCATCCACCTGATCCATCAGGCCGAGATCGTGGGTGGCGATGAGAACGGCGGTGCCGAGACGATTCAGCTCGATGAGAAGCCGAAGCAGGCGGCGAGCCAATTGCGGATCCACATTGCCGGTCGGCTCGTCGGCCAGAAGGATCCGCGGCTGCTCGATAAGCGCACGGGCGATGGCTGCGCGCTGCTTTTCTCCGCCCGAGAGAATGGGGGGCAGGACGTGCATACGCTCACCAAGCCCCACCCATTTCAACAGCTCGATCACATCGCTGCGATAGGTCGATTCTTCCCGTCCGCGCACGCGCAGGGGGAGCGCTACGTTCTCGTAGGTGGTGAGGTGGTCAAGCAGGCGGAAGTCCTGGAACACGACGCCAATATTGCGGCGAAGGAGCGGGAGCTCGGTGCGCGTGATCGCCGAGCGATCCTTGCCGAAAATCGTGATGAGCCCGCGTGTCGGCTTTAAAGACATGAACAGAAGGCGCAGCAGCGTTGTTTTTCCTGCGCCCGAGGGGCCGCTGAGAAACTGGAAGGAACGTTCGGGCAGATGAAAGGAGACGTCACGGAGAATTTCCGGACCCATCCCATATCTATGGCCGACATTTTCAAATCGAATCACGTGGAACCTGCGTTCTGTGAGTGGCGGACGCTGCCTGGACGCATGCTGCCAGACCATCAACCCGCATGGTTAATAGCAAGTTAACTCTTGCTTGGTATGCGTGATGGCGAAGCATTAACCATTTCCATTTACCCCGGAAAGGTGGATCACGAAAGGACAGTCTGCCTGCATGAGGCACTCTGACAGAACACGCCCCGTTTCGGGTGAAATCATGATGCCTGACCGGGTGCGACAAACGCAGCCCCGGGGCGTGGCATCGTGTGACGCGGTCGATGCTGACTTTGAGACAATTGTTTCCACCGCCCGTACCGCCTCTGCATCACCATCCAAACCGTCGGCTGATCCAGTCGTCGCAGGCCTTGATATGCTCAGGCCGGGCGGTCAGAGTGCGCGACAGGAAACCTCACGTGCCGGGCCGGCCTTCTGGATGTTCGGGGCTCTGATCACGGCCGGAGCCTTCTGGATATCCGGAGGGCACAGTCTCTTTCGCGAACTGAATGTTCTGGCATCCCAACAGCCTCAACAGGTTCTTCAGCTTGTCGATGTGACATCACGGGTGGAGCGGCAGGGAGACAATGCCATGCTCATCGTTGACGGGGCCGCGCTCAACGGTGGCGATGGTCTCGTGTTGCTTCCACCAATCTCGATCAACGTTCTGACGGAAAACGGTTCGACAACGCGCTATTTTCTGGGGACAAACACCCAGCATCTTGGCCCGGGCGCGCGCTTTCCCTTCTCCAGCCGGCTTGTCGCGCCTAGGGAAGGGATCAAGTCCGTCTCTGTGACGTTTCATACGTCATAGATCATCTGGTTTCGCGGTTCCGGGTAAATGCAGAACGCCGGAAGTGCCCTGACAGGAGTTCGCCGCCCATGCCTGTTGTTCGCGGCAAGGAAATCGAGGTGTTGTTTTCCGCCTCGACGATTGCCAGGCGTAATCTGGAACTCGCCAAGGACATCGCTTCGCGCGATTATGACGATCTGCTCGTCATCTCCGTTCTCAAGGGGTCATTCATCTTTGCAGCGGACCTGATCCGGGCCATGCACGATGTCGGCATTTCCCCGGAAGTGGAGTTCATCATGATCTCCAGCTATGGCGCTGGAACGGAGAGCGGCGAGATCAAGGTGCTCCGCGATATCGACAATGATGTGAGCGGACGCGACGTGTTGCTCATCGATGATATTCTGGAATCGGGCAAGACTCTCAAACATACGCGGGAGCTGATGCTATCGCGGGGAGCGAAGTCGGTTTCCATCGCTGTGCTTCTGGACAAGCATTCGCGGCGGCAGACGGATGTCGATGCCGAATTCGTCGGTTTCGAATGTCCTGACTACTTCGTGGTCGGTTACGGAATGGACGTGGCGCATGCATTCCGCGAATTGCCTTTTGTCGGTGTCGTGAAAGGCGATGCCAACGGCGAAACCTGAGCACTGATATTTTAGACGAGCGAGGGCTGGCTCGTTTACCGAAGCGTAAGCGGATCGAGTGAAAACAGGCCATGGCTAAGCTTTTGATCGTCGAGGACGACGAGTCCGTCCGTAATTTTACCGCCCGCGCATTGAGTGCTGCAGGTCATACCGTGCAAACCGCGGGTGATGGTCTCGAGGGACTCGAGATGATTAAAGCCACGGCTGGAGATTATGATCTCGTCCTGTCGGATATCCGCATGCCCGCAATGGACGGCATTGAGATGGCACGGGCCGTCGCAGATGCGTTTCCAGGGCTGCGGCTGCTTCTCATGACAGGATATGCGGATCAGCGCGAAAGGGCGTTGGAGCTCGAAGGCACGGTGGCCGGTGTCGTGAACAAGCCTTTCACGTTGAGCGAGCTACGCCAGCGCGTTGGTGAAGCGCTGGCTGCCTGACCAGTTCAGACAGGATTCTACCACCGCCTGTTTGAGCGACGGATCACTGCATATCGAGCAGCCGCTCCAGATATTCCTTTTCAAGCGCGGGGCTCAAGGCGTCGCCGAGGCGTTTTCGAATCGCCTCGAGAATGCGGCGCGCGCGCTGGGTGTCGATTTCATCGGGAACCTCGACGGAATCGCCAAAATCAGGGCCTGTGGTTGCCTGTGGGCGACCGAGCGGGTCTCGTCCATTGTCGCTTCGCCGAAAACCCTGTTCACCGCCGCCCTGCTCGCCGCGCATGGCCTGCTGCAACTGGTTCATCATGTCCTGGGCCCCACGGCGCAGGGCTTCCAGCGCGCGTCCCTGTTCGCCGACGGCCTGCTCACCTTCGCCTTCTCCCAACGCACCTTCGGCTTCGCCCATGGCGTCACCGGCTTCGCCGAACCCTTCACCTGGTCTGATGCCCAGTCCCTCAAGACCCTGCATCAGGCTTTCCAGATCCTGGCGGAGCGTACCTTGACCTTGCTGCAAACCGCGCATGGCATCGGCGAATTCCTGCGGTGACATGCCCTGACCTTCGCCGGGCTGTTGGCCGTTGCCCTGACCTTGCTGGCCTTGTTGGCCCTGCTGGTCTTGTTCGCCCTGCTGGCCCTGGCCCTCTTGCCCTTGCTCATTTCGTTGGCCGCGCTGCATCTGGTCCATGCGGAAGGTTTCGTTCATCAGCTCCTGCTGACGTCGCATGAGATTGCCGAGCTCATCCATCTGCTGGCGCATTTCCGATTGCTGGTTGCCTGACTGGCCTTGCTGGGACCGACCTGCCTGCAGATTGTTCATCATGTTTTCGAGCTGGGATAGCAGCTCCCGAGCCTGATCGCGGGCGCCTGACTTGGCCAGTTCTTCGATTTGATCGAGCATGCGATCCAGATCGTTCTGGTTCAGCATCTGGCTGTTTTCCGGCAATTGCTGCGCCATGTTCGGATTCTGCTGCGCGCGTTCCGCGAATTCGCGGAGGAACTCCTGCATGGCGCTGCGCAACTCGTCCATGAGACGGGCGATTTCCTCTTCGCTCGCGCCTCCCTCCAATGCGTTCTTCAAGGCCTCCTGTGCCTGACGCAGACGTTTTTCAGCCGCTGTCAGGTCGCCATCCTCGATAATAAGGGCGATCTCCCAAAGGTAGTCGACGACATCGCGAAGTTGCTCATCTGTTTGGGCGGTTTCCAGCCTGGATTGTGCGGCGGAGACGCCCAGAAACTGTGACAGGTCTTTCAATGTTTCTTCGGGCCAGGTCATGACCGCATCCATCATCGCCAGCACGCGCGGTTTCATGTTGGCGTCGAGTGCGAGCGTACGACGGTGTTCGATCAGAGCTTTGGCGAGGGGATTGGTGAAAGTACGCTCAGGCAGGGTGAAGAGCTTTGTCTCGCTTCGCGCTTCCTGTCCGGCGTCGTCGATGGCGCGGAGGTACACCTTGACGATACTGCCGGCCCATGGGTGTTCGGTAAGGTCGCGCGAGGTTTTTGCGGCTGTGGTTCGCCCATCGCGGCGCGGCAGCGCGAGAGGCAGCTCAGGCGCGCTGTAAAGAGGAAGTGCTTCTGGCGCCCTGGATGCCTGTTCGAAGATGGCGTGCGCTTCGGTTGGCCCATAATCATCTTCGATTTCGTAGGTGAGCTCCAAAGCGCCGTTTACAGCGCGCTTCGGGTCTTCGGAAAAGTGGATTTCCGGCGGGTTGTCGGGCGTGACCGAGAAAAGCCAACCGTCAATCTCCTGCCCATCACGCTTCAGGCGCAGTTTTCCGTCTTCCGTTAAAGTGGCGGCGAAACGCTGAGCGGATGTGTCCACCGACAATGCCTCGCTCTGGGAAGCGCCCTCTGGGGCGATTTCGCTCTCGGTGTCGTCCGCAGTGAGGTAGGAGAGCGTTTCGCTACCAGAGCCACCGGTCACGCGGAGCGCAAGCATGCTGCCTTGCGGAACGGTAAAACGCTCTGTGTCCCGATTTGCCTCTGCCGTCAGATAGATTGGCGCGCGGCGCGTATAGGTGGGTGGGGTGACCCAGGCGTCAATACGGGGCGGCACGACTTCGGCCCCGCCACGTGTCCGGAAGGCGTCCAGAACACTGCCACCATAAGGGCTGCTTGAGAAGGCTGCAGCAATTACGAGAAGCAGGGCGGCGGCGGCGCGCAAACCCCACGGATCTCTTTCCGGAACTCCCGTTTTGGGCAAGTCGCCGTGGAGGTTGTCAAGCTTGCCGGCCATTCGTTTCTGGTGTTCGCACCAAAGTGCTTCGGCGAACCCGTCACGGTTTCCTGCAAGCTGATCGGATTGGGCGGCGACAGGCTCATGCGCCAGCTGGTTCGCACGCTCGATGCGTTTGTCGATCTGGGCCGATGTGGGGCGGCGGAAGCTTCGCAGGGGCCAGAGCGATACGATAGCGAGCGCAGCGAGACTTGCGACGACGCTATAGCGAACAGCATCGGGCATCAGCCGGAAGAGACCCAGCCAGGAAATGCTGACGAACAGGCTGATGACAACCACGAGAGGCAGGATGCGCGGCCACAAGCGCTCCACGATCATGGTAAGGCGCGTGGCGAAACGGGTGCGGGCAAGCCGGATAAAACGACCGTGCGTGCGTACATGCCCTGGAGTTGTTTCAGCCATAGACGCTCTCAGCTTCGTGCCGTAGCGCACGTGAATCGCGCGCCCTATCCTTTACAAGGATAGCAGCAAACCGGGCGAAGGCGAGGCGGCGCGCGAAATTGTGATCCGCGTCAGGTGCCGTTTCAATCCGTGAGCCAATGCGGGATCGAATCAAGGTCAATCAGCTGTTCGTGGCTGGGCCGGGTCCGAATCACATGAAAGCGGTCGCCATTCACGAGCACTTCAGGCACCAGTGGGCGCGAATTGTAGGTGCTTGCCTGAACAGCGCCGTAGGCGCCGGCAGAGCCTATGGCGATCAGATCACCGGCTTTGAGAAGAGGAAGCTTCCGGTCGAGTGCGAGATAGTCGCCGGTTTCACAGACCGGGCCCACAACGTCGGCGATCATGCTTCCGGCCTCCTTTTGAGGCTCGGCGACGGGCCGGATGGAATGGAAAGCTTCATAGAGCGTCGGGCGGATGAGGTCGTTCATCGCTGCATCGACGATGACAAAGTTCTTCGCTTCGCCTTCCTTCACATAGATCACTTCGGAGACGAGAATGCCGGCATTGGCAGCAATTAGACGTCCCGGCTCGAGCATGACCTTTAGCCCGAGCTTTTGCATGTGCTTGCGCACGACTTCGGCATAGGCGGTTGGAAGGGGAGGCTGATCGCCATCGTCCGCATAGGGAACACCAAGCCCGCCGCCGAGATCCACATGCTCAATGGCGTGGCCGTCGGCGCGCAGGGCCTCGGTCAGATCGGTCAACAGCGCGAACGCGTCGTCGAAGGGCTGCAGCTCGGTGATCTGGCTGCCGATATGCATGTCGATGCCAGTCACGTTGAGGCCCGGAAGTTCGGCGGCGCGCGCATAGGCGGCGCGGGCATCCTTCCAGCCGATGCCGAACTTGTTCTCTGCCTTACCGGTGGAGATCTTCTTGTGGGTTTTGGCATCGACGTCCGGGTTGATGCGCAGCGACACATTGGCGGTTAGCCCCAGCGCGGTTGCGCGCGCGGAGAGCTGTTCAAGCTCGGGCATCGATTCGACGTTGAAACAGAGAATGCCGGCTTGGAGCGCGACATCCATTTCACGCGCGGTTTTGCCGACACCGGAAAAGAGGATCTTGCCGGCGGGAACACCGGCCGCCAGCGCACGGCGCAACTCGCCTTCGGAGACCACATCCATACCTGCGCCGAGGCGGGCGAGCGTGGTCAGAACCGCCTGGTTGGAGTTCGCCTTCATGGCGTAGCAGACAAGCGCTTCGAGACCTTCGAAAGCTTCCGAGAAGACGCGATAGTGGCGTGTCAGCGTGGCCGTGGAGTAGCAATAGAACGGTGTGCCGACGGCTTGTGCAATGGCAGGCACCGCAACGTCTTCGGCATGGAGCACACCGTCACGATATTCGAAATGATTCACGGCGACAAACTTTCAACTGAACGATTGGGCGCGGGTCGACGCCGACGCGCGGCGTTAGCCATATCGGCCTGCTCTAGAGCAGACCGTCGAGAATGAAGGGGCGATCCTCAACCGGTTTCTCCGGTGCCGGAGGCATGGGTTGGTCGTTGCGTTCGGCTTCCTTGCGCGCATCCACTGCCGCCTCGTAAGGCGAATCGAGCGGTGCCTTGCGCCCGCAGGCGGCAAGGCCGAGCGCGAGACCGAGCATGACAAGGGTGAGCGTGCGGCGGGCCGTCATGAGCGTTCCATTCCTCGAAAATGCGTGCGCTGCGTTTTAGCGCTTTTTGGCGGGCGTTGCATCCCGTTTGAGGCGTTTCTTCCAGTAACGGATCTGGCGACGCACTTCCGAAGGTGCCGTTCCGCCATAGGAGGTGCGGCTTTTCACGGAATTGCCGACCGACAGAACCGAGAAAACGCCATCGTGAATGGCCGGGTTGATCGCCTTGAGGTCTTCAAGTGCTAGTTTTTCCAGCCCGCACTTCTTTTCCTCGGCAAGCGCCACGGCGCGACCCGTCACGTGATGGGCCTCGCGGAACGGCAGGCCCGCCTCGCGCACTAGCCAGTCGGCAAGGTCGGTCGCGGTTGAGAAGCCGGCTCCGGCTGCCTTCTTCATGGCTGCCGTGTTGATCTCCATGTCGCCGACCATGCCGGTCATGGCGGCAAGCATGAGGTCAAGCGTCTCGGCCGCGTCGAAGACGGCTTCCTTGTCTTCCTGCATGTCCTTGGAATAAGCGAGCGGCAGGCCTTTCATGACAGTCAGAAGGGCAATGAGATCGCCATTGATGCGGCCGGTCTTGGCGCGGATCAGCTCGGCAGCGTCCGGGTTCTTCTTCTGCGGCATGATGGAAGAGCCGGTGGAGAAGGAGTCGGACAGGCGCACGAACCCGAATTGTGGGGTCGACCAGATGACGATTTCTTCTGCCAGGCGCGAGAGGTGCGTTGCACAGATGGCGGACACCGAAAGGAACTCAAGCGCGAAATCGCGATCCGAAACAGTGTCGATGGAGTTGCGCGTCGGCTCGCGGAAACCGAGTGCTTCGGCTGTCATGTGGCGGTCGACGGGAAAACCGGTGCCGGCGAGTGCAGCCACGCCGATGGGGCTTTCATCCAGCCGTTCGATGGCATCGCGGACACGGGAACGGTCGCGGCCGAACATTTCGACATAGGCCATCATGTGGTGGCCGAACGTTACTGGCTGCGCCGACTGTAGATGCGTGAAGCCCGGCATCACGCTGGCCGCGTGCTCTTCGGCACGGGTGAGGAATGCTTCGATCAGGCCGCCAAGAGCGGCATCGATGCGCTGCAGCTCTTCCTTGACCCAGAGCCGGAAATCGAGCGCCACCTGATCATTGCGTGATCGCGCCGTGTGCAAGCGGCCGGCGGCGGGGCCGATCAGCTCCGCCAGTCGAGCCTCCACATTCATGTGGATGTCTTCAAGCTGCGCGGAGAAGGTGAACTTGCCGGCCTCGATCTCTGACAGGATCGTGTTCAGCCCGTGAGCGATCTTTTTTTCGTCTTCCGCCGAAATTATGCCAGTCTTCGCCAGCATTGCGGCATGGGCCAGACTGCCGCGAATGTCCTGGGCGTAAAGCTTCTTGTCGAAGCCGATGGATGCGTTGATCGCTTCCATGACGGCATCGGGTCCTGAGGCAAAACGTCCACCCCACATGCGGTTGCTGGCTTGGTCTTCGCTCATCATGATAACCGGGCGCTAGTGTGGAAAGAAGAATGTCGAAGCAGAAACAAAAATTCCCGGCACTCCGTCTGGTCGTCCTGGCTGTCGCCGTGGGCGCCATCGCGGGTGCGATTGCGGTATACGTGAAGGGCGGGCTGGATGGCAACACGGCGGCGACGACGATTGTAGCCGAAGCCGACGCTGCGGCCTGTTCCGCAAAGCAGACCAAAGCCAGAACCGTGGGCGATGCGGCAACGGGTCACGTCGCGGCGATGCTTGCCGCTGATCCTCCCCGGTCACTCAATAACCTCGGCTTCAACGGGCCGGACGGCGACCCGATGACGATGGCGGACTTTTCGGGAAAGGTCGTTTTGATGAACCTTTGGGCAACCTGGTGCACGCCTTGCCGGGAAGAGATGCCGGCACTCGACGCGCTGCAGGCCGCAAAGGGGTCTGACAGATTCGAGGTGGTTGCGGTGAATGTGGATCGCGGCGATGATGAAAAGCCCACCACCTTCCTGCAGGAAACCGGTATCGAGGAGCTTTCCTATTACCGGGATGCATCCATGAAGATTTTCAATGATCTGAAGAGCCAGGGGTTGGCACTGGGGCTGCCGGTAACACTGCTTATTGGCGAAGACGGATGCCTGCTGGCGCATATGAACGGCCCAGCGGAATGGGCAAGCCCGGATGCTGAGAAGCTGGTGGACGCGGCTCTTTCGGATCCGAAATAACGTGGAAGCGGGGAGCCGTGCTCCCCGAAACGTCCAAAAGAAGCTGAACGGTTGTCAGGATTTTCTAGGCGGCTTTGGCTGGCTGGTAAATGCAGCCTTCTGCCTGCCCCTCTGCGCCCCGTTTCAGTTCCACTCGGTGGAGCGTCGGGGATTTCTCAGCCAGCTTGTCGTAAATCCATTTGGCCAGATTCTCGAGCGAGGGCACGGAGAGGCCTTCGATGTCATTCAGATAGGTATGGTCGAGGATTTTATGTATTTCGTCGATTTGCTTCTCTACCTCGTAAAGGTTGGCAGCCCAGCCATAGATAGGGTCCGGATCGCCGACGAGATGGACGGAAACCTTGAAGGAATGACCGTGAAGGCCTGAATAAGGCTCCAGTTTGTGAGCTGCCTCGAAGGTGAACTCTTTGTACGTTTCCACTTCCTAAACCCCTGATCTCAAAAGACAATTATCGCTTTTGGGCGCCCGAATTTCCCGTTGTTTGCCGCGTCGGGAAACGTTGGGACCGGTGGCCGTTATGCGAGCCGACGCGCCTGATGTATAGTCCTTTAGGCCTAGAGCTTTGTCACCGGTCGGGGGGTGTGTCAATCGTGGGTGGCATGTATCGCAAATGGGCTCGCCGTTAACCTGTTGTTTGGTTAGCCGACACTATCATTGACTATGTTGGGGTTTAAGCCAGTAAAGAGGCACAAAAATGTATAATAAAAAGCTCGCGGGAGGCTGGTTTGCGGTAGCAGCAATATTGCTCTTCTCGTTCGTCACTTCCGCTTTCGCTCAGGACGCCGCCCTGCCCGAACCGCAAGGGGATGTCATTCTGACCATTGATGGCAATATCGGCGCAACCAATGGTGATGGCGTTGCCGATTTCGACCTTGCAATGCTCGAGGCGCTCAAGTCCGTGAAAATTCGGACGAGCACTCCCTGGTTCGATGGTGCCGTGGAGTTTGAAGGCGCTTTGCTCTCCGAGTTGATGGCCCTTGTAAAGGCCAGCGGTGAGGAGGTGGTTGTCACCGCGCTGAACGATTACCAGGCACCGGTCCCGATTGCTGATTTTGCAGCGCATGGCACCATTCTCGCATACAAGCGTGATGGAAATTACATGCCGATCAGCGACAAGGGTCCACTCTTCATCATTTATCCGTACGATTCCGATCCGGAAATCAATACGCAGAAATACTATTCGCGTTCCGTTTGGCAGGTTCGACGCTTTACCGTCCGGTAGGCGTCTGACAGGCCTTGCCCATGTCGGACCCGGAGATAAGAAAAATGAGGCGCCGCACAGCATCGCGCGTGGTGCAGACAGTGCTGTCCATCGGGATGGTCGCGCTGGCCGTTGCGGCGCTCTATATTTCGGTTCTGGTTTTTCAGCGCCAGGAAGCTCTGACGCAGATCTTTCGCTACAATATCGCCTATAGCGCGAGCCAGGGCATGAATGAGCTTCTGCGTTTCCGGCAGAGGCTGACAGCCATGCTGGTCGAGCCGCCGCAGGCCAGCAAGCAGGATGTGGAACTGCGTTATCAGATCATGGTGAGCAGGCTCAGCCTCTTTGAGCAGGGCGAGTTTGTGAACTTTGTCTCTGTTATGCCCGAGAACCGGGAAACAGTGGAGCAACTCGCTGCTGCGTTGCGGCAGATCGACGGCTTCATAGACGATATTGATCAACGTGAGAACGCGCAGTTGGCGCTTGACCTCACGGCTCCCCTCGAAACCAAGATGGTGGCCTTGGCGTCCAAGGCGAACGAGTATGGAGCGACAGCCCAGGCCAAGGACCAGGGGGAGCTTCTCAGGCTCCATTGGTTGTTTTCTGCTTTGGCGCTTTCGCTTGTCATCACAGGCTTCATCTTCATTGCGATGCTGAGGTGGCAACATCGGTTGCAGATCAGTGTTCAGCAAAGGCTCAAGGCGACCAATGAGGACCTCCTGCGTACAAGTGCGGAATTGAGCGACAGCGCGCAGGCGGCACGGCGCGCGAATGAAGAGCTGATCACCCAGAACCTTCTGTTCAACACAGCGCTGAACAACATGTCTCACGGTCTTTGCATGTTCGATGCAGAGGGCCGACTTATTGTCAGCAATCAGAAAATGGAGCGGATCTACGGTCTGACGCAACAACAGCTCAAACTTGGGACCTCACTGAACGCTCTGATCGGTCATATGGTGGAAGCTGGTGCCAGTGCGGAGGAGGAAGCGGAGCAGCTGGCGCACTTGCAAACGCGGCTCATTGAGCAGAACCGCTCAGACACGCTGACACAGGAGCTGAGAGACGGGCGCACCATCCTCATTTCACATCAGCCAATGCGGGGCGGCGGCTGGGTGGCCACCTATGAAGATATCACCGAACGCCACAAGGCTCAGGCCCAGGTGGCCTATATGGCCCGCCACGACACACTGACCGACCTGCCAAACCGCTTGATGATGCGCGAGCAACTGGAGGAGATCCTCGCCAGCGACAACCAGCGTGGCTTCTCCACGGCGGTCATGTGCGTTGATCTCGACAACTTCAAAAGCATCAATGACACGCTCGGGCATCCGGTCGGTGATGCGTTGCTCCGAGCGGTGGCCGGGCGGATCCGAAATACGGTGCGCGAAGCAGATGCGGTGGCGCGCCTTGGCGGCGATGAGTTCGTCGTGGTCCAGGGCAACATTGAAAAGCCCGAGCAGGCAAGCACTCTGGCCAAACGCCTTATAGATGCACTCGACGAGCCGTATATCATCGAAGGACATCAGGTGTTGACCGGCGCGAGTGTCGGCATTGCTGTTGCCGCTCCGGGGCGTGAGGCGGCGGACGATCTGCTGATGCAGGCCGACGTGGCGCTGTATCAGGCCAAGGGGGATGGCCGGGGCGTTTTCCGGTTCTATGAAGATGGAATGAATAAGCGCCTTCAGCGGCGAAGAGCGCTCGAAGCCGAACTTCGTTCAGCCAATCTGGACGAACAGTTCCATCTCGTGTTTCAACCGATCATCGGGTTGGGCACGAACAAGGTGACGACGTTTGAAGCCTTGTTGCGTTGGACACACCCTGTTCATGGCTCCGTTCCGCCCGACGAGTTCATCGGGATCGCGGAAGACACTGGCGCGATTGTCCAATTGGGTGAATGGGTTTTGCGGCAGGTCTGCCTGGAGATGAAATCCCTGCCCGACGATATTAGCATCGCGGCCAACCTGTCTCCCATGCAGTTCAAACGGGATGATATCGTCGAAACCGTAGCGCGTGTTCTGGTGGAAACAGACACGCCGGCAAACCGGCTTGAACTCGAGATTACCGAAACGCTTCTGCTTGAGGACAATCGAAAATTGCATGCAGACCTCCGGCGGCTGCGCCAGCTTGGCACGCGCATTTCGCTCGATGATTTCGGCACCGGGTATTCATCACTCAGCTACCTGCAAAAGTTCGCTTTCGACAAGGTGAAGATCGACAGGCTTTTCATCAAGGAAATTACCAAAAGCGCGGATCAGGCCGCCATCGTTCAGACCATCGTCAATCTGGCTTTCACACTCGGTATGACCACGGTTGTCGAAGGTGTCGAGATGGAGGAACAGCTGCGCATCATCCGCGCGATGGGATGCGACGAGGCGCAGGGTAACCTCTTCAGCAAGCCGATCCTTGCCAAGGACATTGCCGCTTTCCTTGACGAGCACAAACGCCGGCGCTACGCAGCCTGAAGCGGCGCCGGCGCGCAGAATGTCGCTATTCGTTTCTTGCGCGCTCCCGGAACAGGCGACGGATTACCTTGCCGGTCGTGGTCAGGGGCATGGATTCCACGAAGGCAATCTCCCGGGGATATTCATGGGCTGAAAGACGCTCCCTGACCCATAGGCGTATCTCATTCGCCAGCGCGTCGCTGGGCTCTATGCCTTCATGGAGAACAATGTAGGCCTTGACGATCTCGGTTCGAACGGGATCCGGCTTGCCCACGGCTGCAGCCAGTGCCACCTTGGGATGAGCGGTCAGGCAGTCTTCGATCTCGGTCGGGCCGATGCGGTATCCAGCCGATGTGATGACATCGTCGTCGCGCCCCACGAAATGAACATAACCTTCTTCGTCGCGGATGCCCTGATCGCCCGTGGTCATCCAGTCTCCGACGAATTTCTCTCGTGTGGCCGTTTCGTTTTCCCAGTATCCGAGAAACATCACCGGGTCGGGCCGCAGCACGGCAATATCCCCGGCCTCACCATCGCGAACAGGGCTGCCCTGTTCATCGATGATTGCAACGCGATGGCCGGGAACGGGAAATCCGATGGCACCGGGTTTGCCAACCCCCAGCGCATGGCAGGACGAAAGGACCAGATTGCATTCGGTCTGACCATAGAATTCGTTGATGTGCAGTCCCAGTTCGGTGCGGGCCCACTCGAAGGTCTCGCGTCCTAAAGCCTCTCCGCCGGAGCCGATGGTGCGCAACGAAAGGTCGAAACGTCTGCGAATGCCCGACACCGCCTTCAGCATGCGCAGCGCTGTCGGCGGGATGAAGGCGTTGCGCACCTTCATCCTCTCCATCAGGTCGAGTGCTGTTTGAGGATCGAATTTTTCGAACCGGCCCGCTACGACCGGCGTCCCGAGATAGAGCCCCGGCAAAAGGACATTGAGAAGACCGCCGGCCCAGGCCCAATCAGCAGGCGTCCACATACGGTCGTGGGTCTGGGGGAGGAATTCGTGGTGAAACTGGACGCCGGGCAGGTGTCCGAGCAGAACACGATGTCCGTGGAGGGCGCCTTTCGGCGGGCCGGTGGTGCCGGAGGTGAAGATCATCATGGCCGGGTCGTCAGGGCCGGTGTCGGCAGCGGCAAAGGGACCGGAATTATCTGCAATCAGCTTGTGTAAGTCTTCCGCTCCGCCGCCTGCGCCTTCGACGCAGATGACCAATTGCAGTGCCGGTAGCCGATGGCGTATGCGGGCGATTTTCGCAAGCCCGTCGCTGGTCGTGATGACGGCTGCCGCTCCAGCGCTGAAAAGTCGATATTCGAGAGCTTCCGGGCCAAAAAGAAGGGCAAGGGGTACGGCAATAGCGCCCAGCTTGTAGATGGCAGCATGGGCGATTGCAGTTTCGAACGACTGCGGTAACAGAAGTGCTACCCGGTCTCCCCGCCTTATGCCGGTCTTTGCCAACCCGAGCGCGAGGCTATCCGATAGTGTTGCGAGCTCTCCATAAGTCAGCGTTGCAGGGCAGGCATTCTCGCGATGCTCGAAGAGCGCAATACGCTCAGGCTCCCGCAGAGCCCATGCGTTCGAGATTGCGACACCGATGTTGAAAGTCTGGGGGATGCTCCAGCGGAACCCATCGTAAAGCTGCCGATAGCTTTCGCGCCGTTCAAGCATGGCCGTGCCGTTCCTCCTCATGTCCCGCACCGCGATGCTTCGGAGGAAATGGTGCCCCTGGCCGGACTCGAACCAGCACTCCTTGCGGAACTCGATTTTGAGTCGAGCGCGTCTACCAATTCCGCCACAGGGGCCCGCCGCGAACGGCCGGACAGGTTGCGGACTATACGGGGAAGGGGGCTTGCGTCAACACTTCACGCAGCAAATCGTCACGCTTGCCACGTCTTTCACCATCGCCGTTGCGCAAGGGTCCGGCAGCGGTTAGACAAAACACCTCATCGAGGGCCTCCCATGCTTCGCAAACTTTACGACTGGACCATGTCGCTCGCAGCCACACGGCATGCGGAGAAAGCGCTCGGTTCCGTGTCTTTCATTGAAAGTTCGGTCTTCCCCATTCCTCCGGATGTTCTGTTGATCCCGATGGTTCTGTCCGAGCGCGCAAAATGGCTGCGTTATGCGCTGATCTGCACGGTGAGTTCCGTTTTTGGTGCGCTCCTCGGCTACGCCATCGGAGCCTTTCTCTATGAGACGGTGGGGCAGCCGATCCTGGCCTTCTACGGCAAGGAGAATGCCTTTGAGCAGGTGGCCAGCTGGTATAATGAATGGGGAGGCTGGGGCGTTCTTTTCGCTGCGGTTACGCCATTCCCCTACAAGGTGCTGACCATTTTTTCAGGCGCTACGGGGCTCAATCTTCTGGTGTTCGTTGTCGTTTCTGTACTCGGACGTGGCCTTCGTTTCTTCCTCGTTTCCTGGCTTCTCTACAAGTTCGGCGCGCCGATCCGAACGTTTATAGAGAAGAACCTTGGCCTTCTTTTCACCCTTTTCATGGTTTTGCTCATCGGTGGTTTTGTCGCCATCCGATATATTTTCTAGAGGTCCCCAATGTCCCTCACCGCTCCCACCGGTGCTACACAAACACTGAGCGCCGGATTGCTTGTGATCGGTCTGGCCGCAACCGTGAGCCTGGCGCTCGGCTTCGAGCATATCGGGGGCTACATTCCCTGCATGCTGTGCCTTGAGCAACGCACACCCTACTATGTGGGCGTGCCCCTGATGTTGCTCGCGCTTTTGGCTTCATGGCTGAAGGCCCCTCCGCTTATCACGCGCGGACTGTTGCTCTTGGGCGCTGCACTGATGCTCTATGGCATGGCGCTGGGCGTTTATCATTCGGGCGTCGAGTGGAAATGGTGGGAAGGCCCGGCCGATTGCGGTGCCGGTGCTTCCAGCCAAAACCTCGGCGGCAATCTGCTAGACCAGCTGAACGCGGTGATCCCCCCATCCTGCAGCGAAGCCGCGGGACGGTTTCTGGGGCTGTCATTTGCCGGCTGGAATGTGCTCGCGAGCGGATTTTGGGCGTTCATTGCGCTGCGAGCGGCGTTCAAACGCTAGTGCGTTGTATCAGATCTGTATTCTTGTTTAGGGGGCGCGCTTTCTATTACGGCTCGAGCTCGACATCCCAGTAGAGATAATCCATCCAGCTCTCATGCAGATAGTTGGGCGGGAAGAGCCGGCCATTGTTGTGCAGGTCCTGCACGGTGGGTCGGAAGGGCTTTTGCTGTGGCCACATCTTCGCACGGGACGGCATGACGCCACCCTTTTTGAGATTGCAGGGCGAACAGGCCGCGACGACATTCTCCCAGGATGTAACACCACCCAGTCGGCGCGGGATCACATGGTCGAAGGTCAGGTCTTCACGGGTGCCGCAATACTGACATTGGAAACGGTCGCGCAAAAACACGTTGAAGCGCGTAAACGCAGGGTAACGCGACGGTTTCACATAGGTTTTGAGGCTGATAACGCTCGGCAGTCTCATCTTGAAAGAAGGGGATGAAACCTGCTGGTCATATTCGGCAACAATGTTGACCCGGTCGAGGAAGACTGCCTTGATGGCATCCTGCCATGACCACAGTGACAAAGGATAGTAACTGAGCGGTCTGTAGTCCGCATTCAGCACCAGAGCAGGCATGCTGTCTGGCGAAGCCGCGATCGTCACGTCCTTGAAGCTCCTTCAACTGGCCAAGTCGATCGATGCGGATACTGTAAGCCTGCCGTGACAGGAATGTGAAGCGCATATTTTGCTTTGTGACACGTCAAACACCTGGATTTTCGCAGTTTTTTGCTCCTAACGCGGCAAGGGCGCTGCTTCCTTACCCTTCATCTGGCGATAATAGGCCCAAAACAGCCGAGCGGCGACGGCCCGAAACGGCGTCCATGATTCGGCCAGTTTTGTGAGGCGCTTCGCGTCAGGACGCTCCGGAAGAGCCAGGGCTTTGGCCACGGCGGCCTGCAGCGCTACGTCGCCAGCTGGAAACACATCAGGATGACCGGCGCACACAAGAAGATAGACCTGCGCCGTCCAGGGGCCGATGCCATGAATGGCCGTCAGGCAGGCGACGGCTTTCTCGGCTTGAAGCGCGCAGAGGATCTCAAGATCGAGACCATCGTCGATGACAGCCCGCGCAAGCGCGACAATCGTGCGCTGCTTGGCGCGCGAGAGGCCTGCGGCGATCAGGGGGGCTTCGCCCGCTGCGAGAATGGAGGCTGGGGTGAGCGGATCGATCAGTCCGGTCAATCGGGCTTCAATGGCATCGGCGCTGGCACGCGAAACCTGTTGGGATATGACAATGGAAACGAGGCTTGCGAAGCCAGGCTCGGTGCGCCTCAGAGGAATGTCGCCGGCACGGTCGCGAACGGACTGAAGGCGGGGATCGAGTGCGACAAGGCCCGCAAGGGCTCGCAAAATATCCGCATCAGTCTCTATGCGTTTCATCGTATTGGTGTGGCCTGTCCTTGCCGCGCGCGAAAGAAAGCCGTAGCAATCGTGACATGCTGACCGCAACCCGATTCAAGCATCACTCATGACACGACCGGTCTTTCGGTTTGCACCGAGCCCGAATGGTCAACTCCATCTTGGTCATGCCTATTCGGCGCTGCTCAATCGGGACATGGCCCGGGAGGCGGGCGGACGTTTTCTTCTGCGGATGGAAGATATCGACGTGACCCGCTGCACGCCCGAACTGGAGCATGGCGTGTTGCGCGATCTCGCCTGGCTTGGTCTCAATTGGGAGAAGCCCGTTCGGCGGCAGTCCAATCACTTTGACGATTATCGTGTCGCGCTCGATCGACTGATCGATGCAGATCTTGTTTATCCGGCATTCATGACACGTGGGGAAGTGCGCGCGCGCATAGCTGAGTTTGAAGCGGGAGGCGATCGCTGGCGGCGCGATCCGGACGGAGCGCCGGTCTATCCCGGAGAAGACCGTCATATGACCTCACGGGAGCGTCAAAATCTCTTCGATGAGGGCACACCCTTTGCCTGGCGGCTCGATATGGCCGCGGCCATTGCGCATGTTGGAAGCAGGCTTGACTGGAACGAGACGGGACAGGGGCCGGAAGGTGAGACGGGACTGGTGCCAGCAAAGCCCGAGGATTGGGGCGATGTGGTGATCGCGCGGAAAGAGATCCCGGCAAGCTATCATTTGTCGGTGGTGGTGGACGATGCGCTGCAGGGCATCACGCATGTGGTGCGTGGGCGCGACCTTTTCCACGCGACCGCCGTGCACCGTGTGCTTCAGGAACTTCTGGGATTGCCGGTGCCGGACTATCATCATCACGATCTCGTTCTCGACAATGACGGCCGCAAACTCTCCAAGAGCCGTGGTGACACCAGCCTCGCCGCATTGCGCGAAAGCGGCGCGACGCCGGATGATATCACGCGGATGATCGGGGCGCCTAGCTCAGCCGTCTGAGCAGCGCCTTGGCCATGACGAGAACCAGAAGCACCGCAAAGGCACCAGCCAGACCGGCGAGGGTGCCTTCGGTGAGGCTTGAGAAACGAATTCCGTTCCGGTTGGCCAGATAAATGGTGCCGAAGAATGCGGTGGCTATGATCATCGCGGTGCCCATTGCACCGAAGCCGTCGTCTTTCAGAGCTGCGTTGAGACCGAGCGACAGAAGATAGGCGATCATCGTGACAGCCACGAGCGTGAAGATCAGCCAACTCGTATCCAGTTTCATCAGCATTTGCGTACTCCTGGCGGCGCCATGGATCACTTTCGTTGATCCTATGATGGAAATGTTTCGCTTTCCTTGCTGGTATCGGGGCTGATAAAGCCGCGGTTGATTCGAGCTTTCGCGTTCAGGGACATATCCGATGAAAGATCTCACAAGGGCGATCCCGGCCCTGTTCGTCGTCCTCTGGGCGACCGGTTTCATCGGGGCGCGCTATGCGATGCCATGGGCGGAACCATTCACATTCTTGTGGATCCGGTTTGCTCTGACCTTTGGCGTTCTTCTGTTGATCATACCGCTTGTGAAAGCAAAGGCGATCGGGCCGCGCAATGCGCTCCACGCCGCGATAGCAGGCGTTCTGATGCATGGTGTCTATCTGGGCGGCGTTTTCTGGGCGGTGCGCAACGGCCTTCCGGCCGGTTTCGCGGGCCTCATCGTCGGGCTTCAGCCCATGCTGACTGCCGTCATTGCCGGCCTGTTTCTCGGAGAGAGGGTGACGCGTAAGCACTGGCTTGGCCTTGTGGTGGGGCTGGTCGGTGTGGTTACGGTCCTTTCGCCAAAATTCGGCTCGATCAGCGGCGGCGTGACCGTGGCGACCATTGGCGCGGCCGTTGTGGCGGTGATCGCCATGAGCGTGGGAACCGTATGGCAGAAGCGCTTCGTTGCAACTGCCGATCTTGTGACAGTCACGTTGTATCAATATGTCGGCGGTTGGGCAGTGGCGTTTCTGGTCTCGCTGTTGTTTGAAACGCAACAGGTCGTGCTCAACGGTGAACTGGTCTTTGCCATGGCATGGCTGGTTTTCGTACTGTCGCTGGGCGCAATCTTCCTTCTAATGGTCCTTATTCGAGAAGGGGAAGTGGCGCGCGTTGCATCGCTCTTCTACCTCGTGCCCGCTGTCACGGCGCTTATGGCGTGGTTCCTGTTTGACGAGACACTGACGCCTGTGCAGCTTGTAGGCATGGCGATCACGACGTTCGGCGTGGCGCTGGCGACGCGGCGTTCACCGCGTCAGGCCGCTCCAGCGACCGCGCGCGCTTCCCGGTAGCGCTTGATCGAGGCGTTCAATTCTCCGCCGAGAATGAACACGGCGGAAATGATGTAGAGAAACACCACGGCGATCATGATGGAAGCGAGACCGGCATAGGTGCTGGCATAGCTGCCGAAACGCCCGAGATAGGCTGCGAAAAGGCTCGATCCGACAAAGGACCCCAGGAGTGTGAACCCGACACCGGGCAGCACGTCCCACAAGCTCCGCCGACCGGCAGGCAGCCACAGGTGAACCGAAATCAGCGCAAGAATGAGCACTGTCAGCGCGATCACATAGCGCCAGAAGGTGATCGTGCCGACATAAGGGGCAATCCACTCCAGATTGTTGGCGGCGATGCGCAGGGCGATCGGCGCGATGACGAGCAGGATGCTGATGGCAAGAAAGCCGACCGTTGCAACGAGCACGAAAAACAGGCTTTGCGCGCGAAGGCGGAAGATCGAGCGCTTTTCGCTGACCCGGTAGGCACGGTTGAGGGACAGACGCAGTGCTTCCACCCCGTTGGAGGCGAAAACGCCGGCAAGTACGACACCGAAGGTCAGCACATCGCTGCGGCGCACGCCGAGCACATTGTGAACTTCTCTTGCAATAGGCTCTGCCACTTCCTTAGGCCAGGTATCGAATATCAGATCGACGGCCTGTTGCGAGAACGAGTCTGCGCCAAGGAAACTCGCCAGGGCCGTTGCAAAAATCAGGAACGGGAACAGCGCCATCAGCGCCGAGATGGCGACGTGACTGGACATGGCCCAGCCGTCATCCGTGTTGAAGTGGCCGAGCGCATCGCCGATGATACGTTTGGTGGCTTTCAATCCGCGCACGGTTTTTCCCTTCGTTGCTGTCGACACTGCTTTTGGTTGTTTCGTTCAGGCCAATATGTGAAACCGGGACGCTTATAGACAAGTGCTGACGGGAATTTCATGGTTAGTGACCGGACGATCCTGATCACCGGAACCTCTTCCGGCATAGGCGCATGGTGTGCCGAGGCCCTGCGCAGGGATGGCTGGCGCGTTTTTGCAACGGCGCGCAGGCCGGAAGATCGTCAAACCCTTGAAACAAAGGGGATAGAGGCCTTCTACCTCGACTATGCGGAGCCTGAATCGATCGCCGCGCTTGTGGATGACGTGCTCGAACGCACCGGCGGTTCACTCGATGCTCTTTTCAATAATGGTGCCTATGCTCAGGCCGGTGCCGTGGAAGATCTTCCTGTGGACGCGTTACGTTACCAGTTCGAGGTCAATGTGTTTGGCTGGCACGATCTCACGCAGCGGATCGTCCCGGTGATGCGGCGGCAGGGTCGCGGCCGCATCGTCCATTGCTCCTCGATCCTGGGGCTCATCCCCATAAAATACCGCGGTGCCTATGCCGCATCCAAGCATGCGCTTGAAGGTTTGATGCTGTGCCAGCGTGCGGAACTTGAAGGTTCGGGCATCCATATTTCTCTCATTGAACCCGGCCCGATCGAGTCCAAGATTGCCAGCAACGGGCTTCCCTGGTTCGAGCGCTATATCGATCACGATAACTCCGTACATCGCGAAGCCTATGAGGGTCAGCTTGCACGTTTGAGGCAGGGTGGGGTGAAGTCGCGGTTCAAGCTCGGGCCGGAAGCGGTCTATGCGCGACTTTCGCACGCGCTTCTTTCCCCGCGTCCAAGGCCGCACTATGTGGTAACCACGCCGGCGCGTATCGGTGTCGCATTGAAACGGCTTCTTCCGGCGCGCATGTTGTATCGCTTCCTGTCGAATCAGGGCTGAAACCAAGAAGAAAACCGCCATGTCCACAGTCTTCAATATTCTTTCCATCCTTGTGATGATGGCGGTCGTGATCGTCCTCATTCGTGGTCTCATGAACATGATGCGGGGTGGCTCCGCCAACACGTCGAACAAGCTGATGCAGGCTCGCGTGGTTCTGCAGGCTGTTGCCATCGTCTTCGTCGTGCTCGCGCTCTACTACGCGCGTTCAAAGGGTGGCTGAGGCATTCCGTGGTCAAGCTGAACAAGATTTACACGCGCACGGGCGACGACGGGACAACAGGGCTCGGCTCACGTGAGCGACGTCTGAAATCCGATCTCAGGGTCGCGTCATATGGAACCGTCGACGAGGCGAATGCCTGTATCGGCATGGCACGCGTTCATCTGGCGGAGTTGGAACCACGCATCGACGCGATGCTGGCACGTATCCAAAATGATCTTTTCGATCTGGGGGCTGATCTTTCGACGCCGGATACGGGTGAGGCGCTGGAGTACGAGCCGTTGCGGATTGTGCAGAGCCAGGTGGACAGGCTTGAGGCTGACATAGATGCCTTGAACGCCGCGTTGGCTCCGCTGCGTTCCTTCGTACTGCCTGGCGGCAAGCCCGCTGCTGCTGCACTCCATCTCGCCCGGACCGTCTCGCGGCGCGCCGAGAGGTTGATGGTGGAACTGCGCACAGTTGAGGGTGAAATCGTCAGCGATGCGGCCATGCGCTACATCAACCGCCTCTCCGACTTCCTTTTTGTGGCCTCGCGCGCCGTGAATGACAATGGCGCGCTGGACGTGCTATGGGTGCCCGGACAGAACCGCTGAGATATCCGGGCCGGGATCGGGGCCCGCAAAGAGGGCTCCGATGTTCATACCGCTGCATGATGCCAACAGCTTGCGGCATATCAAGCGCCAATACGTGACGCTGATCATCATTGCGGTCAACGTGATCGCCTATCTGGTGACGGCAGTCGGAGGAACGGATTTCGCGTTCGCCGCTGCGCTTGGGCTTGGCTATATCCCGTCCGTTGCCAATGATCTTGCGGTGTTGCCGCCGGAATTGGATCTGGTCCCGGAGCCGCTCACCTACATCACCTATTCATTCCTGCATGGCGACTTGTTGCATCTGGGCGGCAATATGCTGTTTCTGTGGGTGTTCGGCGACAATGTGGAAGATGCGCTGGGGCATTTCCGATATTTGGTTTTCTATCTCGCCTGCGCAGTTGCGGGCGCCTATATGCACGGCTTTATCGCGCCGGATTCCAATGCGCCACTCATCGGTGCTTCTGGTTCCATTGCCGGTATTGTTGCTGCCTATCTGATCCTGCATCCTCGGGTGAAGGTCTGGGTGCTGGCTTTTGCGCGCATTCCCATTCGGGTTCCAGCCTTTATCCTTCTTGCGCTGTGGATCGGCTTCCAGTTCTTGATGTTGGTGATCGATACCGAAAACCAGATTTCCTGGGCCGCTCATGCCGGAGGCATTCTCGCAGGAGCGGTTCTGGTAGTCGTTCTGAGGCGCAGGGATGTGCCGCTGTTCGACCGACGTTTGGAGAAGCCGCGCGCGGTAGAGCTCGAAAGTCCCGATGCTGCGCGCCCGCTGGAAACCGAGCAGCCGCGCTGGGGGCGGCAATAGGACATTTCTGCATATTGACGTGAACGTCAGGCCTCTCTACGGTCCCGCCAACTCCGGCGGCATGCCGCATGAAGGGGGGAGGATGAGTGTTCTGAATTTCCCTGTACATGTCGGCATTCAGCCATCCGGCGCGTCCATCTGCTGGTATCCAGCATCAGAACCGAAGTCCACCATGGAAGGTGATTGCGCATGAAAGTCCTTGTTCCGGTCAAGCGGGTCATCGACGCCAATGTGAAGCCCCGCGTGAAGGCGGATGGCTCCGGTGTCGAGTTGACGAATGTCAAAATGGCGATGAACCCGTTCTGTGAAATCGCAGTTGAAGAAGCGATCCGCATGAAGGAAGCCGGCAAGGTTGAAGAAATCGTTGCGGTGTCGATCGGGCCGGAAAAGTCACAGGAGACGCTGCGCACCGCTCTTGCCATGGGCGCTGACCGCGCCATTCTCGTCAAGACCGACGATGCGGTGGAGCCTCTTGACGTAGCGAAGATCCTGAAGGGCGTGGCCGAGGAAGAAAAGCCAGAGATGGTGATTCTGGGCAAGCAGGCCATCGATGACGATTCCAACCAGACCGGCCAGATGCTGGCGGCGTTGCTTGGCTGGAGCCAGGGCACCTTCGCGTCAGATGTGGAGCTTGCGGACGGCAAGGCCAAGGTGACGCGTGAGGTGGATGGTGGTCTCCAGGTGGTCGAGCTCAAGCTGCCGGCCATCGTGACGACTGATCTGCGCCTGAACGAGCCGCGTTATGCTTCTTTGCCGAACATCATGAAAGCGAAGAAGAAGCCGCTCGATACCAGGGAGCCGGGCGATTACGGCGTCGAGGTGAAGGCGCGCCTCAAGGTGCTCAAGACCGAGGAACCGGCCGGCCGCAAGGCAGGCATCAAGGTTGGCTCGGTGGCCGAACTGGTCGACAAGCTCAAAAACGAAGCCGGCGTGCTTTAAGCGGAGAGGGAGAAAAAAGATGGCTATTCTTCTGGTTGCCGAACACGACAACGAAACCCTTTCCGATCAGACCGCCAAGGCGCTCGCAGCAGCGAGCCAGATCGGCTCTGATGTGGATGTGCTGGTTGCCGGTAAAGGCGCGAAGGCAGCGGCCGACGCTGCTGCGAAACTTGGCGGCGTGCGCAAGGTTCTGCTCGCGGAAAGCGATGCGCTTGCGGAGAGGCTTGCCGAGCCGCTCGCCGATCTCGTGGTTTCCCTGGCCGACGGTTATGATGCGTTCGTCGCGCCCGCGACCACCACGGGCAAGAATGTCATGCCGCGCGTGGCAGCCCTGCTCGACGTCATGCAGGTGTCTGATGTGATAGAAGTGGTGGATGACAAGACCTTCAAACGTCCCATCTATGCCGGCAATGCGATCCAAACTGTTGAGGCAACAGACGCCAAACGGGTGATCACTGTTCGTACGTCGTCCTTCCAGGCGGCGGCCGAAGGGGGCTCTGCTGCGGTGGAAAGTGTGGAGGCACCGTCCGCTGCCGGACTTTCGGCATTTGTCGAAAACCGTATCGCCGAAAGCGATCGGCCGGAGCTGACCTCAGCCAAGATCATCATTTCGGGCGGCCGTGCGCTGGGCTCGGAAGAGAAGTTCAACGAGGTCATCCTGCCTGTTGCCGACAAGCTTGGAGCCGCTGTCGGTGCCTCGCGCGCGGCGGTCGATGCGGGCTATGCGCCGAACGACTGGCAGGTGGGGCAGACGGGCAAGGTCGTGGCGCCCGATCTCTACATTGCCTGCGGCATTTCCGGCGCGATCCAGCATCTCGCCGGCATGAAAGATTCCAAGGTGATCGTCGCGATCAACAAGGACGAGGAAGCGCCGATCTTCCAGGTCGCCGATTACGGCTTGGTCGCAGACCTTTTCGACGTGCTGCCGGAGCTCGAAAAGGCGCTTTAAGCCTATAGAACACCGGAATCTCAGGCAACAGCCCCGCTTTCGAGCGGGGCTTTTTTTGTCTCCATGTCAACGGTGAATGCAGGGAAAAAGGACTTTGCCAAGGATTTTGATCGCGGGGGTAGACGCCATTGCGCCTCCCATTTAGTTTGCAGCGCAACAACACTGACGAAGGATGCAGGCCGCATCTCACGGGGTTTTCGACATGACTGGAAAGATTGAAAAAGTGGGTGTGATTGGCGCAGGCCAGATGGGCAGCGGAATTGCCCATGTCGCTGCGCTGGCGGGCTATAATGTGAAGCTCTACGATCTTTCCGCCGAACGGATCGAGGCAGGGATTGCGACTATCTCCGGGAACATGGCGCGACAGGTTTCGTCCGGGAAACTCGAGGATAAGGTTCGTCAGGACGCATTGGCGTGCATTGCACCGGCCACCACCATGGAAGCGCTTGCCGACATGGATCTGGTGATCGAGGCAGCGACCGAGGATGAGACGGTCAAGCGCAAGATCTTCGCGCAGCTTTGCCCTGTCCTCAATCCGGAGGCGATCGTCGCCACCAACACCTCGTCGATCTCCATCACGCGTCTCGCCGCACAGACCGATCGTCCCGAGCGCTTCATCGGCATTCATTTCATGAACCCCGTTCCGGTGATGAAGCTGGTGGAACTCGTTCGCGGCATTGCCACGGAAGACGATACGTTCGAGAAGTCGCGCGGCTTTGTCGAGAGCCTCGAAAAGACCATTACAGTTGCCGAAGATTTTCCGGCCTTCATAGTCAACCGCATCTTGCTGCCGATGATCAATGAGGCGATCTACACGCTTTATGAGGGCGTCGGCACGGTGGAAGCCATCGACACGGCCATGAAACTTGGTGCCAACCACCCGATGGGACCGCTGCAGCTCGCCGATTTCATCGGGCTTGATACGTGCCTGTCGATCATGCAGGTGCTTTATGAGGGGCTGGCCGATTCCAAATATCGCCCATGCCCTTTGCTGGTCAAATATGTCGAGGCGGGCTGGCTCGGTCGCAAGACCGGCCGCGGCTTCTACGATTATCGTGGCGAGACGCCTGTCCCGACACGATAATTCGCGTTCGCATCAGCTCTATTCAGCGGCCTGCCGCTGCGGCGACTTGCGCCGTGCGGCGGGCTTTTTTGTCTTGTGCTGTGAGGCCGTTGCCGAAATCTCTTCCATGGGAAAGGCGTCGACAGCGATAACCTTCTCGACAGCCTCTCGAGCTTCCCGCAATTGGGTGAACTCCGCATCGCTGATGAGATCCATATCGTGAGCCTCCTGAGCGTCGCTAATATGCCTGGCGCGCATCTTCTTCTCGATGGGGGCCGCATCGACGACGAGCCGGAACGCGCGTTCCAGATCCTTGAGCGGATGCGCATCGTGCCCCTGTCCGAGATAGAGGTCGGGCGTCAGCCTGTCCCGCTGCTCAGAGGGTTTCAGAAGGATGTCGGCAAGCTTGGTGATGAGACGATCCGAAGGAACCGGGTTGGGCACGCCCCACGGGAAAGCGATCAAACGCACCAGCCAAGCGGCGGGCCGCGATGGCAAATTGTCGAGGACGCCGCGGAATGCAATGCCCATCCGCGCCTCGCCCGCCTGCATCAGATAATCGACAATGGGTTTGTCTTCTGCAAAGCGCCCTTCGGTTTCGTAGCGTTTCAGAACGGCACCCAGCAGATAGAGTTCTGCAAGTATGTCTCCCAGACGGGCTGAAATCATCTCCCGGCGTTTGAGCGATCCGCCAAGCGTGAGCAAGGCGAAATCGGACAGGAGTGCGAAGGCTGCGGAATAACGCGACAGCTTCTTCCATTGGCGAGCCATTGCCGCTCCTTTCGGAGCAGGCCCGAGGAATCCGCCTGTCCAGCCGCGCAGGAAGCTGCGCCCGGCCGTCTTGAACGCATGGCCGACATGCTTCCAGAAAGTGTCGTCGAAACGGTCGAGACCTTCTTCCCGATCCTCGTTGGAAAGCGCCAGCAATTCTTCCAGCATGTAAGGGTGCGAGCGAATCGCACCCTGACCGAAAATCATCAGATTACGGGTCAGAATGTTCGCGCCCTCAACGGTAATGCCGACCGGCACCGCGCGATAGGCCGCGCCCATATAGTTGTTCGGACCATCTATGATCGCCTTGCCGCCGTGAATATCCATCGCGTGCTCGACGGACCGGCGCATTCGCTCTGTGGCGTGATATTTCATGATGGCGGAGATGACCGAAGGCTTGTGGCCCTCATCCAATGCAGCAAGTGTGGTACGGCGCGCGGCATCGATGAGATAGGCGTTGCCGCAGAGTTCGGCCAGCGGCTCTTGAATGCCTTCAAAAAAACCGATTGGCACGTTGAACTGTGTGCGCACGCGCGCATAGGCGCCGGTGGCACGGGCGCACATGGCCGCAGAGGCCGCCGCTTGCGATGGCAGAGAGATGCTGCGACCTGCCGCGAGCGCCGTCATAAGCATCGTCCAGCCCTGGCCAATCTGCTCTTCGCCACCCAATATATGGTCGAGCGGAACGAAGACATCCTCGCCGTAGAGCGGACCGTTCTGGAAAAAGGTGAATTGCGGGATATGCCGGTCGCCGTGGCGCACACCTTTGGTGTCGGTTGGCAGGAGCGCAACGGTGATCCCCAGATCCTCGCCGCGCCCGAGATGGTTCTCCGGATCCTGCATCTTGAAGGCAAGGCCCATCACGCTGGCAACGGGCCCAAGCGTGATGTAGCGCTTGTGAAAGTTGAGGCGCAGACCGAGGACCTTCTTGCCCTTCCATGCGCCGTATTCGACCACACCGGTGTCTGTCATGGCTGCGGCGTCGGATCCGGCATGGGGCGAGGTAAGGCCGAAGCAGGGAATTTCGCGTCCGTCCGCGAGCCGCGGCAACCAATGTTTGCGCTGCTCGTCGGTGCCGAAATGCATGAGCAACTCGCCTGGGCCGAGCGAATTGGGCACCATCACCGTGACGCCCGCCACGATGCTAGCCGAGGAGAGGGTTCGCACCACCTCTGAATGGGCCGTGTTGGAGAAACCGAGGCCGCCGAACTCTTTCGGAATGATCATCCCGAAAAATTTGTTCTTGCGCATGAAATCCCAGACGGCGGGGGAGAGATCGCGATCGCGCCAGTTGAGCGTCCAGTCCTCGACCATCGAGCAGAGCTCACGCACGGAACCGTCCATGAATGCCTGCTCTTCCTGGGAAAGGCGCGCGGGCGGCATGGCCAGAAGCTGCTCCCAGTCCGGGTTTCCGGTGAAAAGTTCGCCGTCCCACCACACCGTTCCCGCATCGATCGCTTCCCGCTCCGTCTCGGAAATCGGTGGCATGATCTTGCGTGCCCAGTTGAAGATGGGCCTGGAGATACGATTTCGGCGAAAGGAATTGGAACGCATGGCCAGCCTCCTGTGTCGCGCCAATATATCAGGCTTGAGCCTGTCAGGCGAACGGGTGAGGCACCATGATGGTTCCCGGTGCGATGTTCAACCGCGCAGGCGGTTTCGCAAGATGCGAAGGCGGTTGCGCATCCGTCGTGCAAGACCAAGCTGGGCCGCGGCCTTGCGCACATGGCGATCCGCATCGGGGGTCAAGCCGACGACCATGGTTCCCAATGGTCTGCGCTCGCTCCACAGCCGGCTCATCACGGGGTGGTCAGGCACCGCACAGGAATCGGTCATGATGATGTTCGGGTCGTCCAGATGCGTCTTTGTCACCTCGATCATCAGAAGCGTGCCCGGCGAATAGGTGGAGAGACTTTCGTCATAGGCCGTTTTCCAGGTATAGGCCGTTCCGTTCTCGATGAAGACGATCAGGCAAGCGATGACGTTTTCGTCGAGGGTGAGCATGTGTATGCGGCACATGTCACGCTCGCACAACCGGTGAACAGCCTCTCGCGCAAAGGCTGCCCGGTAACGGTCGATCGCCATTGCGGTGCGTTCGCGCCCTTTCCAGCCCGCTGCTTCCAGTGTGAGAAACGCCTCCACACCGTGCCGCACCTCGTCCGGGTGGCGGGCGATTTTGTATTCGAGATTGCCCAGTTCAGCGAGGCGGCGCTTCAGACGTCGAAACTCGCGATAGTGATGCGACCGTAGGGAATCGCGCAGATATGTGTCGCCATCCAGTGGACTTTCGAGCGTGGGACGCTCGATGCGATTGGTGATCTGGAAGGGCAGATTGCGCGCATCCACGACTGTGCGCAGGATCGCGGCAAAAGCTCCGTCGAGACCGACATCCGGCAGGACAAAAACCTTTGGGAGATCAAGATGTGGTCGGGCGAGCATGGCGAAGAAGTCTTCGATCACGCCGGCCGGGTCATCATAATCGACCAGCGGGGTCCCGAGCGGGCCGAAAGGATTGGCCCAGGTTCGCAACACGGGCACGCTGAAGGGCATCAAGGGGCGTTCGACCGTGAAGGGTACTAGGAGGCGTAGGCGATTGCGCTCTTCCGTGCCGTCGCGGATGACGGCAAGCCGCACCTCACGGTCTTCTAGGCGGGGCATGGCCGGCGCCAGAAAACGGGGGTTGAAAAAGATGTTTGTCTCGATCGATCGAGCTGCCAGATAATCCAGCTCATCGACCAACTCGAAACCGGCCGATGCCGGATAGATAGCCAGTTTGCGTTCGTCGGATGCCGTGGCAAGGGATGCAAGGCGTTCCGTGTCGGGAACGAGCGTTGCGTCGTGGGTCTCGTCCCCAGAAGGCCCGGCTCCGTTACCGCTTGTCTCTTCGAGGAGAGGGGGGATGCTCACGAGTTTCGCTCCTTGCGGCTTCTTGGAAGGAACACCAACATGCGGATCCCGAGTTTCCGCCAGGCTGTGAAGGAGAGCGATGCCGCCTCGAACAGAATGGCGATGCCCGTGGCGATCGCCGCGCCCCACAGCCCGTAAATGGGTATCAGGATTATGTTCAAGCCGACATTGATCCCAAGCGTGGCGGCATATATGGCGGCACATATCTTTTGGTGGCCGCTCATGGTCAGCAGACTTTCGGCAGGGCCGACCGCAGCACGCGCAACCACGCAGGAAACGAGCAGAAACAGGAGTGGGTAGCCGTCAGAGAAGCCGCTGCCGAACAGCATTAGCATGGGTTTGCCGATAATGAGAACGATAACGCCCATGGCGAGAGATGGCCAGAATGTCCAGTTGACCGTCTCGGCCGCGAATGTTGCCAATCCGGAGCGATCGCCCCCGTGCATATAGGCCGAGTAGCGCTGGGCCACGCTTGCCTTCACTGCGAAATAGACGAAATGAACCAGTGCCAGTGTCTTAACGGTGGCGAAATAGACGGCCACATCGCTCGGCGCCATATACCGCCCGACCATGAGCACATCAGCGTTGGTGAGCAGAAAATAGAAACTCTCAACCAGAAAGATCGGCAGTGAGACGCCCACCCAGTGCTTCATCGCGTAGCGTGGTTTGCCAGCCGGCATGTTCCGGTCGACGCGGGTGGTGATGCTTACGAACTGTACGAGCGTTGTCACATAGGTGGCGATGATCGCGGTGACGATCGCTGTTTTGGCATCGGGCGCATAGCCGCTCAAGACAGCGATGGCCATGAACAGAAGAATGAGCAGCGGACGGATGAAATAGGCTGGAAGCAAGGCCCAGATAACCCAGGCGTTGGCACGGGAAACGCCCTGCAGAAGGTCGCTGAGAGCCAGCATCGGGAGGCAGATGAGGCCGAGATAGAACGGCACGATGTAGTAGGATTCGATCACCGGCTCGAGGACATACAGGCCAAGCAGACCGGCGAGCATGAACAGCGTGGATGTGCCCAGCACGAACAGCCGTCCGGCAATATTGACGCCGCGCAGCTCCCCAAATGCACCTTTCAACCGGTATTCCGGGATGAAGCGGATGATTGCCGTGTGAAACCCGAGGCAGGAAATATTTCCCAGAATGATCATCGTCACCCAGACGAGCACATAAATTCCATACTCGAAGCTGCCCATCCAGCGCGCCAGGAAAACCTGGCTGAAAAAAGCGATCACGGCGTTGACGATGCGGATGGCAAAGGCGATGAGCGCGTTGCGGCCTGCCTCCCCGCGTGCGTCGCGGGCACTGATCAGGCTGTCGACCCTGGTGAGCCATGGGCGCGCGCGCTCGGCAAGCTGCGTTGGCAGCAAGCGATCACCGGTTCCCGTGGCTGAAAAACGCACCACCCCACTCCTCTCAAGACACGTGCCCTACGCTTTAGTGCAAACTGCTTAAGAATCCTGAAAGGGCTTGGCCGGGCGAGAGTGGCAGGAATCCAAGGCACAAAAAAGCCGAGCTGAGCCCGGCTTTTCAAAAGGGTCGAAGGCGGACTGCCTACGCGAACGCGCCATGGCAATGCTTGTACTTCTTGCCCGAACCGCATGGGCAGGGCTCATTTCTTCCCACTTTACCCCAGGTCGCGGGATCGTTCGGGTCACGCTCTTCGGCTGGCACCACCCTGGCTTCCGTGTGCGCCAGTGTCATCGTGTCCTCCGCGGCGAACTCGTCTTCGCCGGTGGAGCCATCGATGTGGTGCGCCTGCATGTCGAGTGTCTCGGGCGGCGGCGCCTCGGCGGCCTCTCGCACCAGTTCCACCCGCATGAGCTGCGAGGTGACAACTTGGCGCAGATTGCTCAGCATCGATTGAAAGAGTTCAAAGGCTTCGGATTTGTATTCGTTCAGGGGGTCGCGCTGCGCATAACCGCGGAAGCCGATGACCGAGCGAAGGTGGTCGAGATTAACCAGATGCTCGCGCCACAGGCTGTCGAGGGTCTGCAGAAGAATGGATTTTTCGACATAGGTCATGATGTCGGGGCCAAAACGTTCGGCCCGGTCCTTGGCCGCGGCTTCTGTTGCCTCGCTGATGCGCTCGCGGATATCGTCCTCGGCAATGCCCTCTTCCTGAGCCCATTCGTCGATGGGAAGATCAAGATTGAGTGATGCTTTCACCGCTTCGCGCAGTTCTTTCGTTTCCCACTGCTCGGCATAAGCCTTTTCGGGGATGTGCCGCGCGACGAGGTCATCAATCGTGTCCTGACGCATTTCGGCAACCGTCTCGGATAGGTTTTCTCCATCCATGAGTTCGAGACGCTGCTCGAAGACCACCTTGCGCTGGTCGTTCATCACGTCGTCGAACTTGAGCAGGTTCTTGCGAATGTCGAAGTTGCGCGCCTCGACCTTTTTCTGAGCCTTTTCAAGAGCTTTGTTGATCCAGGGGTGGACGATGGCTTCGTCTTCCTTGAGACCGAGCTTCTGCAGCATCCCGTCCATCCGGTCGGAGCCGAAAATACGCATCAGATCGTCCTGAAGCGACAGGAAGAATTTCGATCGGCCGGGATCGCCCTGACGCCCGGAGCGTCCGCGCAACTGGTTGTCGATGCGGCGGCTTTCGTGGCGCTCTGTCGCCAGAACGTAGAGGCCGCCGGCGGCAAGCGCCTCTTCCTTCAGTCGTTTCACATCTTCGCGGATGGCCTGCTCTTTCGCGTCGCGTTCGGAGCCCGGTTCCATCTCGCCGAGCTCCTCGGCAATCCGCATCTCCGGGTTGCCGCCGAGCTGAATGTCCGTGCCACGCCCGGCCATATTGGTGGCGATGGTGATGGCGCCGGGCTTACCGGCCTGCGCGACGATAAACGCCTCGCGCTCGTGATGGCGGGCGTTCAGAACCTCGAAATCCTTGATGCCTTCCTGACGAAGGCGCTCGGCAAGGAACTCGGACTTTTCAATCGAGGTGGTGCCGACGAGGATTGGCTGCCCCTTGGCGCTGGCTTCCTTGATCTCCCGGACGATCGCCTTGAATTTCTCGTCGACGGTCCGATAGACCTCATCGTCCTCATCAAGACGCTGGATCGGCAGGTTTGTGGGGATCTCGATCACCTCGAGACCATAGATGTTGCCGAACTCTTCCGCTTCCGTCGATGCTGTGCCGGTCATGCCGGCCAGCTTGTCATACATGCGGAAATAATTCTGGAAGGTGATAGAAGCGAGCGTTTGGTTTTCCGGCTGGATTGCCACCTTCTCTTTCGCTTCGAGAGACTGGTGAAGACCTTCGGAAAAGCGGCGGCCTGGCATCATACGGCCGGTAAATTCATCGATGATGACGATTTCGCCATTGCGGACGATGTAGTCCTTGTCGCGCTGGAAGAGCTTGTGAGCCTTCAGCGCATTGTTGAGGTGGTGAACGATGGCGACATTCTCGATGTCGTAGAGCGAATCACCCTTGAAGAGACCCGCTTCGCGCAGCATGGTCTCCATCTTCTCCGTGCCGTCTTCGGTGAAGGTAGCGGTGCGCTGCTTCTCGTCGACCTCGTAATCCTCTTCGATGAGGTGCGGAATGAAGGTGTCGATCTTGTTGTAGAGTTCGGACCGGTCGTCCAGGGGGCCGGAAATGATGAGCGGCGTGCGCGCCTCATCGATCAGGATCGAATCCACCTCGTCGACAATCGCAAACGAATGGCCGCGCTGCACCATTTGATCGCGTTCATATTTCATGTTGTCGCGAAGGTAGTCGAAGCCGAGTTCGTTGTTGGTGCCGTAGGTCACGTCACACGCATAGGCCGCGCGGCGCTCCTCGTCCGACATGCCGTGAACGATCACGCCTGTGGTCAGGCCGAGAAAGCCATAGAGCCGCGCCATCCACTCGGAATCGCGCGTGGCCAGATAGTCATTGACCGTGACGACATGCACGCCCTTGCCCGAAAGGGCATTGAGGTAGACAGGAAGGGTGGCGACAAGCGTCTTGCCTTCACCGGTTTTCATCTCGGCGATGCAACCGTCATGAAGCACCATGCCGCCGATGAGCTGCACGTCGAAGGGGCGCATGCCCAAAGCGCGCCGTGAGGCTTCGCGGGCCACGGCGAAAGCTGGCACCAGAATGTCATCGAGTGACTTCCCCTCGGCGAGTTCCTTCCGAAACTCCTCGGTTTTGCCGCGCAATGCCTCGTCGGACAGCGCCTTCATTTCGTCTTCAAGCGCGTTGATTGCGGCGACGCGCGGGCGGAAACCCTTGACGCGACGATCGTTGGAGGAGCCGAAAACCTTGCGGGCGAGACCGCCGAGACTGACCATCCAGTGGTCCTTTCACTTCCTGACAGACGGCACAGGTGAAACAGGGATCAACCCCGATCGTGCCGAGCGAGAGCAATTATATTTCGATCAGCGCCCGGAAAACGGTTCTGGACGCAGGACATCAGGACAGATAAGAGGGGCCAAGAGTGATGTCAACGCCGCGTTAAACATGCGCTCTTGCGCAAAATTCCGCCATATTCCTAGGCGGTTTGGGCAAATTCTGAATCACGAACGGAGAGTTTCATGCTGAAATCGTTTCGCCGTTTCCTGGCCGTTCAGGTTGGGGCCGGTCTGACGCTGGCCGCTGTGGGCTTCATGCCCGCCTATGCTGCCGATGCCGATGTCGTCGCCACAGTTAACGGCATGGAGATCACCGAGGGCGACTTGTCCGTCGCTGGTGAAGAGTATGGAACACAGTTCGGAAATCTACCTGAACCGCAACGCCGTGCAGCGCTTCTCTCCGCGCTGATCGAGATCAGGCTCCTGGCTTCTCAGGCAGAGGAAAAAGGCCTGGCGGATAGCGAAGCCTTCGAAAAACGTCTCGCGTTCCTGCGCCAGCAGGCACTCCATGCAGCCTTCATCGAGAAGGTCGTCGATGGTGCAGTTTCCGAGGAACAGGTGCGCGCCAGTTATGACAAGCAGATTGCCGAGGCACCTGCCGTCAACGAGGTGCGGGCGCGTCACATTCTCGTGAAAACCAAGGACGAAGCCGAGGCGATCATCAAGCAGCTCGAAGAGGGCGGCAATTTCGAAGAGATTGCCAAGGAAAAGTCCACTGATGGTGCCGCGGCCAATGGCGGGGATTTGGGTTATTTCACTTCCGGGCAAATGGTGCCGGAATTCGAGAAGGCGGCATTTGCGCTCAATCCGGGCGAACATTCGAAGGAACCGGTCGAGACGCAATTTGGCTTCCACGTCATCAAGGTAGAAGACAAGCGCGCCAAGCAGCCGCCGGCATTCGATGCGGTGAAGGATCGGGTGCGGTCCTTGTTGGTACGTGAAAAATATGTCGAGGAAGTCTCCGCCCTTCGCGATTCCGCCGAGGTTGACGTGAAGGACCCGGCGCTCAAGGAGTTCATCGACGGGATCGAGAAGCAGCGTGAAGGTGCGGCTTCCGGCGAAGGTGACGCCGCCGAGCCGGCGAAATCCGAATAAGCGCTCACAGTTGCGCAATCGAAAAGCGGCAGACGTCTGACGTCCGCCGCTTTTTTTGTTTCTCCTTTTGGCGGCTCTGCCGCAGCCGCCCTTGGTTTGAATTCGGCTTGCGTCGGAAAAAAAACTCGGGCAGACCGACATGCACCATAAATCGTAATGTCGGTAAGTCTGGCCCATGTCCGCTGCAGTTTCTCCCCTTGCTCCGAAGAAGTATCCATCCATGCCGGTCGTGGAAGGTGTGCGTATTGCAACGGCTGAAGCCCGAGTGAAATACAAGGGGCGAACAGACCTTCTGACAATGGTCTTTGAGGAAGGCACAACGGTTGCCGGTGTTTTCACTCGCTCAAAATGCCCTTCCGCTCCAGTTGAGTTCTGCCGTGAGAACCTGGCGGGAGGCATCGCACGAATTCTTGTCGTAAACTCGGGCAACGCCAATGCTTTCACCGGGAAAAAGGGCCGTGCCACGACAGTTGCCGTCGGAGAGGCCGCCGCCAAGGCGGTCGGCGCGGGAAAAGACACGGTGTTCATGGCCTCCACCGGCGTTATCGGAGAGCCGCTTCCTGCCGAACGCATCACCGGGTTTCTGAAGGAGATGGCCGTCGACGCGAAGCCGGAGGGCTGGTTGGCCGCGGCAAAGGCCATCATGACCACGGACACCTATCCAAAAGTCGCCACAGCCACTGTTCGGATGGGCGAGGTGGATGTCATCATCAACGGTATTGCCAAGGGTGCCGGCATGATCGCGCCAGACATGGCGACAATGCTTTCTTTCGTGGCTACGGACGCGCCGATCGCGGCGCCTGTGCTGCAGGAGCTTCTCTCAAAGGGGACAGGCAAGACGTTCAATGCCGTTACGGTCGACAGCGACACGTCCACCAGTGATACCTTGATGATGTTTGCAACCGGGGCCGCCGCCAGGCGTGGTGCGCCGACGATCACTGATGCGAAGGATCCCAAACTTGCGGGCTTCCGCCGGGCGCTGAACCGCATCCTGAAGACCCTTGCGCTCCAGGTGGTGCGTGACGGAGAGGGCGCGCGCAAGCAGCTCGAGATCACGGTTACCGGGGCCAAATCGTCTCGTTCGGCAAAGAAAATCGCTCTCTCCATCGCAAATTCGCCATTGGTGAAAACGGCTGTGGCTGGTGAGGATGCCAATTGGGGACGGGTCGTCATGGCTGTTGGAAAGGCCGGTGAACCGGCCGAACGCGACCTTTTGGCGATCTGGTTCGGTGATATTCGCGTGGCACATGAGGGCGAACGCGATCCTGACTATTCCGAAGAGGCCACCTCTGCCTATATGAAAAGGGATGAGATCGCGCTGCGCGTGGATCTCGGCATCGGGCGCGGCAAGGCCACGGTCTGGACTTGCGACCTGACCAAGGAATACGTCGCCATCAATGGCGACTATCGGAGCTAGGGTGTGCCAGGCCAGGTGAGGCAGGACGTCAAAAAGGATTTCGCCATCATTCGCCGCTTTGAAGCGGCAGGGTTGCGCGCATGGCCCGCAGAGACCGTAGCCTATGACGGGACCTGGGTTTTGCGATTGACCGCAGGCCATCCGGCGAAGCGCTTGAACTCGATCAATCCGCTTGATCCAGCGGACTACCGGGATCTTGAGGCACGGATCGAACGGGCGAGGGAACAGTTCAGTGCCTATGGCCGACCGGTGACCTTTCGGCTGTCCCCACTCGCCGCACCGGAGATCTCCAGCTATCTCGATCAACAGGGTTGGAAGACCCTTGGGCATTCGCTGGTGATGGCGCTCGATCTCCAGGATGCCGATTTGTCCGAAGCAATGGATCAGATTCCGCTCAAGGACCGCCGGCGTTTTGTCAATGCAACGCTCAAGGTGCACGGCTATGAGGAGCTTCACCGAGCCGGCCTTTCCCGGGTCATAGGTGCGATCCGACCTGAGACCGGGCTTTTCGTTCTGGAAAAAGGCGAGGAGCCGGTGGCCACCGCGATTTGCGTGCATGACAGCGATTTGGCGGGTCTATTTGAAATCGCGACCAGACCTTCCTGGCGCGGGAAGGGTTACGGACGTCGTGTCCTGCTTTCAGCACTCAAATGGGCCCAATCGCATGGGGCTGAACGCGCCTGGCTGCAGGTGGAAGCTGAAAACGAGGTGGCACTGCATCTCTATCGCGCGCTCGGTTTCCGCGAAATCTATTCGTATCATTACCGCCAACCGGGGAGCTGACAATTGCCGTTGGCTGAGAGAAAGCGCGCTCCATGAACGACCTGTCGAAACGTATCCTTCTCGTCGCGGCCTGCGCTTTGGTTGATCCCGACGGGCGGGTGCTACTGGCCAAGCGGCCGGAAGGGAAGGCTCTCGCGGGGCTGTGGGAGTTTCCGGGCGGCAAGGTTGAGGTTGGAGAAACGCCGGAGAACACGCTCGTTCGTGAACTCCAGGAGGAACTCGCAATTGATACCAAGGTGGCCTGCCTGGCACCGCTCACCTTTGCCAGTCACACCTATGAGGATTTCCACCTGCTGATGCCTCTTTATGTCTGCCGACGGTTCTGGGGCACACCGCAGGCCCAGGAGGGACAGGAGCTGAAATGGGTGCGGCCGCGTGACATGCGCAACTATCCGATGCCGCCGGCGGATGCGCCGCTGATACCTTTCCTCATCGATCTGCTCTGAAACGTCCAGCCTGCTGGTCCGTCCGGTCAGGGTTAAGCCTTCGTTTACGCAACAGTGACAAGTTGATTGTGGGCGCGCGCCGCATTCGCGGCTGGGTTTAACCTTCCGGTGAGGGGTTGTCATGACATTCAGCGATGCAAGTGATGTGGAACGCGCGGATTGGGCCGCACGGGCTGGTCATATGGGGATGGGAGCCCTTCGGGTCGCATTGCTGTTCGGGACCGCAGGCGTCGCGCTTGCGCTCATCCTGACACCCATCGCCGATAAGCGATCCCGTTCGCATGTGGCGCAGATTGGGGCGCCGTTCGGCATAGATCCGATCACCACCGCCTCCACCAAACGTGACAGCCGGAACTACACGATCCGTAGAAGCGTGCTGCAGCCGTCCCGCAATTCCGTATGCGTCATCCATCAGGATGGCGTGCATAGCGGGGACTGCTGACGGGCGACTTTGCGAGGCTCAGGGTTTCTTAAGCCTTTCGGATTAGGTTCGTCCTTTATTCAGGGGGAGACCCGGAAATGGGACGACACTTTCTCAAAGACAAATCAGGTGCGACCGCAATCGAATATGCGTTGATCGCAGGGTTGATTTCGCTCGCTATCGTTGTCGGCGCTACCCAGACGGGCAAGCAGCTCTCGGCCACCTATCAGCATGTAGCGGATCAGGTGAAACCGGCTGACTAGCACGGTCCCGGCCTCCCGAAACGGGGCTATTTCTTTCGACTGTTCTCCAGGGCGTCTTTCAAAGACATCTTGGCACTCCCGGGAGCCAGCGGCTTTTGCTGCGATTCATGCGGAGCCCAGCCGGACATCCACACAATGTTGAAACTGGCTCTGATACGGCCATCAGGATCGGAGAACCGCTCCGCATAAAGCTGGGCTGCGCGCAAGAAGAGCGCGCGGGTTGCCGGCTTGCGGGATCGGGCAGTGAGGACACTGGTTGCGCCCATGGATCGCAGATCGCGCATCAGATCGAACATCGTCGCATAGCGCACCGTGATGGTTTCAAGATCGGCCACTGGAAGTGCGAAACCGGCCCGTTGAAGGAGGCCGCCGACGTCGCGAACATCCGCGAAGGGACTGACTCGCGGGGCCGCGCCCGCAAACAGCTCGGTTTCTGCGGCCAGCAAGACCTCACGCAACTCCTGAAGCGTGCCGGCGCCGGCCATGGCCCCCAGAAACAACCCGTCCGGTTTCAGCGCGCGCCGAATTTGCGCGAGCATGCCCGGGATGTCGTTGGTCTCGTGCAGATTTAGAAGGGAGACGATGAGGTCAAAACTGGCTGGCTCCACTGGCAATGTTTCAGCCTTCGCGATCCGTCCTTCGCCATCAAGAAATGCAGGATCTGCTTCAATGCGGGTGACAATCTTCGCCTTGCCGCCTGAAAGGGTCGCGCGCGCCGCATCATTCGTCAGGCAGAATGCCGCGGCGGCTTGATGAAACTGCCGATCCACGGTCGAGAGCCGCTCTTCCAGATCGTCTGCAACCCGGTTCATCAGGAAGCGCGCGCCCGGATCGCCCTGCTTCAAGGCGCGCTTCTTGCGCAGAAGGGCCAGTTCGCCGTCGAAGAGCAGTTCCATGGATCATCCTTTGTTTAAGGATGCGCCATCGCATAAAATTGCTATGCTCGCCAAGAGCAAAGCCTCGGAAGAGGGTTGGCTTGGGGGGATCATGATGATTGCGGGCGTTTCGCGCGTGTCGGGCTTGATGACGGGGTGGCTGCAGCGCGCACTTTTCCCCCCGGTATGTCTCGGTTGCTCGAGTCTGGTCACAGAACCAGGAACGCTTTGTCCATCCTGCTGGGGACAGTTGCGATTTTTGGATGAACCATGGTGCACGGTAATGGGGACGCCATTCTCTCTGGATCTCGGCGATGCCATGCTTTCGGCCGAAGCGATTGCGAACCCGCCACCTTTCGCGCGGGCACGATCAGCCGTGGTGTATGAGGGGATTGCACGTGGGTTGGTGCAGGCCCTGAAGTTCCGAGATCGTACGGATCTTGCTCCGTGGATGGCAAAATGGATGCTTCGCGCCGGTGCTGAACTCACGCCGGAGTGCGATCTGGTGGTTCCGGTTCCTTTGCATCGTGCCCGTTTTCTGTCTCGACGGTTCAATCAATCGGCAGAACTGGCGCGTGCAGTTGCGCGTGGTGCGGGGCTTTCCTACGCACCTGAAGCGCTGATCCGAAAACGCCGAACCCGCCAGCAGGTCGGATTGGGCGCTCGTGAGCGCGAAGCCAATGTCCGCGGCGCCTTTCAAGTTCCTGAATCGGCTGTGCCTCAAGTCAAGTCGCGCCGCATCCTTCTGGTGGACGATGTCTACACAACCGGTGCCACGGTGGCGGCTGCAGCGCGCATGCTGAAAAGGGCCGGCGCCGGGCAGGTCGATGTGTTGACCTTTGCGCGTGTTCTGCCTGGGGACTTCCGGGCAGAGGATCAAGGCCCTATATAAGCGCCGTGAAGAGTATGGAACCGATTATGGCTAATGTGACGATCTATACCCGGATGATGTGTGGCTTCTGTAGCGCGGCCAAGCGTTTGCTCGACAGCAAAGGGGTTGCCTATCAGGAGCATGATGCGAGTTTCTCCGACGAGTTGCGTCAGGAGATGATCCAGCGCGCGAAGGGGCGAAGCACCTTCCCGCAGATTTTCATCGGCGATACCCATGTGGGCGGCTGCGATGAACTCCATGCGCTTGAGCGTGCGGGAAAACTGGATGCCTTGCTGGCAGGGGGGCAGGCATGAGCAAGCTGGTCGCTGCAGCTCTTCAAATGCGTTCCGGCACTGAACCGGAAGCGAATGCCGATGCTTTCGAGGCTCTGGTGCGTGACGCGGCGGGGCAGGGCGCACAATATGTACAGAGTCCCGAAATGACAGGTGTTCTCGTTCGCAGTCGAGAAGATCTGGCGTCGCGGATCGCTGGCGCGCGCGGGGCATTGGTGACCGACCGGGCACAGTCTCTTGCGCGGGAATTATCGATTTATGTGCATCTCGGTTCCACAGCCGTCGCTCTGGACAATGGACGTGTGGCGAACCGTGCTTTCTTGTTCGGCCCCCAAGGCCAACTGATCACTACCTATGACAAGCTCCACATGTTCGATGTGGATCTCGACAATGGCGAGAGCTGGCGCGAATCTGCCACCTACGCCCCCGGGGAACGAGCTGTCGTGGCCGACCTTCCCTTTGGTCGGCTTGGTTTCGCAATTTGCTACGACCTGCGTTTCCCGCAACTGTTTCGCGCGCTGGCACGAGCCGAAGCTCAGGTGCTGACCGCGCCGGCGGCCTTCACACGCCAGACCGGTGAAGCGCATTGGCATGTTCTGGTGCGATCGCGGGCCATAGAGAATGGTGCCTTCATGGTCAGCGCGGCGCAGGGCGGGTTGCATGAGGACGGACGCGAAACCTACGGTCATTCGTTGATCGTCGATCCTTGGGGACGGATCCTGGCCGAGGTGAATGGAGACGCGCCGGGTATCGCGATAGCTGAACTCGAGTTGGATCAGGTGGCGGCAGCGCGCGCGAAGATTCCAAATTTGAAGAATGCGCGTGACTTCTCGGTAGCGCGTGTTTCGGGCAGCGCTTCGCATGAAAGGAAGGCTTCATGATCAGTTTCAATCTGATCTGTGAGCACGACCACACATTCGAAGCATGGTTCCGCAACAATGCCGACTTCGATGCGCAGAATGAGCGTGGCCTCGTCTCTTGCCCGCATTGTGCTTCCTCCAGCGTTGAAAAAGCGCTGATGGCGCCGGCTGTTTCGACCGGCAAGAAGCGCGAGCAGATGGCGCTTGCCATGGGGGAGCAACAGAAGAAGGCGCTTGCCCAGTTGAAGGAACTCTCGAAAACCGTGCGAGAAAATGCGGACTATGTCGGCGATCGGTTCGCGGAAGAAGCGCGCAAGATTCACTTCGGTGAAACCGAAGCGCGCGGCATTTATGGCGAAGCCACGTCCGAAGAGGCAGCCGCACTGATGGAAGAGGGCGTTGAGTTCATGCCCCTTCCGGTCTTCCCGGAAGAGCAGAACTGACCCGCCTCAGACAGAGGGCTTGGTGGCGACAACCATGTAATTGACGTCCGTATCGCGTGAGCGTTGCCAGCGATCACCGATCGGATTGTAGACGACACCACTTCGATCGATGATCCGGATGCCAGCATTGCCAAGCCCTTTTTCCAGTTCGCTCGGCCGCACCAGCTTTTCATACTGATGCGTCCCACGTGGCAACCAGCCAAGCACATACTCTGCACCGATGATCGCCAGGCCCCAGGCCTTAAGCGTGCGGTTGATAGTCGCCACGAACATGAGGCCACCGGGTTTCAGCATTGCGCCGCATTTGGACAGAAACAGGTCCACATCGGAGACATGCTCCACCACTTCCATGTTGAGGATGATGTCGAAGCTTTCTCCCGCCTCGGCCAGCGCTTCCGCCGTCGTGGCGCGATAGTCGATGGAGAGTTTGCTCTGTTCGGCATGGATCCTGGCAACTTCGATGTTGGTTTCGGAAGCATCTGCGCCAACGATCTCGGCACCAAGACGCGCCATGGGTTCGCACAACAACCCTCCTCCGCAACCAATGTCGAGCATGCGCAGTCCCGAAAAGGGCTTCGCCGCATGGGGATCCCGCCCAAAATGAGCAGCAACGTGATCGCGGATATAGGCAAGGCGAACCGGATTGAATTTGTGCAGGACGCCCATTTTTCCAGCCGGATTCCACCATTCCGCCGCCAGGGCCGAAAAATGCTCGATCTCGCGCTTGTCGATTGTCGTGTGCTGGGCCTCGGACATGGAAAACCCCTCGCTGGGTGTTGTTCTGAACTGGACTCATGAAGTCGGGTTGCAAGGTCGGATTGTCAAGCAGGGAATTGCGTGAAGCACTCCGCCGCCGACTGCAGGCATGATTGCAATGGTTTGAGGTGCTGATCTCAAGCGTATTGCAGGGTGCTGTCGCATTGCTTGCAGATGCGTGATCTTTTGGGTATGGAGTGCGCGGCGCAAGGTGGGTTCCATCGTTGCGCCATGTTGTGTCCGCCACTTCCCGGCGGTTGGAATTTCCGAGCAAAGGCACTCCGTTCCCATGGCGCGCATCGTGATGAAATTCGGCGGAACCTCCGTCGCCGATATCGACCGCATCCATAATGTGGCACGCCATGTAAAACGTGAAACGGATGCCGGGCACGAAGTTGCCGTTGTTGTTTCGGCCATGTCTGGCAAAACCAACGAACTGGTCGGTTGGGCGCAGGCCATGCCGCGGGCGACGGGGGCGGAATCTCCTTTTTTCGACGCGCGAGAGTATGATGCCATTGTTGCGTCGGGCGAACAGGTGACGAGTGGGCTTTTGGCCATTGCCCTGCAGTCCATGGGTGTTGATGCACGTTCGTGGCAGGGCTGGCAGATCCCGATTCGCACAGACAACGCACACGGCGCTGCGCGCATCGAGGACATAGACGGAAGCGAGATCGTTCGTCGTATGGGTACGGGCCAGGTTGCAGTGGTCGCGGGATTTCAGGGCATCGGCCCCGATAACCGCATCGCCACGCTGGGGCGCGGCGGTTCCGACACCAGTGCGGTTGCGGTCGCTGCCGCGGTAAAAGCTGACCGCTGCGACATCTACACCGATGTCGATGGCGTCTACACCACCGATCCGCGCATCGAACCCAAGGCGCGTCGCCTGCCCAAAATTTCGTTTGAAGAAATGCTCGAAATGGCCTCCCTTGGCGCCAAGGTGCTCCAGGTGCGGTCAGTGGAACTGGCGATGGTGCACAAGGTCAGAACCTTCGTCAGATCGTCTTTCGAGGATCCGGATGCGCCGGGTATGGGTGATTTCGACAACCCGCCCGGTACGCTCATTTGCGATGAGGATGAAATCGTGGAACAGCAAGTCGTCACCGGCATCGCCTACGCCAAGGACGAGGCGCAGATATCGCTTCGTCGTGTCGCGGATCGTCCAGGCGTGTCTGCCGGTATTTTCGGCCCGCTGGCCGAAGCCAACATCAATGTCGACATGATCGTGCAGAACATTTCCGAGGATGGTTCGCGCACTGACATGACCTTCACTGTACCCTCAGGGGATCTGGATAAGGCTGTCGCTGTTCTGGACAAGGTCCGTGAAACGATCGGCTTTGATGCGATTCAGTCGGAAGCGGGTCTGGTGAAGGTTTCCGTGATTGGCATCGGTATGCGCAGCCATGCCGGCGTCGCCGCGATCGCCTTCAAGGCTCTGGCCGAGAAGGGGATCAACATTCGTGCGATCACCACGTCCGAGATCAAGATTTCGATCCTGATTGATGGTCCATACGCCGAATTGGCGGTTCGTACTTTGCATTCTGTCTACGGTCTCGATAAGCAGTAGAAAACAACAACCCGAAAACCGGCTTCTGCCTGGCTCCTGCAAGTGGCTGGCATTGGCCGAGGGAGAGGGGTTCGATGCGAGATTCTGCCGGCGGCCCAAGGGTGCTGTTAAGGCGATTGCGGGAGTTGATGGCCGAGGCGCTCGATCCACAGGAGCGGCTCGACCATATCGTTCGCGAAATCGCCCAGAACATGGTCGCCGAGGTATGCTCGCTCTATGTCCTGCGCGCCGATTCCATGCTGGAGCTTTACGCGACCGAGGGTCTGAACCCGGGCGCGGTTCATCTGGCGCAGCTTCGTCTCGGTCAAGGCCTTGTCGGCACCATCGCCGCCAGCGCACGCCCGCTCAATCTCTCCGACGCGCAAAAACACCCGGCTTTTACCTATCTGCCGGAAACGGGGGAAGAGATTTATCACTCGTTCCTTGGCGTTCCCGTGCTCAGGGCAGGCCGCACGCTTGGTGTCCTCGTGGTGCAGAACCGCACCATGCGACATTACCGCGAGGACGAGATTGAGGCTCTGGAAACGGTGGCAATGGTCATTGCCGAAATGATCGCGACCGGTGATCTGGCAAGATTGACGCGTCCCGGTATAGAGTTGGATCTCAGCCGTCCTGTGAGCATGACGGGCCTGCCTTTCAACGAAGGGGTCGGACTGGGGCATGTGGTCTTGCACGAGCCGCGCATCGTCGTCACCGCTCTCTTCAACGAAGATAGCGATGACGAGCTCGAAAGGCTTGAGACCGCGCTCGACTCACTCAGACTTTCCATCGACGACATGTTGTCCCGCCGGGATGTGGCGTTCGAAGGCGAGCATCGTGCCGTTCTTGAAGCCTACCGGATGTTTGCCAATGACCGCGGGTGGGTGCGGCGGCTCCAGGAGGCCATCAACAATGGTCTGACCGCCGAAGCCGCGGTCGAGAAAGTGCAGAGCGACATGCGCGCGCGCATGATGCACATGACGGATCCCTATCTGCGTGAGCGGATGAGCGATTTTGACGATCTCGCAAACCGCCTTCTGCGCCAGCTGATGGGCCGTGGACCGGACGCGTTGGCAGAAATCTTGCCCAAGGACGCCATTATCGTCGCCCGTTCCATGGGGGCGGCTGAACTGCTGGATTATCCTCGTCAGAAGCTGCGCGGACTGGTTCTGGAAGAAGGTGCCCCCACAAGCCATATCGTTATCGTTGCTCGTGCCATCGGTTTGCCCACGGTTGGCCAGGTGAAGGGTGCCGTCTCCATGTCGGAGAATGGTGATGCGATCATCGTCGATGGCGAGGATGGTCAGGTGCATCTGCGCCCACAATCGGATGTCGAGGGCGCGTATGCCGAGAAGGTGCGTTTCCGTGCCCGGCGCCAAAAGCTTTATCAGGAACTCCGCGACCGGCCCACGGAAACGAAAGATGGCGTTCCGGTGGACCTGATGATGAATGCCGGGCTCGCCGTCGATCTCCCGCAGCTGGCGCAGTCGGGCGCGGCCGGTATCGGGCTTTTCCGCACCGAACTTCAGTTCATGGTGGCGGCGGCTTTCCCAAGAGTCGAGGCGCAGGAGCGGCTTTATCGGGAAGTGCTGGAAGCGGCTGATGGCAAGCCCGTTACGTTCCGCACGATCGACATTGGCGGAGACAAGGTGCTTCCTTATTTCAAGGGCGCGCAGCATGAGGAAAATCCCGCGTTGGGTTGGCGTGCCATCCGGTTGACGCTTGATCGGCCGGGATTGCTGCGTACGCAGATCCGCGCGCTTCTGAAAGCGGCAGGCGGGCGTGAGCTGCGCATGATGTTGCCGATGGTCACGGAAGTGAACGAAGTGCGTCAGGCCCGCAACATCATTGATCGCGAGGTACGGCATCTCTCCCGGTTCGGCTATCTCCTGCCGACACGACTCAAGATCGGCGCCATGATCGAGGTGCCCTCCCTCCTGTGGCAGCTTGAAGAGCTGATGCAGGCAGTGGATTTCGTTTCCGTGGGGTCGAACGATTTGTTCCAGTTCGTGACGGCTACAGATCGCGGCAACACGCGTATTGCCGATCGCTTCGATCCCTTGAGTGTGCCTTTTCTGCGCATTCTGCGCCAGATTGTGCGCGCTGGCGATCAGTCGGAAACGCCGGTGACACTGTGTGGTGAGCTGGCGGGGCGACCGATCTCGGCAATGGCATTGCTCGGAGTGGGTTTCCGCTCCATCTCCATGGCTCCGGCGGCCATCGGCCCGGTAAAGGCAATGCTTTGCGAATTGCCTCTATCAGACCTCTCGACTGTTATGGACGAAGCGCTTGCCAACCACAGCGCGTCGACTGATATTCGCGCGTTGCTACGCGATTTTGCCAACAAGCACTCAATTGCTCTCTAGAACTGACAGGCTTTCCCGTCGATGACCGACTTGCCGCGCGACCGCATGGACCAGGTTTTGAAACGTTTCGAGCTTATCGAAACGCAAATGGCGGCTGGCCCGGAACCTGATGTGTATGTGAAGCTCGCATCCGAGTATTCGGAGTTGCAGGAGGTTGCGGGCAAGATCCGGGAGTTGCGTCAGGCAGAAGCGGAACTCGACGATCTCAAGTCGATGCTCGCCGACCCGACGACCGACAAGGAGATGCGTGAGCTCGCCGAGGCCGATGTCGAGCAGGTTCAGGAACGCATCGAGACGCTTGGCGAAGAGATGCAGATTCTCCTTCTGCCGAAGGACGCGGCTGACGACAAGAACGCCATTCTGGAAATTCGAGCGGGCACAGGAGGCGATGAAGCCGCGCTTTTTGCTGGCGACCTGTTTCGCATGTATGAGCGCTATGCCTCGGAACAGGGCTGGCGGGTTGAAGTGGTGTCTGCCAGCGAGGGCGAGGCCGGCGGTTACAAGGAAATCATTGCCACCGTCTCGGGCCGCGGCGTGTTTTCGCGTCTGAAGTTCGAATCGGGCGTTCACCGGGTCCAGCGCGTGCCTGCCACGGAAGCGCAGGGGCGTATCCATACCTCCGCGGCCACCGTGGCCGTGCTGCCGGAGGCCGAAGAGATCGACGTCGACATCAAGCCGGACGACATCCGCATCGATACAATGCGCGCATCGGGTGCCGGCGGTCAGCACGTCAACACCACCGATTCGGCGGTGCGCATCACCCATATACCGACCGGTATCGTCGTTCTGCAGGCCGAAAAATCCCAGCATCAGAACCGCGCCCGCGCGATGCAGATCCTGCGCGCGCGCTTGTTCGACATGCAGCGTATGAAAGCGGCCGACGAGCGCTCCGAGGCGCGGCGGCTGCAGGTGGGGAGCGGCGATCGCTCCGAACGCATTCGCACCTACAATTTCCCGCAGGGGCGCCTTACGGATCATCGTATCAACCTCACGCTCTACAAGCTGGATCGGGTGATCGAGGGCGATCTCGAAGAGGTGATCGATGCTCTGATCTCGGATCATCAGGCAAAGCTGCTTGCGGAAACCGGGGCGGATGGCTGACGCGGAAACGCTTGGCGCGCTTCTGTCATGGGCGCGAAGTAAGTTGGCAAATGCCGGTATCCCTGAGGCGGCACTCGATGCGCGTCTTCTGGTCGAGCATGTCACCCAGACCACACGGCTCGATGCCATATCGCGCCCTGAGAGACCGGTCGGCGCCGAAGAACGCGATCTCGCGCAACGCTTCATCGATCAGCGCATTGCCGGCAAACCCGTGCACCGGATCCTCGGTTTCAGGGAATTTTACGGGCTCAAATTCAACCTTTCCGATCAAACGCTGGAGCCTCGCCCCGACACGGAAACACTTGTTCAACTGGTGCTGGACGAAGTGCGCCGCGTTGGCGGCGAGGGCCGCCCCTGGCGCATTCTCGACCTGGGGACCGGCACGGGGGCGATTGCCCTTGCTCTGCTCAGTGTCTTGCCTGAAGCGCGGGCCATAGGCGCAGATATTTCTGCCGATGCGCTTGCAACAGCGCACGCCAATGCCGATATGCATGGTTACGGGTACCGGTTTGAAGCACGTTTGTCCGACTGGTTCGGCAATATTGATGGTCGATATGATATCATCGTCTCAAATCCGCCCTATATTCGGGAAGATGATTGGCGCGACCTCGCCATAGAGGTCCGGGAACATGATCCGCGACGGGCGCTTGTTGCCGGTCAGGACGGTCTGGATGCATACAGGCGGCTTGCTGCCGAAAGCTCGCCTTTCCTGTCGCCGGGTGGGATCGTTGCCGTGGAGATCGGATACAACCAAAAGGAGAGCGTGGTCGGTCTTTTTACGGAACACGGTTTCCGTTTGAAAGCGCACGGTCAAGATCTCGCCGGGCATGACCGGGTGCTGGTTTTTGCTCAGGAAACGCCTCGTGAACAAGGTTGAAAAAAAGCTTGGCATTGCAAAAGAATGCCGCTAGGTTCCGCCTACCGGATGGGACGAAGCAGACAGCACCGTTATCGATTCGGTTCCCGAGGACCAGCTGTCGTGAAGGGCGTTTATCGCCTCTGCTTCTTTGCGGGGATTGTCCGGCAACTGATTTGAAGCGGAACAGCAATGGCGTTGGCGCCCGCAGAATGCGGTGCGGCACAGAGCCAAGGGGAGATGTGAGACTGCTGGCTTCCCGCCATCGTCCGCCATCTGAAAAGAGTATCGTTTCAAAAATCTGTCTCGAACAAGCAGTCTCAAAAACCAAGAGAGTCGAATGAGGCCACAACAGCAGAACAGGCGCATGCGCGGTCGCGGCAACAACAACCGCAAAGGCCCAAATCCTTTAGCGCGCAGCTACGAAAGCAATGGCCCGGACGTAAAAATCCGCGGGACCGCACAACAGGTTGCAGACAAGTACACCACCCTGGCGCGCGATGCGCAAAGTTCCGGTGATCGTGTGATGGCCGAGAACTATCTGCAGCATGCGGAACACTACAATCGCATCATCGCTGCTGCCCAGGCACAGTTGCAGCAACAGCAGCAGACGCGCGAAAATCGTGACGATGCTGATGATGGCGATGAGCAGGATGCTGCCGAAGCCAACAATGCAGGCCAGAAGCCTCAGCGTCAGAAACGCGTCGATGACGGTTCCGGCCCGCAGCCTGATATTCAGGGTGTGCCGGCTGAGCTGGCATTGAACGGCGAGGATGGCGGCGCCGGAAATGGTCACGCTGCCGGTGGTATGAACGGCAGTGCAGACGATGAAAAGCCGAAGCCTGCACGCCGCAGCCGGAAGCCAGCTGCTGCCAAGACAGAGGATGCCGAAGGGGCGCAGGAAGGCGAAAAGCCCGCCAAACGCCCGCGTCGTACGCGTGCCCGCAAGAGCGAGGATGCAGAAGGCGGTGATGGCAGCGGTGATGGCAATGAGACAGCGCCTTCCGCCTCTGTGCCGGAAGAGATTGCAGCTCAGGGCTGAACAAAGCGTTCTTTGAAATAATGACGGCGGGGCTTCCCCGCCGTTTTCATTTGGCCTCCATCTTGTGCCGATAGGGATATGTTCCCATATCTCAATCAGTTGGGCTTGCCACACCGGACCGTGATAATCTGACCACATCACGGTTTATGGGAGCCCGTCGCATTAATCGTTGCCGGTGCTGCAAAGCAGGCTGGCAGGGAAATGGAGACACTTATGAACTTTGAAAAATATTCAGAGCGTGTGCGCGGATTTATTCAGGCTGCACAGACCTTTGCGCTTACCAGCAACCATCAGCAATTCACCCCGGAGCACTTGCTCAAGGTGCTCGTCGATGATGAAGAGGGGCTTGCAGCATCGCTGATCGAGCGTGCAGGTGGGCGGGCTGAGGATGTGCGTCTCGGCGTCGAAGCGGCGCTGAAGGCCATGCCCCAGGTGGAGGGCGGCAACGGCCAGCTTTATATGGCTCAGCCGCTTGCGAAAGTTTTCTCGACTGCCGAGGACCTGGCCAAGAAGGCCGGTGACAGCTTTGTCACGGTTGAGCGTTTGTTGACCGCACTGTCAGTCGAAAAATCAGCAAAGACCGCTGATATACTGTCCAGGGCAGGGGTGACCCCGACGGCACTCAATCAGGCCATCAACGATATTCGCAAGGGTCGCACCGCCGATTCGGCCAGCGCCGAACAGGGCTATGATGCTCTCAAGAAATACGCGCGTGATCTGACGGCGGACGCCCGAGCCGGTCGGCTCGACCCGGTGATTGGCCGCGATGACGAAATTCGGCGCACGATCCAGGTCCTCTCCCGGCGTACCAAGAACAACCCGGTGCTGATCGGGGAGCCAGGCGTCGGCAAGACGGCCATTGCCGAAGGGCTCGCCTTGCGTATCGTGAACGGGGATGTGCCTGAATCCCTCAAGGATAAGCAGTTGATGGCGCTTGATATGGGCGCTCTCATTGCTGGCGCGAAATATCGCGGTGAGTTCGAGGAGCGGCTGAAGGCCGTTCTGTCGGAGGTGACGTCTGCCGACGGCAACATCATTCTTTTCATCGACGAGATGCACACGCTTGTCGGGGCCGGCAAGGCTGATGGCGCCATGGACGCTTCCAATCTTCTCAAGCCTGCGCTTGCGCGGGGTGAGCTGCACTGCGTCGGCGCCACGACGCTCGACGAGTATCGCAAGCACGTGGAAAAGGATGCAGCGCTGGCACGCCGTTTCCAGCCGGTTTTCGTGAAAGAGCCGACTGTTGAGGACACGGTTTCGATCCTGCGTGGCTTGAAGGAGAAGTATGAGCAGCACCACAAGGTGCGGGTCTCCGATTCTGCGCTGGTCGCGGCCGCCACGCTTTCCAACCGTTATATCACCGACCGGTTTCTTCCCGACAAGGCCATCGACCTGGTGGACGAGGCGGCATCCCGCCTGCGCATGCAGGTGGATTCCAAGCCGGAGGAGCTCGACGAGATCGACCGGCGCATCATGCAGCTTAAGATCGAGCGCGAAGCGCTGAAAGCGGAGAAAGATGAAGCCTCGCGCGATCGCCTCGCCAAGCTCGAAACCGAGCTGACCGATCTGGAGGAAGAATCGGCGCGCCTGACCAGCCGTTGGGCTGCAGAAAAGGATAAGCTCGGCTTTGCTGCAGATCTCAAGAGGCAGCTGGACGAAGCGCGCAATGAACTGGCCATTGCCCAGCGCAAGGGTGAATTCCAGCGCGCCGGTGAACTGGCCTATGGGCAGATTCCGGAGCTGGAAAAGAAATTGGCCGCGGCTGAGGCTCAGGGCGAGGAAGACGGTGCCGGCGGGATGGTCGAGGAGACGGTCAAGCCCGATCACGTCGCCCATATCGTTTCTCGCTGGACCGGGATTCCGGTCGACAAGATGCTCGAAGGAGAGCGCGAAAAACTTCTCCGGATGGAAGATGAACTGGCCAGGCGCGTCGTCGGACAAGGGGAGGCGGTTCAAGCCGTTTCGAAAGCCGTCCGCCGTGCTCGTGCGGGTCTTCAGGATCCCAACCGGCCGATCGGCTCGTTCATGTTCCTGGGCCCGACAGGCGTCGGCAAGACCGAGTTGACGAAGGCGCTTGCTACTTTCCTCTTCGACGACGAGCAGGCCATGGTGCGCATCGACATGTCGGAGTTTATGGAGAAGCACTCCGTGGCCCGGCTTATCGGCGCTCCCCCCGGCTATGTCGGCTATGAGGAGGGCGGTGTTTTGACGGAGGCGGTCAGACGCCGGCCTTATCAGGTCATCCTTTTCGACGAGATCGAGAAGGCGCATCAAGACGTGTTCAATGTCCTGTTGCAGGTCCTCGATGACGGACGCCTTACGGACGGCCAGGGTCGCACGGTGGATTTCCGCAACACCCTCATTGTGATGACATCCAACCTTGGTGCCGAGTTCCTCGTGAATCTTGATGAGGGTGATGATGTCGACAAGGTTCGCAACGAGGTGATGGATCTGGTCAAGGCCAAACTCCGGCCGGAGTTCTTCAACCGGATCGATGAGGTCATCCTCTTCCACCGTTTGCGCCGTCAGGACATGGGCCAGATCGTTGAGATCCAGTTGCAGCGTTTGGAAAACTTGCTCGCGGACCGCCAGATCACACTGGATCTCGATAGTGAGGCCGTCGAGTGGCTGGCCAACAAGGGGTATGATCCGGCCTATGGTGCGCGGCCCCTGAAACGCGTGATCCAGCGAGAGCTACAGGATCCGCTGGCAGAAAAGATCCTGAAGGGGGATATCCTGGATGGCTCGATTGTGAAGGTCATGGCCGGCTCTGACCGGCTCAATTTCCGGCCTCGCAAGGCTTCTCTGGAAGAACAGGCCGGGCAGGCTGCTTGACCACCAATACCGGGGAGGGCGCATGCAGATCGACAACTACAACGCGGTTTGCGGTGCCCTCCCTTAGCCCACCCATGTCGTTCAATGGGGTGGCGCGCAAGGCACGGCGGGAGATGGGGTTGGATCCGGTGTGACCTCGCCTCGAAATTGTCACAACCTTCGCCATCTTCACGTCCGGTTCATCTCCTATGGTAAATCATTCGTCAAATGGGCGAATCGCTCGCTACGCGAACAGCCTGTCCATGTGGGATGAGTCGAGGGGCGATGAACGTGAAACTGAATTTTCTGACCGCTTTGTATTTGGTTGCCGCGCCGTCCTCAGCTTGGGCCGTGATGCCGGAGCTCGACACGTGGCGCGATGGCGCGTCATTTCACCTGACCAACGGGCTTGCAAACAACCAGGCTATTCCTGATGCCAAGTCGCTGGAAGCGCCTGTCCAGCTCGCTCAGAATTACGATTTCGATGTCTATATTGATCAGTACGGCCGTGAAATCATCGTCGACGCCTTTACCGGCGAGGTGGTGGAGATTCGCCCGGCGGCGCCGGGTCGACGGCAGGATGGGCGCCGACCGTCGCGCCCACGCGAATTCGATGGCCAGGTCTATGATTTCTCCGATCCCCGCGAGGTCGATCGTTACCGGCGCAACCGCGGCAGAGCGCGTAATGCGCCCGACGACCGCTATTCGGATCCGTATGCGAATGCTCCGCGATATGATGATCGTGATGCTTATCCGGAGGACCCGAACTATGGTCGCGAGCCCATCGAACGAACCCCGCTCGATGCCCCGGACGCCCGTGACAATATGGCTGGGCTCCCCGACCAGCGCACAGGAAACAATCCAGGGTCAGGTGGCGCTGCCGTAACGCCGGCTCTGCCAAGGGACAGCGCCGTGGTCAGGCCACGCGGGGTTAGCGAGGATGTGACCCGCTTTCAGGTGCTGCTTGATCGTATGGGCGCTTCGCCCGGTGTCATCGATGGCCGCACCGGCGACAACGTGAACAAGGCGATCCGGGCCTATCGTGAGATAACGGGGCAGACGCTCAGAACCTACGACAAGGAATGGATCGAGGCTGAACTGGAACGCACGGGCGGTCCGGCCTTCAAGGAATATACCATCACCGCAGAGGACGCTGCAGGGCCTTATATCGCTTCGGTACCGGCTGACTACGCACACAAGGCTCAGCTTGATGCCCTATCCTACACATCCGTGATCGAGATGCTCGCAGAGCGCTTTCACATGGATGAGAAATACCTCGTTGCCCTCAATCCCGATGCGAATTTCAATCGGGCAGGCACGATCATCAAGGTGGTGAATGTCGGGAAGCCCATGAAGGCGAGCGTCGCCCGCATCGTGGCTGACAAGAGTGCCAAGCAGTTGCGTGCCTATAATGAAGACGATCAGCTTGTCGCTGCGTATCCCGCGACGATCGGTTCATCCGACACGCCCTCGCCGACGGGAACACATACCGTGTCTCGGATCGCGCTCAATCCGGAATACACATACAATCCGAAAATCAACTTCAAGCAGGGGAACAACGACAAGGTGTTGACCATACCGCCCGGACCCAATGGCCCGGTGGGGTCCGTCTGGATCGCCCTGTCAAAGCCGACTTACGGCATCCACGGCACGCCGGACCCGTCAAAGATCGGAAAGACGGCTTCTCATGGGTGTATCCGGCTGACCAACTGGGATGCCGAAGAACTTGCGAAGCGCGTCAAGCCGGGGGTCACCGTTACTTTCGTTGAATAGAGGCAGGGAAATGTACTGGCCAGCGACTGACTGGAGCTCTGAGCCTTGGTGGCTGTATAAGGCGATCAGCGAGGCCGGTGACGATATTGGCGGCATCGCATGTCTGAACCGCCTGATATCGCGTCGGACCCGGCCGCTGGCTCGCTCGGGGTGGCTATGATCAACTGCCGCTCGATGCCACTGACAGCGGCGCGTCCTCATTTTCTTTCAGTAACTCATCGATGCGACTGCGCTCGCGTTCGAAAGCCAGCAGGTCCTCGCCCTTGAGCCCGCGATTGTCGGGCAGGCGCACACGCATCGGATCGACCTTGGTGCCATTGACGATCATCTCGTAGTGAAGGTGGTTGCCCGTCACCAGGCCGGTGGCACCGACATAGCCGATGACCTGTCCCTGACGAACACGCCCACCTGCCGTCACGCCCTTGGCAATGCCGCTCTGGTGATTGTAGGAGGTTTTAAACCCGTTATTGTGTCGAATAATGGTCTGGCGGCCATATCCGCCGGCCCATCCCGCCTTTTCCACCACGCCATCGCCGGCGGCGATGATCGGGGTGCCACGTGGAGCGGCCCAATCGACGCCCGTATGCATCTTGCTATAGCCCAACACCGGATGACGCCGCATTCCAAACCCCGATGTGAACCGGCCGTTCGGG